>NZ_JBIUCI010000003.1:723430-775732 GCF_044593635.1 Streptomyces sp. NPDC051913 | reverse complement strand
AACCGGATCTTCTTGTCCAGCTGCACGGCCAGGAACAGGCCGAACGGGGTGGGCAGCAGGATCAGCACCACGAACCAGATCACGTTGTGCTGGACAGCGGGCCAGAACTGCGGGTTGGTGGTGAACAGTTCACGGAAGTTGTCCAGGCCGACCCACTTGATCGAGTCGAACCCAATGCCGTCCCAGGTCGTGAACGCCAAAGCGATCGACGCCAGAGCCGTCAGCCACACCAGGGCGACATGCAGGATCGTCGGCACGCCCGCCATCAGACCGAGGGTGATCCGGTCGCGGCGGGTGAGGAGGCGGCGGTGGCCCGTCGGCCTCTTGCGCGGGGCAACGCCCGAAGGCGACGCGAGGGGCGTCGCCTTGGGGGTCTCGGTGGTCTCGGTGCCGGTCGTCATGAGGAGGCGAAGATCGTCTTCTTCTGGCGCTCGACCGAGGACAGGATGCCGTCGATGCCCTTGGGGTCCCGGATGAACTTCTGGAGCGCGGGCTGCATCACCGTCGAGGTGAAGTCGGGGCGGCTGTCGCGGTCCATGAACTGCGTGAGGCTCTTCGCGCCGCTGATCATGTCGTACGCCTTCTTCTGCAGGGCGGTGTACGAGGAGGTGTCCGCGGTGCCGGCGGCGGCGACCACGCTGGAGTCGGCCTTGAGGTAGATGGCCTCGGCCTCCGGAGTGCCGAGGAACTCCAGGAGCTTGACGGCGCCCGCGTGGTTCTTCGGGCTCTTGCTCATCATGAAGCCGTCGGTCGGCGCCTCGACGGTGTCCTGCCCGAACTCGGGGCTGATCTCCGGGAAGGCGAAGAAGTCGAGGTCGTCCGCGATGGTCTTGTCGGTGGCCTGCTGGCCCACGAAGGAGCCCAGCAGATACATGCCGGCCTTGCCGGAGAGCATGCTCTGGGCGGCGTCCTGCCAGGTGCGGCCGACGGCGCCGTCCTGGTGGTAGGGGAGGATCTCGGCCCACAGGTCGAACGCCTTGCGGACCTTGGCGTCGGTCCAGGATGCCTTTCCGGCCATCAGGTCGACATGGAAGTCGTAGCCGTTGGTACGGAAGTTGAGCTGGTCGAAGGTGCCGAGGGCGGGCCAGGCGTCCTTGTCGCCGAAGGCGATCGGGACCAGGCCGTCCTTCTTCATCTGCTTGCACAGCGCGACGAACTCGTCCCACTGGGTGGGGACCGTGTAGCCGTGCTTCTGGAAGACGCTCTTGCGGTAGAAGACCGCCCACGGGTAGGTGTCCAGCGGGACGAAGTAGTACTTGCCGTCCGCGCCCTTGCTGAGCTTCTTCATCGCCTCGGGGAAGTTGTCCCCGATCTTCGCCCACACGTCGTCGAGCGGGGTGGCGAGGCCCTTGGCCGCGAAGAACTGCATGCGGTACCCGGCGAACCAGTTGAACACGTCGTCCGGCGTGCCCTGGAGGTAGGCGTTGATCTGCTCCTGGAAGGTGTTGTGGTCCTTGGTGTTCACGTCGACCGTGATCCCGGACTGCTTCTTGAAGGCCGCGTAGATCTCGGCGTACGCCTTCTTCGGCACCGCGTCGGAGCCGTTGGACCCGAGGCTGACGGTCTTCGGGTCGGCGGCCGCGCCGCTGCCGCCGCAGGCGCTGAGCAGGGGGATGCCGGCGCCGAGTACGGCGGCGCCGCCTATGCCGCGCAGCAGGGTGCGGCGGCTGGGCGAGGGGAGGTGGAGGTCGGACATGAACGGCTCCTGTGGGCAGGGTTCGGCCAGGCAGGGCGAAGGGGAATGCTGAAGTCCGTCGTAAACGACCAGAAATCAACTTGACCGAACACGGTTGCGTAATGACAGCCGTATGTCCTGTCATGCGTCAAGAGTGGAATGGCACCTTTGTGGAAACGTGACCGACACATACAAGATCGGGCCGAAGGCCCGAATGGCCTTCGACCCGTCGAACGGACCCTCCGGGCCCGCTACCTGATCTCGACCGAGTCCGTCTCGCTGACCTGGTCGGTCTCGGAGATCCGCACGGTGGTCCGCATGGTCCAGGTGCCGGCGAGGGGCAGGCTGAAGTCGTTCGTGCCCCAGTAGCCGCCGCGGTCGCTGAGCCGGGCGTCGAGGGGGCCGATGTCCTGGGACGGGAGCGTGAAGGTCAGCCGCAGCTCGGGGACGGTCGCGAAGCCGCCGTCGGCGCCGAACACCACGGCCTGGATCTGGTTCTGGCCGACCTGCCCCGGGTCGAGGGTGATCTGCACGGTCCCGCGCCCGGCGGCGCCCATGTCGAAGGGCACGTTGATGACCGAGGCGACGGGCAGCCCGCCGGCCGGGGCCACGGCGCTCGCCTCCTCCGCCGCCCGCCCGGGCAGCGTGCCGGTCAGCACGGTCGTCAGCATCAGCACGACGACCCCCACGGTGACCTCGACGGCGACCGACCGCCGCAGCCCCCGCCGGTAGCCGCCGTCACCGGGCTCCTGCGCGGTCCTCTCCGGCAGGGGCAGCGCGGGCCCGCCCACCGGCTCCGGCACCCGTTCCGATGCGCGTACGACGCTCTCGGCGTCCACCGTCACCAGCCGTGCCGCCCACTGCCGCGACAGCCCGGCCGCCCCGAGCAGCACGACCACCGCCGTGAGCTTGAAGAGCAGCAGACGGCCGTACGAGGTCCCGGTCAGCGCCGCCCAGGAGCCGAGGCCGCGCCAGGACTGGTACACGCCGGTCACGACCAGGACGGTCACACAGGCGAAGGCGAGCCGGGAGAAGCGGGCGACCGTGCCGGCCTCGACCACCGACGCCCGGTACAGGGTGGTGATCAGGGCGGTGAGGCCGCCCAGCCAGGCCGCCATCGCGAGGACGTGCAGCACGGAGGAGGCCATCGCCACCGGCACCTGGATACCGGCCGAGGCGTGCTCACCGGCGGCCCAGGTCAGGGCCAGGGCGACGGCGAGGACACCGCCGACGATCCGGGTGCCCTTGGCACTCCACGCCCTGCGTACCCAGCGCAGATACAGCGCCGTCAGCGCGAGCAGCGCCAGCCGGGCCAGCAACACCTGGCCGGGGCGGGTCGTCAGCGTCCGGCCGAAGCCGTCGAGGGTCGGGGCCGTCCCGGTCTCGTAGGCCGACCTGAGCAGCAGCAGGGCGACGGTCGACCCGGTGAGCGTCCACCAGCCCGCCCACAGCAGCCGGGGCAGGACGGTCGCGTCCGCCGGACGGCAGACGGCGAGGAACACCGCCGTGCCGATGAGCAGCGCCGCGGCGAGATAGGCCAGGTAGCGGGCGATGTTGTAGAGGGCGGCCGTCGTCGGGTTCTCGACCGGGCCGGGGTCCACGGACGCCGTGGTGGCCGAGGGCTTGCCCACGGAAAACGTGAACGCGCCCGACACGGGGTGGCTGTCCGCCGAGACCACCCGCCAGGCCACGGTGAAGGTGCCCTCGCCGAGCCCCTTGGCCGGCAGGGTCACCCGGGCCGTGTCGGAACGGCCCGGCACATGCTCGGCCTCGCCGGTGCGGACCCGCTGGTTCTTCGGGTCCAGGACGCGGAAGGAGTCGTCGAGCAGACCGACGGACTCGGTGAAGGTCAGGGTGAGCTGGCGGGGGGCCGACTTGAGGACGGCTCCGTCCTCGGGGTCGGTGGCGCGGAGGGCGGCGTGGGCGGACGCGGGTCCCGCGCCGCCGAAGAGGAGCAGGACCAGCACGGTGCCCAGCAGCACCAGCCCTTGAAACCGCCGCCGACCTCGGCCACCGTCACGCTCCACGTCCGCACTCCGTCCCGCCGCTCCGGAACATGTACGTACGCGCGGGCCGGAACACTCACCAGGTCGGCCGAGCCGACACTCCTCCGTCGACGACCAGATCCTGTCCGGTGATCCAGGAGGCGAGCGGGGAGGCGAGGAAGACGCAGGCGTCGCCGATGTCCTCGGGCCGGCCCAGCCGTCCCAGGGGCGCCTTGTCCAGCCACCGTGCCACTCCCTGCGGCCAGTCGCCGGCGAGCCCCTCCCGGTCGATCAGGCCGGGCGAGACGCTGTTGACGCGGATGCCGAGCGGGCCGTACTCCAGGGCGGCGGACCGGGCGTGCATGACGACGGCGGCCTTGGCGGCGGAGTAGTGGGCGTGCCCGGCGGCGGGACGGTGCGCCTCGATGGAGGCGATGTGGGTGACGGACCCGCCCTCGCCCATGACCTCGGCCGCGGCCTGCGTGCACGCGAACGCGCTGGACAGATTGGCGTCCACGACCTCCCGCCACTCGTCCGCGCTCATCCCGGCCAGCGTCCGGACGGGCTGCACACCGGCGTTGTTGACCAGCGCGTCAAGGCGCCCGCCGCCCCACTCGGCGGCCTCGCGCACCAGCCGGTGGCACGCGTCCTCGTCCCGCAGATCGGCCCGCAGCACGACGGCACGGGCGCCCGACTCCCGTACCCGCTCCGCCACTTCCTCCGCCGCCGCCACCGATGTACGGCAGTGGACCGCGACGGCCGCCGCGCCCCGTTCGGCGAAGCGCAGGGCGATGCCGCGGCCGATGCCGCCGCCCGCGCCGGTGACCAGGGCGACCTGTCCTTCGAGGAGTCTCATGGACGGCACAGTCGCGCGATCCGGGCGGCCTCGGCGGGGTAACGCGCCACGAGGCCCGTCAAGTCGCCGTGCTCGTACCCCTCGTAGGTGAACCCGGGGGCCATCGTGCACCCGAAGAACGTCCAGGCGCCGAGGGTCCGGCCGCCCATCCAGGTGCCGGCCGGGACGGTGAGCTGGACGTGCTGACCGGCGAGGACGTCCGGGCCCAGGACCGCGGTGCGTGAGGTGCCGTCGGGGGCGAGGAGGAGGAGTTCCAGCGGGTCGCCGAGGTAGTGGTGCCAGGTCTCGTCGGCGGGCAGGCGGTGCAGGGCGGAGAAGTCCGCCGCGGTGAGGAGGGCGACTATGGCGGTGCCCTCGGGGCGGCCGTCGGCCCGCTCGGGGCCTTCCCACGTACGGCGGAACAGACCCCCTTCGCGCGGGATCGGTTCCAGTCCGTAGTGGGCGACGAGGTCATCCGGGGTCACCCGGGGAAGGCTACCTCCCGGCGCAGGAAGGCGAGTTGGGCGTGCTTCTCGGGGAGGTACACGTCCGGGATGTCGATCTCCGGCAGCACCACCCGCTCCCCGGCCACGAACCCCTGGCGCAGGAAGCGGGCGATCGCCTTCTCGTTGCGCACGTCGGGATCGACGACGACCCGCCGCCGGTCGAGGCCGACCAGGACGTACGCGGCGACGGCGCCGAGCAGCGCGGAGGACCAGCCGGCCCGAGCGCCGTCGGTTCCGGCGGGCGCGAGGAGCAGATGGACGCCGATGTCGCCGGGCTCCACGGTGTAACACTCGCTGACCCGGTCGGCCTCGGGTTCGTACGTCTGGAGCAGCCCGACCGGCTCGCCGTCCTTCTCCAGGAGGTAGGCGTGATGGGTGTCGAGGGTGTCCAGGTGGGCGTAGATCTCGGCGACCTGGTCCTCGGTGAGACCGTTCATGCCCCAGAAGGCGGCGCGCTCCTCGCTGACCCAGCCGTGCACCAACTCGGCGTCGGCCTTGGCGTCGAGCACCCGGATACGGACGGTGCCGAAGTCGTCGACGTCCTGCGTGTGGACGTGGAGGTCAGACATCGCTCTCCTTGCTGAGCTGTTCGAAGTCGGTGACGACCGGGACGAGGTCGCCGCCGAGCCACAGGGGCAGTTGATCACGGTGATGGGGTGAGCCGGGCACCCCGGAGGCGCCGAACGGCACCACCCAGCGGCTGTCCTCACGCCGGGCGAGGTCCCAGACGTAACGGGCGGCGGGCCCGCGCGCGGCCAGGTCGGTCAGCCCGGGGACGGCCGAGGTGCAGAGCACACAGTCGTGGTCGCCGGAGAGCCCCGGTTCGTCGTACGACGGGTCGGGCAACGCCCGCCAGGGGAACAGACGGTGGGTCTCGCCCCAGGTCTTGACCGGGTTTCCCACGGCCACCTCCTCGACGGCCGCCCGGACCTCCGCGGGCCGGTCGACGCCGTACAGCTCCTCGGCGCGCAGCAGGTGTTCGAGGGCGTAGCCGATGCGCGGGACGAGGCCGAGCCAGGGGAGGAGGACCTCGGGGTAGGCGGGCGCGGTGGTGAGCGCGGCGAACGCGGGGTGCGCCGCGAGCCGGCGTACGACCGCGCCGCGCACCGCCGAGTAGAGGGCGGCGCCCGGACTGCCCGCGTCCATGTGGCGGTTCCAGCCGAGGAGGGTGTCCCTGACCTCGGCGGCCTCGGGGCTGAGGTCTTCGAGGGCCGCCAGGTGGTCCAACAGGGGCGCGGCGGAGGCGAGATGGGTGTCCATGTGGATGGCCGGCATGTCGGCGGCCGTCCACTTCTCCTTCTCCGCGAGCAGCGCGGCGATGCGGTTCGCCCGGTGCGGCGGGGCGAACTCGACGCCGAGCGGGGCGGCCGGGCCGCGCTGGTTGGCCATCACGGCGGCGCCGTCGGTGAGTTCGCCGTACGGCATCTCGTGCCAGCCGGTCCATTCGTGCCCGGCCTCCCAGGCGGGCACGATCCGGGTGCGGTTGGCCGTGGACCGTACCGGCACCCGGCCCGCGACCCGGTGCAGCAGCCCGCCCTCGGTGTCGGCGGCCTGCACGACGTTGACCGGCTCGGCCCAGTGGTCGAAGGCCCGGTCGATGTCGGCGACCCGGCGGGCGCGCAGCAGGGGCAGCAGGGTGCCGAAGCCCAGGTCGCCGGTGACCCGGGGCGGGGTGCGCAGGCTGAGGGCGAGCGGGGTGCCGTCGTCGCTCCCCTCGGATCCGTCGTCGAGGCCCTCCGGGCCACCGGCGATCACCGGCCCGCGCGCGGTCTCGATGATCTCGACCTCCGCCGGTTCCTCACCGGCGACCTCGACGGTCTCGGTGTGCCGGGCGGCGCGCCGCCAGCTCCCGTCCGGGTCGAGGGCCTCGACGCCGGCGCCGGTGCGGCGCAGTTTCTCGCTGTACAGGTCCTGGTAGTCGGCCATGGCGTTGGTGATGGCCCAGGCGACCGTGCCGGTGTGGCCGAAGTGGGCGATGCCGGGGACGCCGGGGACGGCGAGGCCGACGACGTCGAACTCCGGGCAGGAGAGGTGGATCTGCTGGTAGACGCCGGGGTCCTCGATGAAGCGGTGCGGGTCGCCGGCGATGACGGCCTGTCCGGTCGCGGTCCGCTCGCCGCTCACCAGCCAGCCGTTGCTGCCGGAGGTGCCGGGACCGTCGATGGCGAACAGGCCGACGGCCTCCTCGCCGAGATGCCGGACGGCCTGCTCGCGCCAGAGCTTCGCCGGGAAGCCCGCGAAGAGGATGTGGGTGGCGAGCCAGACGCCGAGCGGGGTCCAGGGCTCCCAGCGGCCGGGGGTGCCGAGGGGGAGGGTCGTCTCGGCCAGACCCTCGTTGACGCCGCCGACGTACGCCTGGACCCAGTCGGCCGTTTCGGGGTCTTTCGCCGAGAGGTCGGCGAAGCAGCGTCGGGCGGTGTCGTCGACGCGGGCGCGCCGGACGAAGCGGTCCCAGGGGAGGGCGTCGACGCCGAGGAGAGCCGCCGAGGTGCCGTCGGCGCGGCGCCGTTCGACCTCCAGCTGCCAGGCGCGGTCGCGGGCGGTGACCCGGCCCTGGGCACGGGCGAGTTCACGCACGCTGTCGGCGCGCAGATGCGGGACACCCCAGGCATCTCGGTAGATCTCGGCGCTCACGCTGGGGGTCTCCTGTGCTTTAGGTTAGGCTCACCTAAGTAGGTCGTGGTGGAATCGTACGCGAGGGGTGAAGAGGCGATGGGGCAGGGGCACGGCTGGGAGGGCGCGGTCCTCAGACTGCTGCGCGCGAAGGACTTCGTCCTCACGGTGACCGGCGCCGAGGACGTCACCCCGCACTACCGGCGGCTCCACCTCACCGACGGCGGGCTGCTCGCCGCGACCGGGGTGCACCCGACGATGTGGGTGCGGCTGTGGTTCTCCGCCGCGGGCAAGCCGCACCAGCGGGCGTACACGCTCGTCGACCCGGACCCGGCGGCCGGCACCTTCAGCCTGGAGTTCGCGCTCCACGAGGGCGTGGCGAGCGACTGGGCCCGCGCGGCAGCGCCGGGCGACACCATCGAGGCCACGGTCCACGGCACGGCGTTCACCCACCCCGACCCCGCCCCGACGCATGTCTTCGCGATCGGCGACCCGGCCTCGCTGCCCGCGATCAACTCCCTGCTGGCGGCGCTCGACTCGTCCCCGGCGACGATCTGGTTCGAGGGCGCCCCCGACGGCCTCCCTTTCCGCACGGACGCGTCCCGCCACGACGTCCGGACCGGCGACGACCTGGTCACCCAGGTGAAGACCGACCTCCCGGACCTCCTGCGGGCCCACCCGGACGCGTACGTCTGGATCGCCTGCGACACCAGGACGACCCGCACCCTGTCCTCCTACGTGCGCAAGGACCTCGGCGTTCCCAGGGAGCGCCTGCACGCGCTGGGGTACTGGCGGGCGGCCTGACCGAGCGGCTCGGCGGGTCGGACGGCATGATCGGGGGCATGGACGTCACCCTGCACCTCGCCCAGGACCCCGAGGCCGACGAGCTCCTCGGGCGCTCCCCGCTCGCCGCGCTCGTCGGGATGCTGCTGGACCAGCAGGTCCCGATGGAGTGGGCGTTCAAGGGGCCCCGGACGATCGCCGACCGGCTCGGCACCGACGACCTCGACGCCCACGAGATCGCCGCCCAGGACCCGGAGGCCTTCGCGGCCGTCCTCTCCGACAAGCCGGCGGTCCACCGCTACCCGGGCTCCATGGCCAAGCGGGTCCAACAGCTGTGCCAGTACCTGGTCGAGCACTACGACGGCAACGCCGAACTGGTCTGGAAGGGCGTGACCGACGGCCGCGAACTGCTCCGCCGACTGGAGGAACTGCCCGGCTTCGGCAAGCAGAAGGCCCAGATCTTCCTCGCCCTGCTCGGCAAGCAGCTGGGCGTCACTCCGAAGGGCTGGCGGGAGGCCGCGGGCGCCTACGGCGAGGCGAAGTCCTTCCGTTCGGTCGCCGACATCACGGGCCCTGAATCCCTGTCCAAGGTGCGGGCGCACAAGCAGGAGATGAAGGCGGCGGCCAAGGCCGCGAAGGCCGCGAAGGCCGCGAAGAACTGAGCCGAACGGCTCATCCGCCTCGCGGCACCGTCGTACACGGTCCGAGCATGAACCATGACCGAGGCACCGAGCGGCTCCTCCTGGGGCCCGGAGTACGACGACCGCAAGGTTCACGCGCAGCATGCCCCGCGGGGCGGCCATGAGCCCGAACCGCCCTTCGAAGGACCCCTCCACGCGCTGTCCAGGGCGGCCTGGCAGGTGGTCCTGGTCACCGGGCTCGCCTCCCTCGTCCTGGGTGTCCTGGTGCTGGTCTGGCCGGGCTCCACACTCCGCGCCACCGGCCTCCTCTTCGGCGTCTACCTCGTCGTCAGCGGGATCTTCCAGCTCGTCTCCGCCTTCGGCACGCACAAGACCACCGGGCTGCGCGTGCTCGCCTTCATCAGCGGCGCCCTGTCGATCCTGCTGGGCCTGTTCTGCTTCCGCGGCCCCATGCAGTCGCTCCTGCTGCTCGCCCTGTGGATCGGCATCGGCTGGCTGATCCGCGGCATCACCCAGACCCTGGCCGCCGCCTCAGACCCCTCGATGCCGGCCCGCGGCTGGCAGGTCTTCCTCGGGATCGTCACCTTCATCGCCGGGATCGTCCTCATCGACTCCCCCTTCGAGTCGGTCGCCGTCCTCACCGTGGTCGGCGGGATCTGGCTGGTCGTCGTGGGGATCGTCGAGATCGTCACGGCGGTACGGATGCGCGGGCGGGCCCGGCAGGTGCCGCACACCGTCTGAGTAACCCGTGCGGGCGGATCTGACGGGCGACGCGATGAACCTCGTACGCCCCGGGGCAGACCAGCAATCATGAGCAGCACCCGCGCCTGGCTCCGCGCCATCGTCCTGCTGCTCGCGCTGCTCGTGCCCGGCGCCCACGCGGGGGCGCACGCCGCCGTGCCGGTCGCGGCGAGTGAGGCCGCCGAGTACGACGTCCTCGACACGGTCCTGCGGCCGGCCTCCCAGCATCCCGTCGCCCCGCTGCGTCCCGCGCCCCGGGTAACACTCCCGGCCCCGGTCGTTCCGGACGGCGCGCCGCTCCCGGCGCCGCCGCACCCGTCGTACACCCTGCTCACCCTGCGCACGGTGGTCCTGCGCTGCTGACCGGCCCTCGCGTCAGAGGCCGTTTCAGCAACGAACACAAGGAGCACCACCACCATGCCCGTCGACCCGTACGCCGTCCTGCGCGCCCTGCTGCGCGCCGAGGCCGCCCGCAACACACCGAAGCCGCAGGATCGGGAACAGCAGCCACAGCAGCCCCCGCAGGAGCAGCAGGGCCGCTGAGCCGCGCGCCCGGCGGACGCGGACCTACCGCTTCCGCCGGGCCGTACCGAAGAGCGAGCGGGTGATCTCACGGCCGATCTGTGTGCCGACGGAGCGCGCGAGGGACTTGAACATGCCGCTGCCGACGACCTGTTCGACGACGGAGGGGTCCTCCTTGGCCTTCGTTGTGGCCTTCGTTGTGGCCTTGGGGGTCGCCTCAGTAGTCGCCTTGGGAGCTGCCGTCATCTCGTCCGGGCCCTTCGCCCCGCCGGAGGTGTTCAGCTTCTCGTACGCCGACTCTCTGTCCACAGCCTGTGCGTAACGTCCGTGCAGCGGCGAGGACCTGACCGCCTCGTCGAGGGCGGCGGGCTCGATCGGGCCCATCAGGGACTCGGGGGCGCGCAGGCGGGTCGCCGCGACCGGGGTCGGGGCGCCCTTCTCGCTCAGGACGGTCACCACGGCCTCACCCGTGCCCAGCCCGGTGAGCAGCTCCTCCAGGTCGTACGCCGAGTTGGGGAACGTCTTCACCGTCGCCTTCAGCGCCTTCTGGTCGTCCGGTGTGAACGCCCGCAGCGCGTGCTGGACACGGTTGCCGAGCTGGGCGAGGACGTCGCCGGGTACGTCCTTCGGGGTCTGCGTCACGAAGAAGACGCCGACCCCTTTCGAGCGAATCAGCCGGACGGTCTGCGTGATGGCGTCGAGGAACGCCTTCGACGCGTCGTTGAAGAGCAGATGCGCCTCGTCGAAGAAGAAGACGAGCTTGGGCTTCTCGGCGTCCCCGACCTCGGGCAGATCATGGAAGAGGTCGGCCAGCAGCCACATCAGGAACGTCGAGAACAGCGCGGGTCTGTCCTGTACGGCGGCCAGTTCGAGGACGGAGACCAGGCCGCGCCCGTCGGACGCCGTGTGCATCAGGTCGGCGGTGTCGAACGCGGGCTCGCCGAAGAAGTCGGCCATGCCCTGCGCCTCGAAGGCGGTGAGGGACCGCAGGATCACACCGGCCGTGGTGGTGGAGAGGCCGCCGATGTTCTTGAGCTCGGGCCTGCCCTCGTCGGAGGTCAGGAAGGTGACGACGGCCCTGAGGTCCTTCAGGTCGACGAGTTCGAGGCCCTTGGTGTCGGCGTAGTGGAAGATCAGGCCGAGGGACTGCTCCTGGGTCCGGTTGAGCTGGAGCACCTTGGCGAGCAGGAGCGGGCCGAAGTCGGTGACCGTCGCCCGTACCGGGATGCCGTGACCGATGCCGCCGAGGGCGTAGAACTCGGCCGGGAAACCGGTCGCCTTCCACTCCTGATGGACCTCCTGCGAGCGGCTGCGGACCTTGTCGTTCGGCTGCCCCGGGGCCGAGATCCCGGACACGTCACCCTTGATGTCGGCCAGGAACACCGGCACGCCCTGCGCGGAGAGCTGCTCGGCGATCAGCTGGAGCGTCTTGGTCTTGCCGGTGCCGGTGGCGCCCGCGACCAGTCCGTGCCGGTTCAGCATCGGCAGCGGGATCCTGACCTGCGCGTCCGGCAGACACACCCCGTCCCACAACAGGGCGCCGAGATCCAGGGCGGGCCCGGCGAAGGCGTACCCGGAGGCGATCTCCAAGGCCTCCTTCGGAAGCGCGGGGGCACTGCCCGGCGCCTCGGGAGCGGTGGCCGGCGGCATGGTCTCGCTGTCACTCATCTCAGGCACCTGTTCCGGTTTGCCCCCGTTTACGGCATCTTTTCCAGCATCACACTCCGTCGCCATGGCTGCGCCCGGAAGGTCTTGACCGGTAGGCTTTCCGTGTGATCTTCAAGCGCATCGGAAACGGCCGGCCGTACCCCGACCACGGCCGGGAAAGCACCCGGCAGTGGGCGGACGTCGCGCCGCGCCCGGTCCGCCTCGATCAGTTGGTGACGACCAAGGGCCAACTCGACCTGGAAACCCTGCTCGCCGAGGACTCGACGTTCTACGGCGACCTCTTCGCGCATGTCGTGAAGTGGCAGGGCGACCTGTACCTCGAGGACGGCCTGCACCGCGCGGTACGGGCGGCGCTCCAGCAGCGCCAGGTGCTGCACGCGCGTGTACTTGAGCTGGATTGAGTGGCCGTCCTGTAGAGGGTTGGCCCTTTCGGGTTCACTGACCCGGATCCAATGATCATTTAGTAGGCATCGCCGCCCCGGCGCACTACGCTGCGCCCATGAGCATGCTGACTCCCCCAGGCATGGGCGGCAAGTACCGGATCACGGGGGACAAATACCCACGCATGCGCCGGCCCAGGCGGCGCGGCAGACTCGTGCTGGCGCTGGTCGCCTCCGTCGCCGCTCTCGGCCTCGTCGGCTGGGGCACGTTGCAGCTCATCGGCATCTTCACCGGCAACGACGACAAGGCGTCCGCGGCGGGGCCCAAGGCGGACTGCGCGACCTCCGCCTCGCCGTCGGCCTCGGCGTCCACGTCCTCGTCGGCCCATCCCAGGCCCGCGCAGATCACCGTCAACGTCTTCAACGCCACGCCCCGCGCGGGGCTCGCCAAGAAGACGGCGGACGAGCTGAAGAAGCGCGGCTTCAAGATCGGCGATGTGGGCAACGCGTCCGCGGAGTTCGACAAGAAGGTCAAGGGCGCGGGGCTGTTGCTGGGGCGTACGTCGGCCATGGGCACGTCGTTGCCGGTACTGGGCACGCAGTTGGCCGGTGCCGAGACGCGGGCTGACGGGCGTAAGGGTGGCGATGTCGATCTGATCATCGGCACCGGGTTCAAGGCGCTGGCGAAGAAGGCGGACGCGGACAAGGCGCTGGCCGCGCTGGGGAAGCCGCAGCCTGCGCCTGGTTCCTCGAAGAAGGCGTGTTGAGAGACGCCCTTTCACCGTAGGGGTGCGGTTGTTGCGCGACTGCGGGCCTGTGGTGGCAGGTCGCGCCGTTCCCCGCGCCCCTTCGGGGCGTTCTACTCAGCGGCGCCGTAGAGGCGGTCGCCCGCGTCTCCCAGGCCCGGGACGATGTAGCCGTGCTCGTTGAGGTGGTCGTCGACCGCTGCCGTCACCACGGTCACAGGCGTCCCCGCCAACTCGCGTTCCATCAGCTCCACGCCCTCGGGCGCGGCGAGCAGCACCACGGCCGTCACATCGTCCGCGCCGCGCTTGATGAGCTCACGGATGGCGGCGACCAGCGTCCCGCCCGTGGCCAGCATCGGGTCGAGGACGTACACCTGGCGGCCGGAGAGGTCTTCCGGCATGCGCGTGGCGTACGTGGACGCCTCCAGCGTCTCCTCGTTGCGGATCATGCCGAGGAAGCCCACCTCGGCGGTCGGCAGCAGGCGGACCATGCCGTCGAGCATGCCGAGGCCGGCGCGGAGGATCGGCACCACCAGGGGGCGCGGGTAGGACAGCTTCACGCCGGTGGTCCGGGAGACCGGCGTGTTGATGTCGACCTGCTCCGTGCGCACGTCGCGCGTGGCCTCGTAGGCGAGGAGGGTGACCAACTCGTCGGCGAGACGGCGGAAGGTCGCGGAGTCGGTGCGCTGGTCGCGCAGCGTGGTGAGTTTGTGGGCGACCAGGGGGTGGTCGACGACGTGGAGACGCATGTCCACAACAGTAACCGGGCCCGCCCTGCCCGGCGTCCCGGCAACGACAAACCCCGCTTCACCCGTGCGCTGGCATCAAACCCCCCGACAGAGGGAAAGTGGGAGGGACGTGACGGGGTGGTGTGCCTATGCCAGTGCCTGTGCCGGAGCAGGACCCACAACAGGAGACCGACGCCGCGCGCCGCAGGCGGCGCGCCCAGTTCCTGCGCGATCTCGCCGAGGCCCGGGAGCTGCGGGACCGTGTCCAGCCCCGGCGCGCCAAGGCCGCACGGCTGCGCCACGCCATGCGCATGCGCACCTTCCGCTGGTAGGGCTTGGGGCGTTCTTGGACCGCCTGATGCGTGCGCCGCACCGCCAGCCGCGTACGATCCCGCTGGTGGACGATCAAAACGGGCGGACACAGGGAGCCGAAGACGTCCCCTGAGCGCTCCGTTTCTGCCACGATTCCGAGTGGGTGGGGCTCGGAGCCAATGCCTCCCCGCCCGCAGACCTCCGCCGGGGGGACCCCCAACCGGCACGCCTATGACCAGTGGGAGAGTCACGGTGTACTTCGCCGCACTGCTCGCGCGCACCGAAGACGGGTGGGAAGCGAGCGACACAGAGCTCGACGATGTGGAGACCCTGTCGGATCTGGCCGAACTGGCCCGTGAAGCCTCGCCCGAGGACGACACGGTGCTGGTGCTCATCGAGCAGGAGGACGCCTGGTTCGGCGTCGTCCGCATCGACGGCGAGGACGACCCTCGTATCTACGTCTCGGACGCCGCCGCCGCTGCCCGCAGCAGTTACGGCGAGATCCTGCTCACCGACGAACTGCTCGGAAGGGAGCCCGGCGACGACGACGCCGACCTGGACTCCCTCGACCTCGACGGCACCGAGGACGGCGAGGACGAGGACGACGACAACGACAGCGACGACACTGAGGGCGGCGGCTCCGCCGAGGCCGTGCCGCACGGCCCGGTCGGCGACCCCCGCATCCTCGACGACCTGGGCGTCAGCGAGAAGGAGCTGAAGTCCCTGTCGGACGACGCGCTCACCGAGATCGCCGACGCGCTGGGCGCCTCGGAGGTCCTGGAGACCGTCCGCTGACCGGGGAGACCTCAGGGGGTCCCCCGGACCCGGTGCGCGACCGGTGGCGGGCCGCGATGCGGCTCGCCCTGGACGAGGCCGGGAAGGCCGGGCCCGATGTGCCGGTCGGGGCCGTCGTACTGGCCCCGGACGGCACCACCGTCCTCGGCGCCGGGCACAACGAACGCGAGGCGGTCGGTGATCCGACCGCCCACGCGGAGGTCCTCGCGATCCGCCGGGCGGCCGTCCGGCTCGGCGAGTGGCGGCTGACCGGCTGCACGCTGGTCGTCACCCTCGAACCGTGCACGATGTGCGCGGGCGCGCTCGTGCAGTCCCGGGTGGACCGGGTCGTCTACGGCGCCCGGGACGAGAAGGCCGGCGCGGCCGGTTCCCTCTGGGACGTCGTCCGCGACCGGCGGCTCAACCACCGGCCCGAGGTGATCGAGGGCGTCCTCGCCGAGGAGTGCGCGAGCCTGCTCACCGCGTTCTTCCGGGAGCGCTGAGAGCGCCCCCGATACCGATTTCAAACCATGCCCCACCTTGCTGTAAGGTCTCCCTCGGTAGCGTGTCCGAGCGGCCGAAGGAGCTCGCCTCGAAAGCGAGTGTGGCGCAAGTCACCGAGGGTTCAAATCCCTCCGCTACCGCTTGAGGAACAGCCCCCGACCCGGGAAAACGGGTCGGGGGCTGTTGCGTGTGAGAAGCACACCGGGCGGTCGAATTCCGTTTGTCATGTCTCCGGCTTGGGCAAAAGTAAGTGGCGTGTCCGCACCGCACTCCTCACACCAGAAACGCGAGGCCCCCCACGTGCTGTTAGGAACGTCCCCCTCGACAGATCTGCCGCCACGTCGCCTCCGGATACGGATCTCCGCGATACCGCGGTCGTCCAGACCCTCAGCCGCCAAGGATCGGTGCGTCGGTCCACAGCGGTGATGCCGCCCAAGTACGCCATGACCCTCATGTCGGTCATCCTGGCCGGTTTCGCCGTCATCGGCGTGGCAAACCTGATCAAGGTCTCGCACACCCCCGAGGGGCTCACCCTCGCCTCCGCCGTCGTGAGTTGCTGCTACGTCCTGCAGATGGCGCACTGCTCGCCCTCGGCCCGCGGCCGCCTCCAGGTCGTCAACCGGCGCTTCCCCTGGACGCTGGCCCTCCAGGCCCTGCTCTCCCTCTCCCCGGTGTTCTTCCTCGGCCACCAGTCGGGCGCCCTGGCCGGCTTCCTCGCCGGCGCCTGCACCGTGCTGCTGCGCGCCAAGCTGGCGTACGCGCTGTTCGGCGTGATCAACGTGGCCGTACTTCTCACCGCGCTCGGTACCGGGGACGACCTCTTCACCGCCGCCTTCATGGTGCTGTCCTGTGCGTCCATCGGTCTGATCACCACCGCGCTGAGCCGGCTGGTCGATCTCGTCACCGAACTGCACCGGCGGCGCGAGGAGTCCGCCTGGGTCGCGGTCTCCCGGGAACGCGTGCGGTTCACCCAGGACCTGCACGACCTTTTCAGCTACAGCCTGTCCGCCATCACCCTGAAGACCGAGCTGGCGAACCGGCTGATCGGCAAGGACGACGCCCAGGCGCGCCAGGAACTGTCCGAGTCACTGGCGATCACCCGCGCCGCCCTCGCCGACGTACGCACCGTGGTGCACGGCAGGCGTTCCCTGCGGCTGCTCGACGAGGTCGAGCTCAGCGAGCGGGTGCTCGACTCGGCGGGCATCGAGATGACGACCGAGGGCGACTTCCGGCACATCGAACCGCGCGTCGGCAATGTGCTCGCGGTGGTGCTGCGCGAGGCGGTCACCAACATGCTGCGGCACAGCCGGGCCGCCCGGTGCCGGATCACCCTGGCGACGACGTGCGACGGACAACTGCGCCAGCTCGAACTCACCGTGGCCAACGACGGGGTGAGCGGTCCCGCCGCCGATGGCCCCCAGGTCGCCGCCGAGTCCCAGCACGGGGGCAGCGGGCTCGAACACATGGCCGCGCGCGCCGGGCAGGTCGGCGGCAGCCTGCGCACCGAGAGCGTCGACGGCTGGTTCGTCCTCGTCGTCCGCGTCCCCGCCCTGCGGCCGCCCGCCGCGCCCCCGGTGACCGTCGCCAGTTCTCCGACGACCTTCGAGCACCTCTCTAGCGGGCCCGAGCACGGTCGCTGAGCCCCGGGCGGCCGGGCCGGACTCCACTCCGGGCCGGCCGCCGGTCAAGGCTCACCGTCTGCTCGGAGGGGAACCAGTGGAACAGCAGAAACGACTGACTCCGCACATGCGCCACTACGAGGAGTTCGCCACCGGCGACATCTGCTGGACGCCGTACGTCATGTTCTTCAACCGGCCCGGCTTCCGCTCCCCCGTGATCAATACCGACGCCGGAGGCTTTCGGCACTCGGTCTCGGCGCGGGGGGCGTTCTCGCTCAAGGGCGAGCTGCCCGAGGGTCCGGTGAGCCTGATGCTGGGGGCCTCGCCCGCCTTCGGGCTCGGGGCGACGGACGACGCGCACACCATTCCGTCCCTGCTCTCCCGGGCGCCGGGGGCCCGGCCCTGGCTCAACCTCGCCGCGCCCGCCTTCAACTCCACGCAGGAGACCCTGCTCTTCCTGATGCACCGGGGGGAACTGCCCGCCGTACGGGACATCGTCGTCTACTCCGGCCTCAACGACCTCGTGGTCGGCGGGCTGCCCGCCGCGGACAGCGGATACGGGCAGTTCTTCTTCTCCGGCGAGTTCTTCCGGCAGCTCGGCGTGCCCGCGCTCGGACAGGGCGGCAAACAGCCCGGGTGGGCCCAGGGGCGGCTGGCCCAGGCGGCCCGGCGGCTGGGCGGGGAAGCCCGGCAGGAGGACCGGTCGCTGGCCGATCCCGAGCAGCGGATCGACATCGCGGCCCGGACGACCGGACGGGACCTCGCCCGGCTCGTCGAACTCGCCGCCCCCACCGGGGCCCGGGTGCTGTTCGCCCTCCAGGCCACGGCCTCGTGGAGCGGCAAGCGCCTCACCGAGCAGGAACGGCTGCTCATCGAGGAGAACTACAGCCAGCGCGCGCAGATGTGGAACCTGTTCCAGCAGATCCTCGACCCGGCCGTGCACGCCGCCTACGCCCAGCGGCTCGCCGCCGTCTGCAAGCAGCACGGTGTGCCCTTCCTCGACGTCAACGAGGCGCTGGGGGCTTCGCCGGAGCGGGACGCGTGGCTGTTCGTGGACCAGACGCACCACACGGACGACGGTTCACGGGTCGTGGCCGACCTTCTGCGCGCCGAGTTCACCCTCGCCTGAGCCCTCGCTTCCGCCGGCTCTCCCTGTCTCCCACCGTGAGGTGATCACTGTGTTCCGCAAGCTCGCCGCCCTGTTCAAGCAGCGCAGGAACCGCCGCAGGCGCCGCAAGGACAACACCATCTACCCGATGTTCTGAGGGAAGGTGCCGCTGCGTCATGTCCTCCCGCTACCGCACGCTGTATCTGCGCGCCCTCTCTCCCGGCGCCCCCGATCCGCTCACCCCGCAGGACGGCCGGGGCCTTCCGTCCACCGACGTCCACGCCCACCACGCCCCCGAAGCCGCCGAACGGGAGCTGCTCGCGCTGTGCGCGGAAGCCGCCCGGTGGAGCACCGCGGAGAGCGACGCCTTCGCCGCGGTGCTCCCTGACGCGGGGGAGGATCTCGACGAGGCCGTCCGCCGGGTGCTGCGCAACTGCGCGCCGTTCGCGCTCAGTGCCGGGGCCTGGCTGCAATGGCTGTCGGGGCCCGGCAACTCGGAGACGGAACCCGTCCTGCGGACCCTGACCCTGTACGCCGCGGACGTCGGGGTCGGGCTGCCGCTGGCCGACCGCGGCAGCGACTTCCGTGAACTGCTGCGGCGCCACGGTGTCGCGGAGGAGGTGCCCGGTGTGCTGCTCGCGGGCAGCGAGTCCGTCGACGGATTCAGCTTCCGGCTCCCCGCTCTGCTGCTGACGATGAGCCGGCTGCCCGACACCTACCGCTGCCAGCTCCTCGGCGCCGACCTGTGCCTGCGCCACCTCGGCGTGCCGCCGCCCCTCGCCGCCGCGCTGCGAGCCACGGACGCCAAGGACGAGACGTACGAGACGCTCGACCTGGGCGCGGCCCGCGCCGCCGGCGGGGCGCCCGGGCGTGAGCTGTCCTGGGCCGCCGTACGGGCGCAGTTGGCGGCGGCCGGGCCCGCGGGTGGGGTGCTTGAGGGGTTCCGCTGGGCTTTGCGTGAGGTGCGGGAGTGGAGTGAGCGGCTGCGGCAGGAGACCGCGCTGTCCCTGCACCCCGATTACGGGGTCTGGAGGCTCATCCACACCCGGGCGCGGCAGGCGGCGGTCTACCACTCCGGTTTCCGGCTGGAGGGGCGCCCGCTGTCGGAGTGGTTCGCCGATGTCGACGCCGGTCCCGCGCCCTTCCTCGCGGCGCTGGCCCGCAGTCGGCTCGTACGCCCCGGGAAGCCGGAGTCCAGTCCGCTGCTGGGGCGGCTCATCGGCCCCGAGGGGCCCATGTTCCGGATCTTCACCGAGGAAGAGCTCGCCGTGCTGCGGCGGTGGATACGGGGGCTTCCCGAAACGGGGTCCGTGCTGCGTCCCGACGCACCGGATGCCGCGAGCCGTCAGGCCGGGCTGCATCGGGCCCAGGCGGACTGGCCCGGGCGGGGCGGGGTGTCCCGGGCGGTGGCGTCGGCCTCGACGGTGGCACCCGGGGCGCGCGAATCGGCCCAGGGAGTGGCACCCGGGGTGCGCGGGCCGGGCTCGGTGCGGCGGCCCGCCCTTACGCCCCGGGCCGCGCGTAAGGCGTATCCGCTGCTCCTGAGCCGTGCCGACTCGCCCGGGCTGCGCGCGTTCGCGCACGCCTACGCGACCCGTTGGCTGGCCCGCTCCCGCTACGCCCTCAACCGGCCGGCGAAGGGGGCCCTGCCCGAGCGCTGGGACCGGGAGAACGGGCTGCGTCCCTGGCTGGCCCGGGCCCACGACCAGCATGCCGAGGGCTTCGACGAGGAGCAGGTGGCCCTGCCCAGTCGTGACGAACTCATCGACTCCACGCTTCAGTTGGCGCCCCTCATCATGATCGACGGCGGCTGGCTGCAGGGGTTCACGGACTACCGGCTCGCCGCGTCCCGCGCCGGACACTTCCTGTTCCGCACCTACTGGGACGAGCTGGGCAACGGGGAGCCGGAGCTCAACCACCCCCGGATCTACCGTGCGTTGCTGCGCCAGATGGGAATCGACCTGCCCCCCACCGCCTCGCCCGAGTTCATCGCCTGGCCCCAACTGCGCGACGAGGCCTTCGCCATGCCGGTGTTCTGGCTGAGCGTCTCCCGGTTCCCGGAGGAGTTCATGCCGGAGATCCTCGGGCTCAACCTGGCGATGGAGCTGTCCGGGGTCGGCGGCAGCTACCGCGATGCCCGGGTGGCGTTGCGGCACCACGGTTTCAGCACCCAGTTCGTCGATCTCCACAACACGATCGACAACGTGGCCACCGGTCATTCGGCATGGGCGGCCGACGCGATCGACAGCCATCTCAACGAACTGCCCGCACGCCCCGGCCCCGGCGGAGAGGCCGAGGTCTGGGAGCGCGTCCGGGTCGGCCAGCGCTCACTCAACCCGCCCGCCGGCCGGGCCGCCGCACTGTACGCCGCGCTGCGCACCGTACGCCGCACCCCGCCCCCCGCACGCCTCGCGCCCGCCTCCCACTGACCCGCCTCCACTGACACCGAGGAGTTCGGTCCATGGCATCTGATGCCCCCGTCACCACCGTCCTGGGTCTGTCCGCGTACTACCACGACAGCGCGGCTGCCGTGGTCGACGGCGGCGGGATCGTCGCCGCCGCTCAGGAGGAGCGGTTCAGCCGACGCCGCCACGACCCGTCCTTCCCCGAACTCGCCGTCCGCTACTGCCTGGACGAGGCGGGTCTCGCCCTCGCCGACCTCGACGCCGTCGCGTACTACGAGCGCTCGGACCTCAAGTTCCGTCGGGTGCTGGCGACTTACCTCGGTACGGCGCCGCGTTCCTGGAGCTCGTTCCGGGAGGTGATGCCCGACTGGCTGAGCTGGAAGCGGCGCGCGCCGGACACGGTCCGGGAGCGGCTGGGCGCGCTGTTCGCCGGTCCCGTCCCCGAGATCAGGGCCTTCGGGCACCACGAGTCGCACGCCGCGTCCGCCTATCTGCCCAGTCCCTACGAGACCGCGGCCGTCCTGTGCGTCGACGGGGTGGGCGAGTGGACGACCACGTCGATCTGGCACGGCGTGGCCGGGGAGGTCGTGCCGGTCGCCGAGCTGTCCTTCCCGCACTCCCTCGGGATGCTCTACTCGGCGTTCACCTATTTCTGCGGCTTCAAGGTCGACTCGGGCGAGTACAAGCTCATGGGCCTCGCCCCCTACGGGCGACCCGTCCACGCCGACCTGATCCGGGAGCATCTGGTCGACATCAAGGACGACGGCTCGTTCCGCCTCGACCTGCGCCGGTTCGCCTTCCAGTACGGCCAGGTCATGACGGGGCGCGGCTTCGAGGAGCTGTTCGGCGGTCCGCGCCGGGAGCCGGAGAGCCCGCTCACCCAGCGGGAGTTCGACCTGGCCGCGTCCGTGCAGGCCGTCACCGAGGAGATCATGCTGAAGCTGGCGCGGACGGCGCGCCGGCTCACCCGGGAGAGCCGGCTGTGCCTGGCGGGCGGGGTCGCACTCAACTGCGTCGCCAACGGCAAGCTCGCCGAGGCCGGGATCTTCGACGAACTGTGGGTCCAGCCGGCGGCCGGTGACGCGGGCGGTGCCCTCGGGGCCGCGCTGCTGGCCCAGCGGGGACCGGCGCGGGCCCGGAGCCACACCCGTACAGGCCGCGACGCGATGCGCGCCTCCCGCCTCGGCCCCCGGTTCGACGACGACCGGATCCAGGCCTATCTGGACGCCTCCGCCATCCCGCACCGCCGGCTCGGCCCCGAGGAGCTCAGCCGCGCGGTGGCCGGGCAGCTCGCCGAGGGCAAGGTCGTGGGCTGGTTCCAGGGGCGGATGGAGTTCGGGCCGCGGGCGCTCGGCTCCCGGTCCATCCTCGGCGACCCACGGGATCCGGCGATGCAGTCCGCGATGAACCAGAAGATCAAGTTCCGTGAGTCGTTCCGGCCGTTCGCACCCGCGGTGCTGGCCGAACGGGCCAAGGAGTACTTCGAGTTGGGGCAGCCCAGCCCGTACATGCTGATCGTCGCCCGGATCGCGGCGCAGCAGCAACTCGCCGAGCGGGACCCAGGGGAGAGTTCCGGGCCGGCGTCCGAACAGGCCTCCGGGCCGGCGTCCGGGCAGGTCTCCGGGCTGGAGTTGCTGAAGGTTCCCCGGTCCACCGTGCCCGCGGTCACCCATGTCGACCGCTCGGCCCGGGTGCAGACGGTCGACGCGGAGCAAGACCCCGCGTTCCACCGGCTGTTGACCGAGTTCGACCGGCTCACCGGGTGCCCCGTCCTCGTCAACACGTCGTTCAACGTGCGGGGCGAACCCATCGTGGCGACCCCGGAGGACGCCTACCGCTGCTTCATGCGCACCAACATCGACACCCTGGCCATCGGCGGCTTCCTGATCGAGAAGGCGCAGCAGCCGGCCTGGCCGGAGAACGACAACTGGCGCGAACTGATCCCGCTGGACTGATCCCCGCACTCGTGGACCGAACTCCCCCTGCTGAGAGGCCTCATCATGGATGCGCTTCGCCGCGCCTGCGTCCTGGCGCTGCTCGCCGTCGCCTATCTCTTCGTCGTCCTGCCGGCCGGCCTGGCCGCCCGGCTGCTGCGCGATCCCCTGAACCGCGCGCTGCGACCGGACGCCCGTACCTATTGGAGCGGGCCTCGTGCCTGAGCACGGCACCGTGCGGTCGGTCCTGGTGCTCGGGGCCGGCCCGCAGGCGTGCCGGGCGCTGACGGAGCTGGGGCTGCGGGTCGTCCTCGTCGATCCCGACCCCGGGACGGTCACCACCGACCCGGAGTTCGCCGACGCCACCTACGTCGAACCCCTCACCCCCGAGTCCGTCGAGAACGTCATCGCCAGGGAGCGCCCCGACGCGCTGCTGCCGGCCCTCCACGGGCGCGCCGCCCTCGACACGGCCGTGGCCCTGCACGAGGCGGGCACGCTCGACCGGTACGGCGTCCGGCTGCTCGGCGCCGACGCCGGAGCGCTCCACCGGGCCGCGGAGGCTGTAGGGGCGGGGGTGGACCGGGCGAGGGCCGTTCCCGAGGGGCGCAGATACGGGCTCCAGTTGCTGCGCGACAGGAACGGCGCCACCGAGGTCGTCTGCACCTTCGAGACCTTCGACCTGCCGGGCGGCGGCACGATCACCGTGGCGCCCGCCAGGACACCGACCACGCGGGTGTACGACATGCTGCGCGACGTCGGCCGGTCCGTGGTCCGCGAGATCGGCGCGGGCGCCGGGGGCTGCACCCTGTGGTGCGCGGTACGGCCCGAGAGCCGCGGCGTGACCGTCCTCGACGTGGACCCGCGGGGTGCGCGCGAGGCGGCGCTGGTGGCGTGCGCCACCGGGCTGCCGATGGCGGGGATCTGCGCCGAACTGGCCGTCGGCCGCACGCTCGACGAGACGTCGGTACGCTCCCGCCCCGCACCCGGCCATGTCGCCGTTCGCGCGGTCGCCCCCTCGGGAGCGGAGGCCCTGGCCGTCGGCCACACCTTCACCGGGGCCCTGCACGAGGCACTGGCCCGCATCGCGTCCGACGTGATCGACGGCGGCCGCATCGGGACCGATCCCTGGCTCGCCGAGCAGCTCGCCGTGATCCGGAAAGTGGCGGACGAGGTGGCCTGCGCGCCCGAGCTGACCGGGGAACTCATGGACGAGGCCAAACGACACGGGTTTCGTGACCACCGGATCGGTGAGCTCCGCGGGCTGCGCGAGGACGTCGTCCGGGAGATCCGGTACGCCCTCGGTGTGCGCTCGGTGCCACCGGTGCTCGGGCCGGGCCGGTGCCGCGACGGGCAGGGGCCGACGGCCGGGCGTACGAAACCCGTGGTGATCGTCCTGGGGCGGAACGACGGCGCGTCGGCCGCCCTGCGCGCGGCGCGGCACGAGACCGTCGTGGTCGGCCGCGCGCCGATGCCCCCGTCTGCGGACTGGGACGAGCGGGCCGCCGACCGGTTCTACTGCGCCCCCCTCACCACCGAGGCCGTCCTGGAGGTGGTGCACGCCGAGCGACGCGGCGGCCCGGTCGCCGGGGTGTGCGTGCAGTTCGGCGGCGCGGACGCGACGCGGCTCGCGCGGGACCTGGCGGACCAGGGCGTACGGGTCCTCGGCGCCCCGCCGTCCGCGGTCCTCGCCACCGAGGGGCACGACACGTTCCAGGACCTCGTGCGTAGCGCCGGGCTGACCGCGGTGCGGTACGCGACGGCGTCCTCACCGGCCGAGGCCCGGGCCGCCGCCGAGGCCGTCGAGTATCCAGTGACGGTGCGGTGGGCCGGCGGGGACGGGAGGCAGGAACTCGTGCCGGACGCGGAGGCGTTGGCCTCTCTGCTCGGCGGGCCCGGAAGCGTCGGTGGTGCGTGGCCCGTGGTGATCGGGCAGGTGGTGCGTGATGCCGTCGAGGTCGTCGTGGACGCGCTGTTCGACGGGGAGGAGGTCTATCTGGGCGGGGTGCTGGAACGGCTCGGGTGGGTCGACGTGTCGGACGCCGGTGCGGTGCACGTCCTGCCGGCCGTCACGCTCGGCGGCCATGACATCGAACGGGTGCGTGCGGCCACCCGGGTGCTCGCCGGGGCGCTCGGGGTGCGCGGCGCGCTCACCGTGCGATGCGCTCTGGCCGGTGGGGTGCTCCATGTGCGCGGCGCCGAACCCCGGGTCTCCGGGACCGTGCCCTTCACCACGCAGGCGACCGGCGTGCCGCTCGCGCGGGCCGCCGCTCGCATCGCGCTCGGCGCCTCCGTGGCGGAGCTGCGGGCCGAGGGCCTGCTGCCCACCACCGGCGACGGCACCACCCTCCCCCCGGGCGCCCCGGTCGCCGTCGCCCAGACCCTGCCCGGGACCGGGGTGACGACGGGCAGCGGGACGGAGGCGGACAGCGGGGAGGCTGCCGGTGGCGGGACGGAGGCGGGACGCGGGGAGGCTGCCGGTGGCGGGGATACGAGGGGAGACGGGGACGCCGCCGACATCCGGGACGCAGGCCGCGGCAAGGACGCAGCCGGCATCCGGGGTGTGCGCCGCGGCAGGGGCGTTGTCGGCATCGGGGAGGCGAGAGGCGACGGAGACGCCGCCGGCATCCGGGACGCGAGCCGCAGCAAGGACACTGCCAGCATCCGGGAGGCGAGAGGCGACGAGGACGCCGCCGACATCCAGGACGCGAGCCGCGCCAGAGGCGCTGTCCGCATCGAGGAGGCTAGAGGCGAGGGAGAAGCCGCCGATATCCGGGACGCAGGCCGCGGCAAGGACACTGCCGGCACCCGGAAGGCGAGAGGCGACGGGCACGCCGCCGGAATCCAGGACGCGAGCCGCGCCAGAGGCGCTGTCCGCATCGAGGAGGCGAGAGGCGAGGGAGAAGCCGCCAGCATCCAGGACACACGCCGCAGCAAGGACACTGCCGACACCCGGAAGGCGAAAGGCGACGAGGACGCCGCCGACATCCAGGACGCGAGCCGCGCCAGGGCCGTTGTCGGCATCGGGGATGCTAGAGGCGAGGGAGAAGCCGCCGGAATCCGGGACGCAGGCCGCGGCAAGGACACTGCCGGTATCGGGGACGTGATGCGCGGCGCGGAGGCCATGGGGGTCGGGGAGTCCTTCGGTGTCGGCTACGCCAAGTCCCGGGCGGCCGTCGGTGGCCCGTTGCCCACCAAGGGCCGGGTCCTGCTGGCCATCGCCGATCGCGACCGGCGCTCGGTGGTCTTCCCGGCGCGTGAACTGGCCGTCCTGGGCTTCGAGTTGCTGGCCACCGGCGGTCTGGTGAGCCTGCTTCGACGTAACGGCGTCAAGGCCGGCGCCCTCCACACGATCGACCGGACGCTTGCTGCCCGGCTGGTCCGCGACGAGCAGATCGACCTGGTCGTCGTCACGCACCACCGGGGGGACGACCCCGCCGAGGGCCAGGGGGTCCTGGCCGCCGCCTTCGCGCAGGGAGTGCCCTGTCTCACCACGGTCCGGGACCTGGCCGCCGCCGTCCAGGGCATCGACGCCCTGCGACGCCCGCGCGAACGCACCCGGCTCCGCCCGCTCCAGCACTGGCAGTCCCGGCAGTCCCGCACGACACACTGATCAGGGCCCGGTCGGGGGGGGGGGGGCCACGGCTAGTTACGCGGGCCCCCCGCCCGGGCCCGGTGGGGGGGGGGAGGGCCCCCCGGGCGCCAGAGCGCCCCCCCCGACGCCCGACCACCCCTTGCCCGCCCGGGCCGCCCCCAACAACACCTTCACGCGGGCGGGGGGGGGGGTCGTAGCACCGGAAATGGTCCCCCCCCCCCCCGACCGGGCCCTGATGCGGTAGGTACGGCCCCGCGGCTGAACTGCCGGCCCGCGCGAAGCCGTCCGCGGGCGGCCCGCGGACGGCCTGGTCCTCGCTGTTCTCAGGACCGCACCGGGTCCGAGTGCAGGGTGTGGAAGGTTCGGCGGTGGTGGATGAGGGGGGTGCCCTCGCGGTGGTGGGCCTCGGTGACGCGGCCCACCAGGAGCAGGTGGTCGCCCGCCGGGTGGCGGGCGTGGACGCGGCAGTCGAGGCGGCACAGGGCTCCCGGCACCGCGGGGGGCATGCCGGGGGTGGCGGTGTCGTGTTCGTGCGGGTCGAACTTGTCCGCGCCGCTGCGGGCGAACCGCGCGGCGACCTCCTCCTGTTCCTCGTCCAGCAGGCTCACCACGAACCGCGTGCAGTCCGCGAACGCCCGGTAGCCACCCGCGCGACGGGCCACGCACGCCACAACCAGGGGCGGCTCCAGGGACACCGAGCTGAACGAGGTGACCGTCAGTCCCCAGGGGCGCCCCGTCGCGTCCCTGGTGGTGACGACCGCCACGCCGGCCGCGTGACAGGCCATGGCCGCCCGGAACGCCTCCGCCGGCACGGAACGCGGAACGCCGGTGGTCTGCTCGGTCATGGCAGCACCACCACCTGCCCGGCGAAGCTCAGCCCCGCGCCGAAGCCGATCAGCAGGGCGGTGTCGCCCCGGCCCACCCGCCCCTCGGCGAGCACGGCGTCGAGCGCGAGCGGTACCGACGCGGCGGAGGTGTTGCCGGTGTGGACGACGTCCCTGGCCACGACCGTCTCCGGGCCGAGGCCGAGCCGGTCCGCCATCAGCTCGATCATCCGCACGTTCGCCTGGTGCGGGACGAAGGTGCCGAGCCGGTCGGGGGTGACGCCGGCGACCCGCAGCATCTCCTCGGCGGCCGGCGCCACCTCGTCCATCGCCCAGCGGAAGATCCGCCGGCCGTCGATGCGCAGCCACGGCCGCTCACCGCCCTCGGACCAAGGGGCCGTCATCCAGACCGAGTCGACGTACCGGCTGTCCGTGCGCCGTACGACGGGGCCGAACCCGGGCTCGTCCGAGGGTCCCACCACCACCGCGCCCGCGCCGTCGGCGAACAGGAACGCGCTGCCCCGGTCGGTGCGCTGCACGATGTCCGTCATCCGGTCCGCGCCGATCACCAGGACATGGCGGGCGCTGCCCGCGCTCACCATGTCCGAGGCGATCGCCAGCGTGTGGCAGAAACCGGAGCACGCGGCCGAGGTGTCCAGCGCGGCGGCCCGGTCGGCCCCGAGGGAGCGTGCGATGCGGGCCGACAGCGGCGGGGCGTGCCGCAGGTTCGTCATCGTGGCGATCAGGACGAAATCAAGGTCCTCCGGGCCGATCCCGGCCTGGGCGAGCGCCTTGCCCGACGCCGCCACGGCCATCTGCTCCAGCGTTTCGTCAGGGGCCGCGAAGCGTCGCTCCCGAATACCGGAGCGGGTTTCGATCCACTCGGGCGTGGAGTCGAGCGTCCGGCACAACTCCGCATTGTCGATCACCGTGCGAGGGCGATAGCCGCCGACGCCGAGAATCCTGCCGTATGAACTCGTGCGCGGGTGCGGCGTATCGGAAACACTGATACCTGTCGTTCTTGTCAACGCCTTCTCCACTTCGCCGTGCTGACGAGGAAAACTCCGCAGGAGTGAGAAAAGAACACGGCGCACCCTCACCGCGCCCGGTGGAGCACTTCTCGAGTGCGACTCGACCCCGACCACATACTTGCTTGATTGGCTGATAGTTGTCTGTGGCAACGTCAGTACCAGCCGTATTGTTGGGCAAGGCTCTTTTCAGCCGACGACCAAGGGCAGCTCGGGGGAGGCCGTGGACGTGGTACGTCTACTGATCGCGGAGGACGCGCACATGGTCCGCGGGGCGCTGGTCGCCCTGCTGAACCTCGAACCGGACTTCACGGTGGTGGCCGAGATCGGCCACGGTGACGAGATCGTGCCCACCGCCCGACGGACCCGCCCCGATGTCGCCCTCATCGACGTGGGCCTGCCCGGCACCGACGGCCTGACCGCCGCCGCGCAGCTGCGCGCGACCCTGCCGGAGTGCCGCACCCTCATCCTGACCAGCACGGCACGGCCCGCGGTGGTGCGCCGGGCCCTGGACGCCGGGCTGGAGGGGCTGCTACTCAAGGACGCGCCGCCCGACCGGCTCGCGGCGGCGGTGCGTGACGTCATGACGGGGCAGCGGGTCTACGACCAGGACATGACGCTGGAGGCGCTCACCCTGGGTTCCGGAATCCTCACCCCGCGCGAGACCGAGGTGCTGGCGCGCGCGGCGGACGGGCACGACGCGGGGCACATCGCCGCCCAGCTCCATCTGTCGGCGGGCACGGTGCGCAACTATCTCACCGCGATCGTCAGCAAGTTGAACGCCCGGAATCGCGTCGACGCCATCCGGATGGCGCGGGAGGACGGGCTTATCTGACGCCTTGTCAGTATTCCCCGACGCGGGCATGAAAATATCCCGTCGAGTCATGAAGGGATCACTGGGAACCGCGAATTGCTCGTGCCAGACTCGAGGCCGTCCTGATTTCCGAGCGAAGGCCGAGTCATGGATATCGAGGTAATGGGTCCGCTGCACGTACGCCTGGCCGGCACATCACTGGTGCCCAGCGCCGGAAAACCCCGTCAGCTCCTGGCACTTCTCGCCCTGCGGTCGGGACATCTCGTCCCGATCCCGACGCTCATGGAGGAACTGTGGGGTGAGCACATACCCCGCAGCGCACAGACCACCTTGCAGACCTATGTCATGCAATTACGGCGGCTCATCAGGAAGGCGCTCCCGGCGGGCTCGCCGCTCACCGCGAAAGACGTTCTCATCACCCGGTTCGGCAGTTATCAGCTGGGCGCCGAGCCCGGCCGGTCCGACATGGCGCGGTTCCACGAGAAGGCCGCGGCGGGCGCCCTCGCGCTGGAGCGCAGAGCACCGGCCGAGGCCTCCGCCCTGCTGCGGCAGGCGCTGGACATGTGGCGCGGCCCGGCTCTGGCCGACGTACCGGCCGGTCGCATCCTGGACATCGAGATCCTCGCGATGGACGAAGCCCGCACCCGGGCCCTGGAGTTGTGCCTGTCGGCCGACCTGCGGATGGGACGGCACGGGGAGATCCTCGCGGAGCTGGTGACCGTCGCCGCCCACAACCCGCTCAGCGAGAACATCTGGGCGCTGCTGATGACCGCCCTGCACCGGTCCGGCCACACCTGGCGGGCACTGGAGGCCTTCCAGCAACTGCGCGGCACGCTGATGCGGGAGCTCGGCGTGGAGCCGTGCACCCGGATCCAGCGGCTGCACCAGGAGATCCTCAGTTCCGGCCGCGACGACGAGCGGAGTGCGGCATGACCGGTTTCGAGAACCCCCGCACGGTCGCCGTCCTCGGCACCGGGACCATCGCCCTCGGCTGGACGGCGCTGTTCGCCGCCGCCGGGCTCGACGTCCGGATCAGCAGCACCCGCCCGGACGCCGAGGAACAGGTCACACGCGCCCTTCCGCTGTACGCCCGTTCGTTGCCCGGTGGCCGGCTGCCCCCCGAACAACTGGCCGCGCGGCTCACCTTCTGGGGCAGCCCCGCACAGGCCGCCGAGGGTGCCCAGGTCGTCCAGGAGAACGTGCTGGAGAACCTGGCGCTGAAGCAGGACGTGTTCCGCGCGGTCGCCGAAGCCGCGCCGGACGCCCTGCTGCTGTCCTCGACGTCCACGCTGCTCCCGGCCGACCTGGGTGCCACGCTCGACAAGCCGGGGCGGGTGATCGTGGGGCATCCGTTCAATCCGCCGCACATCGTGCCGCTGGTGGAGGTCGTGGCCGCCGAGGAGGCCGAGCCGACTCGGGTCGAGGCGGTCATGGAGTTCTACCGCGCGCTGGGCAAGACACCGGTGCTGCTGCGCCGCGCCGTGCCCGGGTTCGTCGCCAACCGGCTGCAGTCGGCGCTGCTGCGCGAGAGCATCCACCTGGTGCGCGAAGGGGTCGTCACGGTGGGCGAGTTGGACGAGATCGTCACCGCGTCCCTCGGCTCCCGGTGGGCGGTCACCGGCCCCTTCCGGGCGTTCCACCTGGGCGGCGGCGAGGGCGGTCTGCGTCATCTGATGGCGCACCTGGGCGACGGCCTGGAACGGAGCTGGGCCGGGCTCGGCAACCCCTCGGTCGACGAGGACCTGAAGGAGACCCTCCTCGACCAGGCCGACGAGGCGTTCGGCGGGTACGACTACCAGCGGCTCGCCGCCTGGCGCGACCGGGGGCAGAACGCCGTGATCGCGGCGGTGCGGGAGTCCGGGCCGGTGGAGAGCGACGGCCCGGGGGCCTGAGGCCCAGGCAGCGATGAGGGCCGGGGCGAGCGCGCGCCCCGGCCCTTCGTGTCGCCCCCGTCGCTCAGCCCGCGATCTCCTGGTCCTGCGTCACCTCGCGCTTCAGCGTGCGCAGTTCGCCGTCCTCACGGACGAGCACATCGCGCACCAGGCAGCTCGGCGCGATCACGGGACGCGGCTCGCCCGGCCGGGTGGTGCCGATCAGGGCGTAGTACTCGGTGTGGACGGAGCCGTCGTCCTGCTCCCGTACGTCGAGCATGGTGAACCAGTGCCGGCGCTGCACCGGGTCGGTCCGGAAGCGCCGCTCGTTGTACGCCCGTACCTCCCTGGCGATGTCGGCCCGGCCGCGCACCGCGGGCTCGTCCGGGGAGTGCGCGAACAGCGCGTCCTCGGCGAAGGTGGCCGCGAACTCCTCGGCGCGGACGGCGTCGAGGTGGTGGACCTGACGGGCGTAGAAGAGCTGGACCTCCGCGTAGAGCCCCGACTGGGCTGTCTGCCGGACGGAGGTCGAGGGGGTGGGGCGGGCTGCGGTGCTCATGAGGTCTCCTTGGATGACGGCCCCCGGCCGGGGGCACCGAATGCCGCTGCGTGGTCCTCGGCCCAGGTGCGGAAGGAGCGGGGCGCCCGGCCGGTGAGCTCCCGCACGGTCGGTACGACGGGCAGTCGGCGCTCGTGGAGGTAGCGCTCCACGTCCAGCAGGCCACGGGCGTAGGCCTCGGGCAGGAACGGGGCGACCCGGTCCACCCAGACGTCGGGCTCCACCCGTGCCACGCTCAGCTCGCGGCCGAGCACCTCCCCGAGGACGCGCACCCGCTCGGGGACGTCGAGGATCTGCGGCCCCGAGAGCCTCAGCACCCGGGACCCGTCCGGTGGAGCGCCCCGCAGCGCGGCGGCGGCCGCCTCGGCGACGTCCCTCGGGTCGATCACCGGGACGGCGAGGTCCGGGTGGACGACGTGCACGGTGTCCCCGGCAGCCAGATCCGCGGCCCAGCCGAGCGCCTGGGTCGCGAACGGGGCGGGTCTGAGCACGGTGACCGGCACCCCGGTGGCGGTCATCCGCGCCTCGCCGAGCACATGGCGGGCGAAGAGCGGCCCGCGGTGCGCGGAGTCGGGGGGCGCGTCCGCGGAGACGACGACCAGATGACGGAGCGTCTCGGTCTTCTCCGCGGCCTGCGCGAACGCGTCCCCGGCGTCGGCGGCCAGGACGACGAAGGCGGTGGAGACGCCGTGCAGCGCCTCGGCCATCGCGGCGGAGTCGGTCAGGTCGCCGGAAACGGTCGCGTCCGCGCCTTCGGGCGGCCCGGCGCGCCCGGGGTCACGGACCAGGGCGCGGACGGTGAACCGCCGACCGCCGTGGCTCCCCTTGCTTCCCTGGCCCCCCTGGCCGCTCAGCGCCGCGACGAGGCGGCGTCCCACCGTTCCGGTGGCACCGGTGACCAGCACGGTCTCGGGCATGCGCATCCTCCCGGAGTGCGCGGCGGGCGGAGTTGCCCGCCGCCGACGCGCAACACACCAGGCCCCACTCGAAGAACACTCCAGGACCACTCAGGCCGGGCCCGGTACCCCTCCGGGAGGGGGCGTCAGCTCTCCGGCTCGCCGGACGCGCCGCGCTCGTACGCCTCCATGGTCCGTACGAACACCGCCCGTTCCCGCGGGGTCAGCGGTTCGAGGGCCTTGCCCCAGGAGCTGGCGCCGCGGGCCAGCCAGCCGTTGATCGCCTCCTGGGTCTCGGGGTCGTCCGAGATGGAGACGATCGTGCGCCGCCGGTCGGCCGGGTCCGGCTTGCGCTCGACCACGCCCTGGCGACTGAGGTCCGCGACCATCAGGCTCACCGTCGTCGGCGCCACCTGGAGCCGGGCGGCCAGTTCGTTCACCAGGGCGGGGCCGTCGAAGACCAGGTGCGACAGGAGCGACAGATGCCGGGGGGCGAGGTTGAGCGACCTCAGCCGCTCGGGGACGGTCGTCTTCTTCAGCCGCTGGGCCACGCGGGGCATCAGGACGAGCATCGCGCGGACGGCGTCGTCCCGGCTCATCTCCTCGTCACCGCGCTGCGTTGACATCAGCCACAACCCCCAATACCTTTGCTTTCAAAGCAAATCATCTCTCCGTTCTCCACGATACCGGACACCCTCGCTCGGGGACTGATCAGGAAAGGGACGGCCGATGTCGTTCTCCGCCCCACCCGCACCGGACACGACCTCGTACAACCCACGGCGCTGGGCGGCGTTCGTCGTCACGCTGTCCGCGGCGTTCATGGACCTGGTCGACACCACGGTGATCAACGTCGCGCTCCCCTCCCTCCGCCGCGACCTGGACGCCTCCAGCACCCAGCTCGAATGGGCGGTGGCCGGGTACGTCATGGCCTTCGCGGCCGGAATGATCACCGCGGGCCGTCTCGGCGACCGCTTCGGGCGGTTACGTGTCTTCCAGGGCGGCCTCGCCGCGTTCGTGGTGACCTCCGCGCTCACCGGCCTCGCCGTCAACGCCGAGATGCTGGTCGCCGCCCGTGTCGCCCAGGGCGCGTCCGCGGCGATGATGGTGCCGCAGGTGCTGGCGATGCTCCGGGTCGAGTTCCCCCCGGAGGAGCAGCACAAGGCCGCCACCCTCTTCGGCCTCAACTTCTCGGTCGGCGGCGTGGCGGGCCCGCTCATCGGCGGTGTGATCCTCGACGCCGACCTGTTCGGGCTCGACTGGCGGCCGATCTTCTTCATCAACGTCCCCATCGGCATCGCCGCCCTGATCGGCACGTTCGTCCTGTGCCGCGACTCCCGCGCGCAGCACGCCGCCACCACCGACGTCCGCGGCCTCGCCATCGCCACCCTCGCCGTGCTGGCCCTGCTCTACCCGCTGGTGGAGGGTCGCACCATGGGCTGGCCGTGGTGGACCTGGGTCCTGATGGCCGCCTGCCCCGTCCTGCTGTGGCTCTTCGGGCGGTACGAGAAGACCGTCGTCCGGCGCGGTCACGCCCCGCTCATCGACCCCGGGCTGCTGCGGGAGCGGGCGCCCATGGGCGGCCTCTCGGTGGCCGTGCTCTTCTTCGCCGGCACCGGCTACACCCTGGTGATCACGGTCCATCTGCAGTCCGGGCTCGGCTACAGCCCCCTGCACACCGCGCTGACCATGGTTCCGTTCGCCGTCGGCGTCGGGCTCTTCAGCCCGTTCGCGCCGAAGATCCGGCCCTACGGCAGGCCCGTCGCCGTCGTCGGCTCGCTGCTCGCGGCGATCGGCATGGCCGGCAACCTGCTCGCCGTGCGCTCCGCCGGTGAGGACCTGCACTCCTGGCAGCTGGTGCCCGGGATGCTCGTCACGGGCCTCGGCGTCTCCATGACCTCCGGAGTGCTCATCGCCACGGTGCTGGCCAAGACCCCGGGCCGGCTGGCCGGTTCCGCCGCAGCGCTGGTCAACACCGCGATCCAGGTCGGGGTGGCCGTCGGCATCGCCGTGGTGGGCACGGTCTTCTTCGGGTCCCTGGACGACGACGGCAAGGCCGTGGACGCCGCCGGGGCCGGGCTGCTGACCGTCGTCATCCTCTATCTGCTGGCCTCCCCGGCCGCGCTCATCCTGCCTCCGGGCCGCCTGATGTTCGCCGCCGCGGGCAACGCCAAGCCGCCGCGGCAGGCGGGCCCGGCCGACGAGGAGGAGACGAGCGGTACGGACGACGACGCGACGTCCGGTTCCCTGGCCTCCCGGCGCACGACCGACTGAGCCGCGGCGCCCGCACGACCGTACGGCCGTCTCTCCCGCACCGGAGAGACGGCCGTACGTCGTCCGGCGGCCGGGAGGCTCGTCCAGCCACCGTCGAGGCAGCTTCGACCCTGGGCGCCCACGCTGCCCTCCCTTGCCGTCGCAGCAGCGTGGCGGCTCGACCGCGGGGAGGACTCCGTGTCGGAGACAACGACGTACCAGGCGCCGCTCCAGCGCCCGAACGGGCCGCGCCCGGCCCCTCTGTCCGAGCTCACGGACCGGCTGCCCGAGCTGGCGGCGCGGCACGCGGCGTACGCGGAGCGCGAGAAGGTGCTCCATCCCGAGGTGGCCGACGCGCTGCGCGAGGCCGGGTTCGCGCGGCACTTCGTCCCCGCGAAGTGGGGTGGGCACGAGGGGGGTTTCGAGGACTACCTGACGGCCGTGACCGAGGTGTCGCGCCGCGATCCCTCGGCGGGCTGGTGCGCCGCCATCCTCGCCTCGCTCTCCCGGATGGCCGCGTTCCTGCCGGAGGAGGGCCGGGACACGGTGTGGGCGCAGGGCCCTGACGCCCTCGTCGTCGGCGCCCTGGTCCCCGGCGGCGCGGCGCGCATGGCCTCGGGCGGCTGGATCCTCAGCGGACGCTGGCCCTACGTGAGCGGCGTGCACTTCTCCGACTTCGCGCTGCTCGCCGCGCAGGTCCCGCTGCCCTCGGGCCGCTCACAGGTGCGCTTCCTGCTGGTCCCGCGGGCCGCGTACGGCATCGAGCGGACATGGGACACGGTCGGTATGCGCGGGACCGGCAGCGACACCGTCGTCCTGGACGAGGTCTTCGTACCGGAGGGCCACACCTTCCTCCAGCGGCAGTTGGCCACCGGGCGCGACCCGGGTGGCGCGGGCCCCGCCTGTCTTGAGGTGCCGCACAAGAACGTCAGCGGTCTGACCTTCGCGGCACCGGTGCTCGGTGCCGTCCGCGGCGCCCTCGACGCCTGGACGCGGACGACGGCGCACAAGCGGGCGGCGGCGCCGTCCACCCAGCCGCCCTCGGTGTCGGCCGAGCTCGACCTGGCGCACAGTTCCGCGTGGACGGACGCGGCCGAGCTGCTGCTGACCCGGGCCGCCCGCGACGCCGACCGCGGGCTGCTGGGCACGGAGCTGACCGGGGCCCGTGCCCAGCGCGACCATGTCGCCGCCGTCGATCTGCTGCTCGACGCCGTGGGCCGGCTTCAGCGCACCGGCGGCACCGGCGGTCAGTCGCTCGGCGCCGAGTTGCAGCGGTTCTGGCGTGACGCCAGCACGGCGGCCGGGCACGCCGTCCTCAAGTGGGAGCCGGCCGCCCGACGGTTCGGCTCGGCCCGGCTCGCGGTGCCGCTCGGCGATCTGTCCTGACCGAGCGTGCGTGAGGGGCCGCCTCGATCGAGGCGGCCCCTCACTCAGGTGCGTGATCAGACGGAGGGGCTGCTCGTCACCACGTAGTCGGCGATGCGGAGTTCGGCGCCCTGGCCGAAGAGCCTGCTGCTCTCGGCGCTGTCCTCGTCGACGAAGCGCTGCTCGGCCGGCGCTCCCTGGTCCGGCCGGTAGTAGGTGGTGGCTCGGGAGAGCCTGACCAGGCCACGGCCGGTGGGCCAGGAGCCGTCCAGCAGGCTCATCAGGCCCATGCCGAAGCTCAGTTGACGCGGTTCCACCTCGGTGAGCCGGCCGCCCTCGTCGAGGGTGAGGGTCGCACGGTCCAGGGGGTGCCCGATCCGGTCCACCGTCAGCACGGTCTCGCCGTCCAGGACCCAGCTCACCGTGCCGGCCGACCGGTCGTGGGAGATCCGCACCCGGTGCCGGTCGCCCGGGGAACGCGGGGCGAGCGGGACGGTGTTGGCGAAGGAGCCGTAGGCGCCGAGGTGGCGGCGGGAGAAGTTGGTGCGGCCGTAGAAGGCGTACACGTGCTTGTTGGTGAGCAGGAAGTCGAACGCCACGGAGGTCTCGGGGTCGATGGTGTTGAGCATCGAGGCGGCGAGCCGGATGTCGTCGTCCGGGTCGGCGACCGCGTCCCCGAAGGGGTGGTCCGCGGTGCCGTAGGAGCGGCCCGAGATCACGGCCTCGACGGACAGGATTCGTCCGGGCTCCGTGTCGAACCCCTGGAAACCGGCCGTGGACTGGCGGTTGACGTAGGCGATCCACTTGGCGTGGTCGGCGAAGCCGGGGATGGACCCGGGCTCTCCGGTCTCCCGCGGGACGGTGCGGGTGAAGGCCGGTTCGCCGGTACGGGGATGACGGCCGCGCGCGACCAGACGCAGCCCGTCGGGACCGGTAGTGATCACGGCGTCGTTCGCGATGAGGTCGGCCGAGGCCTGGACGAACCGCCAGGGCGCGTCGGGGCCCTCGGCCCGTACGCCCTCCCGGAAGTCGTCCCGCCACAGGACGGTGGCGCGGTCGGTGGTCGGCTGGGTCATCACAACTCCCTGTCGTCGGTGGTGCGGTCCGCTGCGGACCCGGTCACGAGCGCGAGCACGGCGGCGAAGGAGTCCACGACCACCTCGGCGCCCGCCGCGCGGAGTTCGGCGGGGGTGGCGACCCCGTAGGAGACCCCGATCGGCCGCATCCCGGCGGCGCGGGCCATCTCCATGTCGGCGACCCCGTCCCCCACGACCACGCAGCGGGCCGGGGGCAGCCCGAGTCCGTCGGCGACGAGGAGGGCCATCTCGGGGTCGGGTTTGCCGTGCCGCACGCTGTCGTCGCCGGCCACGACGTCGAACAGCCCGGCGACCCCCATCAGGCCGAGGACCCGGTCGGCGGCCCGGCGCGGTTTGGAGGTGGCGACGCCGAGCCGCAGCCCCGCGGAGCGCGCGGCGCGCAGCCCTTCGACGACGCCCGCGCAGGCCAGTTCGGCCGGGCCGGTCGCCTCCAGGTGGGCGCGGAAGAGCTCACGGTAGGCGGCGAGCGCCGAGGCGATCTCGGGGCCGTCGGGCGCCTGGCCGAGCAGCTGGGCGAAGTTCTGTTCCAGGGGCCGCCCGACCAGCGGCCGGACGTCCGCCTCGTCCGCCGGGGCGCCCCGGTCGGCGAGGATTTTCAGCATGATCGCGGTGATGGCCCTGGGGGTGTCGGCCAACGTCCCGTCGAGATCCAGCACGAGCCCGGTGACCGGCACACCCCCGCTCACCACACCACCGGCCACAGTGCTACCGCTCACCACACCACCGGCGACAGCGCCGCCGGCCACCCCGCCGCCAGCCCCAGCGCCGCCGCTCTCCTTGCCGCCAGCTCCCACGCCACCAGTCCCGGCGCCGCCGGCCACCACACCGCCGGACACCGCGCCGCCGACCCCATTGCCGCCAACTTCCACGCGGCCGACTCCAGCGCCGCCAGTCCCCGCGCCGCGAGCTCCCGCGCCGCCGGCCACCACGCCGCCGGACACCACGCCGCCAACCCCAGCGCCGCCGCTCCCATTGCCGCCAACTTCCACACGGCCAGCTCCCACGCCGCCAGTCCCAGCGCCGCCGGCCACCACACCGCCGGACACCACGCCGCCGCCCCCATTGCCGCCAACTTCCACACGGCCGACTCCAGCGCCACCAGCCCCCGCGCCGCGAGCTCCCGCGCCGCCAGCCCCAGCGCCGCCGGCCACCACGCCGCCGCCCCCATTGCCGCCAACTTCCACACGGCCAGCTCCCACGCCGCCAGTCCCAGCGCCGCCGGCCACCATGCCGCTGGCCACCACGCCGCCGACCCCATTGCCGCCAACTTCCACGCGGCCGACTCCAGCGCCACCAGCCCCCGCGCCGCGAGCTCCCGCGCCGCCAGCCCCAGCGCCGCCGGCCACCACGCCGCCGACCCCATTGCCGCCAGCTTCCACGCGGCCAGCTCCCACGCCCCCGCTCACCGTTCCTCCCCCGTGGCCTTGGCGCGTTCCGCGGTGAGGGCGACGGACAGTTCACCGGCGATGCGTGCGGTGCCGAGGAGGATGGAGCGGCCGGCGCTGGTGGTGCGGCCGCCGGTGGCGCGGGAGACCGCGCGCATCAGGAACGGGCTGACCTTGTTGCCGGTGACCCCGGTGCGCTCGGCCTCGGCCAGCGCGTCCGCGATGGCCTCCTCGACCAGGTCTCCGTCGACCGCCTCCGCGTCGTCCACCGGGACGGCGAGCAGGACCGTACCGCGTCCGTTGAGCTGCCAGTGGGTGCGGGCGGCGCGGGCGGCCGTGGTCAGGTCGTCGACCCGGGTGACCGGGATGTCGTCGCCCCGGACGTAGAAGCGGGGCAGCCAGGGGGTGCCGTAACCGAGGACGGGGACACCGGCGGTCTCCAGGTACTCGGCGGTCAGCCGGGCGTCCAGGATGCTCTTGGCCCCGGCCGAGACGACGGCCATCCGGGTGCGGGTGAACTGGAGGAGGTCGGGCGAGATGTCGAGCGTGCGGGTGGCGCCGCGGTGCACGCCGCCGATGCCCGCGGTGGCGAAGACCTCGATGCCGGCCCGCTCGGCGATGACGATCGTGCCGGCGACGGTGGTGGCGCCGACCCCGCCACCCGCCACGGCGGCGCCGAGGTCACGCGCGCTCAGCTTCTGGACGTGCTCGGCGCTGCGGATCCGCTCGATCTGATCGGCGTCCATGCCGACCAGGAGGCGCCCGTCGGCCACGCCGGTCGTCGCCGGTACGGCGCCCGTGTCGCGGACGGACTTCTCGATGGCCAGCGGGAGTTCGAGGGTGGGGGCCGCGGTGATGAGGGAGGACTCCAGGGCGACCACCGGCCGCTCTTCCGCGAGCGCGGTGGCCACTTCCTCGGAGACCTGGAGGAGTTCCTCGGGGATCTTCATGTGCCTGCCCTTGGCGTCGGGGATCTGTCCGGTTGCGCGCACAGCGTGGGAGCGGCGGCTCGAAGACCGCTCGATCCGGCGTCGCGGGCACGGGTGGGCTTCGAGTGGAAATCGAGGGGTGGTGAGCACGGTGCTGCCGCGCGGTCCGACCGGGTCCGCGCTGACGACGGTCGACGTACCGACGCACGCAGTCGACGTACCGATGTACGAAGGAGACCCCATGCCCGCAGCGGCTGGTCACAGCACCCGTCCCCTGGTCCGCTCCCGCCGCACCGCCGTGACCCTGGTGGCCGCGGCCACCGTGTGCTCGGCCCTCACGCTCACCCCGGGCGCCGGTGCCGCCGAGCGGACCGGGGCCTCGCACTCCGAGAAGGTCCTGTTCGCGGACGACTTCAGCAAGGGCTTCGACGCGCAGCAGACCTGGCTGCTCGGCTCGGCCAACACCCCCGAGGGCAAGCTGGCGCAGGGTGACGGCGTCATCACCTCCAACGCCCAGGGCATCACCGTCGTACCGACGGGCCGCAACCCGCGCACCGGCCGGCCCGCGTTCGCCGCGACCTCCGACCAGAACGCGTCCGGTTTCGGCGGCGGCACCGGCGACCACCTCAAGTGGGTGGCCCAGCCCCGGGTGTCCTCCGCGAACGGCTTCCCGGTCCCCGCGACCGGGTCCTGGAACTGCAACGCGGACGTCACCGTCAAGGCCGAGGGCATCGAGCAGCAGCCCTTCGGCAAGGCGGTGAGCGACCCGCAGTCCGACCCGCGGCTGGCCAGCGCCACCGTGATCACCGTCGACCACGCCTCCCACACGGTGGCCAACTTCTCCGTGACCAACCACGAGGTGCACGCCGTCTACGAGCGCCTCCCGGTGGAGAGCGGCGAGTACGCCGCGTTCCACTACTCGGTGCCGGTGTTCAAGCGGACCGCGGGCCAGCCGGTGAAGCTGCGGATCCGCTACGACCAGGGCGGCAAGCGGGTCAGCTGGCTGGTGAACGGCAAGACCGTGCTGTCGACGGACAAGATCGGCACCCATGCCTTCGACCGCAAGTACCTGCGCATCGAGCACAGCGGTCCCGACGAGCAGGTGACGGCCACCTCCGTGCAGTGCGGCATCGCGACCGGCAACCTCCTGGACGGCGGCGGTGGCGCCAACGACCGGGACAAGGCGGGGCTGGTGCGGCTGGAGGACAGCCCGGACTTCTACTACGACCCGGCCAAGGGCGCCCCTGCGCCGCAGAAGTTCCACGACGACAAGAGCCTTCAGAGCAACCGGCTGTGGGGGCAGGGCGTGACCCTGAAGGTGCGGTCGTTCAGCATCACGACGTCGGAGTGAGTGCGCGATCGAGCTGAGTACGACGGACAGCGCCCGGTCGGGAGATCCCGGCCGGGCGCTGCGCGTACTGGTGGGGGCGGTCACTCCCGGGTCGAGAAGAGGTCGTCGGTGACCGCGCGCCGGGTCGTCGTCCGGCGGTCGTCCACGCGCTCCCAGTGCTCGCCGTAGATCATGCGGGTCATCGCCGGGAAGCGCAGGAAAAGATGGGGGTAACCGGCGGGCGCCGCGGTGGCCTTGTCCAGGTCGGCCAGGTGCCCGGCGCCGAGCTGGAGATCCACGCTGCCGAGGTTCTGCCGCAGCTGCTCCTCGGTCGTGGCGCCGATCACCGGGATCACGGTGCCGGGACGCGAGCGCAGCCAGGCGAGGGCGACCTGGGCGGGCGGCCGGTCCAACTCCTCGGCGATCCGCACCACTTCACGCACCACGTCGTCACCGGCGCCGCGGGCCCTGCCCCACGCGACCTTGTCGAGACGGCCCTCCTCGCCCCTGAGGTACTTGCCGGTGAGGCGGCCGTCGGCGAGCGGTCCCCAGACGAACGCGGGGAGGTCGAAGGCGTGGGCCATCGGCAGGAACTCGTTCTCGACGGCGCGGTCCAGCAGGTTGTAGTGCACCTGCATGGCGGCGAAGGGGCTCCAACCCCGCGCTTCCGCGAGGGTGTTGGCCTGGGCGATCTCCCAGGCCGGCCAGTTGGAGACGCCGACGTAGAGGACTTTGCCCGCCCGCACCTGGTCGTCCAGGGCCCGCATGACCTCGGCGACCGGGGTGAGGGTGTCGCGGGCGTGCACCCAGAGGATGTCGAGGTGGTCGGTGCGCAGCCGGCGCAGGCTGTCCTCCAGCGAGACCACGAGGTTCTTGCGGTGGTTGCCCGCGGCGTTCACATCGCCGGGGCGGATCTGGAGGGTGTACTTCGTGGTGAGCAGGAAGGAGTCGCGGCGGCCGGTCAGCAGCTCGCCCAGCGTGGACTCGGCGCTGCCGCGCCCGTACTCGTTGGAGGTGTCGATCACATTGCCGCCGGCCTCGGCGAACAGGTCGAGGAGCCGGCCGGCGCGTCCCTCGGGCAGCGCCCAGTCGTCGCCGAACGTCATGGTGCCCAGGGCGAGTTCGGAGACACGTAAGCCCGTCTTGCCGAGCACCCGGTAGCGCATCTCGGTCATCGCTCAGACCTCCAGCGCCGGCAGCAGGGTCTCTTCCTCGTAGCGGAAGTGGTCCTCCAGGCCGCCGACCACCCGGTCCAGCTCCGCGCGCAGCCGCGCCACGTCGTCCGGGTTCTGGAAACCGCCCTTGTCGAGCAGCTCCTCGAACTCGGCCAGCGCGGCCTCCACCACCTTGTGCTCCTCGCGCAGCCGGGTGATCGCCGGGACGAGGTGCGGGAAGCGCTTCTCGAAGGCGGAGAAGGAGCCGTCCTCACGGATGTGGTGCATCTGGAGCCCGTAGCAGTACGTCAGGCAGTGCTTGCGCAGCTGTTCCGAGAGGTCCGCCATGGACCCGGGGTCGGCGCCGCCGGCGGTGAGCGTCTCGTCGACGGCCGCGCGCACCCGTGCGAGCTCGGCCCTGAGGTCGGCGTGGTGCTTGAGGAGCTGGGTGCCGATCATCCGGCTGCGGTCGGTGATCACACCGAGGTCGAGCGGGTGCAGGGCGACCACCGGGATGGCACGGCCCGCCTTCTCCTCGTACTCCCGGAACGCCGGGTCGAGGGAGCACTGCAACTCCCAGTACCGGTCGCGCTCCTCGCCCTCCAGGACCTGGGCGCGGGTGGCGTACGGCCGGACGGCGCCCTCCTCCGTGCCGATCTCCATCGTCACCTGGGGGCTGTCCAGCAGGTTGTGGTACCAGTCGGGGTTCTTCCCGCGTCCGGCGTTGGAGGCGAAGACCAGGTAGCGGTCGCCGTCCTTGTAGTAGATCGCGGGGTTCACATGGGGCTTCCCGGTCTTCCGGCCCATCGTGGTCAGCACCACCATGGGGGCGCCCTCGAACATCCCGCCCACCCGGCCGTTGTTCGCCCGGAACTCCTGGATGACCCGCTCGTTCCAGCTCAGACCGCTGTCTGCCTGCTCTTCAGTCATGAGAGTCTCCGCATTTTATTTTGCTTTGAAAGCAAATCCAACCTGAATCTAGGATCCCCGTACCCCGCTGTCAACCTCGGCCCGCACCGTCACCCGGCGCGCCCCGAGCACGGCTCCGGGCCGCCACGCCGACTGCTTCAGCAGGTCGTCGTCGCCCACGAACTCCTGCTCCCGGGGCGCCCCGACGCGCGGGTCGAACCAGGTCCCGCTCCCCGCGGCCGGGCGGACCAGACCCCGGCCGTCGGGGCCCGCGCCGTCCAGCAGGGTGAGCAGCCCGAGCGCCGGAACCATCCGGCCCAGCCGCACCGGCTCACCGTCCTGCCCACCGTGGTCCAGCAACAGCCCACCGCGGTCCGCGGGCCGCAGCCCCGGGCGGTCCACCCGGAAGACCTCCACACCCTCGACGCACCACACCACCCGGGTGCCGCCCGCCTCGTACCGGATCGAAAGCCGGTGCCACGCGTCGGGAGTGCGGGAGGCCACCGGGACGGCGTACGAGAACGCGGCGTACCGCTCACCGGGGAACGGCACCCGCTCGTACAGGGCGTGCACGCCGGTGTTGGTCAGCAGGAAGTCGCAGACCACATGGGAGACGGGGTCCATGGTGATGAGGGCCGCGGTCGCGAGCCGGACGTCGCCGTCCGGGTCGGAAACCGCGGCGCCGAAGGGATGCCGGGCTCCGCCCAGGACGCGCGCCGACAGGGTCGCCGCGCACTCCACGGTCCCGTCGGCCGGCACCTCGAACCCCCGGGCGCCGCCCGGTCCGCGGGCCAGCCCCACCCACGCGAGATGATCACCGGGGCCGCCCGCCCCACGCCCCTCGGCCGGAGGCGCGAACGCGGGCTCGCCGGTGAGCGGGTCGGTGTCGGCCGGCGTGACCGTCAGGCCGTCGGCCGCGGTCCGCACGGTCACCGGCTGAAGCGGCGGCACGTCCCAGGCGGCGCCGAGGCCGGCGCGGAAATCGTCGTCGAACAGCTCCATGGTCCCTCCGGGGACGGGGTCGCGGGCCGCGAGTGTCGGCACCCGGACACGAGATCCGCTCGAGCCCGCGTCCACTCCGGATCGAGAGACCCCGGGCAGGGTCGCGGCTCCGGTCGACGAGGCCGCGTCCGCGGTGGAGAGCCGAGGCCGCGTCCGCGGAAGAGAAAGGAGACCGCGCGTGAGCCACCCCACGACCGTGCTGCTGCTCCCCGGACAGGGCAGTCAGCGCGAGCGCATGGCCGCGGGACTGTACGGGGCGCACCGGCAGTTCACCGCGACCATGGACGGATTCTTCGGCGCGCTCACCGCACAGGGTGGGCAGGGTGACCGGCTCGCCCGGCACTGGCTGCGGTCCGCGCCCCACCCGGACCTCGACGACGCCCGGATCGCCCAGCCACTCCTGCTCGGCGTCGGGTACGCGCTCGGGCGGGCGGTCGCCGCCACCGTGGGCCCACCGGGGCTGCTGCTCGGGCACAGCGCAGGTGAGCTGGCCGCCGCCGTGCTGGCCGGGGTGTTCCGCGCCACCGATCTGGGCCGGCTCGCGGCGGCGCGGGCCCGGGTCGTCGGGGACGACGGCCTCGGCGGGATGCTCGCGGTGGCGGCGGCCGAGGACGAACTGCCCGCCGGGCTCGGCCCGGTGACGGTCGCCGCGGTCAACGGCCCCCGCCAGACGGTGCTCGCCGGTCCGTCCGACGCGCTGGAGCGGGCCCGCGCGACCCTGACCGCCGCGGGCCGCACCGTGCTGCCGTTGCGCTCCGGGCACGCCTTCCACAGCCCGTCGGCGTCGGCCACGGCACGGCGCTTCACCCGGGAGGTGGCGGCCCTGCGCCCGGCGCCCGCCCGCGCGACGCTGGTGTCCTGCCGTACGGCACGGCCCCTGCGCGACAGCGAGGCCGTCGACCCGGCGTTCTGGGGCGATCAGATCGCGCTGCCCGTGCGGTACTGGCCCGCGCTCACCTCGCTGCTCGACGCCTCGGGCACCGATCCGGGGCTGCTGCTGCTCGACGCGTCACCCGACCGCTCCCTCGGCGCCGCGGCCCGCCGCCACCCCGCCGTGCGCAGCGGCGCCTCACAGGTACTGCCCCTGCTCGCCCCGGCCGCCCACACCGGTGGCCCGGCGGACGTCGAGGCGTTCGACCGGGCGACGGCGACCGTCAGGGCGTACGCGGCACCTCGCTCGCCCGCGCTCGACGGTGTGGACCGATGAGCCGTCGCGCACCGCAGACAGGAGGAGCGCCGGCACTGCGCCCGGCGGCGCTCAGTCGCCCGCGACCGCATCGGTCGGCAGATAGGCGGCCGTCACGATCAGGTCCGACGTCAGCCGGTAGGCACCCTCCAGTCGGGGCAACTCCCCGCGCCCGTGCCGGACTTCCACACGACCGGAGTCCGCGGTGACCGGGACCAGGCGCACCCGCGCGTCCCGCAGAGCGAGGGAGCGGCCCGGTCCGAGCGTCGGCGCCCATGCCTTGTACGCCGCTTCCTTCGCGCTGAACAGGACTTTCTCCCAGGTGACTTGGGCGTGCGGCGACGGAAGCGCCCCGCGTTCGGCGGCCGTGGTCAGTGCCGCCGTCGCGGTGGGCGACAGCGGTCCGGGCGGCTCGGCGTCGATCCCCAACGCCCGGGCGTCGGTGGCTGACGCGACCGCCGCGGCGCGGTAGCCGGGGCAGTGCGTGATGCTGCCCCGCACGCCGTCGGGCCAGGTCGGCGCGCCGTCCGGCCCGCGCAGCAGCGGACCGGACGACGGCACCCCGAGGGCGGTGAGGGCCTGCCGGGCGCAGACCCGCCCGGTGGCGAACTCACGTCGGCGCCGCTCCACCGCCGCCGGGGCGAGGAGCTGACGCTCCTCGTCGTACAACGCCGTGACCGGTACGTCGACGTACATCTCGACGACACAGGCCCAGCGGGGAAGCAGTCCTCCCAGCACCGGCGTCCCGGCCGTCACGCGTGGCACGTCGGCAGTCTGCCGTCGTTGAACTCGACCATCTCGCCGAAGACGCGCACCACGTCCAGGGGTTCGCTCTCCGGGCCGCCGGCCGCCTCCGCGTAGGCGCGGTGCAGGTTTCCCACCAGGCGTTCGGGGTCCGTCCAGTCCTGGAACGGGTGGGTGCCGAGCTGGCGTGCCGCCTCCAGCGGTGCGAGGCCCGCCGCCCGCGCGTCCTCGGCGGTCCGCAGCAGCCAGCGCAGATACCGCTCCGTCTCGTCGATCGCCTCGGGCCCGGCGAGCGGCCCGTGCCCACCGACCACGACGCGCGGGGCCAGCGCGCGCAGCTCGGCGAGAGCCCGCAGGGAACCGCGCACGGACCCCATGAGGAGGAACGGCGTGCACCCGGGCAGGACGACGTCCCCCGCGAACAGCACCCGGTCGGCGGGGAGCCACACGACCGTGTCCCCGGTGGTGTGCGCAGGTCCGGGGTGCAGCAGCTGGACCGTACGCCCGCCCATGTGCAGCTCCATACGGCGGTCGTACGTCGTGTCCGGCAGCCTGAGCTCGATCGTGCCCCACTCCACCCCCGGCCACAGACCCGTGAGCCCGAGGCCCGCCGCCGCCATCTCCTGCCGGGCCCGCTCATGCGCCACGATCACCGTGTCGGGGCCGCCGACCAGCGCGTTGCCGAAGGTGTGGTCCCCGTGGAAGTGCGTGTTGACCAGCACCCGGGGTGCCGCCCCGCCGAGCCGGCGCACCGCTTCGCCGAACCGGCGGGCCCGTGCCTCGGTCGCGACGGTGTCCACGACGACCGGCGCCCGGCCCTCGTCGAGCAGCACGCCCGCGTTGTTGACGCACCAGCCGCCGGTCTCCTGCACATAGGCGTGGACCCCGTCCGCGATCTCCTCCAGGACCGCGGACGCGGACGCCGCCGTACGGGACGCGCTCACCGCCGCGCCTCCGCCGTCAGATACGTCCCGCAACTCTCCAGGGTGCGGCGGCTGTTGCCGGCCAGCAGTGCCGCCGCCCGGTCCCGGGCCCCGGCGAGCGTGGTGCCTGCGCCGAAGACGGTGTCGAGGGCGTCCGGGTCGAGGGCGGCCTGATGGACGCTGACCACCCGGGTGGCGTCCCCCGACTCCGCCTCCGCCAGTAGCCAGGCACCGCTGTGCCCCAGCAGCCCGCGCGGCACGGTCGTCTGCTTGTAGACGAGCCGTTCGCCGGGAAAGCAGAGCCGCACCGACTGGGTGCCGTGCACGGAGCCGTCGGCGCCGCTGGTCCGCATGTCGAGCGTCTGCACCCGGGCACCGCCGACCAGCGCCGTCTCGTCCTCCTGGAGGTCGAGCTCGGCGACGTGCGGGACGCGCTGCGGCCACAGGTCGGCCCGGTACAGGAAGTCGTACACCGCGATCGGCGGTCCGGGTACGACGTACTCGTCGCGGACCGTGAACAGCAGCTCCTCCGGACCTGCGTCCCGCCCCGCCCAGCGGGCCACGGCCGCGACCTCGGCCTCGCTGTTGCGGCCCAGCGCCTCGGCGACCGTCGTCCGCGCGCTCTCCGCCCCGGGCTCCAGGATCCACTCGTGTCCGAGGACCAGCTCGGTGCGCCCGGCACGCTCCTCGAACCGCCAGTGCCCGCTCATCCACTCCAGCGGCGGTCCCGGCGCCTCCTGCCGGAAGTCGATCCGCAGCCGCTCCTCGTCCAGCTTGCGCAGGGACGTCCAGGTACGGATCTCGGAACCGGCGACGGCCCACAGCCGGATCCGCTCCGAGTCACGGTCGCTCTCCAGCACCTCGGCCGCCAGACACGGCGGGAAGAGCACCGGCCAGCGGGTCACGTCGGCGATCAGCCCGTAGCCGCGCCGGGCCGACCCGGGGTACCGGGCCGTGTGCTCAGCAGCCGTCGTGGCAACGGGCGTTGTGGTGGTCGATTCGATCGGCACGGCCGACCCCTCCCCGTGTCAGTAGTTTCCGAGCCCGCCGCAGACGTTGAGCGCCTGCGCGGTGATGGCGGCCGCCTCGTCGCCCACGAGGAAGCCGACGAACGCGGCCACCTCCTCGGGCTCCGTGTAGCGGCCGATCGGGATCTTCGCCTGGAACCGCTCCAGGACCGTCTGCTCGTCGGTCTCCCACAGACCGGCGTAGCCCTTGCGCACCTCCGCCGCCATCTCCGTCTCCACATAGCCGGGGCAGACGGCGTTCACGGTGATGCCGGTCTTGGCCAGTTCGAGGCCGAGGGCCTTGGTGAACCCGACCACCCCGTGCTTGGAGGCGGAGTACGGGGCGCCGAGGACGACGCCCTGCTTGCCGCCGGTCGAGGCGATGCTGATGACGCGTCCGCTGTTCAGGCCGGTCATGCCGCCCGTGGTCAGCACCTCGCGGGTGACCAGGAAGACGCTCTTCAGATTGGTGGCGATCACGTCGTCCCAGAGGTCCTCGGACAACTGGGCGGTCGGCCCGCCACCGCTGCGGCCGGCGTTGTTGACCAGGACCCGCACCGGACCGAAGCGGTCCACGGCGGCCCCGACCCAGGCGCGCACCTGGGCCGCGTCGGTCACGTCGCAGGCGGCACCCGCGGCCGTGTGACCGAGGTCGGTGAGGCGCTTGACCTCCGCGGCGACGGCATCCGCGTCGCGCGCGCACAGGAACACCGGGTGCCCCCGGCGGGCGAGGGTCAGCGCCACGGAGCGGCCGATGCCCCGGGTCGCACCGGTGACCAGGGCGGGACCGGGCTCGGCGGCCCGCGTGCCGGTCATGACGGCGTCCCCTGGGCCGCGGTCGCCAGGGTCCGGTTGACCAGCAGCAGAAACGCCCGCGGTGTCACGGCCTCGGCCACGTCCTCGTCGCGCAGCTCGACGCCGTAGCGCTGCCCGACCGCCGCGGCGGTCTCCAGGATCGCGAGCGAGTCGTAGCCGAGATCGGTGAAGAGCCGGTCGAGCGCCGCTTCGCCGAGTTCCACGTCGTCCAGGTCGCCGGCGCATTCGACGAGGACGTTCCGTAGATCGGCCAGCTGCAATCGCGGGCCGTCGAGGTGCAGTTCGGGGCCGGAGTGCTCCGGCAGGACGATGTCGTTCACGCGATGCCTTCCTCTTCTGTTCGTGAGCCGCGGTCCGCGTCCGGCGCGGCGGGCGGGGCGGTGACGACCAGGGCCGAGTTGAAGCCCCCGTGGCCACGGGCCAGGACGAGGGCCGTGCGCACCCGGGCGGGGCGGGGCTCGCCGCGGACGAGGTCGAGCCGATGCCGTGGGACGGGGCGCTCCACATGAGCGGTCGGGGGGATCAGTCCGTGCCGCAGGGTGAGCAGCGCGGCGACGACGTCCAGCGGCGGACCCCCCGCGGTCAGCCGTCCGGTCAGGGTCTTGGGCGCGGTGACGGGCACGCCGTACGGGCCGAACAACTCCTCCAGGGCCGCGGCCTCGGCGTCGTCGAGCGCCGGCCGCGCCGCGGCGTCGGCGAAGACCACGTCGACGTCCGCCGGTGCCACCCCCGCCTGGGCGAGCGCGAGCCGTGCGGCCCGGGCCAGCCCCGGCGGCCGGCCGGAGCCCGGCGGCGGGTCGAAGGTCGAGGCGTGCCCGGCCAGCTGCCCGTACACCTGCCGGGCGCCCCGCGCGGCGGCGGCGCTCGCGCTCTCGACGACGAGCAGCGCGCCGCCCTCCCCGGGTACGTGCCCGGCGGCGGCCTCGTCGAACGGCAGATACGCCCGGGCCGGGTCGCGCACCCCCGAGAGCCGCCCGCCGGAGTGGTGCGAGAGCAGCCCCCAGGGATCGAGGGCGGACTCGACCCCGCCCGACACCACCAGGGCCGCGCCCTTGCCCAGCATCCGCCGGGCCTGGCCGAAGGTGTCCAGACCACCCGCCTGGTCGGCGACGAGCACACTGCCGGGGCCGCGCAGTCCGTGCCGGATGGATATCTGGCCGGTGTTCACCGCGTAGAACCAGGCGAACGACTCGTAGACGCTGACCCGTCCCGGCCCCTCGGTCCACAGCTTGCGGACCTCGCGGTGGGTGAACTCGAAACCGCCGGTCGCGTTCGAGGTCGCCACCCCGGTCGTGTACTCGGGCAGCGCCGCCGGATCGGCCCCCGAGTCCTCGAACGCCCACTGCGCGGCGACGAGCGCGAGCCGCGTGACCCGGTCCGTCTGCGGCAGCAGCCGCCCCGGCAGCATCGCGGCCGCGTCGAGGCCGGTGACCACGCCGGCCAGCGGCGAGGGATAGCGGGCGGCGTCGTACCCCGGGACCAGCCGGATGCCTGACTCGCCGCGCAGGGTCGCGTCCCACCACTCCTGGACGCCCAGCCCGTTCGGCGCGACGACCCCGATTCCGGTGACGACGGGTGGGGCGGTGCCGAGGGAGAGCCCGGTCACGGGGGCCCCGGTCACCGAGGCCGCGGTCACGCCCTCACCCCCCGCGGCTCGCGCGACAGCACCAGGGCGCTCTGGAACCCGCCGAAGCCGCTCCCGACGGTCAGGACCGTGCCGAGGTCGCGCGGGCGCGCCTCCAGGGGGACGTAGTCCAGGTCGCACTCGGGGTCGGCCTCGTGCAGGTTCGCCGTGGGCGGCACGGCTCCGAACTCGATCGCCAGCGCGCAGGCGGCGATCTCGATGGAGCCGATGGCGCCGAGCGAGTGCCCGACCATCGACTTGATGGAGCTCACCGGCGTCCGGTACGCGTGCTCGCCGAGCGCCAGCTTGAAGGCCGCCGTCTCGTGCCGGTCGTTCTGCTTGGTGCCGGACCCGTGCGCGTTGACGTAGTCGACGGCCTCCGGCGCGAGCCGCGCCTCGTCGAGCGCGCTGGTGATCGCGTCGGCCATCTCCCGTCCGTCGGGCTTCAGCCCGGTCATGTGGAAGGCGTTGCACCGCGAGGCGTGCCCGTCGATGACCGCGTACACATGGGCGCCCCTGGCCCGCGCGTGTTCCAGTTCCTCCAGTACGAGCATGGCGGCGCCCTCGGCGATGACGAAGCCGTCCCGGGTGCGGTCGAAGGGGCGGGAGGCGTGCTCCGGGTCGTCGTTGCGCGGGGACGTGGCCTTGATCGCGTCGAAGCAGGCCACCGCGATCGGGGAGACGGGCGCGTCCGTGCCACCGGCGATCATCACGTCGACCGTGCCCTCGACGATGAGGTCGCGCGCATGGCCCACGGCGTCGATGCCGGAGGTGCACCCCGTCGAGACGACGGCCGCGGGACCCTCCGCCCCCGTCATCAGGGCGATCTCGGCGGCGAACGAGCTGGGCACGAAGGCGTCGTACAGATGGGGCGACAGATAGCTCCCGTCGACCTCCCACAGCCGGCCGCTGTCGCTGAGCACCAGGTACTCGCGCTCCAGACTGGTCGTCCCGCCGACCGCGGTGCCGACGCTGACGCCGATCCGGCCGGGGTCGAGGGTGTCGAGCTCGATCCCGCTGTCCTCCAGGCACTCCCGGGTGCTGAGCACCGCGAGCTGCGCGGCCCGGTCCAGGCGCCGCAGCTCGCGGGGGGTGAGGGTGCTCTGCTCGGCGGTGAAGTCGACCTCCGCCGCCATCCGGGAGCGGAATCGGGCGGGGTCGAAACTGGTGATCGTGCGGGTCGCGGTGCGTCCGGAGATCAGCAGATCCCAGAACGCCTTGCGGCCCACTCCGCTGGGGGCCATCACGCCGATTCCGGTGATGGCGACGGTTCGGCTCACTGGAACAGCTCCTCGCAGGGCAGGGCCGTCATCGGTCCGCCGGCAGTCCGGCGTCCACGTAGGCGATGAAGGCGGCCGGCGTGCGCAGGTCGTCGAAGGCCTCGTCCGGGATGGTGACCCGGTACTCGTCCTGCACCCGCATGGCGATCTCGTAGACGACCAGGGAGTCGTATCCCAGGTCGCCGAAGTCGGTGTCCACGGCGGACTCGTCGAGGGCGGCGGCATCCGCCCCCTCCAGACACGCCTCCACGACCTTGCGGAACTCGGTGAGGGTGAACCCGCTCATGACTCCCCTTCCGTTCGACGGGCCGCCAAGGTCGGCGGGGGTGCTAGACGAACGGTCGAGCCTCGCTGGACGCCCGGCGATCACGCAGAGTTCTCCAGTGATCCTCTAGTCCCGGCTCCGACGCTCTGTGGCCACCAGCACCATCACTCACAGAGACGGGAATGCCGACCGAATGAACTCGCTCCTACTGGCGGTCCTCGGCCCGATCTTCGGACGCCCCAGCGGCATTCCGGGGCTCATCGGAGGCGCGATCATGCAGCGCGGAAACGCCGAACAGGAGGCCTGGGCGGTCGAACAGGCCGATCTCAAGCCCGGGGACCAGGTCCTTGAGGTGGGCCCGGGGCCCGGCATCGGGCTCGCGCTGGCCGCCGAGGCGGTCGCGCCGGGCGGCCGGGCGATCGGGGTGGACCCCTCGGCCACGATGCGCTCCATGGCCCGGCAGCACTGCGCCCTGCATCTCGCCACCGGGCACGCGTCGATCAAGGAGGGCACCGCCGATGCCACCGGTCTGCCCGACGCGTCCGTGTCGGCGGCACTCTCCGTGAACAACGTGACCCTGTGGGACCGCCCGGCGGCCTACGCCGAGCTGCAACGCGTGCTGCGTCCCGGTGGCCGTCTGGTGATCGTGCACCACCGGCACACCATGAACACCACGCCGGAACAGCTCCACGACGAGCTGGTGAAGGCCGGTTTCGAGGACGTCACCCTCGACATACAGGGCCGCACCATGGGCCGCGCCGCAGTCGGCATCCTCGCCCGCCGGGCGGGTTAGCCGCTCCTGGATCGTGTGCCGCAGGCGTGACCCGCGGGCGGCACACTGCCTCAGCCATGGTGAGGCAGCCGTCGGGGGGGGGGGGGCGGGCCCGCCCCCCCCCCCCCCCGGTTTTCCCACCCCCCCACCACTACGCCCCGGCCCCGGGGCAACCACCCCCGGGCCCGGCAAAGAACAGGG
>NZ_JBIUCI010000003.1:0-723420 GCF_044593635.1 Streptomyces sp. NPDC051913 | reverse complement strand
GGGGGTTTCCCCCGATGTTGTTGGGTGGCCGGCTGGCTTCCCCCGGGGGCGCAACCAGCCCTCCCGTTTGTTGTGCCTGCCGTGGGGGGGTGCGCCGGGCCCCGCCCACACCCACCGACTGTTCTCCCGACCCACACTCTCTTCCGCCCTGCGCCGGGGCCTCCCTCCCGGGGCCCGGCAAAGGACCTGGGACGGCAGGCCGTTGGTCCTTAAATACGACGTGAAGTTACACTCGCCGCCGGCACACCAGTCCCACAGGCACCACAGTCACGGGGGAGGCCGCGATGGCGGTGAATTCGAAGAAGGCTGCCGTCTACGTGCTCGTGGTCTTCGTGCTGTACGTGATCATCACGGACCCGGCCAAGGCGGCCGACTACGTCCAGATAGGGTTCGAGGGCATATCGGACGCCGCCCAGGCCATCGGCGACTTCTTCACCTGGCTCGCCGACGGGGCGCAGTAAGCCGTATTCAGGAGTGCTCATGATCCGCCATCTCGTCCTGTTCAAGCTCAACGACGGTGTGGAGCGCGACGACCCGCGGGTCAAGGAGGGCGTCGAGGCCTTCCGGGCGCTTGAGGGGAAGATCGACGAGATCCGGTTCTGGGAGCTGGGCTGGAACCTCAGCGACCGGCCCATCGCCTACGACTTCGCCATCAACTCGGGCTTCGAGGACGCCGAAGCGCTGCGCCGGTATGTGGAGCACCCGGAGCACCAGGCGGGGGTGGGGCTCTGGAAGGAGTTCGCCACCTGGGTGATCGCGGATTACGCGTACTGAGCAGAACCTCGTCTCCGTATGGCCCCTCGCCGGAACGGCGGGGGGCTTTTGTGCGTCTTGTGCCTCAACTCTTCCCTCAACACGGTGTTATGGGGTGCTTGCACACAGTGCACATGTCTTGTGATGCTATGACCGCTTTTGACGGATGAGTTGACCGATGTAGACCGATGTAGACCCATGAAGAGGTGGCGTTGACCGTGTCGGCCAGTACTGCGCCACCCCAGGAAGAGGCTCCGGTCCAGACCCCCGCGCCCGTCCAGACCCCGGCGCCCCCCGCCCCCCAGCGCAGCCGCGGCGCCGACACCCGGGCGCTCACCCAGGTGCTCTTCGGGCAGCTCAAGGAGCTCCAGCCGGGCACGCCCGAGCACAACCGGGTGCGCGGGGCGCTCATCGAGGCCAACCTCCCGCTCGTGCGGTACGCGGCGGCCCGCTTCCGCTCCCGCAACGAGCCGATGGAGGACGTCGTCCAGGTCGGCACGATCGGGCTCATCAACGCCATCGACCGCTTCGACCCGGACCGCGGCGTGCAGTTCCCCACCTTCGCGATGCCGACGGTCGTCGGCGAGATCAAGCGGTACTTCCGGGACAACGTACGGACCGTGCACGTACCGCGCCGGCTCCACGAGCTGTGGGTGCAGGTCAACAGTGCGACGGAGGACCTGACGACGGCCTTCGGCCGCACCCCCACCACCGCCGAGATCGCCGAGCGGCTGCGCATCGGCGAGGACGAGGTGCTGTCCTGCATCGAGGCCGGACGCTCGTACCACGCGACCTCGCTGGAGGCCGCCCAGGAGGGCGACGGACTGCCGGGCCTTCTCGACCGGCTCGGCTACGAGGACCCCGCCCTGGACGGCGTGGAGCACCGCGACCTCGTCCGGCATCTGCTGGTGCAACTGCCCGAGCGGGAACAGCGAATCCTGCTGCTGCGGTACTACAGCAATCTCACCCAGTCTCAGATCAGCGCGGAACTCGGCGTCTCCCAGATGCACGTTTCGCGGCTACTCGCGCGTAGCTTCCAGCGTTTGCGGTCCGCGAACCGCATCGAGGCCTAGCGATAGAGGTCTCGTCCAGAATCGAACGAGGCCCAACCGAATACAGAAGCGATAGATCACCTTCGCGAGCGAATCGCTCACCAGCGCGGATCCCGACGTTTCTGCGCCGAAATACCGTCAGACCCCCTTTATCCAGGGCGGATTCGCGTCTCAGGTGTCGACATGTCACTACAGCGTGTTGCCGACATGTGACATTCTGCCGGAAGCGCGTTTGCCGGGGCTTCGGCGCCGGTATTCAGGTGAAGGCTGACGTTCCTCGACGGAACGCCCGCCGCGACCGTCCCGCGACCCAGAGGGGGTGGCATGTCCGCAGAACAGGGCAGCTCCAAGGTGCTCACGCTCACGAAGAGCGAGGCTGCGCCCGCGCTCGACGACGTAACCGCTGTCGAGGCCGCGCCGGCCCCGGCCCTCCCGGCTCCCCCGGCTGTCTCCGGAGCCATCGACACCCGCACCCTGTCCCGCTCCCTCTTCCTGCGGCTCGCCGCACTCGACGAGAACAGCCCCGAGCGTGTCTACGTCCGGGACACCCTCATCGAGCTCAACCTCCCGCTCGTGCGGTACGCGGCGGCCCGCTTCCGCTCCCGCAACGAGCCGATGGAGGACATCGTCCAGGTCGGCACCATCGGCCTGATCAAGGCGATCGACCGCTTCGACTGCGAACGGGGCGTGGAGTTCCCGACGTTCGCGATGCCGACGGTCGTGGGCGAGATCAAGCGGTTCTTCCGCGACACCTCGTGGTCGGTGCGGGTCCCGCGCCGCCTCCAGGAACTGCGGCTCGCCCTCACCAAGGCCAGCGACGAGCTCTCCCAGAAGCTCGACCGCTCCCCGACGGTCGCCGAACTCGCCGCCGTACTGGGCGTGTCCGAGGAAGACGTCGTCGACGGCCTCGCGGTCGGCAACGCCTACACGGCCTCCTCGCTGGACTCCCCGGCCCCGGAGGACGACGGCGGCGAGGGCTCCCTCGCGGACCGCCTCGGCTACGAGGACACCGCCCTGGAGGGCGTCGAGTACCGCGAGTCCCTCAAGCCCCTGCTTGCCAAACTCCCGCCCCGCGAGCGCCAGATCATCATGCTGCGCTTCTTCGCCAACATGACCCAGTCGCAGATCGGCGAGGAGGTCGGCATCTCCCAGATGCACGTCTCCCGGCTGCTGACCCGGACCCTGGCCCAGCTGCGGGAAGGTCTCATCTCCGACTGACCTCTTCATAATTGACGAGGCGTCAGCCACTATGGCCCGATGCCGCGTACGACATGGACGTATGGCCGTCGAGGCGCCGCGATCGGCGCATCGGCGGCCGTCGTCTGTCTGAGCGCGGCGCTGGCCGCCTGCGGGAGCACAGGCGAGGGTTACGTGGCCGTCGGCCCGGCGGGCGGTACGCCCACGGCCGTGAAGCCGACAGGGGACGTGCGGGTGGTGCCGCTCGAAGAGACGCCTTCGGGCAACTCCCCGACACCAGGCGGAGATTCAAAGGAAGCCAGGCCTCGAACGCCGAGCGCCGGACAGTCGGGCGGCACCGAGTCCGGTCGTACGGCGTCCAGTTCGCCGTCCGCGACGCCGACTGCCCCCCGTACGGCGCCGACAACCCCTCGCGCGACCGCCCCGGCCTCCCTCACCTGGGGTGACCCCGTACGGACCGCCACCGATCAGCGGTGGTGCGAGGACGTGACGCTCGTCTTCCGCAACTCCGGCGGCTCGGCGGTCCGTTCGGGGACCGTCGGTTTCGGTACGCACATCATCGGGGCGCTCGGGGTCGACTGGGGGACCGTCGAGTCGGAGGTGGGGCTTCCGGCGCCGATCGAGGGCGGCGCGCGGAAGGAGCGGACGTGGACGGTGTGCGTCGACGACTGGCGGGTGCCGCTCGGCATGCACATCGAGACGCGGGACGTCGACGTCCGCTGGAAGTAGCCCTTCGGACGGTGCCCGTTACTTGAGCGCCAGCCAGGCCACCGCCGCGACGATCGCCACGGCGACGACGACACCGATGATCAGGCCGATGCGGGGGCCGGAGGAGGCGGGGGCGGCGGCGGCCGCCTGCTGGCGGCCCTGCGGGCCCTCGTCGACGAACGCGCGGAACATCTGGGTGCTGCCGGCGGGGTCGTAGTTGCCCTGGGGGTCCTGGGGGTTAGCCATGGGGCGAGAGACTAGCGAATGAGGCGGTGCGGCCCAAGTGCGGGTGCGGCTCCGCTGTGACCGGCCAAGGTGAGGGCAGGCGGCGACCGACTCCACCGCCGTTCCACCTGGGCATTTACGCTCGCAATACTTGCCTTTGCCAAGTTTTTATGTCGCACCCACCCCGTTTTATTTGCCTGTAGCAACCAACCGCTCCTATGGTTGCCCCAAGCAACGAATACGGGAGGTGGAATGGCCGGACAGGCGCAGTACGAGGAGCTGATGCGTCAGTTCAGTGCCTTCGGCGCCGTGAAACGGGAGATGGGGCGGATCCTGCCGTCCGACTGCCCGAGCGGTTCCGCCGCCGTGCTGACGCTGCTCGCCCGCCATGGGGACATGCGCATGAGCAAGCTCTCCGAGCTGCTCGCCGTGGACATGTCGGTGACCAGCCGGCACGCGGCGCATCTCGCCGAGCGCGGCTGGATCCGGCGCTCCCTCGACCCGGCGGACAAGCGCGGCCGCATCCTGCACCTCACCCCGACGGGGCTGGCCCAGCTCGACGAGCTGTCGGAGCGGACCTGCCGGATGCTCGCCGAGCGGCTCAGTGACTGGAGCGACGCCGAGGTGGCCCAGCTGAGCGGCCTCATGGCCCGGCTCCGGGCCAGCTTCGACGACTGCCGCACCGCCCACACCACCTCTGACGATCCCACCCGTACACCCGCAAACACTTGAGACAAGGAAGCCCATGGCAACGACCACACCAGCCGGTGTGCGGGCTCACGCCAAGCACGGGGGAGGCGCCGGGCACTCGGCGGACACCCCGATGACCCACCGGCAGATCATGGAGGCGCTCTCCGGGCTGCTGCTCGGGATGTTCGTGGCGATCCTGTCGTCCACGATCGTCTCCAACGCCCTCCCGGAGATCATCGGCGACCTCGGCGGCGGCCAGTCCGCCTACACCTGGGTCGTCACCGCCGCCCTGCTGTCTATGACGGCCTCCACCCCGCTGTGGGGCAAGCTCGCCGACCTCTACAGCAAGAAGGCGCTCGTCCAGATAGCGCTGGTCATCTATGTACTGGGATCGGCCGCCGCCGGCCTCTCCCAGAACGCCGGCATGCTCATCACCTTCCGGGTGGTCCAGGGCATCGGCGTCGGCGGTCTCTCCGCCCTGGCGCAGATCGTGATGGCGGCGATGATCTCCCCGCGTGAGCGCGGCCGTTACTCCGGCTACCTCGGCGCGACCTTCGCCGTCGCCACCGTCGGCGGCCCGCTGCTCGGCGGTGTCATCACCGACACCTCGTGGCTGGGCTGGCGCTGGTGCTTCTACGTCGGTGTGCCCTTCGCCGTGATCGCGCTGATCGTGCTCCAGAAGACCCTGCACCTGCCGATCGTGAAGCGGAACGTGAAGGTCGACTGGGCCGGCGCGTTCTTCGTCGCCGCCGCGGTCTCGCTGCTGCTGATCTGGGTCACCTTCGCCGGTGACAAGTACGAGTGGCTGTCCTGGCAGACGTACGCCATGGTCGGCGGTTCGATCGCGCTCGCCCTGATCTTCGTGCTCGTCGAGTCGAAGGCCGCCGAGCCCCTCATCCCGCTGCGGCTGTTCAGGAACCGGACCATCACCCTCTCGTCCATCGCCTCGATGTTCGTCGGTACGGCGATGTTCTCCGGCACGGTCTTCTTCGCCCAGTACTTCCAGCTGGCCCGCGACGAGTCCCCGACCATGTCCGGCGTGCTGACCATCCCGATGATCGGCGGTCTGTTCGTCTCCTCCACCGTCTCCGGGCAGTTCATCACCCGTACGGGCCGCTGGAAGGCCTGGCTGGTCAGCGGTGGTGTCCTCATCACGGCGGGCCTCGGTCTGCTCGGCACCATCCGCTACGACACGGACTACTGGAAGACCGCGATCTTCATGGCCCTGCTGGGTCTCGGCATCGGCATGATGATGCAGAACCTGGTGCTGTGCACCCAGAACCAGGTCGAGCCCAAGGACCTCGGTTCCGCGTCCTCCACGGTCACCTTCTTCCGGTCCCTCGGCGGTGCGATGGGCGTCTCGGTGCTCGGCGCCGTGATGGCCAACAAGATCACCGACTACGCCACGGACGGCATCACCGCCCTCGGCCCCAAGTACGCCGCCGCGGCCTCCGGCTCCAGCTCCTCCAGCTCGATCCCGGACATGGACGCGCTGCCCGCGCCGCTGCGCACGGTCATGGAGAGCGCGTACGGCCACGGCATCGCGGACGTGTTCCTGATCGCGGCCGCCCTCGCGGCGATCGCCTTCCTCATCACCCTGTTCATCAAGGAGGTCCCGCTGCGCACCAAGGGCGCCCTGGCGCAGGAGGCCACTCCGGTCACGGAAGGGGCCCCGGCTGTGACCGCCGAGGAGAAGGCGACCGAGGCGGTCTCCGAGGAGCGCGTCCCGAGCTGGGCCGCCGCCACCTCCGAGACGCAGCCCGCCGCAGCCGACGGCACGCAGAAGCTCGCCGCGGTCGCCACCCTCGAAGCCCCCACCGCCCCCACCGCCCCCACCGGCGGCGGCATCCCGGTCCGCGGCCATGTCCGCGGCGCCGAGAGCGCGCCCGTCCCGCAGGCCGCGGTCACGCTGATCTCCCTCGCGGGACGGCAGCTGGGCCGGTCGGTGACCCAGGCCGACGGTTCGTACGGCGTGGAGGCGCCGAGCGTCGGCTCGTACGTCCTGATCGCCTCCGCGGACGGCTTCCAGCCGCAGGCGTCCACCGTCGTGGTGGGCGGCGAGCCGGTGGCGTACGACATCCTGCTCAGCGGTACGAGCGGGCTGAACGGTGTCGTCCGGGCCGCGGACAGCGCGCTGCCGGTGAAGGACGCCATGGTCATCGTGACCGACGTCCGCGGCGATCTGCTGGCCACCGGGACCACCGGTGAGCAGGGCGAGTTCGGCTTCGCCGAGCTGGTGCCGGGTGCCGTGACCGTCGCGGTGAACGCCGCCGGGTACCGGCCGCGGGCGCTGCCCGTCGAGGTCGGCGGCACGGGTGTGACCCGGGTCGAGGTCGAGCTGGAGTCGGGCGCCCAGGTCCAGGGCGTCGTACGAGCGCCGCACGGTCCGCTGGCCGACGCACGAGTGACCCTCGTGGACGCGGCGGGCAACGTGGTCGGCACCGCCACCACCGGGTCGGACGGGGCGTACGCCTTCACCGACCTGGACGGCGGCGAGTACACGGTCATCGCGACGGGCTACCCGCCGGTCGCGACGGCCCTGACGGTGGCCGGCCGGGGGACCGACGGCCACGACATAGAGCTCGCGCACCCCGGCGAGTGAGTCACTGAATACCCCGGCCCGTGGAGCGCGTTTCGAGCGGAGGCGCGTTCCACGGGCCGGACCTGTGTGAGGAGAGAACTGAGATGGGACTGACCGCGAGGATCCGCACCCGGGACGGATGGGCCGTGTCGCACGCGGTCGTCACGGTGACGGACATGACCGGCACCCAGGTGCTGCGGGCCGAGGCCGACGACGAGGGCGCGATCCGCGATCCCGAGCCGCTGGCGCCCGGCGCGTACACCGTCATCGTCACCGCCGTCGGCTACGCGCCCGCCGCGTCGAGCGCGATCGTCACCGCGAGCGGCCGGGCCGAGGTCGGCACGGTCACCCTGGCCCGGCAGGGCGGCACCGAACTCCCGCCGCCGGGACCCTGGACCGTCGACCCGGCCCACTCCAGCGTCGGCGCGGTCGCCCAGCACCTGGGCATCTCCAGCGTCCACGGCCGCTTCACCGACTTCACCGCCACGATCGAGATCGCGCCGGACGACGTCACCAAGTCCCGTGTGGAGGCCGTGATCCGGGCCGCGTCCATCGACACCGGCAACGCGATGCGGGACGGCCACCTGCGGTCCGCCGACTTCCTGGACGTCGAGGTGCACCCCGAGATCACCTACCGGTCGACGGGCATCTCGCTCGCGGGCGCCGACCGCTGGACGGTCCACGGCGAACTGGGCATGCACGGTGTCGTACGCCCCGTCGACCTGGACCTCGCCTACCTCGGCACCGGCGCCGACCCCTGGGGCGGTACCCGGGCGGCGTTCCGGGCCACGACCGAGCTGCGGCGGGACGACTTCGCCATGAACTACAACCAGGTCGTGCAGGCGGGTATCGCGGCGATCGGTACGACACTGCGGGTGGAGCTCGACATTCAGGCGGTGCAAGGGGAGTCTCTGCCTCCGCAGGCCTAGGGTGGGGCCATGGCTCCGAACATCGCTACCAACACCCGTGTCTCCCTCGACGAGTTGCTGGACTTCGTACGGCCCCGGCACCGCGCCCTGCTGCTGACCCGCCGGGCCGACGGCAGCCCGCAGGCCTCACCGCTGACCTGCGGGGTCGACGACTCCGGGCGGATCGTGGTGTCCACCTACCCGGACCGGGCGAAGACACGGAACGCCAAGCGTGACGAGCGGGTGAGCGTCGTCGTGCTGAGCGACGACTGGAACGGACCGTGGGTGCAGATCGACGGGACCGCCGAGGTCATCGACTCGCCCGACTCCGTCGAACCGCTCGTGGAGTACTTCCGCAACATCTCCGGGGAGCACCCCGACTGGGACGAGTACCGGGCGGCGATGGTGAAGCAGGGCAAGTCGATCATCCGGGTCACGCCGGAGAGGTGGGGGCCGGTGGCGACGGGCGGCTTCCCGGCGCGGCTGGCCTCGCCGGAGGCCTAGGAAGCCGGGGGGCTCTGCTCGGCCATCGCCTCGATGCCCTTGACCAGGAGGTCCAGCGCGAAGGCGAAGTCCCGCTCCCACATCTCCTCGACCGTGTCGCCGCCCCGCGCCGCCATGATGTCCTCGGCCTCCTTGACGAGGTCGGCGGTCTGCGGGGCCTGGCTCACCGCGCTCATCGCGTCCCGGAAGTACTCGTCCGGGGTCATGCCGACCTGGGCGGAACGGGCGTTGAACTGGCCCTCGATGGTGCCGAAGCCGTACACGAACTGGAAGACCGAGGAGATCGCCGCCGCCACCCCGTGCGCGGGCAGGCCGGTGCGGCGGATCACTCCGTGGATGACCCGGGAGAAGGCCAGACTGTTCGGCCCGATGTTGAGGAAGGTGCCGACCAGCGGGGAGATCCAGGGATGCCGGACCAGCAGGGACCGGTAACCCCGGGCCAGCGTGCGCAGTTGACCGCGCCAGTCCTCGCCGTCCGCCTCCGGGTCGGGGAGGTCGAGCTCGCCGTAGATGGCGTCGAGGGCGAGTTCCAGGAGGTCGTCCTTGGTGTCGACGTACCAGTAGACGGACATCGCGGTCACGTTCAGCTCGGCGGCGAGCCGCCGCATGGAGAACTTGGCCAGCCCCTCACGGTCGAGAAGCCGCACGGTGGCGGAGGTGATCCTCTCCCGATCGAGCCCGGAGGGCTGACCGCCCCGCCGAGCCTTACCGCCCTCCAGCCACACACTGGTACGCGCAGCCCGCTCCCCAGCCTCCACCATGGCGCACCTTCCTGGCTTCAATGATCCCGATCAGCCTAAACGCCCCTTCAGGGGCGCGGGGAACTGCGCGACCAGCCACAACAGACCCGCACTCGCGCACTCACCGCGCCCCCCGAGCTACTAGGCGCCCGCACCCCGCTCAGCCCGCCGCAACAAGGCAGCCGCGACCACGCCACCCGCCAACACCGCAACCGCCCCCACCAGCAAACTGCTTTCCAGCCCGGAAGAGAACGCCTCCGTAATACGCGCCCTCTCCGCAGCCGACCCCGCCTCGGCCAACGCCGCCGGCAACGACGACGCCGCCACAGAGACCAGCGCGGCGAACCGCGAACTCAACACAGCCCCCAGCACCGCAACCCCCAACCCCTGCCCGAACTCGGCAACGGTCCCATTGATCCCGGCCCCGATCCCCGCCTTCTCCGGCGGTATCGAGCTCATGATCGCGTGCGCCATCGCCGGATTGGCGACAGCCGCCCCCGCCCCGATGAGCAACAGCCCCACAAGCGTCCCCGCATAACCGCCGGAGGCCACCGCGGCGATGGACACCAGTCCGCCCGCCATCAGCGCCATCCCGAGTCCGATGGCGGCCGGGTTGCCCAGCCGCGTCGCCCACTTCGCCGCCAGCCCCGAGAAGTTGAGGACGACGATCGACAGGGCGAGCGGCGCGGTGCGCAGGCCCGCCTCCAGGGGGCCGTAGCCGAGGACGAACTGCATGTGCTGGGTGAGCAGGAAGAGCGAGCCGCCCATGCCGAAGGTGATGAGCACCGCGCCGGCGATGGCGCCCGTGAAGCGGCGGTCGCGGAAGAACTGGAGGTCGAGCATGGGGTGTTCGATCCGGCTCTCCCAGTACGCGAACCCGGCGAGGACGCCCACCGCGACGGCCGCCGTCAGCAGCACCCGACCCGAGGTCCAGCCGTGCTCCGGGCCGGAGATGATGGCGAAGACGAGGGACGCCATACCGATCGTCGACAGCAACGCGCCCAGCAGGTCAGGGCGGTCGCCGCGCGGGTTCTTGGACTCCGGGACCAGCGTCACGGCCGCCACCAACCCCACCGCCGCGACCGGCAGGTTGACCAGGAAGATCGCGCCCCACCAGAAGTGGTCCAGCATGAACCCGCCGAGCAGCGGGCCGCAGGCGAAGCCGAGCGCGTTGACGGCGGCCCAGACACCGATCGCCTTGGCGTGCTCCTCGGGCGCGAAGATCTGCATCACGACCGCGAGTGTCGTCGTCAGCAACAGCGCCCCGCCGACACCCATCCCGGCGCGCGCGGCGATCAACTGACCCGTGCTGTCCGCCAGTCCGGCGATCAGCGAACCGACACCGAACAGGCTCAGACCGGCGATCAGCATCTTCTTGCGGCCGTAGCGGTCGGCGGCGCTGCCCGCGGTGAGCAGCAGCCCGGACTGCACGAGCGAGTACGCGTTGATCATCCACTGGATGTCCGAGGTGGCCGCGCCCAGCTCACGGGTGAGCGAGGGGATCGCGACGTTCAGCACGGTGTTGTCGAGGACGACGGTCAGCTGGGCGAGACAGATGACACCGAGGATGAGCCAGCGCTGGGGGTGGCCCTGAGAGACGGTCACTGATGTGGGAGCGGACATGCTGTACACCGTAGAACGACTCCTATACAGCGTACAACGCGATTTCCCGCCGTACGGCGAAGAGGGCGGCGACCGCCGTGGTCGCCGCCCTCTCTCGTTCCCTGCGTCAGCTGCTCGCCTTCTGGGTCAGGTCGTAGAAGGTCGACGAACCCACCGTCACCTTCTTGAAGTTGGCCTCGACCCAGGAGGTGATCTGCGAGGACGTGCCGCTGCTGCTGCCGCCCATGCCGCCGCCGGAGCCGGACGAGATGAAGTAGTGGATCTTTCCGTCCTCGACGTACTGCTTGAACTGGGCCAGCGTCGGGGACGGGTCGGTGCCGTTGAAGCCGCCGATCGCCATCACCGGGTCACCGGTGGAGAGCTGGTAGCTCGCCGCGTTCTGGGCGCCGATGGCCGCCGCGACCCAGGTGTAGTCACCGGAGTCGGTCTCCAGGAGCTTCTTGGCCTCGTCGGAGACGGTCGCGCCGTTCAGCAGGCCGCCGACGCCACCGCCGCCGCCCATGCCGCCGCCCTCGCCTGTCTGACCGGCACCGGGGAAGCCGTTGCCCTGCTGGCTCTGGGAGTTGCCGTTGCTGTTGCCGTTCTGGCCGGGCATGCCGCCCCCCGGGAAGCCGTTGCCCTGCTGGCCGTTCTGCTGACCCTGCTGACCCTGCTGGCTGTTCTGGCCACCGCCCGGGAAGCCACCGCCTCCACCGGGGCCACCGCCCCGGCCACCGCCGCCGCCCATCATGCTCGCGCCGGCCGGACCGGCCGTCACGATGGAGCCGGTGTGGCCCTCCTGGAGAGTGCTGATGGTGTACGCGGTCGGACCGGCGAGGGAGGCCACCAGGCCCAGGGACGCCGCCGCGAGGGCGAGTTGGCGGCTGATCCGGCCGGCGAAGATCAGGCCGAGCGCGGCGACCAGACCGCCGACGAGGACCAGCCACTTCAGCCAGGGCAGGTAATCGGAGGTGCGGTTGAGGAGGACGTAGCTCCAGACCGCGGCCGCCACCACCGAGGCCGCCAGCGTGATCGACGCCCACATCTCGCCGCGCTTCTCCCACAGGAGCCCGGCGCCCATGCCGATCACGGCCGCCATGTAGGGGGCGAGGGCCACCGTGTAGTACTGGTGGAAGATGCCCGCCATGTAGCTGAAGACGACCATGGTGATGACCAGCGAGCCGCCCCAGACCAGGAACGAGGCGCGGGTGACGGAGGTCCTGCGGGCCTTGCGCGTCGCCCACAGGCCCGCGGCCAGCAGGATGAGGGCCGCCGGGAGCAGCCAGGAGATCTGGCCGCCGATCTCGGAGTTGAACATCCGGTCCCAGCCGGTCTCGCCCCACTGGCCACCGCTGTTGCCGCCACCGCCGCCGACGCTGCCGGTCTCCTCGCCGTTGAGGCGGCCGAGTCCGTTGTAGCCGAAGGTCAGTTCAAGGAAGGAGTTGTTCTGGGAGCCGCCGATGTAGGGGCGGGAGGAGGCCGGCCACAGTTCGACGATCGCGACCCACCAGCCGCCGGAGAGGATCAGCGCGCCGGTCGCGGCGGCCAGCTGGCCGAACCGCTTCTTCAGCGACACCGGCGCGCAGACCGCGTACACGATCGCGAGCGGCGGCAGGATCAGGAAGGCCTGGAGCGTCTTGGCGAGGAACGCGAAGCCGATCGCCACACCCGCCCACACCAGCCACCTGGTGCGGCCGTCCTCCACGGCCCGGACCACGAAATAGCAGGCCACGGCCATCAGCAGGGCCAGCATCGCGTCCGGGTTGTTGAACCGGAACATCAGCGCCGCGACGGGGGTGAGCGCGAGCGCGGCGCCCGCGATCAGACCGGCCGCGGGGCTGAAGCGGCGGCGCACGGAGGCGTAGACGACGGCGACCGAGCCGATGCCCATGAGGACCTCGGGCATCAGGATCGCCCAGGAGCTGAGGCCGAAGATCCTGACCGACAGGGCCATCGGCCACAGGGAGGCCGGGGGCTTGTCGACGGTGATCGCGTTGGCCGCGTCGAGCGAGCCGAAGAAGAACGCCTTCCAGGACTGGCTGCCCGCCTGGACGGCCGCGGAGTAGAAGGAGTTGGCGTAGCCGGAGGAGCTCAGGTTGTAGAAGTAGAGCACCGCCGTGGCCAGGAGCAGGCCCCAGAAGGCGGGGCGGGCCCAGCGGGGGTCCTCGGGACGGCCGCGCCAGAGTCTCCTGACGAACGGCTGCTTGGGCTCGCCGGCCCCGGGGGCGGGCGAGGCCGGGGGAGCCGTGGGCTCCTGCACGGCCGTACTGGTGATGGTCATCGGGCGTCCCTCGGGTCGGTGTCGGTCGGACGCACCGGCTGCAACTGCATGGTGGCGTCCCCCCAGGTGCGGTCCGCGGCTTCACCGGCGCGGAACTGGTCGTCGTACTCGTCGTACGTGAAGTGGTTGCCGCCCGCGCGCACCGGCAGCGGCGGGTGGAGAGGTGGTGCGGCGGGGGCGGGGGTGTGGCTCGCTACGACCGTCGACTCGCGGCGGTCGGAGAACACCCAGGCCCGGAAGAGCAGGAAGCGCAGCACGGTCGCGGCGAGGTTGGCGGCGATCAGGACCGCCAGCTCGGTGGAGTGCGCGGGGCTGCTGCTGGCCGCGTTGAGGGCGGCGAGCGAACCGCTGGTCAGGGCGAGGCCGATGCCGAAGACGACGAGGCCCTGCGCCTGGTGCCGGACGGCGCCGCCGCTGCCGCGCACCCCGAAGGTCAGCCGGCGGTTGGCCGCGGTGTTGGCGACGGCGGAGACCAGCAGCGCGAGCGCGTTGGCCACCTGCGAGCCGCCGAACTGCCGGAAGGCGCTGTAGAGCAGCAGATAGAAGAGCGTCGACAGCCCGCCGACGACACAGAACCCGACGAGCTGACGGGCCAGCCCCTTCGGTACGTCCTTGATCTCGCGGTCGCGCGGGTCGTCACCGAAGGGACGCGCGATCCGGTCCAGCGGCAGCGAGCCGGAGGCCAGCGCCTTGCCCACCCGCCACACCCCCTTCAGGTCCTCGGTCGCGGTCTTCACGATGTGGACGGTGGAGTCCGGGTCGTCGACCCAGTCGACGGGAACCTCATGGATCCTGAGCCCCGCGCGCTCGGCGATGACGAGCATCTCGGTGTCGAAGAACCAGCCGGTGTCCTCGACCATCGGCAGCAGCACCTGCGCCACATCACGCCGGATGGCCTTGAAGCCGCACTGCGCGTCCGAGAAGCGGGCCTGGAGCGAGCCGCGCAGGATGAGGTTGTACGAGCGGCTGATGAACTCCCGCTTGGGGCCGCGCACCACGCGTGAGGAGCGGGCGAGCCGGGACCCGATCGCCAGGTCGGAGTGGCCCGAGATCAGCGGGGCCACCAGCGGGAGCAGGGCGTTGAGGTCGGTGGACAGGTCCACGTCCATGTAGGCGAGGATCGGCGCGTCCGAGGCGGACCACACGGTGCGCAGGGCGCGACCGCGGCCCTTCTGCTCCAGTCGGAAGGCCCGGACCTCGGCGATCTCCGCCTCCAGCCGCTGGGACACCTGCGGGGTGGTGTCCGTCGACGCGTTGTCCGCGATCGTGATGCGGAACGCGTACGGGAAGGTGCGGGTGAGGTGCTCGTGCAGTCTCCGCACACACGGCTGGAGGTCCTTCTCCTCGTTGTAGACGGGGATCACTACGTCCAGGACAGGCGTACCGGCATCTGCGGCCGGGAGGTGCTCCCGCGCCGGCAGAGTGCCGGGAGAAGAGTCGGTTCGCATGACACCGACTGTGGTCAAGTGCCCTGTTGCACCCATGTGCTGGCACTGTGCTGTGCCTGTGAGTGCGATTGCCAGTTCGTTTCGGGCGCCGGGCGGGGGGTCGCGGGCGCGAGCGCGGGCAGATGAACCGTGAACACGGTCCGCCCCGGCACGCTGTCCACGGTCACGGCACCGCCGTGCGCGGTCGCCACGGCCTGCACGATGGCGAGCCCGAGCCCCGTCGACCCGGAGGCCCGGGACCGGGACGAGTCACCGCGCGCGAACCTCTCGAAGACATGCGGCAGCAGATCCGGCGGTATCCCCTGGCCGTTGTCCTCGACGTCCACACACATCCAGGGCCCGCGCCGCTGGATACGGGCGGTGATGGTGGTCCCCGGCTCGGTGTGCTTGCGGGCGTTTCCGAGCAGGTTGATGAGCACCTGCTGGAGGCGGGCGGCGTCGCCGGAGACGAGTGCGGGTTCGTCGGGCAGGTCCAGCCGCCAGTTGTGCTCCATGCCGGCGGCGCGGGTGTCGCTGATGGTGTCCACGACGAGGGGGATGAGGTCGGTCTGCTCGAACTGGAGCGGGCGCCCGGCGTCGAGCCGCGCGAGCAGCAACAGGTCTTCGACGAGCAACGTCATACGCCCCGCCTCGGACTCGATACGTCCGAGCGCGTGGCGGGTGTCGGGGCCGATCTGCTCTCTGCCGCGCCGGGTCAGTTCGGCGTAGCCGCGGATGGAGGCGAGGGGGGTTCTGAGTTCATGACTGGCGTCCGCGACGAACTGCCGTACCCGCATCTCGCTCTGCTGGCGCGAGTGCAGGGCGGCGTGGACGTGGTCCAGCATCCTGTTGAGCGCGACGCCCACCTTGCCGACCTCGGTGCTCGGATCGCACTCCGACTCCGGCACCCGCTCACTGAGGTTCACCTCGCCGGTGTGGAGGGGGAGTTCGGAGACCCGGGTCGCGGTCGCGGCGACGCGGCGCAGGGGGCGGGTGGCCACGCCGACGATGACGGTACCGGCGATACCGGCGGCGATGAGACCGGCGGCGGTGACGCTGGCTTCTACGGCTATGAGGGTGTTGAGGGTGTTGTTGACACCGGTGGTGGGAATGGCCACGTAGTAGCTGTTGCCGGCGCCGGTGCTCTTGAACACGACGCGGTACTCGCCGAGGCCGGGGAGGTCGACGGTGTGCTCGCCGTCGTCCTGGGAAACCTCGTTCAGCGCCGACTGCGCGGCCTCGCTGACGCTCTCGGCCTTCATCCCGCTGATGTCGGTGTTGTCCGCGTCCTTCTCACCGACCCGGGCATCGGTGATGCTGCCATTCACGACCTTGGCGATGATCGTGCCTTCCGGCTGCGGACCACGCTTGACGAAGTCGTCGAGGCTGAGACTGTTCGTCTGGGAGCTCTGGGGGACCGCGACGCCCTTGTCCCCCTCGCCGGGCGGCTTGCTGCCCATGTACACGCGCGCCGAGACATCACCCAGCTGCTTGTCCAACTGGTCGTACAGATGCGACCGCAACGCCAACGTCGTCACGGTCCCGATCACCGCACACACCACGGCGATCAGCACAACGGACGCGACGACGAGCCGCGCCCGCAGGGTACGCGGCTTGCCCAGTCGCTTCTTCTGCGGACGCTCCCGTCGTCGTCCGCTCATGACGCCGCGGGCTTGATCAGGTAACCGGCGCCGCGCCGGGTGTGGATCATCGGCTCGCGACCGGCGTCGATCTTGCGGCGCAGGTACGAGATGTAGAGCTCGACGACATTGGCCTGCCCCCCGAAGTCGTAGGACCACACGCGGTCGAGGATCTGCGCCTTGCTGAGCACCCGCCGGGGATTACGCATCAGGAAGCGGAGGAGTTCGAACTCGGTCGCGGTGAGGTGGATGCCCTCCCCGGCCCGCGAGACCTCGTGGCTGTCCTCGTCGAGGGTGAGGTCACCGACGACGAGCACGGAATCGGACCGCCGGTCGGCGGCACCGGAGCGCCGTATGAGTCCGCGCAGTCGAGCCACGACCTCCTCGAGGGAGAACGGCTTGGTGACGTAGTCGTCGCCCCCGGCGGTGAGTCCGGCGATACGGTCCTCGACGGCGTCCTTCGCGGTGAGGAAGAGGACGGGAACGTCCGGCAGCTCACGCCGCAGGCGGCCGAGAACGGTCAGCCCGTCCATGTCGGGCAGCATCATGTCGAGAACGACGGCGTCGGGCCGGAACTCCCGGGCGGTCTGGATGGCACCGGTGCCATCCCCCGCACTCCGGATCTGCCAGCCCTCATAACGAAGGGCCATGGACAGCAGTTCGGTGATCGACAGCTCGTCGTCCACCACAAGCACTCGGACGGGGCTCCCGTCCGGCCTCAGCAGTTCGGTGCGCCCCTGGGGCGAGGTCGTGGTCATGGTGGACACACTGTCTGCGCCCTCTGAGAGCACCCTTTCCGGAAGCTGTGATTTTCCTGAGAAACGCACAGGGACCTCTCAGGGAACCCCTGGGGAGGCCTCAGTCCGCGGCGTTCGACCGCTCGAACCCGCTGCTGTGCTCGACCTTCGCGATGTGCAGCGAGTACCGCTCGTACCAGTGTGCCCGGCCCCGCTCCTTGGCCTCCCGGTGTGCCGCGTGATCGCGCCACTGCTCGATGCCGGCCAGGTCCCGGAAGTAGGCCACGGTCACCGACAGCCCGCCCGGCGTCTGCGCCGAGTCCTCGCCGAGGAAGCCGGGGATCTCCTGGACCAGCTCACCCATGCGTTTCGCGGTGGCACCGTACCCACCGTCCCGCTCGGCCTCCTCGGTGCGCAGGGAGGTGAACACGGCTGCGTAATAGGGAGGTTGATGGGCAGGGACAGGCGCAAGGGAGTGATCGCTCATGTCCTCCACGGTCGGTCAGGGCGATGATCCGCGTCCAGCCTCCTTACCGAAAGGGATCCCGGCGGGATCCGACTCTTTACCTTCCGCTGCTGGGGCGCCCGCCCGGTCCGTCAGAACAACCCGTCCTGCACCCCCGTCTCCCTCCTGAACTCCCGCACCGGCACCGAAAGTTCCACCGCGGCCCCCTCCACCACCGGCACCAGCCCCCACCCGGTCATCAACCGCGTGTCGAGGACGACCACCCCGTCCCCGGTCTCCAGATGCAGATCCGGCCCGGCGGCGGCGACCAGCCGTCCGCCGACCACACCACCCGCGATCAGTTCGGTCACCGCGCCGACCGCGGCCGGCGCCCCCACGAGGCCGAACACCCCCACGTGGTCCACGGGCCGGAACGGCTCGGCCCGCAGCGACTCCGGCCAGCCGCCCAACGCCACCGCCCGCGCATGCAGTTCCGCGATCTCCGCCGCCCGCTCCCCCTCGGTCCCCGGCAACGCGGACCGCACCGCGCGCTTGTCGGCGTACGGAATCCGGTCGGGGACACGGAGAGCGGCCCGCAGCAGTTCCTCGCTCCGCCGCGCGGCCATGAGCGGACCGACGCCGAGCCAGCTGAAACAGACGGCCCCCTGCTCCAGCAACCGCGCGGAGCCCCGTTCCTCAGCGGTGATCCCGACCTTGACCATCCCGGGGCCGAACCACGCCAGATACACGTGGTACGGGCGCGGATCGTCCGCAATCGTGTCGGCGGCCACCGAGTGCGCCCGGTCGAGGCGCGCGCACTCCTCGCACCGCGCTCCCGTACTGCGCCCTGCCACGGGTGCCCGCACCGGACACGCGTGCCCCCGCGCCCCCACGCAGGTCCGCCCACCCCCGTCCGCGACCCCGAAGGCCACCCTTTTCCCCCAGGTCAGCGCGGAGCGCCGGCCCCCGTCCCACGTCAGCACAGGACCGTCCGCCGACCAGCGCAGCCCCGTGCACTTCCATGCCTGTGCCATCCCGATCGAGAGTAGGGGGCACCACTGACAACGGCCCGCTCAGCCACCGGCATCCACGGTGACGACCTCCGGCTCGGCAGCGGCGACCACCAGCGCCGCGGCTCGCCGCCCCCGCCCTGCCAACCGGCACCCCACACACCCCGGATGCCCGTCCCGCGCCGACAGGTCCCGCGTCCGCATCCCCCACTGCTCCCGCGGCCGGCGCCCCGGCGGCTTGCCCCAGCCCGCGAGATGCAGGGCCCAGGTGACCAGAAGCCCCAACAGCACCACGGCACCCCCGACCGCGAGCACCGGGACCGAGGCCGTGACCACCCCTAGGCCCAGGACCACACAACCAATCGTGGCCACGGCACATCCGGTCCACCCCGCGACCGTGTGCCCCTCGTCATACTGACTCACGTACCCACCCCACATCTCTCACGATCTAAGAAGTTCACACCATAAACCTCTCACGATCTAAGGTAATACGGAAGATGCCAGCCAAGCCCCGTCCCGCCGCCACCCCGGCCGAGGCGCTGTCGTCGATGGACTCCCTCATCGCGACGCACCTGCTCGGCCAGCAGGAAATGGCCCAGCGGCTGGGCCTGAACGTCACCGACCTGCTCTGCTTCGCCTGCGTCCTGAAGGCCGGCGAGAACCTGCTCACCGCGGGCGACCTCGCGGAGCACGCCCATGTCACGACGGGCGCGATGACCGGCATCCTCAACCGTCTGGAGCGCGGCGGCTTCATCACCCGCCGCCCCGACCCCGGCGACCGCCGCCGCGTCCGTGTCGCCGCCGTCCCGGCCGCGGTCACCCGTCTCACGGCCCTGTACGGCCCCTACTACGCCCGCCTCGACACCCTCTTCGCCGACTACTCCGCGGCCGAGATCGCCGTACTGAACGACTGGTTCACCCGGACGACAGGGCTCGCCCTGGAGTACGTCGAGGAGCTGCGGAGCCAGGACGCGCAGGCGGCTGAGCAGGGCAAGTAGGGGGCGGCGGAGGGGGGATGGTGGAGCTGGCCCCACCCTCGTTCCGGGAGGGCACACCATCGTTTCGCGCGGCGGACGGGGAGATCGTGGAGCACGTCAGCAGCTCCTCGACCGCCCCGGAAGGACACCACCATGGAGACGCACCGCGCGGAACGCACGGACGCGAAGCCCGAGGTGGGTCCGCTCGCCTCCTTCGTCCGGTTCGTGGTGTGCGGCGGAGGCGTCGGACTGCTGTCGAGCGCGGCGGTCCCGCTGCTGGCGCTGCTGATGCCCTGGGCGGCCGCCAACGCCGTGATCACGGTGGCGTCCACGATCCTGTGCACCGAACTGCACGCCCTGTTCACCTTCGGCACCGGCCGCCGCGCGGGCCTGCGCCGCCATCTGCAGTCGGCGGGCTCCGCGACGGCGGCCTACGTGGTGACCTGCGCCGCGATGTTCCTTCTGCACTCCGTGCAGTCCTCGCCGGGCCTGGCCTGGGAGCAGGCCGTCTATCTGGGCGCCTCCGGCCTCGCCGGCATCGGCCGCTTCCTGGTGCTGCGGCTGTGCGTCTTCGCCGGCACCCGCGGGGAGACGGCGACCGTACGGCCCCTGCCGGCCGCCGCCCGCCTCCACCACGGCGACCTCCAGCTCGCCCGGTAGAGGGCGGCTACGAGCCGTCCGCCCGCACCGCGTACACGTACCGCAGACCGTCGTACTCGCTGACGTTCCAGATCACCGACTCGCTGTACGACCAGCCGGACGCCCCGCTGCTGTGGAAGCTCAGGTCCTCGCAGCCGACGGCGAGGTCGGCGACGGTGGTGGCGGTGGACGCGCCGGAGGTGAAGGTGCGCAGGGCGCCCTTGGTGGACGGGCCAGCGCTCACCGAGAGGTAGTGCTTGGTGTTGCGGGAGACGAGGCCCTGGATCTTCTTCTGGGCGACGGTCACGGCCTCGGTCGCGGTGAGCGAACCCGGGTGCCGGTCGGTGTAGTCGAGCTGCCAGCGGACGACATGGGGCGTCGTCTCGGCGGGAGCGCCGGTGCCGTTGAAGGTGTGACCGGGGTCGTTGTAGGAGACCACGCCGTCCAGGGAGTACTCGCCGATCACCAGGCTGTCGGGGGTGCTGGCGCGGTCGAGGCCGATCGCCGAGTAGCGCAGATACGTTCCGGCGTTGTCGTAGGCGTAGCTCTGCGGAAGGACGTACTGGTAGCCGTACCCGTAGTACTTGCCGTCGGTGTGCAGACCGCAGACGTCCTTCTCCGCGGTCTCGACGGTGAACAGGGTGTTGAGGTCGAAGATCCGCAGACCCTTGTAGGTGTCGACGACGTAGAGCAGGTTGCCGTACCACATGATGCCGCCGGCGTGCTTCTGGACGGGCGCGAAGGAGGAGGCGCCCGAGGCCGTGCGTACCGGCTCGACGAGCAGTACGTGCCGATAGGTGGGCGCGGCGGGGGTGTTGTAGTCGACGAAGGTCAGGCGCATGCCCTTGTCGATGGCGTACTCGTCGCCCGGGGTGTCGGGGTCGGTGTCGGTCTCGAAGTACCAGGAGACGAGGACGACCTTGTCGCCGCCGCTGTCCGGGTAGCGGCCGTTGCCGTAGGCGTCGGCGCTGGTGGTGACGCCCTGGGGTATCCAGTACGGGACGTCCTGGTCGGCGGGGTCCCACGCGAAGCCGGTCTGGAAGGCCTCGGCGGTGCTGGGTGCGCTGCTCAGCGGGTCGGCGTCGCGGTTGGCGGTGGCTATGACGGTGGTGGCGTCCACCTTGGTCAGCCGCGCCGCCAACCCGGCCGTCAGGGCGGCGAATTCACCGTGCTCGTTGGAGGTGCGGCCGACCAGGGAGTACTGGTTCGCGGCGACGGTCGCCGCGTCGGCGGGCGCGGCGGCGAGGACGTTCGCGGCCGCACCGGCGAGGGGTGCGGCGGCCATGCCGCGCAGGATCGTTCTTCTCGTCATGGTCATGACGTGAAAAACTAGGCGCATTCGAACATGCGACACAAGCGCAAATGTTCGCTTCAACAGGCGGGAGTGACACGGCACTTGGGACGCCGTCGCCCCGCCACGGGGCAGCCGCACCTGACGGGTGGGGCTGGCCACACCCCCGGCCCGGTAGGCGACTCCATGGTTCCGCGAGGGGGCTCGCGGCATGGTGGAAGCCAGAGGTTTTCAACGGCCTCCAGAGGAAACGGGTCCCGCCCCAGAGGCTCGACCCCTCACCGGAAGGAAGCTCCCATGAACACCCAGCCCCACACGCCGTTTCCCGCCGACGACAGCGAACTCGCCCCGCTGCTCACCGCCTGGGACCAGGCCCACCCGGCCGCCGCCGACCCCGAGTGGCGCCACCTGCTGGACGAACTCGCCCACCCGCACACGATCGAGGCCTTCCACCGGCTGGCCGGGGCGGCGGCCTGAACTCGCGTACCCGGCCTCCGACTACGAGGCGGCGGCCACGGTCAGCGTGTAGTCGACCCCCGTCGCGAAGTCCCCGGCGGTGCCACGGATCTTCAGCGAGTGCACACCGCTCTTGAGAGCGGGCAGTTGGACCCACAGTCCGCAGCCCGTGCCCTCGAACGTCTGGTCGGTGCCGGTGACGGGATTGCTCGCGACGCCCTCCACGGTCACGGCGTCCTCGCGATAGACGTCCGCCTTGACCTTCTTGCCGTCCAGGACCGCCGATCCGTCGATGCCGTCCATGAACAGCGCGCAGTCGTCGAGCCCGCCGATCCGGTTCACGAGGGGGAAGGCGACCGGCACGCCCGCGGGCACCGGGCAGCTCCGCTCGGCCCGCGTACCGAAGGTGCCGGCCAGGAACCACACGTCCTTCGGCTGGTTCCGCGCACAGTCACCGCCGTCCTCGTCGGCGACCGGGTTGGTCGACTCGGGCTCCGAAGCCGCCCAGGACCACCAGCGGCTCTGCAGCACATCGGGGGCGAGACGCCCCTGCTCCGCCGAGGACACGGACGCGGACCCGGACGCGGATACGGACGCGGACGCCGACTCCGGCGTCTCTCCGGCCTCCTCGCCTCCGTCGTCACGACCGCACCCCACCAGCACGGCCGCCAGCCCCACCACCACGAGCCCCGCTCTGCCGCCGCCCCTGACCTTCATCGCGCTCTCCCTCCCCGCAACATGACGAAACGCGAAAGGCCCCGGATCTCTCCGGGGCCTCTCTCGATGTGCACTCGGCAGGATTCGAACCTGCAACCTTCTGATCCGTAGTCAGATGCTCTATCCGTTAAGCTACGAGTGCTTGTTCTGTTTTCCCGCCGTTCCTTGCCCTTCCGGGCCGCTCGCGGCGACAGGAAGAACATTACATGACTGCCGCCGCCATGTGAAATCCGTTTGCCGCACCCCTTGTGACCTGCGAAAACGCCATGCGAGGCCCCTTCTGACAACAACGAAGCCCCGGTCCGAGGACCGGGGCTTCGTGATCAAGCGCGGAGGCGGAGGGATTTGAACCCTCGATGGGATTTAAGTCCCAAACCGCATTAGCAGTGCGGCGCCATAGACCGGACTAGGCGACGCCTCCAGCACAGCCGCCCGCGCGAGCGCGAGTGGTGCGTGCAGATGATGACACAGTCGAGCGTGGTGTCACCAATCGCCTCCCACGGTACTAGGCAGGCGGGCCGCAGGGCAAAGCTCTTCATCGCGGTCGACGGGCCGTGGCGCAACCGGCCGGGGCGGGCGGCGTTAGTCAGGTCATGTCCCTGTTCCGGAAGTCCCGCGCCCCGCTCGCCCGGCTGCTCGTCGCCGGCGCCTCCTCCCTCGTCGCCGTCGGCTCCCTCGCCGCCGCGCCCGCCGCCGCCCTCGACCTGATGCCGCCGCCCGCCCGCGACGACCTCGGCACCGGCGACCACCTCACCGTCACCGTCAGGAACGCCGGCCACGGCGAGGACGGGACCTTCGAGCTGTACTGCCATCCCGGTGGCGGCACCCACCCCGACGCCGACCGGGCCTGCGCCGCGCTCGACCGCGGCACCCGCTGGGGGAAGGACGCCTTCGCCCCCGTACCCGACGACAGCGTCTGCACCATGCAGTACGGCGGCCCCGCCACCGCGCATGTCACGGGGACCTGGGCCGGGCGTCCCGTCGAGGCGACGTACGACCGCAGCAACGGGTGCGAGATCGGGCGGTGGGACCGGATGGTGCCGGTGCTGCCCGACCCGCGGTCCTGAAGCGTCCGGCGGCCCCATAGGTGCCACGGCGGTCCGCGACCCCGTGCACCCGTCGTGTCCGCACAGGCATTTCATGGCGGATTCAGCGAGGGCGCGAACGAACCGCGAAGGTCGCGGGGGACGAAGGAAGAGGTCGCGGGAGGCGGTCACACGTTCTACGTCACTTCGTCGTGCGACCTCCCTCTCATCCGGGGCCGCGCGCGCAACCGCAGCCCTTAGACTCCCTCGCGTGACACGCTGCGGGACGGTTGGCAAGATGGCCCGAGCGGTCGGCAAGATGCGGTAACAGGGAGGAAGCGTCTCGTGAGCAGCAGGCCATCCCGAGGCGCTGCTCGCCTCGCAGCCATACTCGACGCGCTGCCCGATGCGTTGGTGCTGGTCAACGCCAACGGGACCGTCGTGAACGCCAACACCATCGCGCTCGAGGCATTCGAGACGCCGGGTACGGCCTTGGTCGGGCGCGGGCTGCTCGATCTGCTGCCCGAGTTCGACTCCAAGCTGATCCCGGGCTCCATGCGGCGGCCCGATCACATGGATCCGGCGGGGCGGACCAAGCCGACCCGGATGATCGCGCGCCGGACCGACGGGGTCGAGTTCCCCGTCGAGGTCACCAGCGCCAATCTGGAGAACGGCCAGCAGGCCTACGACAGCTACGGCTACAGCGGCGACGAACTGCTGATGCTCGTCGTACGCGACCTCACCGGCACCGTCGACACCGAGGCCGAGCTGGCGCGTTCCCAGCGGCAGACCGAGATGATCCTGCGGGCCGCGTCGGAGGGCGTGGTCGGCACCGACACCGACGGGCGGATCGTCCTCGTCAACCCGGCCGCCGCGCAGATACTGGGCTACCGGGCCAGCGACCTCGGCGGACGCGAGCTGCACGAGCTGATGCTGCACTCCCGCGCCGACGGCACACCCTTCCCCTACGAGGAGTCCCCGCTCGCCGACACCCTGCGCTCCGGGCGCAAGCACCGGGTGCGCGGGCAGGTGGTGTGGTCGAAGAAGGGCGAGAAGGTCTCCGTCGACCTGACGACCGCGCCGGTGCGCGACGGCGACCAGCTCGTCGGCGCCGTCATGACCTTCACCGACCGGCGGCCCTACGACACGCTCGCCGAGGAGAAGGCCACCGTCGAGAAGCAGCACGCGGACGAGCTGGACCGGCTCTCCGAGGAGCACGCCTCCGAACTCACCGCGCTGCGCCAGAAGCACGTCACCGAGGTCGAGGAGCTCCAGGAGCGGCACGCGGAGGAACTCGCCGCCGGCGAGGAGCGGTACGCCGCCCTGGGCGAACGGGAGAAGGACCGGTACGAGGCGCTCGCCGGCCGGCACGAGCAGCTGCTGACGCTGCTCGGCGCCTCGCTGCGCGGCCCCCTCGACGAACTCCGCCGCGAACTGGCCGCCCTCGCGGCGGACGACGCCGGGCAGTTGTGGCCCGAGGCCAACCAGGTCCTCCACCATCTGTCCGCCGGGTACTCGCGGATCACCCAGCTCATCGACAACGTCCTCGCCTACCAGCGGCTCGACGCGGGCACCGACGGCGTCACCCGGACGAAGGTGATGCTCGACGCCGTCGTCGCGGCGGGTGTGGAAGGCGCTGTCGAACTCGTCGGGCCCGGACGCGTGCAGTTCGCCGTGCACGCGCCGCCCATCGAGGCCGAGGTCGACCACCAGTTGCTCGCCCGCGCCCTCGCCCACCTCGTGGCCGATGTCGCCGGTGTCGACGCGACCGGCAACGCGCCCGTCTCGGCGGGCGGTTACATGGACAACACGGTCGTGGTCGCCGCCGCCCAGCGCGGCGAGGTCGTACGGATCGAGGTGCGCGGCCCGTACGCCGGGGGAGACCCGGTGCACGAGCCGATCGTGCGGGGGATCGTGCGGGCGCACGGCGGTGTGCTCCAGACGCATGAGGTGCCGGGGATGAGCGGCAGCGCCTACGTCCTCGAAGTGCCGATCGGGGGTGGCGCGGGCGCGGTCCCGGCCGACCCCTCCGCCTCCGGTCCGGCCGCGCTGGAGGCCGCTCCGGAGACCACCGACGCGGGTGGACGACGCCGGGCGCGGCGGTCGTCCGTCGACGCGTTCCTGGAGAGCGAGGACCTGCCCGCCGACTCCGACGGCTCCGCCGAGGGCCCGGGTGAGGGCGGTGGCGAGAACGGTGGCGGCACCGCTCCGACCGGGCGCCGCAGGAGGCGTACGGCGCAGGAGGCGGCGCCGGTCGCGACGCAGACGGGCGTGGAGCCCGGGGACGCGTCGGGTACCGCGCCGGCGTCCGGCGGTACCGGGCGACGGCGGGGGCGACCTGCCGAGATCGCCGGTGGTGACGGGGCCGCGGCTGCCGTCGCCGACGCCGGTGTCTCCGAGGGTGCCGTCATGACCGCCGCCGAGCATGCCGCGGGTACCGCGGCCGTGGGCAGTGGGCTGGGCGGGACCGTTCCGCCGCAGGGAGTGCCGTCGCAGGGAGTGCCCGCGCAGCATGCGTTGCCACCCGCGTTGCCCGCGGTGGCGTCCGGGGACGGGGGCGAGGGTCAGCCGACCGGGCGTCGGCGGCGTGCGCTGGCCGCCGCGAACGAGCGTGCGGCCGCGCAGGAGGCGGGGCCGCGTGCGGTGTTCGCCCTGCCGCCCGCGGAGGCGGACCGGGGGCCGGAGAGTGCTGGTGCCGGGGTGTCGGGGCAGGGGGCCGCCGCGCCTTCTCAGGCTCCCGTTCCCGTGCAGCAGGCCCCGGTTCAAGCCCCTGTGCAAGCCCCGGCTCAGGCCGCCGTGCCACCGCAGGCGTCCGGCGCCCAGGTCGCCGTACACGTTCCCGGGCAGGCCGTGCCCGCGGCCGGGTTCGTCGACGACGGGCGGCACGACGCGGTGCCGCACGACCAGGCCGAGGACCACACTCCGCCGCAGCCGCACCCCGCGAGCGCGCCGACGGGTCGGCGTCGCCGGGCCGTGGGTCAGCCCGCGGAGGCCGCCGGGGCGCCCGCGCCGGGGGTTCCGGTACCGCAGCAGGTGGCCGCGGGGCAGGGCGTCCAGGTGACGGCGGCTCCGGACCCGTCGGTTCCGGCTCAGCCGGTGCCGGCGCAGGGCGTTGCCCCTGGCGTGTCGGTGCCGGCCCAGAACGCCACCGGCCAGGCCGCGTTGCCCGCCCAGGCCCAGGCCCCGGCTCCGGCGCCGACCGCGGCCGTCGCTCCCGCGCAGCCGCTTCCGGCCGAGGCCGCACCGCAGCCCTGGCCCGCCGACGCCGCCGACGGCACGGCCGGTGCCGAGGTCGCCGCGCAGTCCGCCGGTACTCCGGCGCCCGGGACGCCGTTGCCGCCCGAGGCCGTCGCCGGTACGGCTCCGGCGCCGTCGCGTACCGCTCAGCCGTTGCCCGCCGAGGCGGCCGCGCCCGTCGACCCGAACTCCACGCAGGGGCGGGCGATCAGCGTGCGGACCCTGGGACAGGGCGTGCCGTTCACCCGGCAGGCCGCCCAGGTGCAGCAGCCGCAGACGTCGGCGACGCCCGCACCGCATCAGCCGGGAGGTTCCGGCCGACGCCGCAAGCTCGGTACCCCGCCCGACCCGGCCGCGGGCCGTCCGCACCCCACCGCGGAGGCCCCCGCGCCCGCACCGGCGCCCGCGGTACCGCAGCCCTCGCTCGCCGGACAGTCGCGGCTCGCGCAGATGACCGAGGGCACCGGACGGTCGTACGCCATAGGAGCGCCGGACGAGAACGCCGCCGAGGGTCCCGAGCCGCTGGACGGGCCGGGCGGGGCGGTGGAGGTCGCCGATCCGCCGCGACCGCAGCCGATGGACGACGAACTGCCGCCGGAGCCGCTGGACAACCCCCGTCGGCTGCTGGTGTGGCCCGCGCCGGACGTGACGACCCAGCAGGCGCTGAGCGACCGCGGGTACCGGCCGGTCATCGTGCACTCGCGCGAGGAGGTCGACGCGCAGATCGCCGCCTTCCCGGCCGCGCTGTTCGTCGACCCGCTGACCGGGCCGATCACGCGGACGGCGCTCCAGTCGCTGCGGGAGGCCGCCGTCACCGCGCAGGTGCCGGTGATGGTGACCGCGGGGCTCGGACAGGCGACACGTGAGGCGGCGTACGGCGCCGATCCCGCCGTACTCCTGAAGGCGCTCGCGCCCCGGGACAGCGAGCAGCATCCGCCGCGGGTGCTGCTGATCGAGGAGCACGCCGAGATCGCCCTCGCCCTGACGGCGACGCTGGAGCGGCGGGGGATGCAGGTGGCGCGGGCCGCGAGCGACGCCGACGCGGTGGCGCTGGCGGGGCAGTTCCGGCCGAACCTGGTGGTGATGGACCTGTTGCAGGTGCATCGGCGGCAGGCCGGGATCGTGGACTGGCTGCGGGCGAACGGGCAGCTCAACCGCACCCCGCTCGTCGTCTACACCGCCGCCGTCGACCAGGCGGACCTGCCGCGGCTGGCGTCCGGGGAGACGGTGCTGTTCCTGGCGGAGCGGTCGACCAGTGCCGAGGTGCAGGCGCGGATCGTGGACCTGCTGGCACGGATCGGCACCAACTGATCCGCCTTGCGGGCCAGTTGGTGCCGACAGGGGTTTTCTAGAGCTTGGTGACGTCCAGGGTGCCCTCCGCGTACTGCTTGCGGATCACCTTCTTGTCGAACTTGCCCACGCTCGTCTTCGGCACCGACTCGATGATCGTCCAGCGCTCCGGGAGCTGCCACTTGGCGATGTGGCCCTCGTCGGCGAGGAAGGCACGGAGCGTCTCGAAGGTCGCGGCGGAGCCCTCGCGCAGGACGACGGTGGCCAGCGGGCGCTCGCCCCACTTCTCGTCGGGGACGGCCACCACGGCGGCCTCGGTGACGTCCGGGTGGGACATCAGCGCGTTCTCCAGCTCCACCGAGGAGATCCACTCGCCGCCGGACTTGATGACGTCCTTGGCGCGGTCGGTGAGGGTGAGGAAGCCGTCGGGGGAGATGGTGCCGACGTCGCCCGTCTTCAGCCAGCCGTCCTCGCTGAACTTGTCGGCGGGGCGCAGGGGTTCGGCGTCCGGGCCGTTGTAGTACGCGCCCGCGATCCAGTTGCCGCGGACCTCCAGCTCACCGGCCGACTCGCCGTCCCAGGGCAGGCGCTCGCCGCCGGGGCCGGTGAGTCGGGCCTCGACACCGGCCGGGAAACGGCCCTGGGTGAGCCGGTACGCGAACTCCTCCGGCGTGCCCACCGCGTGGGCCGGCGGGCGGGCGATGGTGCCGAGCGGGGAGGTCTCCGTCATGCCCCAGGCGTGACAGACCCGCATGCCCAGTTTGTCGAACGCCTCCATGAGCGAGGGCGGACAGGCGGAGCCGCCGATGGTGACCTGACCGAGGGAGGACACGTCCCGCGGCTTGGCGGTCAGCTCGGCGAGCAGCCCCTGCCAGATGGTGGGTACGGCGGCCGCGTGGGTCGGCTTCTCGCGTTCGATCATCTCGGCGAGCGGCGCGGGCTGCAGGAACCGGTCCGGCATCAGCAGGTTCACGCCGGTCATGAAGGTGGCGTGCGGCAGACCCCAGGCGTTCACGTGGAACTGGGGCACGACGACGAGCGAGGTGTCCTGGTCCGTCAGCCCCATCGACTGGGCCATGTTGACCTGCATGGAGTGCAGGTAGATCGAACGGTGGCTGTACACCACGCCCTTGGGGTCGCCCGTGGTGCCGGAGGTGTAGCACATGGCGGCGGCCTGGCGTTCGTCCAGCTCCGGCCAGTCGTAGGTCGTCGGCTTGGTGGCGATCAGCTCCTCGTACTCGTGCACGCGCACGTGGGAGCCGTCGAGGAGGGAACGGTCGCCGGGGCCGGTCACGACCACGTGCTCCACCGTCTTCAGGTGCGGGAGCAGCGGGGCGAGCAGCGGCAGCAGCGAGCCGTTGGCGATGACCACCCGGTCGGCCGCGTGGTTGACGATCCACACCAGCTGCTCGGCCGGGAGCCGGAGGTTCAGCGTGTGCAGGATCGCGCCCATGGAGGGGATCGCGAAGTAGGCCTCGACATGCTCGGCGTTGTTCCAGGCGAGTGTCGCGACCCGCTCGTCGGCGGCGACGCCCAGGTCGTCATGGAGCGCGTGCGCCAGCTGGGCCGCTCGGGTGCCGATCTCGGCGAAAGAGCGACGGTGCGGCTCGCTCTCACCGGTCCAGGTGGTCACCTGTGATGCCCCGTGGATCGTCGACCCATGGGTCAGGATCCTTGAGATCAGCAGCGGTACGTCCTGCATGGTGCTCAGCACGGCGTCCTCCCGGGGCGACATTGCCTACGCGGTAGTAAGGGTTGCGCTGATTCTGCTCACATACCGCTTGGTATGTCACTAGGCCGCGGTGATCGATCACGTCACGTTGCGTTCACAGCGGGGGGCGGGTACCGGGGAGGCCGGCACCGAGGAGAGCCCGCGCCGGCACCGAGGGGAGTCCGCCGCGAGCCCGCTATCGCACCAGGCCCAGCTCCGGGTCCTCGCGCAGCTTGCCCAGCGCCCGCGACACCGCCGACTTCACGGTCCCCACCGACACCCCGAGCACCTCCGCCGTCTGCACCTCGCTCAGATCCTCGTAATACCTGAGGACGACCATCGCCCGCTGCCGGGCCGGCAGCTTCATGATCGCCCGCCACATCGCGTCGTGCAGCGCCTGCTGCTCGGCCGGGTCGTCCCCGCCGGGCAGCGGCTCGGGCTCCGGGATCTCGTCCGTCGCGAACTCGTCCACCTTGCGCTTGCGCCACTGCGAGGTGCGCGTGTTCAGCAGTGCCCGGCGCACATAGCCGTCCAGCGCCCGGTGGTCCTCGATCCGCTCCCAGGCGACGTACGTCTTGGTGAGCGCGGTCTGCAGCAGGTCCTCCGCGTCGCTCGGGTTCGCGGTCAGCGACCGGGCGGTACGCAGCAGCACCGGCTGGCGTGCCTTCACGTACGACGAGAAGGAGGGGTACGTCACATGCGGGCGGGTCTGCCTCGCCGGTACTGCGGCGTCCGAAGCGCTGGTGCAGACGGGTGTGGTCATGGCTCCACGCTAGGAGCGAGGGGGCCTCCCGCTCATCGGCCGCAGGTCCCGAAGACGACTCCGCCTCAGGTTGTAGGGGTGGGGGTGGCTCCACCTCCTGAGGGTGGACGAAGGCCCGGGGACTACTGCGGGATGACCCCTGAGGGTCGTCCACCGGAGGCGGTCGCCGAAGGCGATCGGAGGCATCCGAGCGGATCCGGCCGGGGTCATCCGTCCGCCGTGAGCACCAGCCCCGACGTCGGCACTCCCGTCCCCGCCGTCACCAGGACCCGGCGGGCCGAGGGTATGGGGTTCACGGCCGTCCCCCTGATCTGACGCACTCCCTCCGCCATTCCGTTCATCCCGTGCAGATACGCCTCCCCCAGTTGTCCCCCGTGGGTGTTCAGCGGCAGGCGCCCCTCGGCCACGAAGTCCGCCGCCTCCCCCTTCCCGCAGAACCCGAACTCCTCCAGCTGCATCAGCACGAACGGTGTGAAGTGGTCGTACAGGATCCCCACGTCGATGTCGGCCGGGGTGAGCCCCGACGTCCGCCACAGCTGGCGGGCCACCACTCCCATCTCCGGCAGGCCGGCCAGGTCGTCGCGGTAGAAGCTGGTCATCTGCTCCTGGGCCCGGCCCGCCCCCTGAGCTGCGGCTGCCACGACGGCGGGCGGATTCGGCAGGTCCCGCGCCCGCTCCAGCGAGGTGACGACCAGCGCCTGGCCTCCGTCCGTCTCCTGACAGCAGTCGAGGAGGCGGAGCGGCTCCACGATCCAGCGCGAGGCGGCGTGCTCGGCGAGGGTGATGGGGCGGCCGTGGAAGTAGGCCGCCGGGTTGGTCGCCGCGTGTCTGCGCGCCGTGACGGCCACCTGCCCGAAGGCCTCCGGGGTCAGGCCGTACAGGTGCAGATAGCGCTGGGCCGCCATCGCCACCCAGGACGCCGGGGTGAGCAGCCCGAACGGCAGGGACCAGCCGAGCGCGACCCCCTCCGCCGACGGCTCCCGGTGCTGCACCCCGGAGCCGAAGCGACGCCCCGAGCGTTCGTTGAAGGCGCGGTAGCAGACCACCACCTCCGCGACGCCCGTCGCCACCGCCAGCGCCGCCTGCTGGACGGTCGCGCAGGCCGCGCCGCCGCCGTAGTGGACGCGGGAGAAGAAGGACAGCTCACCGATGCCGCAGGCCTGGGCGACCGTGATCTCGGGGCTGGTGTCCATCGTGAACGTCACCATCCCGTCCACGTCGGCGGGCGTCAGCCCGGCGTCCTCCAGCGCCGCCCGCACGGCCTCGGCGGCCAGGCTCAGCTCGCTGCGCCCGGATTTCTTGGAGAACTCCGTGGCCCCGACACCGACGATCGCCGCCCGCCCGCCGAGGGAGTCCCGCGTCCGCACGCTCATCCGGCACCTCCCGCGGGGGCGGTCGCTTCCGAGGGCGCGTCCGCTGCCGAGGGGACCGTGACCGTCACCGTCCCCGTGACGTGTCTGCCGATGCCGTTGTCCCCGGTCACGCGGACCGTCGCCGTGTCGCCGTCCGCCTCCTCGGTGACCTCCTCGACCACGCCTCTCAACACCATCGTGTCTCCTGGGTAGTTGGGGGCGCCCAGCCGGATGGCCACGCGGCGCAGGACGGCCGTCGCTCCGAAGTGGTCGGTGATGTAGCGGCCGACCAGGCCGTTGGTGGTCAGGATGTTCATGAAGATGTCGGGGGAGCCCTTCTGCCGGGCCAGCTCGGCGTCGTGGTGGACGTCCTGGTAGTCGCGGGAGGCGATGGCCCCGGCGACGACGAGCGTGCGGGTCACCGGGATCTCCAACGGCGGCAGTTGCTCACCGGGCCGCACGGGAGCCTCCCCCGACGGCGACGCGTTCTTCCTCGGCCCGGAAGACCGGCAGCACCAACTCCTCGTCGTACGCCTTGAATTCGAGCCTCACCGGCATACCGATCCGCACCTCTTCGTACGGCACCCCGATCACGTTGCTGATCATTCGCACGCCTTCCGTGAGCTCTATCAGCGCGACCGCGTAAGGAGGGTCGAAGGCCGGGAAGGGCGGGTGATGCATGACGACGTACGAGTGGACCTGTCCCGTACCGCTCGCCTCGACCGTGTCCCACCCCGGGTGTCCGCAGGTGGCGCAGCCGGGCAGCCAGGGGTGGCGCAGGGTGGAGCAGCCGGTGCAGCGCTGGATCAGGAGTCGGCGCTCGCGGACGCCCTCCCAGAAGCCGGCGTTGTCACGGTTGACGACGGGGCGTGGACGCGGGGGCTTCTCCCGCTCGGGTTCCTCTCGCGGTGGGCCCTCCCTCCGATGCGCCGGTGCGTACTTGAGGATGCGGAAGCGGTGAGTGCCGACCAGGTCGGGGCCGACGTGGAGGTCCATGCGGGTCGTGACGAAGTAGCCCGTGCCGAGTTTTGTCGTCTTGCGGTCCGACACGGACTCGATGACCGCGTCGAACGTGATCTCGTCACCGGGGCGCAGGGGGCGGGCGTACTCCTGCTCGCAGTCCGTGGCGACGACCGAGGTGCAGCCCGACTCGTCGAGCAGGGTGAGCAGTTCGTCGTACGCCGAGGAGCGGGCCGTGTGACCGGAGAGGCCGCCCATCGTCCACGCCTGGAGCATGGTGGGGGGCGCTATGGCGTCGGGGCCGGTGTACGCCGGGTTGGTGTCGCCCATGGCCTCGCACCAGTGCCGGATCATCGGCGCGTTGACAGGGTCCTTCCCGGCGGCGGAGACGGCGGCGGTCCGGCCCTCGTACGCCTTCAGTCGCCTGCCCAACTCGTCACTCACCCGCGGCTCGTGCGCCATGAACCTCAGCCTCCTCCTCTGCCTTCCTGTGTCTTCCTCTGTCTCGCTCTGTCTCGCTCTGTCTCGCTCTGTCTTCCGCGTCCCCGTCGTCCCGCCCGTCGCGTTCTGTCATTTCTGGTACACCGCAGCCGCCGCCCGGGTTCCCACCACCCGGCCACGAACTTCGAGAAGATTTCTGACTGTCCGTCAGATATTCGGAGCTGTCAAGGTCATACGAAAACGGCTGCGCGGCGGCGCCGAAGCACCACCGCGCAGCCGTACAACCACCCCTTCGAGCACACCCGGCGGATCAGGCCGGCCGACCCCCCAGCCCGCCGGCCCTTCCCTCGGCTCACCCCCTCAGGCCACCCCCCGGCACACCCCCTCGGTTCACCCCCGGCTCACCACCACAGCGGCGTGAAATTGATGGAGGTGTTGTCGTTGCCCTGATTGATGGCCGTGAACGCGGACCCGTTGACCTGCGCGGTGTTGCTCTGGTTCGAGGCGCCGGAGCCGACCGCGTTCTGCTGCGTGGTGGACGAGTTGCCGTTGTTCGCGCCACCGACCCCGCTGCCGACGATGCTCGCGACACCCGCGTTCGATCCGTTGTCCGCGAAGCCGCCGTTGTCCGCCGTCGCGACGCCGGTGAACAGCACCGCGGCGAGCGGAAGGGCGGAGACGGCGGCGATGACGCGGGCGGTACGGATGCTTGCCATGTTCTTCCTCCAGAACCCGGCTGCTTGAGCCGGAAATACGTCAAGTAAGTCTGTTTCCAGGGCAGTTGGCCGACCACCCCGGTGTCGTTCACGACGTCGCGAGACCAGAGTTGCCCACCGAATCCCCGGCGAACCACCCCGGAAGCCACCATTCCCCCTGAAGCGTGAGGACAAGTCGATAAACCCCTTTCGCGATCTAAGGCGTCGGATCAGCCCTCTCCGGGCATCTCCACCTCAAGCGCCGCAAGAGGTGAAGCGTTCCGGCGTCTTTCCGGCCAATCCGCCCCGCCCGGCGAGTCGCCCCCGAACTCCCTTCCCTTTTTCGAACACTCGTACGAAAATGGAGTCATGGCCACCACAGACCGGCAGGCCACGACGCTGGCCCTCGCACACGCCCTGTCCGCGGCCGAGCGCGGACTGGCTGTCATCCCCCTGTCCCGGACGAAGCTCCCGGCGCTGCGCTCGCCGCACCGCGACGGCACCGCGAACCCCGGCATCCCCGCCCCCGCGACCCCAGTAGCCCCGGCCCACGCGACCCCGGAGGCCGCGTCGGGCCCGCCCTGCCACGGCGAGTGCGGCCGCTTCGGGCACGGGGTCTACGACGCCGCCACCGACCCGTCCCGCATCCGCGAACTGTTCGCCGCGGCCCCCTGGGCGACCGGCTACGGCATCGCCTGCGGCCTCCCGCCCCACCATCTGATCGGCGTCGACCTCGACACGAAATCGGGCACGGACTCCTCGACGGCCCTGCGCGAACTGGCCCTGCGCCACCTCTTCACGATCCCGGCCACGGTGGTCGTCCTGACCCCGAGCGGCGGCCGCCATCTGTGGCTGAGCGGCCCGCCCGACGTGGTCGTCCCCAATTCCGCGGGGCGGCTTGCGCCCGGCATCGACATCCGCGGCGCCGGCGGCTATCTCGTCGGCCCCGGTTCCCGCACCGACCACGGCGTGTACGCGACAGCCCCCGGCACGGCCCACCTCGCGCCCGCCACCTGCCCGCCGGCCCTGCTGCGCCTCCTGCTCCCGCCGCCCCGCACCACCCACCACCCCACGCCCGCGTCGACCGGCGACCACGGGCAGGGCCTGGTGCAGTTCGTCCTGGCCGCGCACGAGGGCCAGCGCAACACCCGCCTGTTCTGGGCGGCCTGCCGTGCCTACGAGGACGGCATCGGCCCCGCCCTCCTGGACCCCCTCGTCGAGGCGGCCCTCAACACCGGCCTGTCCGAACGCGAGGCCCGCGCCACGATCGCGTCGGCGGCACGCATGACGGGGCACCGGCCGTGAGGACGGATGCCCCGGCACCACGTACAGCACCATCCACGGGAGCACGATGCGCCACCGTCCCGGAGTGCCGACCATGGCCCTGGCACGCCTCACCCTCGCCTCGGGCCGCAGTGTCGTCCTCGCCGAGCTGCGGCTCTCCTCGACGTACGGCGAACTGCCCGAGGGCTATCCGTGCCGACCGGTCAACGAGGTCAGGATCCAGGGCCTGTTGCGCTCGGCCGCACACGCCTACCCGACCGCTCCCCTCCACCTCGTCCCACCGCCGCGCGAGTACCCCGACCAGTACGCGGGCGCCCACGGCCCGGTCGAGATCCTCCCGGCGGTGGCCTGTGTCGGCGCCTTCCGCTCCACGGCCCTGGACCCGTCCCACGACCCGGTCCTGTACCGCTCCCGGCTCACCGTCGTCTGGTTCCAGTCGACGACCTTCGTGCCCTCGGGCTGCGACGCCGAGGAGGCCCTCAGGGACGTGGCCTGGGACGAACTCGCCCAGGACCACGCCCTACAGGACCCGCCGCTCACGCCGGGACGAAGGTGAAGGGCCTGGCCGGGCCCCTGGCGCCCCAGGGACGCGCGGGGAGAACGCCGAAGGGGTGTCTCTCCTGGAGAGACACCCCTTCGAACACATGCGGTGGGTGTGGGATTTGAACCCACGGTGACATCGCTGCCACGACGGTTTTCAAGACCGTTCCCTTAGGCCGCTCGGGCAACCCACCCCGCGCCGCCGCTCGTCGACCGGCGGCGCGGGGACAAGAGTAACCGGTGCCCACGCGCGCGTGGGGTCAGCGGTACGGCCGCGCGCGTGAGGTCAGCTGTCGCCCTCACGCGAGCCCAGGGTGAGCTCCACCGTGCTGGTCTTGCCGCCCCGCTCGTAGGTGATCTTGACCTTGTCGCCGGGCTGGTGGGTCCAGATCTCGCCGATGAGGGTCGGACCGGAGTCGATCACCCGGTCGTCGAGCTTGGTGATGACGTCGCCGGGCTTCAGACCGGCCTTGTCGGCCGGGCCGCCGGACTCGACGGCGTCGGAGCCGCTGGCGCCCTGCTCGGTGATCTTCGCGCCGCCGCTGGAGTCCTCCAGGGAGACCGACGCGCCGATCTTGGCGTAGACCGGCTTGCCGGTCTTGATGAGCTGCTGGGCGACGTACTTGGCCTGGTTGATCGGGATGGCGAAGCCCAGGCCGATCGAGCCGGACTGGCTGCTGCCGCCGAGACCGCCGCTGCTCGTCGACTGGATCGCCGAGTTGATGCCGATCACGTTGCCCTGGGCGTCCAGCAGCGGGCCGCCCGAGTTGCCCGGGTTGATCGAGGCGTCCGTCTGGAGGGCGCTCATGTAGGAGGCGTTCGAGCCCGTGCCGTCACTGGAGGCCACCGGGCGGTTCTTGGCGCTGATGATGCCGGTGGTGACCGTGTTGGACAGACCGAAGGGGGCGCCGATCGCGATGGTCGAGTCGCCGACCGCCACCTTGTCGGAGTTGCCGAGCGTCAACGGCTTCAGGTCACCCGGCGCGTTCTTGAGCTTGATCACCGCGACGTCGTAGCCCTGTGCGTGGCCGACGACCTCGGCGTCGTACTTCTTGCCGTTCGGGAAGGTCGCGGTCAGCTTGCCGCCGTCCACCGCGTCCGCCACCACGTGGTTGTTGGTGAGGATGTGGCCCTCGCGGTCGAAGACGAAGCCGGTGCCGGTGCCGCCCTCGCCGCTGCTCGACTCGGCCTCGATGGTCACCGTGCTCGGCAGGGCCGCGGCGGCCACGCCCGCGACCGTGCCCGCGTCGCGCTTGACGTCTCCGCCGCTGTCGGAGGCGGCGACGGTCGTCGACGAGGTGTTGTCGTCGTTCTTGGCCAGGGTGTAGCCGAGGCCGCCGCCCAGGCCGCCCGCGACCAGGGCCGCGATCAGGACAGCCGCCATCAGACCGCCGCGTCCGCGCCCCGACTTGGGGGCGGGCTGCTGGTAGGAGGCGCCCCAGCCATCGGCGCCGGCGCCACCGGAGCCGCTGTCGGCGTACGCCGGGGTGGCGGGCGGCGGAGGCGGCCACGAGGCGTCCGCGGCCTGCGGAGCCTGGCCCTGGACGCCGTAGCCGGGCGCCTGCTGACCCGGCGCGCCCTGCGGGCCGCTCGGTCCCGCCGACGCGTAGGCCGGTGTCTGGCCCGCGTGCACCAGCTCCTGGTCCGGCGCGCCGGGGGCGTGCGGAGGCGTCGTGGGGAGCGGGGTCGTCGGGGCGCCGCTGTCGGGTCCGCTCGCCTGCGGGGAGGCCGGGGAGGCTGCGGGGGAATCCACCGGCACGGGAGGTGCGGACGGGGCCGGGGGTACGGCAGTGCCCTCGTTCTCGGTGCTCACAGCTTGTCTCCTCGATCCACGGCTGTTGTCCTAAGGTCGCACTCGGTCACGCTCGTTCACGCTTGCCGACGGTCCGGCGCGATGCAGCTGTGCATGTGCTTTTGTATGCCGTCAGCTTTTCCCACAGGACGTCAGAGCACCATAAGCGGTGCCTGTGGGTCTGCGACCATCCTTTATATGGGACCTTCCAGACGAAGCGGTCGCATCTCGGCGCTCACTCCTCGTCCGATCGTCGCCCACCTCGTGCGACGCGTACCCCGCGGCGGTGGCACCATGACGCGGTGACCCACGCACGGCAGCACAGCATTCAGGTCGTAGCCCACCGCGGAGCCTCCGAAGAGGCCCCCGAGCACACTCTGGCCGCGTACAGGAAGGCGATCGAGGACGGCGCCGACGCCCTCGAGTGCGATGTGCGCCTGACCGCCGACGGCCATCTCGTCTGCGTCCACGACCGACGCGTCAACCGCACGTCCAACGGGCGCGGGGCGGTCTCCGCCCTGGAGCTGGCCGAGCTGGCCACCCTGGACTTCGGCTCCTGGAAGAACCGGGACGAGGAGCCGGACTGGGAGCACCGCCCCGAGGACCGCGAGGAGACCTCCGTCCTCACCCTGGAGCGACTCCTGGAACTCGTCGCGGACGCGGACAGGCGGGTGGAACTGGCCATCGAGACCAAGCACCCCACGCGATGGGCCGGTCAGGTGGAGGAGCGGCTGCTGGTGCTGCTGAAGCGGTTCGGGCTGGAGGCCCCCGCCACGGCGGCCGAGTCCCCGGTGCGGATCATGAGCTTCTCCGCCCGGTCGCTGGCACGCGTGCGTGCCGCCTCGCCGGCGCTGCCGACGGTCTACCTGATGCAGTTCGTCTCGCCCCGCCTCCGGGACGGCCGGCTTCCGGCGGGCGTGCGGATCGCGGGCCCCTCGATCCGGATCGTGCGCAATCACCCGGCGTACATCGAGCGGCTCAAGCGAGCCGGCCACCAGGTGCACGTGTGGACGGTGAACGAGCCCGAGGACGTCGATCTCTGCGTCGAGCTGGGCATCGACGCCATCATCACCAACCGGCCCCGCGCGGTACTGCGCCGACTGGGCCGATGACCGGTCCGGCTCCTGACGGTGACTCACTGGTAAAGACCTGTGAAGAAACCTTGACCCCACGAGTCGACTGAAGCATCTTCAGTCTCGGCCAAATCGCCGAAATCCGGCCATCCGATTACAGGGAGTGCACCGGCGCGTTCGGTCCGTGTTCGATCGCGGCGAATGCGTCGGCGGACCTGGATTGGCCGGTTTCCGGTACAGGCCAATGGGGCATCCACACCGTGGCGTGGGGCAAAGGAGGTCTCGGGGGTGGCGTTGGTGGTGGCACAGGAGGTGCCCACGTCGTCGAGCATGGCCGTACCCCATGGCCCTGCGGGCGTGGGGGAAGCAAGACACCGGATGCGTTCTCAGCTACGGACGGGCGGTGTGTCGGAAACGGTCATCGACGACGCCGTACTGATCCTTTCCGAACTCTTGAGCAATGCGTGCAAACACGGCCGGCCACTGGGCGATGCCCTGGCCGGGGACGGCGACGTCCGCGCCGCATGGCGCGTGGAGCCGAGCGGCAGACTCACGGTCGAGGTGACGGACGGCGGCGGGCCCACCCGCCCTGCTCCGGCCACGCCCTCGGTCACCGCGCACGGCGGCCGCGGGCTCAACATCATCACCGCGCTCTCCGACGACTGGGGCGTCCGGGACGACGCCCGCGGCGAGATCACGGTGTGGGTGGTCGTGCACGACGACGTTCATGATCCGGACGCCGGTCACCGCAGGGACGACTTCGCTACGCGCGTCACGGCCCCCTCGGTGTCGTCCATGCCCGACCTGGACTTCGCGGACGCCTTCACCGACCTCGACTGAGGGCCGGGGCTCGCCGCACCGGGGCGACCCGGCACATCGGCACGTTGTCCACAGGCTCCCGTCGCGCATGGCGTGAACGGCTAGGCTCCCGCCGTACGAGACGAGCCGTAACCGGGAGACCCCACGATGGCCAAGAAGCGACCCCAGACGAAGGCCCAGCGCCCTCAGATCGCCGACGGGGAGGTCCCGGTCGTCGGTGCCCGTGAGCCCTGCCCCTGCGGCAGCGGCCGCCGCTACAAGGCGTGTCACGGCCGGGCCGCCGCGCACGCGGTGACCGAGCTGGTGCAGCGCCCGTTCGAGGGCCTGGCCGGTGAGGGCGACTGGGTGGCCCTGCGCGAGCTGGTGCCGGCCGCCACGGTCGAGCTGTCCCTGAAGGGCGGCCTCCCCGAGGGCGTCCCGTCGGTCACCCTGGCCACAGTGCTGCCGATGGCGTGGCCGGCGCTGCGCCGCGACGACGGCTCGGTCCTGCTGGGCCTGCAGAACGACACGGCGTCCGGCGACATCAGCCGCGACCTCGCCGACACCCTCCAGCGCGCGCTCACCGCCGACCCGGGCACCCCGGTCCAGGGCCGCCGCGCCCCCGCCGACGGTCCGCGGCTGCAGGATCTCCTCGACCCCGAAGGCGCGTTCGAGCCAGTCGTGCACGAGGGCTTCGAGTTCTGGGTCCCGGACGCGGAGAACGCCACCCCGGAGGTGACCGCCTCCCTGGAGCGGGCCAACGCCGCGGCCATCCCGACCGCGAAGCTCCAGGGTGTGGACGCCGCCTACTGGTGCGAGACGCCGGAGAAGAACCACCTGCGCTGGGTCATGCCGTACGGCGAGGAGCAGCTTCTGGACGCCCTCGCGCGGCTGCACGCGGCCGGGAGGTCCAGCCTCGGTGAGGGCACCCGGCTGGTCGGCTCCTTCCGGGCCCACGGCCTGACCGTGCCGGTCTGGGACCTGCCGAGCGGGGTGACGGCGGACGACGTGGAGAAGCCGGCGGCCGAGTTCGCCGAGCGGCTCACCGCCGCCCTGGCCTCGGACGCTCCGCTCACCGCGGACGAGCGTCGCGCGCGGGGCGGCCTGACCAACCGACAGGTGACCCTCAGCTAACACACAGGTTCGAGACCGGACAGCGGCTGACCGGTCGGTCAGCTGCTCCGGCACTCGAGGATCGCTGGGAACGGATCACAACTCCCGTCCGGAACAAGTGAGTCGGTGTCCGGAAAGCCGACGAACTTCCGAGATCGAATTTGCGAACAGCCGATCTCTTGTTACCGTTCGAGTAGCCCGGTTGCTGGTGCATCCCCCGTCGCCAGCAACCGGGTCTTTCTCTGCCCGCCTCCGTTCACGGACCGCTGGGGCACGTCAACTGCCGTCAGGCGCCGAAGAGTTGCTTCCGGAACGCAGCAGCAGTGGCCCGCTTCCGGCCTCCCCCGCGAACTCCGCGACCGCCGTGTAGGCCTCCGGTCCGCCCCGGGTGGGCTCCCGGGGTGTCTCGCAGGTCCCCGGTTCGTCCCCCGCGCCCACGGCACACCGCATCTGCACGGTGCGGTCGTCCGGGCCCATGAGGCTCAGCACCGAGTCCAGCGCGCTGCCGGTGACATTGCGGTAGTAGGTCCGCGCCCAGGTCTCCTCGCCCTGCGTCAGCACACACGTCTGCGCCTCGATGCCGTCCGCGGAGGTGAGTTCGGGACCGCAGCGCGCGGCGGTGGCGAGTCCCAGGCCGAGCAGCAGGGGGGAACGGGAGGGCGCGGCGGACGGCGCCTTTTCGTCAGAGGACCGTTCCTGTCCGGACGGTCGTACAGCCGTACGGACGTCGTCTCCCACCTGCCCTGCGGACGCCACGGCCAGCGGCAGCGCGACCGCGCATGCCACGACGCCCGAGAGGGCGAGGAGACGAAGGTTCATGAAAGGGGACGATAACGACCGGGCGCGCACGGCTGGTTGCGTGCGCGCCCGACACCCCTACAACTCGGGCGCGCTCACACCCGTACGAGTGAGGGCGTCGACCACCGCGTCGACCACGGCCTCCACATCGGGCACCCACGGAGAGGCCGAGCCGGGCAGCGGGGCGCGCTCCCAGCGGATGGCGCCGTGGCCCGTCTCGGACGGGGGCAGGGCGAGGTAGCCGCCCTCACCGTGGAACCGCAGCGAGCCGGGGACGAAGTCCTTGGCGTACAGCAGTTCGCCCAACTGCTCCATGGAGTACGGCTTGACGAGGATCGACCAGCGGTGGTGCGAGGCGATCACCGGGCCCAGGCGCATGCCCTGGCGGTCGAGGGCGGTGAGCGCCCGGGAGGCCGCGAGGGCCGGCAGGGAGACCGCGCACGGGGCCGGTCCGCCGGTGGCCAGGACGATCGGGGCGGCGGGCCGGTTGGTCCACCACCAGCGCACCATGCGCTCATCGGTCGTGGCCGCGAGGAGGCCGGGATCGAAGGGGTGCGCCCCGGGCACCGTGCACTCGGGGTCGGGACACGAGCAGCGGGCCCGGCCTTGCGGGTCCGGTGCCGCGCCCGGGAGTACGGGCCACTGCCATTCCGTCGCGAAGGTCAGGGCCGCGCTGATCAACTCAGGCCCCCCGTCGTTCCGCTTGGACAGGAGCCTGCGTGCCTTTCCGAGGATCTCGCGCATGAGCGCTCGTTCCTTTCCGTTGCACCGCTGGCAACACCGTGGGCCACATCACACCATGTGTCGATCACTGCACTGTGCGTACCTGTTGGCGCATCACACCCCTGCCCGAGACAAGGGGAACCCCTATGGGCCGAACGTCGGCTGCGTCCACGGCAGCCGGGCCCACACTGCATCTATCAAAAGCATGGGCGTGGCGTGGGGGTGGCGAAGTCTGGCGTTTGCCGTCCCGCGTGTATCTCTTCGCCTCCGCCACGGGAGGATGGGGCTCGGTCGTCGGTGGCTAAGACGCCCGGGTCCGTCACCAGGTTCCGGGAGGTTGTCAACCACCCCTGGCCTTCTCCGAGTACGTACCCATCACGACCGCTGTGACGCTCTGTGGAGCAAGGCCAGTCGACCGCAATAAGGCGTTACCTGAGTCAGTTTCAAGCCAACTTCGCTTTTCGGCAAGGGGTGCACCGGTGACCCACGGACACCAGGAATCCCGGCAGGACAATGCTGGACATCCCCTCACGAGTGCGTGTACATGTGGAGACACTGCTAGCGGCGCAGAATGACATGGGGGTTTGCGATGCTTTTGAGCAATACGCACCGGTCGGAAAGCCGGACGCCATGAACGCCCCTCACCCTCCGAAAGTGGCCGGAATCGATTCAACGGTTCCCTCGCCCGCACACACTGTCGCGCCCGCGCCCGTAGCCCCGGACACCTCACCGGCCCCTCCACCAGGCGCCCCGGGAGCCCTGCTCCAGGACCGGCTCGCCGGCTGGGTCTCCGACCTCACGACCCTCCATGAACTCACGGAACGGCTGGCCCGCACGGACGTACTCGCGGACGCCCTGACCGAACTGCTGCGCGCCGGAGCCGCCCTGGTGGGCGCCCGGCGCGGTCTCCTCGTCCTGGAACCCGGCGACGGACTCGGCCCCGACACCACCATCGGCCTCGGCCTCGCCCGAGCCGACCTCGGTCACATCGAGACGGTGCCGCGCAGCGTCATGTCGTACGGCCGCATCCTGGAGGGACTGCCCGACGGCGACGGCGAGATCGCCGAGCCGGACCTCTTCGCCGAGGACGGCCTCGACCCCCGCCACCGCGAGGTCGCCGCCCGCCTCGGCTACGCCGCGAGCTACGCGCTGCCCCTGTCGTCGGACGCGGCGGGCCGGCTGGGCGCCGCCGTGTGGCTCTACGACGAACCGGCCGAGCCCTCCGAGCGCCAGCGCCATCTCGTCGGCCTGTACGCCCGCTACGCCACCGAACACCTGGCCCGCGTCGTCGAGGTCGAGCGCACGCGCGCGTCCATGGCGACGATGGCCGAGGAGCTGCTGCCGTCCCGGCTCCCCCGCGTCGCCGGTGTCCAGCTCGCCGCCCGGCACCGCACCGGCCCGCGCGGCGGCGGCGACTGGTACGACGCACTGCCGCTGCCCGACGCGGCCCTGGGCCTCGCCGTCGGCTCGGTGACCGGCTCGGGCCCCAGCGCGGTCGCCGCGATGGGCCGGCTCAGAGCGTCGCTGCGGGCGTACGCCGTCATGGAGGGCGAGGACCCGGTCGCGGTCCTGTCCGACCTGGAGCTGCTGCTGCGCCTGACCGAGCCCGCCCGCTCCGCCACCGCCCTGTTCGCCTACTGCGAGCCCGCGCTGCGCAAGATCACGCTGGCCGGGGCCGGGCACTGCCCGCCGCTGCTGGTCGGCGAGCGGCGCACGGAGTTCGTGGAGACGTCGGTGTCGGCGCCGCTCGGGATGCTGGCCTGCTGGGAGGCGCCCAGCGTGGAGCTGGTGGCCGAACCCGGAGAGACGGTTCTGCTCTACACCGACGGGCTGCTGCACCGCACCGGCGACGCCACCGACCGCGCCTTCGCCCGGCTGCACGCGGCAGCCGCCGGAGTGCCCAGGGCACTGCGGCACGACCCGGACGCGATCGCCGACCACGTGCTGCGCACGGTGCTGCCGGACGGACTGGACGCGGCGGACTCCGACGAGGACGTCGTGCTGCTCGCCGCCCGTTTCGAGTAGCGCCCCGTGTAACGCCGGACAGCGGCGTGTAACAGGCCTTCCGGCCCTGGGCCCCCTTCCGTACGACCGTACGATGGAGGAGGTCCAGTGCCGTATCGAGGAGGATGACCGTGGCCGACGAGCTCACCCCGGAGACCCCGGAGACTGAGTCGGAAGAGCCCATCAAGCAGCGGAAGAACGGCCTGTACCCGGGCGTCTCCGACGAGCTCGCCGAGAACATGAAGTCCGGCTGGGCCGACACCGAACTGCACGACCTGGAGCCGATCGCCCAGGCCGCCGAGACCGCGGCCCGCCGTGCCGCGCTCTCCGCGCGTTTCCCCGGCGAGCGGCTGGTGATCCCCGCGGGCAACCTGAAGACCCGCTCCAACGACACCGAGTACGCCTTCCGGGCCTCCGTGGAGTACGCCTACCTCACCGGCAACCAGACCGAGGACGGCGTCCTCGTCCTGGAGCCGGCCGGAGACGGGCACAAGGCGACGATCTATCTGCTGCCGCGCTCCGACCGTGAGAACGGCGAGTTCTGGCTCTCCGGCCAGGGCGAGCTGTGGGTGGGCCGCCGGCACTCCCTGACCGAGGCGGAGAAGCTGTACGGCATCCCCGCCTCCGACGTCCGCGAGCTGGCCGAGGCGCTGCGCGAGGCGACGGGCCCGGTCCGTGTCGTCCGCGGCCACGACGCCGGCATCGAGGCCGCGCTGACCGACAAGGTCACCGCCGAGCGCGACGAGGAGCTGCGGGTCTTCCTCTCCGAGGCGCGGCTGGTCAAGGACGACTTCGAGATCGGCGAGCTGCAGAAGGCCGTCGACTCGACCGCGCGCGGCTTCGAGGACGTCGTGAAGGTCCTCGACAAGGCCGAGGCGACGAGCGAGCGCTACATCGAGGGCACGTTCTTCCTCCGCGCGCGGGTCGAGGGCAACGACATCGGCTACGGCTCCATCTGCGCCGCCGGTCCGCACGCCTGCACGCTGCACTGGGTGCGCAACGACGGGCCGGTGCGCTCCGGTGACCTGCTGCTGCTCGACGCGGGCGTCGAGACGCACACGTACTACACCGCCGACGTCACCCGCACGCTGCCGATCAACGGCCGCTACAGCGAGATCCAGAAGAAGATCTACGACGCCGTGTACGACGCCCAGGAGGCCGGCATCGCCGCGGTGCAGCCGGGCGCGAAGTACCGGGACTTCCATGACGCCGCGCAGCGGGTGCTGACCGAGCGGCTCGTCGAGTGGGGGCTGGTCGAGGGGCCCGTCGAGCGGGTGCTGGAACTCGGCCTTCAGCGGCGCTGGACGCTGCACGGGACCGGGCACATGCTCGGCATGGACGTCCATGACTGCGCTGCCGCGCGCGTGGAGTCGTACGTCGACGGCACCCTGGAGGCGGGGATGGTGCTGACCGTCGAGCCCGGGCTGTACTTCCAGGCCGACGATCTGACCGTGCCCGAGGAGTACCGGGGCATCGGTGTGCGGATCGAGGACGACATCCTGGTGACCGTGGACGGTAACCGGAACATGTCCGAGGGGCTGCCTCGGCGGTCCGACGAGGTCGAGAGCTGGATGGCTGCTCTCAAGGCCTGAGGTTGTCTTGAAGGCCGGGTACCAGTGGGGTGCCCGGCCTTTCGTCGCGTTGTGCGGGCGTGTGGGGGCTTGTCGCGCAGTTCCCCGCGCCCCTTGGGGGTTGCAGTGGACCTGCATATTGAGCTGATCGCCGCTGAAGGGCGACGGTCGGGGCTTGAGCGTGCCCTTCGTGATGCCGTGCGCGATGGGCGGCTCGCTCCTGGGGCTCGGTTGCCCGCTACTCGGCGGCTGGCCGAGGAGCTCGGGGTTTCTCGGGGGACTGTCAAAGCGGCCTACGACCAGCTTGTCGCCGAGGGGTATCTGACCGCTCGACAGGGGGCCGGGACGCAGGTGGCGTCTCTTCCGGTCGGCGATGCCGAAGCCGCGCCCGTCGCCTCACGCGCGCGTGCGCCTCGGTTCGATCTGCGGCCGGGGAGTCCGGATGTCGGGGCCTTTCCCGCGGCGGCCTGGTTGCGGGCGTTGCGGCGGGCCATCGCCACGGCGCCCTCGCTGGCGTACGACTACGGAGATCCGCGCGGGCGGATCGAGCTGCGGACCGCGCTGTCGGGGTATCTGGGGCGGGCGCGTGGGGTGGTCGCGCCGCCGGAGCGGATCGTGATCACCTCGGGGTACGTGCAGGGGCTCGCGCTGCTCACGCGCGTGCTCGACGGCGGCGAGATCGCCATGGAGGAGCCCGGGCTGGCCTTCCACCGGGAGGTGGTGCGCCGGGGTGGCGGTCGGGTCGTACCGGTGCGGGTGGACGAGAAGGGTGCCTGTGCGGGGGAGCTGGGGGACGCGCGGGCGGTCGTGCTGACGCCGGCGCACCAGTATCCGACCGGGGTGACGCTCCATCCCTCGCGGCGGCGGGCGGTCACCGACTGGGCACGCGCGCGGGGCGGGCTGATCGTCGAGGACGACTACGACGGCGAGTTCCGCTACGACCGGCAGCCCGTCGGGGCACTCCAGGGCATGGCGCCCGGGCACGTGGTCTATCTGGGCACCGCGTCGAAGACCCTGGGGCCCGCGCTGCGGCTCGGCTGGATGGTGCTGCCGCCGCACCTGGTCGACGCGGTCGCCGACGCCAAGCTGCACAGCGATCACCACACCGAGACCATCGGACAGCTGGCGCTGGCCGAACTCATCGACAGCCATGCCTACGACCGTCATGTACGGGCCTGCCGGCTGCGGTACCGGCGGCGCCGGGACCAGCTGCTGCACCGGCTCGGGACGGGGCGGGTGGTGCGGGGGATCGCGGCCGGGCTGCACGCGCTCGTGGAGGTCGCCGACGAGAAGGAAACCCTGGCGCGGGCCGAGGCGGCGGGGCTCGCGGTGGGGCGGCTCGGCGACCACTGGCACTCGCCGGACGACGCGGACGGGCGGGCGCAGGGGCTGGTCGTGGGGTACGGGACTCCTCGGGAGCGGGCCTATCCGCAGGCGCTGGAGGTGCTGGGGCGGGTGCTCGACGGATTGGGCCAGGAAAAGCGTTGACCAATGGGCCTGTCCGTCGGTCCAGTCGGCTTCTAACGTCGGTCGTATGACGAACTCGCTCGTCCCGCCCCGGGGGCCGCAACGCGTCCTCGCCCTGGCCCAGTTGACCAACGCCGTCGGTGACGGTGCCTTCCTCGTGACGTCGGCGCTCTACTTCACGTACGTCGTCGGCCTCGACCCCGCGCGCGTGGGGCTCGGGCTGACCCTCGCGTGGGCCCTCGGCGCGTTGGCGGGGGTGCCGCTGGGGCGGTTGGCCGACCGGCGTGGAGCGCGTGGGACGGCGGTGCTGCTGGCGGTGGTGGCCGGGGGCGCGGTGGCGGTGTTTCTGTTCGTCCACGGGTTCGTGCCGTTCGTCCTGGCCGCGTGCGTCTACGCCGCCGCGCAGTCGGGGCTGGCGGCGGCCCGGCAGACGCTGCTGGCGGGACTGGTGCCCGCCGGGGAGCGCACCGGGCTGCTGGCCCATCTGCAGTCGGCGTTCAACGCCGGTCTGGCGGTGGGTGCGGGGCTGGGCGGGCTGGCGCTCCAGGCCGGTACGCGGGCGGCGTATCTCGGGGTGTTCGCGGTGGACGTGCTGAGCTTCGTGGTGTGCGCGGGGGTGCTGCTGCGGCTGCCTTCGCCGGCGTCTTCGCCGACGCCTCGTGCCGGTACGCGGAAACGTCACGGCCTCGCCGTCGTGCGCGACCGGCGCTATGTCGTCGTCACGCTCCTCAACACCGTCCTGCTGCTGCGGATGCCGCTGCTCAGCCTCGCGCTGCCGCTGTGGATCGCGGAGCGGACCGACGCCCCGGCCTGGCTGGTCTCCGTGCTGTTCGTGCTCAACACCGGGGCCGTGATGCTGTTCCAGGTGCGCATGGCCCGCGGGGTCACCGGGCTCGTGTCGGCCACGCGCGCGGTGCGGCGGGCGGGGTGGGTGATGCTGGCCGCGTGCACGGTGTTCGCGCTGTCGGCGGGCGGCTCGGCGTGGGTGGCCGCCGGCGCGCTGGTCGCCGGGGCGGTGCTTCAAGTCGTCGCGGAGATGGGGCAGTCCGCCGGGTCCTGGCAGCTGTCCTTCGAACTGGCGCCGGCCGACCGGGTCGGCGAGTACCAGGGCTTCTTCGGCACCGGCGTGACGGTGGCGCGGACGCTGGGCCCCCTCGTGCTGACGACGCTGCTGCTCGGGTGGGGCACGGCCGGGTGGCTGCTGCTGGGAGCGGCGACGCTCGTGGCGTCGTACGCCATGGGCCCGGCCGCGCGGCGCCGGGCCGCCGTCGCCCAGCCGGAGGCGGGCCCGCAGCCGGTGCTGGTCAACTGACAGCAGCAGCTGGTCGTCAACTGACGGCAGCCGCTGGTCGTCACATGACGGCAGCCGCCGCTCGTCAACCGACAGGTGCCCGAGGCGAGGGACGGCCGCCCGGAGCGGGTGCGGGCGGCTGTCCGGCGTTCAGGCCGCTCCGGCCGGTGAACCGGCGCGTACCGGAAGCGAGTCCAGGAACAGCGCCCCCGCCAGCAGCCCCGCGCTGCCGCGGGGGCTCCACGCGCGCGCGTGCAGGTCCTCGTCGAAGGCGGCGAGGGCCGTCGCGCCCGCCGCCGTGGCCGTGCCGCCCGCTTCCAGGACTCCGCGGGCGCCGGCCTGGACGTGGCGCAGACCAAGTGGGCCGGCGGTGTAGAGGAGTTCGGTGTCCTGGAGGGTGGACATCACGGTGAGCAGGGCGTCCAGGCGGGCCTCCGCCTCCGTGGCACCCGCCTTGCGGGCGGCGGCCAGCGCGTCCAACGCCCGCCGTACGTGCGGGAATCCGGCCCGCGCCTCGCCACGCGCCCCGGCGGCACCGTACTTCGCCGAGACCGACGAGCCTCGCGACGGGCGTCGCGGGGCCCGTTTGTCGGGGTGCCGGGCGATACCCTTGGCGGTCGCGGCGACGTCCCAGCCCTTGCCCCCGGGGTTCAGGGCGGCCGCGGCGACCAGCAGGCCGAGAGCCCACAGGGCGCCCCGGTGACCGCCGCCCGCGAGGCCCACCGAGTGCTCGGTGCAGCGGCCGATCGCGCCGAGTTCGCCGCGGAGCCCGGGAGTCGGCTCGCCGGTGCGGCGGGCGGCGGCGGCCATGGCCGCGAGGCCGGGTACGAGCGCCTTCGCCGACCAGCGCAGGGCGCAGTGGTCCAGGCGGGTGGTCCGTGCGTCCAGGTCGCGCGGATCGGGCAGCCCCGGCTTGGGAGCCAGGGCCAGCTGCCCGGTCAGCGCGGTCACCGCGGCATGCGCCAGCGCTTCGTCCTCGCGGCTGCTCATGGCCGTACCTTACGAGGACGCCGAGGCCGAGGCAGTGGCACTTTCGGACGGAGCGTCGGACGGCGGTTCGCCGGTCGGCGCGCCGCTCGGGGGCGTGCCGCCGCCACCGCCGCCGCTGCCCGCGCCGGTGCTCTCGGCGTCGGGGTCGATGCCGAGGGTGAGGAAGCCCTTGTAGCCCTTGGACGGGTCCTTCTTGTGCACGGCCTTCAGGGTGAGCAGGCCGCTGGAGGCGCCACCGCCGTCGTACACCATGTCGTTGTCGAGGGTGGTGTAGCTGCCGGAGTGCTTCGAGTAGGGCTCCAGGGTGAAGATCTCCTGGGCGATGTCGTCGTCGAAGAAGAACTGGCCGGTGTAGTTGACCTTGCCGCCCTCGTAGGTGCCGTCCTCCTTCTCGCCGCCGGTGTGGACCTTGACGTGGATGTGGCAGGTGCGCGGGGTGTACCAGCCCGGGAAGATCGTCTCGAACTTGACCACCCCGTTGCCGTTGGCGATCTGGTAACCGCGCAGGTAGGTGGCGTCGTTGGCGGTCGAGCCGTCCTCGCTCTCGGCGGGGGCCGAGCCACCGGGGTTGGCCGTGGTGTAGCCGGAGTAGTAGCCCCAGGCGTCGCAGTGCCAGATCTCCACGGCCGCGCCGGGGACCGGGGTGCAGCCGTCGGTGGCGTCGACCACGGTCAGGCGCAGGGTGAGCGGGACGCCGCTCTTGCCCTCGGTGATGTCCTTCCTCACCAGGGCGCCGTCGAGGTAGTACGGGCCTTCGGTGACGCTCGTCATGAGCGTCATGCACGCGCTGCTGGTGGCCGACGCGGTGGCGGTCGCGTCGGCGGTGGTCTCGGTGTCGGCGAAGGCCGACTGGTAGCCGGCGATGGCGAGGCCGCCCGCGGCGACCGTGCCGCCCGTCACGGCGATGGCGCGCCGCCGGGTGATCGTCTTGTCCTTGTGGTTTCCCGTCATGATCAGGAAGTTAGGGACGGTGTCCGTCAGCGGGATCGGAGGACGCTGAGAGCTGCCTGTGAATGCTGAGGAAGCTGAAGTTCCCTGCGTTCACCGGCGCCTACACGGCTTATGTCATATCTGGGGATCGTCGTCGTGCAGGATCCTCTGGAACATCCGGTGGTCCCGCCACTCGCCGTTGATGGCCAGATAGCGCGGCGCCAGGCCGATCCGCTCGAAGCCGCACTTCGCCAGCACCCGCTGCGAACCCGCGTTGTCCACAAGGGTGGTGGCCTCGATCCGGTGCAGTCCGACCGTCTCCCGAGCGACCCCGCACACCCGCTCCACCGCGGCCGTCGCCAGCCCCCTGCCCTGCTGGTCGGCGGCGATCCAGTAGCCGAGACAGGCGCTGCGGAAGGGGCCCAGGACGATCCCGGTCAGCGTGATCGCCCCCACGATCCGCCCGTCGGCCTCCAGGTGCCACGGCACGAGCCGGCCCTCCGCGAACTCCCGGAGCCGGTCCTCCAGACGTATCCGCTGGTCGCCGACCGTGAAGAAGTCCTCCGGGCGGCGCGGTTCCCACGGCTGGAGGTGCTTGCGGTTGTCGACGTAGGCGGCGCACAGCGCGGCGGCGTCGCCGGGCGCGGCGAGCCGCATGACCACACCACCGGGGAGCACCTCGGGCTCGATCTCCATGCCGCGACCCTAACCAGGGGCACTGACAACGGCAGTTGAAGCGTGTGGACACCGCTGGCGGACGGCCCTAGACCGCCATGAGCGGAGCGTCCTTCTTCCACTTGAGGATCTTGTCGAAGCTCACCACCGCGCCGCCCCGCCCCGGCTTGTTGCCGATGTGGACGTGGTCGGCGAGCTCCTGGATCAGACACAGTCCTCGGCCGTTCTCCGCCTCGCTGGGCGCGCGGCGCACCGCCGGGGAGGACCGGGTGAAGCCGGGGCCGGAGTCGGCGACCTCGATCCGGCACTTCTCGCCGTCCAGATAGGCCGTGACGCGGTACGCCTCCGAGGTGGCGCCGTGCCCGGTGTCCCCGCCGTGCTCGACGGCGTTCGCACAGGCCTCGCTGAGGGCGACGGAGAGGTCGTAGGAGATGTCGGGGTCGACGCCCGCGGTCTCCATGGTGCCGAGCAGCAGCCGCCGGGCGAGCGGAACGCTCGCAGCCTCGCGCCGCAGATGGAGTGACCACCAGATGCTCATGCTCCAGCCTCCCGGCCGCGGCTCGACATACCGTTACCTATTGCCGCCCGTGCCCGGGTGTAAGCACACTGTTGACGTGACGCCGCCCATATGGGGGATGCGTAGGGGGCGTTGAATGGGGTATGTGGGGCTGGTTCGCCACAGAACGTGATCTTCCGGTCGTAGGCCTCGTACGTCATCTTGTGGACCTGCCGTATGGCCGCGGTAAGGCCAGTGCGATGATGAGCCCGCCATGACTGCCCCCCACCCCCCTACGGCGCGCACCGGAACCGGACTCCGGGTCCTGCGGGCCGCGGTGTTCGCCGCGGTCTGCGTCGTGCTGGCCGCGGGCGGGCACACGCTCGCCTCCTGCGCCACGGTTCCACTGTGGACCCTGGGCGCGGGCTTCCTCGGGGTGGTCGCGGTCGTGGCACCGCTCGCCGGACGCGTGCGGTCGCTGCCGGGCATCGCCGCACTGCTCACGACCGGACAGGTCGTGCTGCACACGCTGTTCGGACTCGGCCAGCACACCACCACGGCCCCCGCGTCCGCCATGTCCTCCATGTCCGACGCCTCACTCGTGGAGCAGGCCGCGCGGCTGGTCTGCGGGACCACCGTGGCGGCGATCAGCCCCGCCCAGGCGGCCCGGATCCTGACCGAGGCGCGTCTCTACCCGGGCACGCACGCACACATGGACATGTCCGGGGGCACCGCCTCGGACGGTTCCTCCGTCTCGCTGCTGCCGTCCCTGCCGATGCTGCTCGGGCACGTTCTCGCGGCCCTGGCCGCCGGCTGGCTGCTGCGCCACGGCGACCTGGCCCTGCTGCGGCTGGCCGAACTGTCGGCGCACGGGGTCGCCGAGGGGGCACTCGTACGGTCCCTGCGCGGGGCGCTCGCCCTCGTGCGCGCCCTGCGGGCCGGCCTGCCCGGCGCACCGCTGACCGGCCCGGCGCTGCCGCGCACCGCGCTGCTCGCGCCACCCACACCCCGTACCACCGCACTCCAGCACACGGTGATCAGGCGCGGCCCCCCGGCCACCGACGCTCTCGTCCTCGCCGCCTGACACGACGCGCGCCACTTCCCGGGAAGGGGAGGCCGCCGTCGTGCGGCCCACGTACGCGTGCCCGTGTCCGACATCCGTCGGCACCTCCACGCGCGCGTACCCCTCTTCATCACCGGAATCACCTCTCGAAGTGGAGTGCCCCTTTTCATGAAGACCTCTCGTGTCGCCGCCGTCGGCGCCCTCACCGCCTCGGCCGTCGTCGTCCTGTCCTCCCCCGCGTTCGCCCACGTCAGCGTGCAGCCCGAGGGCGCCGCGGCCAAGGGCGGCTACGCGGTCGTCGACTTCAAGGTGCCGAACGAGCGCGACAAGGCCTCGACCACCAAGCTCGAGGTCACCTTCCCGACCGACCACCCGCTCGCCTCCGCGATGCCGGAGCCGATCGACGGCTGGGACGTCAAGGTCACCAAGGCCACGCTCGACAAGCCCATCGAGATGCACGGCGAGAAGATCGACCAGGCCGTCTCCAAGATCACCTGGACCGCCACCGGCAAGGGCATCCAGCCCGGCTTCTTCCAGAAGTTCCCGGTCTCCGTCGGCGCCCTCCCCGAGGACGCGGACGAACTCACCTTCAAGGCGATCCAGACGTACTCCAACAAGGAGGTCGTCCGCTGGATCGAGGTCCAGCAGGACGGCCAGGAGGAGCCGGAGAACCCGGCGCCCGTGCTGACGCTCTCCGAAGCCACCGAGGACGGCCACGCACACGGCTCGACGGACGCCGAGAAGACCTCCGACGACTCCAAGTCGGCCGAGAACACCGCCGCCGAGACCGCCGCCCCCGCCGACAGCAGTGACACCACCGCCCGCGTCCTCGGCGTCGTCGGCATCGTCGTCGGCGCCCTGGGCGTCGCCTACGGCGTGCTCGCCGGCCGCCGCCGCACCAGCCCGGGCACCGACGCCTGAGTCCGACCGTCCGCGCGTCGCACCGGGGGTGGCACGGCCGCCCGTACCGCCCCCGGTGCACGCCGGAGCCCTCACATCTGGGACATTTCTCTATGCGCAAGAAGACGTTCACCGCGGCCGCGCTGCTCGCCGCCGCCTCCCTGACCCTGACCGCCTGCGGCAGCGGTGACGACACCGGCTCACCCGTCTCCGTGGTCTCCGAGGACTCGGCCAACACCAAGGCCGCCATCGTCCTCGACAAGCCCTTCGAGAAGCCGGACCTCGTCCTCACGGACACGAACGGCAAGAAGTACGACCTCCGCGAGCAGACCGAGGGCCGCCCCACGCTGATCTACTTCGGCTACACCAACTGCCCCGACGTCTGCCCCACGACCATGAGCAACATCGCCGTCGCCAAGAGCAAGCTGCCCAAGGCCCAGCAGGACGCCCTGCGGATCGTCTTCGTCACCACCGACCCCGACCGGGACACCCCGAAGGCCCTCGGCAAGTGGCTGGGGGGCATCGACTCCCAGGTCGTCGGCCTCACCGGCGACTTCGCCACCATCCAGGCCGGCGCCCGCACCCTCGGCATCACCATCGAGGCACCGCACAAGGACAAGAACGGCAAGATCGTCTCGACCCACGGCACCCAGGTCGTCGCCTTCTCCCCGAAGACCGACGGCGGGTACGTCCTCTACACCGAGGACGCCACCGTCGACGACTACATCAAGGACCTCCCCAAGCTCGTCAAGGGACAGACCCCGTGAGGCGCACCGCCCTCCTCGGCGCCGGCCTGACCGGGATCCTGCTGCTGACCGGCTGCGGTTCCTCCGACGGCGGCGAGGCCGAACTGTCCGTCGCCGGCGCCTACATGCCGCAGCCGGTCTCCGACACGATGGCCGCCGGCTTCCTCACCGTCACCAACAAGGGCGGTACGAAGGCCGAACTGACGTCCGTGACCAGTGACCTCGGCGAGGTCACCATGCACGAGACGGTCGACTCCGCCATGCAGCAGGCCGACCGCCTCGACGTACCCGCCCACGGTCAACTCGTGTTCAAGAGCGGCGGCACCCATCTCATGTTCGAGAAGCTGAAGCACCAGCCCAAGCAGGGCCAGACCGTCTCCGTCGAACTGCACTTCGCCGACTCCGACCCGGTCACCGTCGAGATGCCGGTGAAGTCCGCGACGTACACCCCCAAGACCGGGCACTGAGGGAGGGACCACCTTGACGCAGACCATCGCCCCCCGCGTGCGGGTCCTCGTACTGCTGCTCCTCGCGGCCACCGGACTGCTCCTCGCCGGCGCCGGGCCGGCCTCCGCGCACGCCGCGCTGACCGGCAGCGACCCCCAACAGGGGACGGTGGTCGCCAAGGCCCCCGACCAGGTCTCGCTCACCTTCTCCGAGAAGGTCGCGATGTCCGACGGCTCGCTGCGGGTCCTCGACCCCAAGGGCAAGCGCGTCGACGAGGGCAAGCCGGCCAACGTCAGCGGCACCACCTACGCCGTCTCCCTGCACAGCGGCCTGCCCGACGGCACGTACACCGTCACCTACCAGGTCGTCTCCGAGGACAGCCACCCCGTCGCCGGCGCCTACACCTTCTCCATCGGCGCCCCCTCCCGAACCAGCGTCTCGGTCTCCGACCAGACCGCCGGAGGCGGAGCCGTCGGCTGGCTCTACGGCTTCGGCCGCTACGTCTCCTACGCCGGCTTCATCGTCATGGTCGGCGGCGCCGCCTTCGTCCTCGCCTGCTGGCAGCGCGGCTCCGGAGTACGGGCCGTACAGCGGCTCGTCGTCTCCGGATGGCTCGCGCTCGCCGCCGCCACCCTTCTGCTGCTGCTCCTGCGCGGCTCCTACACCGGCTCCGGCACCTTCGGCGACGTCTTCGACCTGAGCCTGCTCGGCCAGGTCCTGCAGACCAAGACCGGCGCCGCGCTGGTCTCCCGACTGCTGCTGCTCAGCGCGGCCGCACTGTTCATCGCCGTGCTCTTCGGGGCCTACGACAAACGCGAGGACGAGGAGAAGCGCGACCTGACCTTCGGGCTCGCGATCGGCGGCACCGTGGTCGCCGCCGGACTCGCCGCGAGCTGGGCCATGGCCGAGCACGCCTCCACCGGCCTCCAGACGGGCATCGCGATGCCCGTCGACGTGCTCCACCTGCTCGCCGTCGCCGCCTGGCTGGGCGGCCTGTGCGCCCTCCTCGTGGCGCTGTACCGCGCGGACACCCCCATCGAGCGCTCCGCCGTACGCCGCTTCTCCACCCTCGCCTTCACCTCCGTCGTCACCCTCGTCGCGACCGGCGTCTACCAGTCGTGGAGACAACTCGGCTCCTGGTCCGCCTTCACCGAGACCACCTACGGACAGCTGCTGCTCGTCAAGATCGGGCTCGTGGCCCTGCTCGTCGGCATCGCGTGGATCTCACGACGCTGGACGGCACGACTGGGAGACACGGCAGCCGCGCAGGCCGTCATCGAAGAGTCGGAAACGGAGGCCCCGGAGGCGGGCGACGCGGACGAGACGGTCGTACGGGAGAAGGCGCACGTCAGCGCCGGAGCGGCCGGCGCCGACTCCGGGCGGGCCGCCCAGCTCGCCCGGCAGCAGGCCGCCGTCGACACCGCCCGGCGCAAGCGGCAGCGGGACGCCGACCCCGACCGGTTCGGACTGCGCCGCTCGGTACTCGCCGAGGCGGGCGTCGCCGTCGTCCTGCTCGCCGTCACCACCGTGCTGACCCAGACCGAACCCGGACGCACCGAGGAGGAGGCCAAGGCCGCCACGTCCTCGTCCGCTTCCTCCTCGTCGTCGTCCGCGGACACATCCTCGGCGGTCACCCTGGACATCCCCTTCGACACCGGCGGCGAGGACGGCAAGGGCATCGCCCGGGTCGACCTCAACCCCGCGCGGGTCGGCGCCAACGAGATGCACGTCTATGTGGAACGCCCCAACGGCCGCGCCTTCGACGTGCCCGAGGTGAAGGTGTCCTTCACCCTCGAGGCCAAGAACATCGGACCGCTGCCCGTCACCCCCGACCGCATCACCACCGGCCACTGGACCGCCAGCGGGGTACAGCTCCCCATGGCGGGCGACTGGAAGGTCGCCGTCACCGTGCGGACCTCCGACATCGACCAGACCACCGTCTCCAAGAACGCGCAGATCGGCTGACCCACCATGGCTGACCAGTCCATCCCGGAGGCCCGGACCGCCGAGAGGGCAGTTAATGACGGCGCTGCGGAAAGCGCCCTCCCCAAGGAGGGCCTTTCGCGACGCCGACTGCTGGGCACCGCCGGTGCCACCGGGCTCGTGCTCGGCGCCGCCGGCGGAGCCGTGGGGTACACCGCCCGGCCCGCCGAGGCCACACCGCTCACCTCGCTCGGCGCCGAGGAGGCGATGTTTCACGGGAAACATCAGCCCGGCATCCTCCAGGGCCTCCAGGCCCGCGGCCACCTCGTCGCCTTCGACCTGGCGGCCGGAGCCGGCCGCAAGGGCGCGGCAGCACTGCTGCGCCGCTGGTCGCAGACGGCCCGGCGGCTGATGGCGGGCGAGGCGACGGCGTCCGGCGACACGGATGTCGCCCGTGACGCCGGCCCGTCCGCGCTGACGATCACCTTCGGCTTCGGCCACAGCTTCTTCACCCGGACCGGACTGGAGAAACAGCGGCCGGTCGCCCTCGACCCACTGCCCGCCTTCTCCTCCGACCAACTCGACCAGGCGCGCAGCAACGGCGACCTGTGGGTGCAGATCGGCGCCGACGACGCCCTGGTCGCCTTCCACGCCCTGCGCGCGATCCAGAAGGACGCGGGCGCCGCCGCGAAGGTCCGCTGGCAGATGAACGGCTTCAACCGCTCACCGGGCGCCACCGCCCAGCCCATGACGGCACGCAACCTGATGGGCCAGATCGACGGCACCCGCAACCCGAAGCCGGCGGAACCGGACTTCGACCGCCGGATCTTCGTCCCCGCGTCAGCAGACCCCGCGTGGATGGCGAACGGCTCCTACGCCGTCGTACGCCGTATCCGCATGCTCCTCGACGACTGGGAGCAGCTCACGGTGACGGCGCAGGAGCAGGTCATCGGGCGGCGCAAGGCGAACGGGGCGCCCCTGACCGGGGGCTCCGAGACGACCGCGATGGACCTGGAGAAGACCGACGCCAAGGGCGACCTGGTGGTCCCCCTCAACGCCCACTCCCGGATCACCCGGCCCGACCAGAACGGGGGCGCGGCAATGCTCCGCCGCCCCTGGTCCTTCCACGACGGCATCGGCACGGACGGTGTCCCGGACGCGGGCCTGCTCTTCGTCTGCTGGCAGGCCGACCCGCTGCGCGGCTTCGTCCCCGTCCAGCGCAAGCTCGATCGCGGTGACGCGCTGTCCCAGTACATCCGCCACGAGTCCAGCGGCCTCTTCGCGGTGCCGGGCGGGGCGGCGGAGGGGGAGTACGTGGGACAGGGGCTGCTGGAGGGATGAGGGGCTCCGCGGCTCTGAGGCTAGGGTGAGGTCATGCCAGCGAGCTATGCGTATCTCGGTCCCGAGGGCACCTTCACCGAAGCCGCTCTGCGCAGGCTTCCGGAGGCGGCCACACGGGAGCTGATCCCGTACGTGTCCGTGCAGTCCGCGCTGGACGCGGTGCGGGCCGGGGAGGCCGAGGCCGCGTTCGTGCCGATCGAGAACTCCGTCGAGGGCGGCATCACCACCACCCTCGACGAACTGGTCGCGGGCGCACCCCTGATGATCTACCGCGAGGTGCTGCTGTCGATCACCTTCGCGCTGCTGGTGCGTCCCGGCACCACGCTCTCGGAGATCAAGACCGTCTCCGCGCACCCCGCGGCCCAGCCGCAGGTCCGCAACTGGCTGAAGAAGAACCTCCCGGACGCCCGCTGGGAGTCCGCCGCCTCCAACGCGGACGCCGCCCGGCTCGTCCAGGAAGGCCAGTACGACGCCGCCTTCGCCGGTGAGTTCGCCGCGGCCCTGTACGGTCTGGAGGCCCTGGAGACCGGCATCCACGACGCCGAGAACGCCCAGACCCGCTTCGTACTGGTCGGCCGGCCCGCCCGGCCCGCCGCACCGACCGGCGCCGACAAGACCTCCGTCGTGCTGTGGCAGCGCGACGACCACCCCGGCGGCCTGCGCGACCTGCTCGGCGAGTTCGCCACCCGCGGCATCAACCTGATGCTGCTCCAGTCCCGGCCCACCGGCGCCGGCATCGGCAACTACTGCTTCTGCATCGACGCCGAGGGCCACATCTCGGACCGCAGGGTCGCCGAGGCCCTCATGGGGCTCAAGCGGATCTGCCTGGAGGTCCGGTTCCTCGGTTCGTACCCGCGTGCGGACGCCTCCGAGGGCGAGGTGCGCCGACCGCTGCGCGGAACCTCGGACGACGAGTTCGTGGCGGCGTCGGACTGGGTGGCGCGCTGCCAGGACGGGCGTTTCTGAACGACGTCCCGCAGGCGACCCGCAGGTTTCCCGCAGGTTTCCGGCCGCTCTTACCTGCATATTTTCGTTATCCACAGGAGTTATCCACAGGCTGCCTTCTCGACCTGGGGACAAGTCGACACGGAACCACTACCTAGTCGACAAATCGGCCTACAGCACCCAACTTCGTCCACAGCCCCACAGGTCACCCTTCGTCCACCCGTTTCCATCGATCAATCCTTTGGGGCGACCCATTTCCACTCGAAAGTGGGCGTGAAGACGGTTTGGAACGGGAATTCCTCGCCCGGCATCCCTGGATCGGAATGATCAATTCCGAAGTCCACAGATCTTTCGCACAGCCTGTGGATAACTCGTTCGGGGTGTGGATTCCTGTGGACAGAGCCGCCCTCAAATCCCGTTCTCCACAAGGAAATCCAGTCAACCAGGAACCTGGACCTGCTTCGTTCCAGGGAGTGAGACACCTTTTATTGACACGGGCGAACACAGAGGGCAATTCACCCATAACGGTATGTAAGGCGTAGTTCGGAATAGTGAGTCGTGGGCTCACATCCGGCACCGGTAGCCTTGAGCGCGTGATTGACCTTCGCCTGCTTCGTGAGGACCCCGACCGAGTGCGCGCGTCCCAGCGCGCCCGTGGAGAGGACGTCGCGCTCGTCGACGCTCTCCTGTCCGCCGACGAGCGGCGCAGGTCGTCCGGCGTCCGCTTCGACGAGCTGCGTTCCGAGCAGAAGTCGCTCGGCAAGCTCATTCCCAAGGCCTCCGGGGACGAGAAGGCCGAGCTGCTGAAGAAGACGGGCCAGCTGGCCGCCGACGTCAAGGCGGCCGACGCCGAGCAGCACGAGGCCGACGAGGAGACCAAGCGCCTCGCCCTCCAGCTCGGCAACCTCGTCCACCCCGACGTGCCCGTCGGCGGCGAGGAGGACTTCGTCGTCCTGGAGACGCACGGCACCATCCGCGACTTCGGCGCCGAGGGCTTCGAGCCCAAGGACCACCTGGAGCTCGGCGAGGCGCTGGGCGCCATCGACGTCGAGCGCGGCGCGAAGGTCTCCGGCTCGCGCTTCTACTACCTGACCGGCGTCGGCGCCCTCCTGGAGCTCGCGCTCGTCAACGCGGCGATCGCCCAGGCCACCGAGGCCGGCTTCGTCCCGATGCTCACCCCCGCGCTGGTCCGCCCGCGCGCCATGGAGGGCACCGGCTTCCTCGGCCAGGCCGCGGAGAACGTGTACCACCTGGAGAAGGACGACTACTACCTGGTCGGCACCTCCGAGGTCCCGCTCGCCGCGTACCACATGGACGAGATCCTGGAGGCCGACCAGCTGCCCATGCGCTACGCCGGCTTCTCGCCGTGCTTCCGCCGCGAGGCCGGCACGTACGGCAAGGACACCCGGGGCATCTTCCGCGTGCACCAGTTCGACAAGGTCGAGATGTTCTCGTACGTCGCCCCCGAGGACGCCGAGAACGAGCACAAGCGGCTCCTGGACTGGGAGAAGCAGTGGCTGACCGGTCTGGAGCTGCCGTTCCAGGTCATCGACGTCGCCTCGGGCGACCTGGGCGCCTCCGCCTCCCGCAAGTACGACTGCGAGGCGTGGATCCCGACCCAGGGCAAGTACCGCGAGCTGACCTCGGCGTCCAACTGCGACAGCTTCCAGGCCCGCCGTCTCTCCGTCCGCATGCGCGACGGCAAGAAGGTGCAGCCGCTGGCGACTCTCAACGGCACGCTGTGCGCCGTACCGCGCACGATCGTGGCGATCCTGGAGAACCACCAGCAGGCCGACGGCTCCGTCCACGTCCCCGCGGTGCTGCGCCCGTACCTGGGCGGCCGTGAGGTCCTGGAGCCGATCTCCAAGTGAGCGACGCGCCTTCGACCGCGGCCGGGGGATTCCCTTACCGGCTGATCGCGACCGACCTCGACGGGACGCTCCTGCGCTCCGACGAGTCGGTCTCGGACCGCACCCGTGCCGCGCTCGCCGCGGCCACGGCGGCCGGTGCCGCGCACATCGTGGTGACCGGCCGCGCGGTCCCGTGGACCCGGCACATCCTCGACGACCTCGGCTACGAGGGCCTCGCGGTGTGCGGGCAGGGCGCGCAGGTGTACGACGCGGGCGCGCACCGGCTGCTGACGTCCGTGACGCTGGACCGGCAGCTGGCCGGGGTCGCCCTCGCGAAGATCGAGGCGGAGGTCGGTCCGCTGTATCTGGCCGCCAGCCGGGACGGGCTGGACGGGGAGGTGCTGGTGGGGCAGGGCTACGCGCTCACCGGCGATCTGCCCGCCACTCCCTTCACGGACTCGGCCGATCTGTGGACCGCGCCGCTGAACAAGATCTACATACAGCATCCGGAGCTGTCGGACGACGAGCTGGCGGAGGCCTCGCGGCAGGCGGCGGGCGGGTTCGTGAACGTCGCCATGGCGGGCGCGGGCATCGTGGAGCTGCTGCCGCTGGGGCTGTCGAAGGCGACGGGTCTGTCGTTGGCGGCACGCCGGCTGGGTCTGAAGGCCGCGGACACGATCGCCTTCGGTGACATGCCCAACGACATCCCGATGTTCGGCTGGGCGGCTCGGGGCGTGGCCATGGCCAACGCCCATGAGGAGCTCAAGGCGGTGGCCGACGAGGTGACGTCCTCCCACGAGGAGGACGGGATCGCCGTGGTGCTGGAGCGGTTGCTCGGCTGAGGGCTCTAGGACGCGTCGGTGAAGCGGCTGAACCCTGCCTGCAAGGTGTGGATGGTGACGGTGCCGCCGCCCAGCATCTCGGCCTTGCGGCGGAGCTGTTCCGCTGCCGCCGGGCCCGGTCGGCCGTAGACGTCGATGGAGTTCATGCGAGCTGCGGTTCGCGGGCCTCGATGAAGTCGGCCAAGTCCCGCATGCCGGCCCTGACCTCGGCGAGTCTGCCCTCTCGGATGTCCGAGCGGTCGATGTAGTGGATGGGTTCCACAACATCCGGAATGTCCGCCATGCCTGCTGTGTCTGCCATGGCGTCTGAACCTAATCGTGTCTTGCGGAGGATGCACGGATCGAACGTGCGCGGAGTTTCCCCCGACCTCGGCTTAGCAAGCCGGTGCCTTGCCTCTCGGCCAATCCTCCGGGTGGGCGGCCCACGCGAGAGCGACATCGCGTGCTCGAAGCGGCCGCCCCGGGCAGTTCCGGTGCGGTGGACTCGACGGTGGGGTAACTACACCGGAGTCCTCCGCGGACTGCCCTGAAGGGTGCTCGACGGACTGCCGTGCATGGACATCGTCGAACACCTCCCCGGTCAGTGGCGCCGGTCGGTCCCGGCCGCGTGGACACAACCATCGTGCCTGTACGCCGAGTTGGGCGCCACCGAATAAAACGGCCGGGTGTTCGGCTACTTGCGCCACCACCTGCGACGGGCCCTGCTGAAGAACCACCCCGCCGGCGGTTCGTCGGAGCGCCAGGGCTGCGGTTCCGGAGCCTCGTCGCGCCAGCGGGCGGCGAGCATACGGGCCCGGGCGGACGGCTCGGAGGTCTCCGCGGAGCGTATGAAGTCCTCGTCCAGGACGAGGTCGTTCCAGGTGTCGTCCCCGGAGCGTGCCTGTCGGTCGTCGTACGCGTCCGCCATCCCCGTTCCTCCTAGTCGTACATCCCCGTCTGCCCAGTTTGCCTGGGCAGACGTGAAGCCCCCGTCAATAGGCGCGGCGTCTACTCCTCGCCCGCCAGCTTCAACGTGCGCAGCTTCTGCCCGGCGTACCAGGTCGCCGCCACCGTCACCACGACCAGCAGCACCGTCGCCGTCGGCAGGCTCACGTCCGAGGTGACCAGATCCCCGCCGGCGACCTTGTGGGCGACGGCGAGCGACCACTGCTGGACGCTGAGGGTGCGCGCCCCGGAGACCAGGGAGCCGAACAGGGCCTCCCAGACGAGGGCGTAGACGAGGCCGAAGACGACCGCGTGCCGGGAGACCGTGCCCAGGAGCAGGAAGAGCGCGGCGTAGGCGATGGAGGAGACCAGCGCGGCGACGGTGTAGGCCACGGCGATCTGCTGGCCGTTGCCGTTGAGGACGAGGCCCGCGATCAGGGTCGGCAGGGCCGAGAAGACCATGGTGACCGCGATCGCGACGATGAGCTTGGTGAAGATGATCGTGGGCCGCTTGATCGGCTTGGACAGCAGGTACACCACCGAGCCGTCGTCGATCTCCGGGCCGATCGCGCCGGTGCCGGCGATGACGCCGATGATCGGCACCATCGTGGCCAGTGCGAGACCGCCGAGCAGGTCGGACGCGGTCTGGTCGTCGGCGCCGACCAGGGCGCGCACGATCACGGAGATCACGATCAGCAGCAGGGGCAGGGCGCCCAGGATGAGGGCCCGGCGGCGGCCGAGCAGGGCCCGGTAGGTGAGTCGGGCGACTGTGGGGTCGTACATCTTCGGCCTCCTACGCCGCGACCAGGTAAGAGAACACGGACTCGAGGGACTCGTCGGACGGCGAGACCGTCAGCAGCCGGATGCCGTGGTCGCGGGCGACCTTCGGCAACAGGCCGGTGAAACGGCCGAAGTCGACGGCCTGGATGCGCAACGCGCCTTCCGCCAGGTCGACTTCGATGCCGGACGTGGACGGGTCGGCGATCAGGGCGGCCGCGAGGGCGCGGTCGTCGCTGGAGCGCACCAGGTAGCGGTGCGGGCGGTCGGTCATCAGGCGGCGGATCTTGCGGAAGTCGCCGCTGGCCGCGTGCCTCCCCGCGACCACGACCTCGATGTGCCAGGCGAGTTGCTCGACCTCTTCGAGGATGTGAGAGGAGAACAGAACCGTGCGTCCCTCGTCGCCCATGCGGCGCAGCAGGTCCATGAGCTGCATGCGCTGGCGCGGGTCCATGCCGTTGAAGGGCTCGTCGAGGAGGAGCAGCGAGGGGTCGTGGACCAGGGCGGACGCCATCTTCACGCGCTGGCGCATGCCCTTGGAGTACGTCTGGATCTTGCGGTCCTGCGCGTACTCCATCTCGACCGTCGCGAGCGCCTTCTGGGCGGCCTTGGCGCCCAGGCCGTGCAACTCGGCGTTGGCGACGACGAATTCGCGGCCGGTGAGGAAGTCGTACATCGCCTCGCGCTCGGGGACGATGCCGATGTGCTGGTAGATCGCTTCGTTGCGCCACACCTGCTCGCCGTCGAGGGTGACGGTGCCGGTGGAGGGGGCGAGGAAGCCGCCCATCATGTTGATCAGGGTGGACTTCCCTGCGCCGTTCGGGCCGAGGAGGCCGGTGACGCCGGGGCCGATCGTCATGGTGACGTCGTTGACGGCGACCACGTTGCCGAACCAGCGTGAGACGTGGTCGATGGAGAGCGTGGTCACAGTCCCACCTTCTTGTAGCGGCGCATCATCAGGCCGTAGCTCGCGGCGATCAGACCGAGGGTGACGAGGACGTAGACCACGCCCTGGCCGTTCGAGGGGCCGTGGCCGCCCGGCAGCGAGGCGGTCGCGCCGAGGAAGGCGGTCTGGACGCCGTCGATGAGGGTGACCGGCGAGAAGAGGCCCATCCACGGGATGGCGGAGGTGCTCCCCTGGGCGTCGGCGATGGCCTGGAGGGTGGTGACGGCGCCGTAGGAGATGGTGAAGACGGCGATGACGGCCGCGATGCCGAAGCCGCGTCGTGGGGTGACCGCGGCGATGACCAGGCCGATGCCGGCGAACAGCAGCGACAGCAGTGCCACGGAGACGAGTCCCTGCGCGAATCCCTTGGTCTGGTCGGTGAAGTCCAGCTTGGCCAGCAGCGCGCCCACGTACAGGACGAGCAGGGGAGCCGCGGTCAGGATGAACATGGCCGAGGCCAGGGCCGCGTACTTCGCGCGGACGTAGTCGGCGGTCTCGATGGGCCGCGAGAAGTACAGCGGAACGGTCTTGAAGCGCAGGTCGCGGGAGACGGACTGGGGTGCCTGCGAGGCGACGTACAGGCAGATCACGGACTGCATGATGATCGCGTAGCGCGTGTAGTCGACGGGCAGGTCGTTGGCCTTGGTGGCGACCGCGACGGCCACCATGATGGCCGCGGGCACGCACATCACGGCGAACAGCAGCATCGGCAGCACCTTGGACTTGACCGAGCGGCCGAGGCCGTAGGCGCCGCGCAGGGACTGCGAATAGAGCGAGCGGGTCGCGTAGGAGCGGCCGAGCCGGGGGCCGTCGTAGGCGCGGTAGCCGATGTTGTGGATGCGGGTCTGGTCGCCCGCGGGGGCGGTGACCGGGTGTTCAGCTGCCATGGCCGACGGCCTCCTTCCGCTGCTGTTCCTCGGTCTCCTGGTCGTCCTGGAAGACCTCCGAGATGTGGTGGCGGCGCTGCTCCATGCGGACCAGGCCGAGGCCGAGGTCGGCGACGACGTCCCGTACGACGTCGTAGGTCTCCTCGCCCTGTGCGGTGAGCAGCAGGATGTGGCCGGCGCCGGGCAGGCCGCTGCCGGCCTCTACGCTCACCCCGCGCGCGTGGAGCGCCTCGCGCACCGCGCGGGTGCCGTCCGGGTGCTCGTCGGTGTCGGTGACCTCGATCGCGAGGGTGGTGGTGGTCTGGGTGAAGTCGGTGGTGGAGCTGGAGCGCAGGAGCTTGCCGCCGTCGATGACGACCACGTGGTCGCAGGTGCGTTCCAGTTCGCCCAGGAGGTGCGAGGTGACCAGGACCGAGATGCCGAAGTCGGTGTGGATGCGCCGGATGAGGGCGAGCATGTCGTCGCGGCCGACCGGGTCGAGGCCGTTGGTCGGCTCGTCCAGGAAGACCAGTTGCGGGTCGTGGACGAGGGCCTGGGCGAGCTTCACGCGCTGCTTCATGCCGGTCGAGTAGCCGCCGATGGGGCGGTAGCGCTCCTCGTACAGCCCGACGTGGCGCAGGGTGTCGGCGGTGCGCTCGCGGGCGGCGGTCGGGGGCAGGCCGGACATGCGCGCCATGTGGACGACGAACTCGGTGGCCGAGACGTCGGGCGGCAGACAGTCGTGCTCCGGCATGTAGCCCACGCGCTCGCGGATGGCGCCGCCCTTGGTGGCGACGTCGAGGCCGAGCACTTCGGCGCGGCCCTCGGTGGCGGGGGACAGACCCAGCAGGATCTTGATCAGTGTGGACTTGCCGGCTCCGTTGGCTCCGACGAGTCCGGTCACACCCGGTCCGACGTCCACGGAGAGCCGGTCAAGCGCGGTCACCCGGGGGAACCGCTTGCTCAGGCTTTCGGTCGCGATCACAGTCACGTCTTCGACAGTAGTGACCCGCGCCACTTCGGTCGTCACACCGCAGAGCTGTCTTCGGGTCAGCCTCCAGATGTACGGGCCCGTAGGGGATGCCATGCCTGAGAGTTACGGAAGGGTCCGGGCCGACGGGTGGCGTCGGTGTTTTCCACAGGCCCGACCCTCCTATTGACGCAGCCTCTAACAACTGTCACATTCGGCGGTGTCAAGTTACGAGCACGTAGCGCAGTCGGCGTGGACTGGGTGGGACGGGGTGGCATGACGACGGCAGTGGCAGGCGAACGGGCCGCGGAACTGCGCGGATTCAGAAGGGTGCAGCGGCTGGCGTACGAGTGCGCCGAGGCCGTGGCGGCGCGGCTGGAGCCCGGGGTGACCGAGCGCGAGGCGGCGCGGATGCAGCGCGAGTGGCTGCGCGAGCGCGGGGTGCGGGACTGGTTCCATCTCCCCTTCGCCTGGTTCGGGGACCGCACGGCGTTCGTGAACTTCCGTCTCCCGCTCCAGTTCTTCCCCACCGACCGGCGCCTGGAGCCCGGGATGCCGTTCATCCTCGACATGGCCCCGGTCCACGACGGCTTCACCGCGGACATCGGCTACTCGGGCTCGCTCGGTCTGAACCCCGTGCAGGACAAGCTGATGGACGACCTGGAGGCACACCGCGAGCTGATCCTGCGCGAGGTGCGCGAGCGGCGCCCGCTGCGCGCGATCTACGAGGACGTGGACCGACTCATGGTCCGCCAGGGCTACGCGAACCGGCACCGCGCCTACCCCTTCGGCGTGATCGCCCACAAGGTGGACCGGGTGAAGGAGCGCCGCTGGTCACCGAAGCTCTTCGGGTTCGGAACCCAGTCGCTGAAAGGCCTCGCGGCCGACGCGCTGCACGGCCACCGCGAGGGCTGGTCCCCGCTGTGGTCGCCGTACCGCTTCTCCGACCACCCGCCGCAGCCGGGCCTGTGGGCGGTCGAACCCCATCTCGGATTCCGGGGCACGGGCGCGAAGTTCGAGGAGATCCTGGTGGTCACCGACTCCAAGGATCCCGTGGAGAGCGCCTTCTGGCTGGACGACGACCTGCCGCATGTGCGGCGCTGGGCGGAGGCGAAGTGAGCATGTTGGAGAACGCGCGTGAGCGCCGGGTGCGGACCGGCGGCGTCGAACTGTGCGTCGCCGAGCTCGGCGAGCCCGGGCAACCGACCGTGGTCCTCGTGCACGGCTACCCGGACAGCAAGGAGGTGTGGGCCCAGGTCGCCGCCCGTCTCGCCGACCGCTTCCACGTCGTGCTCTACGACGTCCGGGGCCATGGCCGCTCCAGCGCTCCGCGGCCGCTGCGGGGCGGCTTCACCCTGGAGAAGCTCACGGACGACTTCCTCGCCGTGGCCGACGCGGTCAGCCCGGACCGGCCGGTGCATCTGGTCGGGCACGACTGGGGCTCGGTGCAGTCCTGGGAGTTCGCCACGGTCGCGCGCACCGAGGGCCGGATCGCGTCCTTCACCTCGATGTCCGGCCCGTCCCTCGACCACTTCGGACACTGGATCAACACCCGCCTCAGGCGCCCCACCCCGCGCCGCGTCGGCCAGCTCCTCGGCCAGGGCGCCAAGTCCTGGTACGTGTACGCGCTGCACACACCCGCACTGCCGGAACTGGCCTGGCGCGGCCCGCTCGGCAAGGTGTGGCCACGCCTCCTGGAGCGGTTCGAACGGGTCCCCGGGGACGGCTACCCCACCTCGTCCCTCCCCACGGACGCGGCGCACGGAGCCTGGCTGTACCGGGACAACGTACGGGCCCGGCTGCGCCACCCCCGCGCCGACGCCTACGCGCACGCGCCCGTGCAGCTCATCACGCCACTCGGCGACGCGTTCCTGTCCGAGCGGCTCTACGACGAACTGGAGCAGTGGGTTCCGCAGTTGACGCGGCGCACCCTCCCGGCCCGGCACTGGATACCCCGGTCCCGGCCCGACCAACTGGCAGCCTGGATCGGAGAGTTCGTGACCGTCAACGAGGGCGGCAGGACCGTCACCGCGCCGAACGGCAAGTACGCCGACCGGTTCGGCGGCCGGCTGGTGCTGGTCACCGGAGCGGGCAGCGGCATCGGTCGGGCGACGGCGTACGCGTTCGCCGAGTCCGGCGCGCGCGTGATCGCCGTCGACCGGGACACGGAGGGCGCGGCCCGTACCGCCGAGATGTCCCGCCTGCTGGGGGCGCCCGAAGCCTGGGCCGAGACCGTCGACGTCTCCGACGAACAGGCCATGGAGAAGCTCGCCGACAGGGTCGCCGCCGAGTACGGGGTGGTGGACGTCTTGGTCAACAACGCCGGGATCGGTCTGTCGGGCTCCTTCTTCGACACCACCCCGGAGGACTGGAAGAAGGTCCTCGACGTGAACCTCTGGGGCGTCATCCACGGCTGCCGGCTGTTCGGGAAGCAGATGGCCGAGCGCGGACAGGGCGGCCACATCGTCAACACCGCGTCGGCGGCGGCGTACCAGCCCTCCAAGGCGCTGCCCGCCTACAGCACCTCCAAGGCGGCGGTGCTGATGCTCAGCGAGTGCCTGCGCGCCGAACTGGCCGGTCAGGACATCGGCGTCAGCGCGATCTGCCCCGGTTTCGTGAACACCAACATCACCTCGACCGCCCGGTTCGCCGGCGTCGACGGCGCGGAGGAGAAGCGGCGCCAGAAGAGGACGGCGCGGCTGTACGGGCTGCGGAACTACCCGCCGGAGAAGGTCGCCGACGCGATCCTGCGGGCGGTCGTGCGCAACGAGGCGGTCGTGCCGGTGACACCGGAGGCACGCGGCGCCCACCTCATGTCCCGCTTCACGCCGCGCGCCCTGCGGGCGATCGCGCGACTGGAACCACCGCTGTGAGCCCGGTAGTTGGCTCTCCCAGGAGATTCGCCACCTGGCCGACCGCGCCTGCACGTCGGCCACCCGGCAGACCGAACGCGGTTCCGCGGTGGGCACGGACGGCAGGGGCGGTCCGGTGAGTGCCGGTCCCGCGTACCGCATCGAGGACCTCGCCCACCTCAGCGGCGCCACCGTCCGCACCATCCGCGCCTACCAGGACCGCGGCCTGCTCCCCCGCCCCGAGCGGCACGGCCGCGCCAACCTCTACTCCGACGCCCATCTCGCCCGTCTCCACCAGATCGCCGGGCTCCTCGACCGCGGCTACACCCTGGCCTCCATCAAGGAGCTGCTGGAGGCCTGGGACGCCGGACGCGGGCTCGGCGGGGTGCTCGGGCTGGTCGCCGAGGTCGACGGGCCGTGGAGCGACGAGGAGGCGGTACGGATCTCGCGCGCCGAGCTGGACGAGCGGTTCGGCGGCAGCCCGGACGCCGCGGCGGTCGCCGAGGCCGTGGAACTCGGCGTGCTGGAGCCGGTGCCCGGCGACGAGGACTCCTTCCTCGTGCCGAGCCCTCAAGAGCTGGCGGTCGCCGTCGAGTTGTATGCCGCGGGGGTTCCGCTGTCCGCGATCTCTGCTCATCTAAGGGAGTTGAGGGGCCAGGTCGAGCACATCGCCGCCCGTTTCCTGGAGTTCACCACCGAGCACGTCTTCGCGCGCTACCTCGACGGGCCGCACCGCCCGACGGACGCGGAAGCGGCCGAGGCGGCCACGCTCGTACGCCGGCTCAGACCGCTCGCGCAGCAGACGGTGGACGCCGAACTCGCACGGGCGATGCGGCTGTTGGCGGTGCGCCATCTGCGGCAGCACCTCGGTGCGGGAGAGCGTCCTGCGCAGCCGTCCGCGGCACGCTCCGTGTCGCTGCCCGAGGAGACAATGCGGGCTGTGGAGGGGCTGGTTGGCGTGGAGCGAGTCGCGGAGTTCGTGGCGCTGGCGGCTGAACGGGAGGTGCGCGCGCGAGCGTTGGACGCGCTCACGTCAAGGGGCGGGCCCCCAAGTGATCTTGACGAAGAGGGCTGACATCACCGGGAGTTGTCCACAGAACCGCCAACTAGCCTGTGGATAACTAGACTTGGTTGTGGACCAAACATCCGAGGCAAAATCATTCGCGTGATTCACGTCTCGCCCGTCACGCTGAGGGACATGGACGAACGACGCACCGTGAAGGTGTCGAAGTACCTCTCGAAGCACCTGCGCCATCAGCCGGAGCGCATCGGGCTCACGCTCGACGAGGCCGGCTGGGTCGAGATCGACACGCTGATCGCCGCGGCGGCGGCGCACGGGTTCCGCTTCACCCGGGAAGAGATGGACCACGTGGTCGCCGCCAACGACAAGAAGCGCTTCGCCGTCGAAGGCACCCGCATCCGCGCCAGCCAGGGCCACAGCGTCGACGTGGACCTCGGCCTGCCTCCCGCGACGCCACCGCCGTACCTCTACCACGGCACCGTGGCCCGCAGCCTGGACGCGATCCGCGCCGAGGGCCTGCGGCCCATGAACCGGCATGCCGTGCACCTCTCGGCGGACCGCGAGACCGCGACCCGGGTGGGCGCCCGCCGTGGCCGCCCCGTCGTCCTCTCGGTGGACGCCGGCGCCATGGACCGCGACGGCCATGTCTTCCACGTCAGCGCGAACGGCGTCTGGCTGACCGAGGCCGTACCGCCGCGGTATCTGCGCTTCCCCGAGTCGCACTGACCCCCTCTGGTCGCACTGAGCCCGTGAGCTCATGCCGCCCCCTTCCACCACGCCCCGAAGGCAGGAACGGCATGATCGGCGCCATGGACCACCTCCCCACCACCGAGGCCGCCGTCACCGCCCTTCGCGCACTCGCCGCCGAGTACGCCCTCGCGATCGAGGTGACCCATGACATCGGCGCCGACCAGACCTCGCGCCGCACAGCCGCGGGCGTCGGCGTCACCGCGGACCCCGACGGCTCCCTGCCCCACGAGGCCTACGTCGAGCTCGGCGGCCGGCCCCGGGTGGATGTGCGGCTCTACGCGGACGACGACGCGCTGATCACCGTCGACGGCGTCGAATGTCCCGACGTCGCCCGCGACGACGTCCCCGCCTTCCTGCGTTCCGTCTACGAGGGCCACGCCTGGGTCAAGACGCGCCGCTTCCCGCCGGGGAACTTCCTGATGGTGCCGCTGCCGGGCGACCGGGTGCACAAGGAGTTCATCCTGGTCGGCCTGAGCCCGTGGCTGAGCGGCCGCGCACGCTGACCGGGAGCCGGTGAGACCGTGACCGTGGGTCACTGTTTCACGTGAAACCCGTCCGGCCGCATACGCTCGAAACATGAGTCTGCGTCTGAGCACCGTGATCCTCCCGTACCGCCGCTGGTCGGAAGGGGGCCGTGGGGCATGGCAGCGGGCGGAGCAGCTCGGCTTCCACACCGGGTACACCTACGACCACCTGTCCTGGCGGACCTTCCGCGACGGCCCGTGGTTCGGTGCCGTGCCGACGCTGACCGCCGCCGCGGCCGTCACCGACCGGCTGCGTCTGGGCACGCTGGTGACCTCGCCGAACTTCCGGCATCCGGTGACCCTCGCCAAGGAGCTCATCTCCCTGGACGACATCTCCGACGGTCGGATCACGCTCGGCATCGGTGCGGGCGGCACCGGCTTCGACGCCACCGCGCTCGGCCAGGAACTGTGGACGCCGCGGGAGCGCGCCGACCGGTTCGCGGAGTTCGTGCCGCTGCTGGGCCGCCTGCTGACCGAGGACTCGGTGTCGTACGAGGGCGACTTCTACGCGGCGCACGAGGCCCGCAACATCCCGGGGTGCGTCCAGCGGCCCCGGCTGCCCTTCGCGGTGGCCGCCACCGGCCCGCGCGGGCTCCGCCTCGCCGCCCGCCACGGACAGGCGTGGGTGACCACCGGCGACCCCAAGCTGTACGAGAACGGCACTCCTGAACAGTCGATTCAAGCCATTCGCGGACAGGTCGAGAAGCTGGCCGACGCGTGCGCCGAAATCGGGCGGGACACGAAGGAACTCGACAAGATCCTGCTCACCGGGTTCACCCCGGACCGCGCCCGTCCGCTGGAGTCGCTCGACGCGTTCGTGGACTTCGCGGGACGCCACCGGGAGCTGGGCTTCACCGAGATCGTGATCCACTGGCCCATCCCCGACTCGGACTTCGCCGCCGACGAGAAGGTCTTCGAGCAGATCGCCATGGAGGCCCCGGCGCAGCTGCGCTGAGACCACGGTGGGTGAGGGGGCAGGTGGGAGGCTGTAATCACTCACCTGTGCGGGCTCCTGCACGACCGTGCGGGCATATGCGGGAGAATGGCCGGGTGACTTCAGCGACTCGACAGCCCGAGACCCCGGCCGCCGCCGTCCCGCCGCGCCTGATAGCCACCGACCTCGACGGCACCCTGCTGCGCGACGACAAGTCCGTCTCCCCGCGAACGGTCGCGGCCCTCGCCGCCGCCGAGGAGGCGGGCATCGAGGTCTTCTTCGTCACCGGTCGGCCCGCCCGCTGGATGAACGTCGTCAGCGACCACGTCCACGGCCACGGCCTCGCCATCTGCGGAAACGGCGCCGCGGTCGTCGATCTGCACGGTGGCACCGACGCCCACCGGTTCGTGAAGGTGCGCGAGCTGGCCAGGGAGAACGCGCTGGACGCCGTACGCCTGCTGCGGGACGCGGCGCCCGGCACGGTGTACGCGGTGGAGCAGACGTACGGCTTCCACCAGGAGCCGGACTATCCGAAGCTGCACATGGAGATCCCGGACGAGCTCCAGCCGGCCGAGAAGCTGCTGGCGGCGGGCGGGCCCGGCGCCGGTGAGCCGGTCCTGAAGATCCTCGCGTTCCATCCCACGCTCGACCCGGACGCCTTCCTCACCCTGGCCCGTCTCGCTATCGGTGACATCGCCAACGTCACCCGCTCCAGCCCCAGCGCCCTGCTGGAGATCAGCGGACCGGGCGTCTCCAAGGCCAGCACCCTCGCCCTGTGCTGTGCCGAGCGCGGCATCTCGCACGAGGAGGTCGTCGCCTTCGGTGACATGCCCAACGACGTCGAGATGCTGACCTGGGCGGGCCGGTCGTACGCGATGGGCAACGCGCACCCCGACGTGCTCGCCGCGGCCTCCGGTCGGACGGTCGACAACAACGAGGACGGCGTGGCGGTCGTCATCGAGCAGCTGGTGGCCCAGCGCGAGAGCCTCTCCTAGCCGAGGAGCACGCCGCGTGCCGCCAGCCACGGCACCGGGTCCACGCCCGAGCCCAGTTCCGGGGTGACCCGCACCTCGAAGTGCAGGTGCGGGCCGGTGGAGTTGCCGGTGGTGCCGGACTGGCCGATCCACTGCCCCGGCGTCACCCGGTCGCCCTGGTCGACGGTGACGGCGGCGAGATGGGCGTACTGCGTGTAGTAGCCGCCCGCGTGCTCGATCACGATCTCGATGCCGAAGGCTCCCCCGCAGGACACCTGCACCACGCGCCCCGCGCCGACCGCCCGCACGGGCGTGCCGATCGGCACCGCGAAGTCCTGCCCGGTGTGCCGGTTGGCCCACCGCGAACCGCCGCTGCCGAAGCCCGCGGACAGCTCGTACGTCTCCACCGGCGCGACCCACGCGCCCGTGACCTGCACCGCCGGCTGGTCCAGCCGGACGGCACCCCGACACGCACCCGCCGCGACCGACGCGTCCGCCTGGCCCTGCAACTGCCCGCGCGCCTCTTCGAGCTGCTGCTCGATGCCCCGCTTCAGCCCGGCGAGTTCGACGTTCCGCTTCTCCAGCGTCCGCCACGCCGCCGCGGCCTTCGCCTCGTCCCCCGCGAGCTTCGCCTCGGCCCGCCGGCTCTTCTCGATGGCGTTGTTCACGGCCAGGTTCGTCTGGGAGAACACCTGCTGACCGCGCATCAGCTGATCGGGACTGCGGGCGAGGATGATCTGCGCGGTGAGCGGGAGGTCGCCGCCGTTGCGGTACTGGGCGCGCGCGATCCGGCCCAGGTCCTCGTGCAGGACCGAGATGTCCCTGCGTTCCCGGTCGAGCAGCCCCTCCAACCGCTGTGCCGTCGCCCGCTGCGTCTCCGCCTCCAGCCGCCCCGCCTCGTACTGCTGGGTCGCCCGCGCCGCGTCCTCGTACAGCCGCACCACCTGCGCGTTGAGCCCCGGGTCCGCGCCGCCGCCGTCGCTCGCCTTCTTCTCCGTGGCGTCGGTCGGACGGGCTGCCAGCACGGCGAGCGCGCACAGCAGCGCCGGAACGAGCAGGGGATGACGGCGGGACGGTCGCATGCCAGCGATCCTGACCCGGCCCCGCGCGGGCGGTCCTGTTGAAGTCGTACGGCCGGGGGACAGTGGAGCTCGGACGGGTCGGTCGTACGACTGAACGGACGCCGTGGGGATGCGGGAAGACGGGACGTCATGCCGTCCCACTGCTCTCACTGCTCCAGCGGGGCCTCCCACACCACCGTCGTGCCGCCCCCGTCCTCCCCGATGCCCGGCCCGTGCCGGCTGGCGCCGCCGAGGGACTCCGCACGCCGCCTGAGGTTCTTCAGGCCGCTGCGCCGGCCGCCCTCCGGGATGCCGACACCGTCGTCCGCGACGGTCAGGCGGACGCCCTCGCGCCCGTCCGGCAGGGTCACGGTGGCGTCGACGACGACATCGATGCGTGCCGCGTGGGCGTGCCGGAAGGCGTTGGAGAGGGTCTCGCGCAGGGCCGCGATGAGGTTCTTGCCGATGAGGTCGCCGACCCGGGCGTCGACCGGACCGACGAAGCGGTGCGTGGGCTTGAAGCCGAGCGGCACGGTGGCCGTGTTGATCTCTCGTAGCACCCGCGTGCGCAGTCCCGCGGGCGCTTCGGCGGGCCCCTGCTGGAGCGCGAAGATCGCGGTACGGATCTCCTGGATGGTGACGTCGAGTTCGTCGACGGCGTTGCCGACGCCGTCGCGCACCTCGGGCTCGACCGCTCCGCGCTGCGCGCCCTCCAGCATCATCCCGGTGGCGAACAGCCGTTGGATGACGAGATCGTGCAGGTCACGGGCGATGCGGTCGCGGTCCTCGTAGACCGCGAGCCGTTCCCGGTCGCGCTGCGCATCCGCCATCATCAGCGCGAGCGCGGCCTGCGCGGCGAACTGGACCGCCAGGGTGCGCTCGGTCTCCGTGAACGGCCGCTCCCCCCGCGCCCGGGGTGTGACGAGGGCGCCCAGGATCCGGCCGTCGCTGTGCAGGGGCACCATCATGGTGGGCCCGTAGCCGTGCGCCAGCGTGGTGATCACGCGGGGGTCACCGGCCGCGTCCTCCAGAAACACCGCCTGTCCGTCGAGAAGTTCGGCGACGATGCCGCTCTCCGGCGGGACGACGGTGCCCAGCATCGCCGACGGCTCGTCCCCGGCCACGGCGGCGATCTCCAGGCCGCCCTCGTCCGCGGGCAGCAGCACGATCCCGGCCGTCGCCCCCGACAGCCCACGGGCCTGCTCGGCGACGACCTGGAGGGCGTCGTCGGTGTCGCCGCCCGACAACAGGGCGGTGGTGACGGCGACCGACCCGTCGATCCAGCGCTCGCGCTGCTTGGCCGCCTCGTACAGCCGGGCGTTGCCGATGGCGATCCCGGCCTCCGTGGCCAGCACCCGGACCATGTCGAGGTCGTGGTCGTTGAACGGCTCGCCGCCGCGCTTCTCCGTCAGATACAGGTTCCCGAAGATCTCCCCCTGCACCCGGATCGGCAGGCCCAGGAAGCCACGCATCGGCGGGTGGTGCTCCGGAAACCCGCAGGAGCGCGGGTCGGTCGTGAGATCCGCCAGGCGTACCGGCTCCGGGTCCCGGATGAGTGCGCCGAGCAGGCCCCGGTGCCCGTCCGGCTGGCGTCCGATACGGCGGGCGGCCGCCTCGTCGACGCCGTGGTGGACGAAGTCGGCCAAACCGCGCCCGTCCTCGTCGACGACGCCGATGGCCGCATAGCGGGCGTCCGTCAGCTCGGCCGCGGTCTCGCAGATCCGGTCCAGCGTGGAGTGCAGTTCGAGTCCACTGCCGACGGACCGCATGGCCTCCAGCAATTGCGGCACTCGCGCGGTCAGCTCGGCCGACAGCGTGGACGGCAGCGGGCCGGTGCGTGGACGCGTGGTGTCGGACATGAGCCGAGCGTAATGAGGCCCATTTGATACGGAAAGTCGACATCTTGGGGGCCGATGGCTGGACAACGGCTCACGCCGTCGCGGGTGCCTCGGCGACGGTTCATGCCGTGAGCGCCAGCGCCTCCGACTCCGCCTCCCGCTCCACCATCCGCCGCAGCGGCCCCTCGACGGCGGCCAACTCTGCGTAGGTACCTCGCTGCACGACCCGTCCCTCGTCCAGGACGACGATCTCGTCCACCGCGTCCAGCCCGGCCAGCCGGTGGGTGATCAGCAGCGTCGTACGGCCCTCGGTGGCGGCCAGCAGATCGGCCGTGAGCGCGTCGGCGGTGGGCAGGTCGAGGTGTTCGGCCGGCTCGTCGAGGACGAGGACCGGGAAGTCGGCGAGCAGCGCGCGGGCCAGCGCCAGCCGCTGCCGCTGGCCCCCGGACAGCCGCGCCCCGTGCTCGCCGACCAGCGTGTCCACCCCGTCGGGCAGCCCGTCGGCCCAGTCGAGCAGCCGGGCCCGCCGCAGGGCGTCGCGCAGTTCGGCCTCAGTGGCGTCCTTCCTGGCGAGCAGCAGGTTCTCGCGCAGCGAGCTGTCGAAGAGGTGCGCGTCCTGCGCGCACAGCCCGACGAGGCGCCGAACGTCGTCCCCGTCCAGCGCGTACGCGTCCACCCCACCCAGCGTGTACGAGCCGTTCCCCGCGTCCAGGAACCGCAGCAGCACCTGCGCGAGGGTCGTCTTGCCGGACCCGGACGGGCCCACGACGGCGATCCGGCGGCCTTCCGTGACGGTGAGGTCGAGCGCGGCGAGGGCGTCCCGGTCCTGTCCGGCGTACCGTGCGGACAGACCCTTCAGGACGACCGGGAACGGGGAGTCGGGCGCCTCGCCCGGCTGCTCCGGCTCCCGTACGGGTTCCGGGGCGTCCAGTACCTCGTACACCCGCTCCGCGCTCTTGCGCACCCGCTGGCGGTACTGGACGGCGAGCGGGAGGCCTAGGACGGCCTCGAAGGCGGCCAGCGGGGTGAGCACGACGACGGCCATGGCCACCCCGCTCAGCCGCCCGTCGGCGACCGCCCGGGCGCCCACGAGGGCCGTGGCGGCGACGGTGAGGCCGGAGAAGAGCGCGGTGAGCCCGTCACCGAGAGCGGTGGCCGTGGCGGCGCGCGAGGTGATCCGCGCGAGCACTCCGTCGGCCTCCCGGGCCTCGGCGGTACGGGCCGGCAGGGCGCCGGCGACGGCCAGTTCGGCGGTCCCGGTCAGCAGGTCGGTCACCCGCGTCGCCAGTACACCGCGCGCCGGTGCCAGCCGCCGCTCCGCCCGCCGGGCCACCGCGCCGGTGACCAGCGGCACCCCGGCCCCGGCCGCCAGCAGACCCACGGCGAGCACCGCGGCGGCCTCGGGCAGCAGCCAGGCGGTGAAGCCGACGGTCGCGGCGGACACCGTGAGCGCCGCGCCCGCGGGCAGCAGCCAGCGCAGCCAGTAGTCCTGGAGGGTGTCGACGTCGGCGACGAGCCGTGAGAGGAGGTCACCTCGGCGGGTCCGGCGCAGCCCGGCGGGCGCCAGCCGCTCCAGGCGCCGGTACACGGCGACCCGGGTGTCGGCCAGCATCCGCAGCACGGCGTCGTGCGACACGAGGCGTTCGGCGTACCGGAAGACGGCCCGTCCGATCCCGAAGGCCCGGGTCGCCGTCACGGCCACCATCAGATAGAGCACGGGCGGCTGCTGCGAGGCCCGCGAGATCAGCCACCCGGAGGTCGCCATGAGCCCGACGGCACTGCCGAGCGCGAGGCTGCCGAGCAGCAGGGCGAGCGCCAGCCGACCGCGCCTGGGGCCGGACATGGCACGGACGCGGGCGAGGAGACCGCGGTTTCCCGCTGCCGGTGCCGCCTCGCAGGCCACGGTGTCGGCCGGGGAGTCGGCCGGGGAGTCGCCAGCCGGAGAGGCTTCCGCCTCGACCTGACGGCTCCCCGCCCGGCGAGGGTCCTGCACCGTTCCGGCCGCGGCGAGGACAGAGGACTCGGGCGCCGCGGACGTGGACACCGCGGGCTCCTCCAGCCGCACCACCCGGTCCGCCACTCCCAACAGGGCCGGCCGGTGCACGACGAGCAGCACCGTCCGCCCCACCGCGAGCCTGCGCACCGCCGCCACGACCTCGGCCTCGGTGGCCCCGTCGAGCGCGGCCGTCGGCTCGTCCAGCAGGAGCACGGGCCGGTCCGCGAGGAACGCCCGGGCGAGCGCCAGCCGCTGCCGCTGGCCGGCGGACAGACCGGCGCCGTCCTCGCCGAGCACGGTGCCGGCGCCCTGCGGCAGGGCGTCGACGAACTCCAGGGCTCCCGCGTCCGCCATCGCCTGCCGTACGGCGGCGTCGTCGGCCTCGGACCGCGCCAGCCGGACGTTCTCCGCGATCGTCCCGGCGAACAGGTGCGGCCGCTGCGGCACCCACGCCACCTGCGACCGCCATCGGCCGAGATCCGCCTCGGCGAGATCGACGCCCCCGACCAGCGCCCGTCCCTCGGCGGGCGCCACGAATCCCAGCAGGACGTTCAGCAGCGTCGACTTGCCCGCCCCGCTCGGCCCGACGAGCGCGACCGCCTCCCCGGGCTCTACGGCGAACGACACGTCATGGACGGCGTCGCCGGAACGCCCCGGGTAGCGAACGGTGACGCCCTCGAAGGCCAGGGCACCAGCCGATGCGCCGACCCGCACCGCGGCCGTACCCGCCCCCGGCACCGGCGTCTCCAGCACCTCGAAGATCTCCTCGGCGGCGGCCAGCCCCTCCGCCGCCGCGTGGTACTGCGCCCCCACCTGCCGCAACGGCAGATACGCCTCGGGCGCCAGCACCAGGATGACCAGGCCGACGTACAGGTCCATCTCGCCGTGCACGAGCCGCATGCCGATCGTCACGGCGACCAGGGCCACCGACAGGGTGGCGAGCAGTTCCAGGGCGAAGGAGGAGATGAAGGCGATCCGCAGCGTCCGCATGGTCGCCTGCCGGTACTCGCCGGTGATGCGCTTGATCGACTCGGCCTGCGCCTTGGCCCGGCCGAACACCTTCAGGGTGGGCAGCCCGGCGACGACGTCGAGGAAGTGCCCCGACAGCCGGGACAGCAGCTGCCACTGACGGTCCATCCGGGACTGCGTGGCCCAGCCGATCAGCATCATGAAGATCGGGATGAGGGGGAGGGTGCCCACGATGATGGCGGCCGAGACCCAGTCCTCGGTGACGACCCGCGCCAGCACCGCCACCGGCACGACCACCGCCAGCCCCAACTGCGGGAGATAGCGCGAGAAGTAGTCGTCCAGGGCGTCGATTCCCCGCGTGGCGAGCGCGACCAGCGATCCCGTCCGTTGTCCGCTCAGCCACCCCGGACCGAGCGCCGCGGCCCGCTCCAGCAACCGCCCCCGAAGCTCGGACTTCACCGCCGCGCTCGCCCGGTGGGCGGCGAGTTCGGTGAGCCAGGAGACCAGGGAACGCCCGCAAGCGACGGCCACCAAGAGCAGCAGGGGAGTGCGGAGTTCGCCGGCCGTGAGGCCATGCTGGAACGCGCCGACCACCACTTCGGCGATGAGCATCGCCTGCGCGATGACCAGCGCTGCTCCGACCATGCCCAGCCCGACGACCGCCACCATGAACAGGCGCGTGGCACGGGCGTAGCGGAGCAGACGCGGATCGATTGGTTTCACGTGAAACACACCTCAGTGCGTGGCTTCGGCGATGTGCTGCGTTCCGATGCGCTTGCGGAACACCCAGTAGGTCCAACTCTGGTAGAGCAGGACGATCGGCGTGGCGATACCGGCACACCAGGTCATGATCTTCAGGGTGTACGGGCTCGACGATGCGTTGGTGACCGTCAGGCTCCACTCCCCATTGAGGCTGGAGGGCATGACGTTCGGGAAGAGCGTCAGGAAGAGCATGGCCACGGCGGCCACGATCGTCACCCCGGAGAGGGCGAACGACCAGCCCTCACGCCCCGCCTGATTCGCCACCAACGCCGCGACCAGCGCGGCCACCGCGACCACGAGAGCGACCAGGCTCTTGCCGTCACCGCCGTCGACCTGCGTCCACACCAGGAAGATCAGCGCGCACACGGCCGTGACGAGGCCGACTTGGAGCGCCAGCTTCCGTGCCCGCTCCCGGATGTCGCCGACGGTCTTGAGCGCCGTGAACACCGCCCCGTGGAAGGTGAAGAGCGTGAGCGTCACCAGTCCGCCGAGGAGGGCGTACGGGTTGAGCAGGTCCCAGAGGGTGCCGACGTACTCGAAGTTCTTGTCGATCTTCACGCCCCGCACGATGTTGCCGAAGGCGACGCCCCACAGGAACGCGGGGAGGAGCGAGGTCCAGAAGATCGCGGTCTCCCAGTTGCGCTGCCAGTTCTCCTCGGGCCGCTTCGCCCGGTACTCGAAGGCGACACCGCGGACGATCAGGCAGACCAGGATGACCAGCAGCGGCAGATAGAAGCCGGAGAAGAGCGTGGCGTACCACTCGGGGAAGGCGGCGAAGGTCGCGCCGCCCGCCGAGAGCAGCCAGACCTCGTTGCCGTCCCAGACAGGGCCGATGGTGTTGATCAGCACCCGCTTCTCGGGCCGGTCGCGGGCCAGCAGCCTGGTGAGGATGCCGACCCCGAAGTCGAAGCCCTCCAGGAAGAAGTAGCCGGTCCACAGGACGGCGATGAGTACGAACCAGACGTCGTGAAGTTCCATGACTCGATCTCCCTGGGCCTAGTACGAGAAGGCCATCGGCTTGTCGGCGTCACGGGTGTCGCCGCCGATCTTCGTGGGCGGGTTGAGGTCGGCCTCGGTGAGCTCGGGGGGACCGGCCTTGACGTACTTCACGAGCAGCTTGACCTCGACGACGGCGAGGATGGCGTACAGCGTGGTGAAGACGATCATCGAGGTGAGGATCTCGCCCTGGGAGACACCGGGGGAGACCGCGTCGCGGGTCTGCAGGACGCCGTAGACGACCCACGGCTGACGGCCCATCTCGGTGAAGATCCAACCCCACGAGTTGGCGATCAGCGGGAAGCCCATGGTGAGCACGGCGATGCGCCAGTACCACCGGGTGAGCTTCGGGCCGAGGGCCTTCTTGCCTCGGGGCAGCACTACGAGATGCGGCACCTCGTCGTCGGCCACCCGCAGGTGCTGCGGCAGCATGAACTTCTTGCGGGTCAGCCAGAGTCCGAGCAGACCGATCGCGAAGGACGTCATGCCGAAGCCGATCATCCAGCGGAAGCCCCAGTAGGCGACGGGGATGTTGGGCCGGTAGTCGCCGGGCCCGTACTTCTCCTGTTCGGCCTTGTTGATGTCGTTGATGCCGGGGACGTACGAGGTGAAGTCGTCCTTGGCCAGGAAGGACAGCAGGCCCGGGACCTCTATGGCGACCCTGTTGTGACCCTTGTCGACGTCGCCGACGGCGAAGATCGAGAAGGGAGCCGGCTTCTCGCCGTCCCACAGCGCCTCGGCCGCGGCCATCTTCATCGGCTGCTGCTCGTACATGATCTTGCCGAGGGTGTCACCGCTGATCGCGGTGAGCATGCCGCCGATGATGACGGTGACCAGGCCGAGCCGCAGCGAGGTCTTCATGTCGCTGATGTGCTTCTTGCGCAGCAGATGGAAGGCGGAGATGCCGACCATGAACGCGCCACCGGTCAGGAACGCGGCGGACAGGGTGTGGAAGGCCTGGGCGAGAGCGGTGTTCTGGGTCAGCACCAACCAGAAGTCGGTGAGCTCGGCCCTCCCCTTCGCTTCGTTGATCTTGTAGCCGACCGGGTGCTGCATCCACGAGTTGGCCGCGAGGATGAAGTACGCCGACAGGATGGTGCCGATCGAGACCATCCAGATGCAGGCCAGGTGGATCTTCTTCGGCAGCTTGTCCCAGCCGAAGATCCACAGACCGATGAACGTCGACTCGAAGAAGAAGGCGATCAGAGCCTCGAAAGCGAGCGGGGCACCGAAGATGTCACCGACGAAGCGCGAGTAGTCGGACCAGTTCATGCCGAACTGGAACTCCTGCACGATGCCGGTGACGACGCCCATCGCGATGTTGATCAGGAAGAGCTTGCCCCAGAACTTCGTGGCCCTGAGGTACTTCTCCTTCTCCGTGCGCACCCAGGCCGTCTGCAGACCCGCCGTGAGGGCGGCGAGCGAGATCGTCAGGGGGACGAAGAGGAAGTGGTAGACGGTGGTGATGCCGAACTGCCATCGCGCCAGTGTCTCCGGCGCCAGAGCCAGGTCCACGTCGTCAGTCTCCTTACGTGCCGTGGTAAAGCGGCAGTTTGCCCCTTATGCAACACACATCAAGGGAGCAACCGGGACACGCTTGTGAACGCGTTCACATTCACAAGCCCAGTATGACGTACTGAATTTCGACGGACGGCAGGGGGGTCGTGTCTCCTGCGTCACCCCCGGCCGCCACACCCCGACCTCTTGGCAGCAACTTCAACATCTTGTTGAATTCCATGTCGTGCAGATACGACTCTCGTGGCCCTCGGGCCACCTCACCGCATCCCTCGACGACACCCCGACGGCACAGGCCCTCACCCAGGCACTGCCGCTCACCTCCACCGCCCACACCTGGGGACAGGAGGTCTACTTCGACACCGGCGTCTCGGTTCCACGTGAAACCAACGCCCGAGAGGTCGTGGAACCGGGCACCGTGGCCTTCTGGACCGACGGCGACGCCCTCGCTCTCCCCTACGGGCCCACGCCGATCTCGCGGGGCGACGAGTGCCGCTTCGCGAGTCCGTGCAACGTCCTGGGCTGCCTGAACGGCGACCCGGGCCTGCTGGCCTCCGTGCGGGACGGAGACCCGGTCCGCCTGGAACTGGCCGACGACTAGAGCTCCTTACGGAACCCTTCCGCCACCTTCAGGAAGATGTCGTTCGCCTCGGCCTCTCCGACCGTCACCCGCACACCCTCGCCGGGGAACGGCCGGACCACCACACCATGCCGGTCGCACGCCGCCGCGAAGTCGACCGTGCGCTCCCCCAGCCGCAGCCACACGAAGTTGGCCTGGGTCTCGGGCACCGTCCAGCCCTGAGCGCGCAGCCCCTCGACGACACGGTTGCGCTCACACACCAGCGAGCCCACCCGGCCGAGCAGTTCGTCCTCCGCACGCAGCGAGGCGATCGCCGCGTCCTGCGCGAGCTGACTGACGCCGAAGGGCACCGCGGTCTTGCGCAGCGCCGCCGCCACCGGCTCATGGGCGATGGCGAATCCGATGCGGAGGCCGGCGAGGCCGTACGCCTTGGAGAAGGTCCGCAGGACGCACACGTTGGGCCGGTCGCGGTACAGCTCCACGCCGTCGGGCACCTCCGGGTCGCGGATGAACTCGCGGTACGCCTCGTCGAGGACGACGAGGACATCGCTCGGCACCCGGTCGAGGAACCGCTCCAGCTCGGCCCGCTTCACCACCGTGCCGGTCGGGTTGTTGGGGTTGCAGACGAAGATCAGCCGCGTCCGCTCGGTGATGGCGCCGGCCATCGCGTCCAGGTCGTGCACATCACCCGGCGTCAGCGGCACCTTCACCGAGGTCGCCCCGCTGATCTGCGTGATGATCGGGTACGCCTCGAAGGACCGCCAGGCGTACATGACCTCGTCGCCCGGGCCCGAGGTCGCCTGGATGAGCTGCTGGGCCACGCCGACGGAACCGGTGCCGGTGGCCAGGTGGGCGAGCGGGACGCCGAAGCGCTCCGACAGCTCGTTCATCAGCCCTGTGCAGGCCATGTCGGGGTAGCGGTTGAAGGACGAGGCCGCGGCCGTGACGCTCTCCATCACACCGGGCAGCGGCGGATAGGGGTTCTCGTTGGAGGACAGCTTGTAGGCGACCGGGCCGTCGGCCGCGGCGGGCTTGCCCGGCTTGTAGGTGGGGATACCCTCCAGCTCGGCGCGCAGCTTGGGGCTCGTCTCGCTCACCGCAGTCCTCCTCGCGACCACCGGCGGCCCGTCCACGCCGCCGGCTTCCAATACTCCACACCTTATGAGGATTCGGCCTCGGTGCGTACAGGTGAGACGTAGGAGACCGCGAACCCCATCAGCCCCACAGGCATCAGGGGCATCACCGGCCTAAGGCAGACGAATCACAGGGCGCTCTCACATATATCTATGCGCCGGTAGTGCGCGCCGTGGCGCGCATCCCTCGTGAAGGTGAGTTGAGACCTCTTCGAAACATCGAGGACTTGGCAGGCTCATGCGTGCCGACAAGTCACGTAGTGCCATTGGATCGTTCAACTCCCTTTCATTCGAAGGGAATTGATGGGTTATGACCATGCAGAAACGTGCCTGTCAACGCGTGCATATGCGTCCGCACTACCCCACCGCATGAGCCCTACTATCGGCTCGCCATGACAGCAGCAGGGAAGCACCAGGTGAGCCGCGCGGAAACCTCACGTCGAGGCAGCCGACCGGGCCGGGCGGGCATCAGAGACGTGGCCGCCGCCGCCGGAGTCTCCATCACGACCGTCTCCGATGCCCTCAACGGCAAGGGCCGGCTCCCGGACGCCACCCGACGCCATGTCCGTGAAGTCGCCGACCGGCTGGGCTATCGCCCGTCGGCAGCGGCCCGAACCCTCCGTACCGGCAAGTCCGGACTCATCGGCCTGACCGTGACGACGTACGGGGATGAACCTTTCACCTTCACCGAGTTCGCGTACTTCGCCGAGATGGCCCGGGCCGCCACCTCGGCCGCGCTCGCCCGTGGCTACGCGCTCGTCATCCTCCCGGCGACCTCACGTCACGACGTGTGGTCGAACGTCGCCCTGGACGGCACGGTCGTCATCGACCCCTCCGACCAGGACCCCGTCGTCAGCGAACTCGTCCGGCAAGGCCTCCCGGTCGTCTCCGACGGCCGCCCGGCCGGCGAGCTGCCGGTGACCGCGTGGGTCGACAACGACCACGAGGCCGCCGTCCTCGGCATCCTCGACCATCTGGCCGACGCCGGCGCCCGCCGCATCGGCCTGCTGACCGGGACGACGACGGACACGTACACCCATCTGTCGACGACGGCGTACCTGCGCTGGTGCGAACGCGTCGGCCAGGACCCGGTGTACGAGGCCTACCCGGCCCACGACCCCTGTGCGGGCGCCGTGGCCGCCGACCGGCTGCTGGCCCGGCCCGACCGGCCCGACGCCGTCTACGGGCTGTTCGACCCGAACGGCACCGACCTGCTGGCCGCCGCCCGCCGCTACGGACTGCGCGTACCGGAGGACCTGCTTCTGGTCTGCTGCAGCGAGTCGACCGTGTACGCCAGCACCGAACCGCCCATCACGACGCTCTCGCTGAAGCCCCGACGGATCGGCACAGCGGTCGTCCAGCTCCTCATCGACGCCATCGAGGGGGTGGAGTCGGACCAGCCGGTCGAGCAGGTGATACCGACCGAACTGATCGTGCGCACCTCGTCCCAGCGGCGCCCGCCCCGGACGACCGTCAGCCCGCCCCGGTCGCCGGAGGAGAAGTAGCACTCCGGCCACGAGCAGCCGAAGCCCGGCCGGGAGTGACAGAACCCGGCCGGGAGAGGCGGCGGACCGGGAGCGGTCGGCGCGGGAGGGGTGACGGGAGCGGCGCACCGAGAGGCGTCCGTCCGGGAAGCGGCTGCGGGGCGACGCACGGAGGCTCCTCCGAACGGAAGGGGGCGCCGGGTCCACGGAAAGGGGCGACGGGAGTGCCGTCAGCAGGTGGCCGAAGCCCTGCCCAATCGGGGCGAAAGCCGCGGTGAACTGGACTCTTGCGCCGATTCACCACCCCTGGGTCATCACATGGCGCGATCCGCATTCCTATGATGGGCCCACGACACCGCGGGCCGCTGCGACCAGGCAGTCCGAAGCGGTGCAGATGCGGCGTGATGGTGGAGGGGTCTGATGACTCAGGGGGCCGGTCAGGGACCCGAAGCGGAGCGGACGGCGACGTTGCGCGACTTCCGGGTGCCCGCGTACGTCCACGAGACCGGTCCGTACGGCCAGAGCACACACCCCGGCGATGTCGCGCCGCCCCACGAGGAGGCGTATCCCGAGGGCTACCCGGAGGGGTACACCCCGACCGAGCGGAACCTGCCGGTCGTCAACCGCGGTGACACCCTCCAGGTGACCGTCGACCCGGCCGTGCTCCCGCAGCCCGTGGACGGGTCGGGCGCGCTGTACGTCGTGGGCGATGTCCACGGCTATCTCGACGAGCTGGTGGCCGCCCTCCAGGAGAAGGGCCTCCTGGACTCCGCGGGCAACTGGTGCGCCGGCACCGCCCGGCTCTGGTTCCTCGGTGACTTCACCGACCGCGGCCCGGACGGCATCGGCGTCATCGACCTCGTGATGCGGCTGTCCGCCGAGGCCGCCGCGGCCGGCGGCTACTGCAAGGCCCTCATGGGCAACCACGAGCTACTGCTGCTCGGCGCGAAGCGGTTCGCCGACACCCCGGTCAACTCCGGGGCGGGTACCGCCACCTTCCAGGCGGCCTGGCTGCTCAACGGCGGCCAGAAGACCGACATGGACCGTCTCCAGGACCACCATCTGCAGTGGATGGCCCGCCTCGACGCCATGGAGTCCGTCGACGGTCATCTGCTGGTCCACTCGGACACCACCGCCTATCTCGACTACGGCGACTCGATCGAGGCGGTCAACGACACCGTCCGTGAGACCCTCACGCGCAACGACGCGGACGAGGTGTGGGACCTGTTCCGCAAGTTCACCAAGCGCTTCTCCTTCCGCGACGAGGGAGGTGCAGACGCCGTCCGTTCGCTGCTGGATACGTACGGCGGCACCCGCATCGTTCACGGTCACAGCCCGATTCCCTATCTGCTGGGCGAGGTCGGCTCCGAGGACGGCGAGGACGGGGGCGGCCCGGTGGTCGAGGGACCGCACGTCTACGCCGACGGGCTGGCCATCGCGATGGACGGCGGAGTGACCATGGCCGGAAAGCTGCTGGTCCAGCAACTTCCGCTGGATATCTGAACGTTCACAGGGCAGACGATCCCCCATGACGGACTGAGCCGAGACGGCGCAGGCCAGGGCCCAATTTCTGGAAACCCCCTGTCACCCTGTGCCGTCACCGCTCTACCATCGGCTTATCCGTAGCAGGCTCCCCTCCGTTTCTGCCCGACGGCTCACAGTCATGCGAGCCCCAAGCCCTACGGAGCATCGGGGGATGCACATGAACAGCGTTCCGCAGCACCTGCTGAGCGAGGACCGCCAGGAATACGAGCGGATCCTCGATGAGGCGCTGCGCTCCGCCCCACACCGCCCGGAACTGGCCGCTGTGGGGCAGCGGCTGAATCCCGAACAGCTGCGCACCATGGCGCTGAACGCCACCGCGATCATCACGGCGGCCGCGGCGACCGAGTACCAGCACTATGTGAAGGTCCGCGAGGAACTGCGCCAGCCGGCGCCGTCCACCCCGACGTCCGTGCGCGAGACCGGCTCCGCGGAGTCCGGCTCGGGCGCGGCGGGGCTCGCCGCCACCATGGGAGAGGTCGCCGAGACGGCAGGCGCGGGTGCCGTCGCCGTCGTCGCGGTGCTCGCTCCCGTTCTCGCCGGGACCGCCGCGGCGATATTCCTGCTCGTCGGCTACATCCTGAAGATGCTCAATCCCGAACAGGCGTTCGCCAGAACGATGCTGACGACGGGCTGGGTCTTCGGCGCGATGACCGCGGTGGCCATCCTGGTCGCCGCGGTGGGGCTTCTTATCACCGCCCTGCGCAACCGCCCCTCGCTCGTCGACACCGGGCCGTACGCCGAGCTGACCGGGGAGGTCGCCCGTGCCAGGGAGGCCTGGCACGACGCCCTGCTGGAGCGGGGCGTGCTGCCCTTCCTGCGGGACGCCCTGGCCGACCCCGGCACCGCGGCCGCCCTGCACCGCACGACACCGCCGGCACCCAGCCGGATGCCGAACCTCGGCTACGGCCGCCCGGGCTTCAGCAGCCCGGACGACGGCTCCACGGGCTCCCGCCCCAGCTTCACCAGCCCGGACTACACCAGCCCGGACTTCGGCGGCCCGGAACACCAGCCGGAGTGACCCCGGCCTGCGCCCCTCGCCGCGGCGAGCCGCCTACGGGGGAGCGCAGGTCGGATGCCCGGCCGGCGGCATGGACAGGAGTAGGGGACACGCCTGTCCTCGCCGCCCGACGATCACTCCGCCATCGGCGGACACACCCGCTTTCCGGCCGCCGTGAACTCCGGAAGGGTGATGACGGCGATGGTGTCCGGCTGGGCCACGGCCAGGCGGGTGCCGTCCGGATGCAGGGCAGCGACGGGCGTCGGAATGTGGGTGACCCCGTAGCTGCCGTCTCTCTGGGGCACCTTCACGGTGGGCCATTCCGCCACCACCGCCCCGGACGTGACATCGATCAGCCGCGGGTGGCCGTACAGCGAGACGACCGTGTCGCCCCGCGCGATCAGGGTGCCGATGCAGAAATCGACCTTGCTGCGATGGATCCACCCCCCTGCGGAGAGCGACCACACGCCCAACTCCCCTGGGCCCAGGTCAGGGGTCTCCTCACCGTCGCGAGGCTCCCCTCCGGTCGCCACAGCCAGGCGATCATCGTCAAGCCAGCAGGCCGAGGCGACCTCCGCAGCGATGCCCGGTTCCACGGGCAGCACACCCCGGCCGTCGAGCAGTGCGGGGTCGGTCAACGCTCTGGTCAGATCGAAGACTTCGACCACGCCGCACGGATGCCACACCCAGCCCGCCGACAGCAGATGAGTCCCTCCCGGGCTCACCGCCAGCCGCGAGTGGAAGACGTCCTTGGGATGACGTTCGCCATCGGTGAGCCATTCTCCCGACTCCGCGTCCTCGATCTCCAGAACGTTGTATTCATCCGGGCAGTGGACCAGAACCTCGCGGCCGTCCTGCAACGCGCCGAGCGCCACCGGATAGTCGAAGACATCGGCCTGGTAGTAGCTCCGGTTCAGCTCACGGACGAGCTGATCGCCATCGAACAGCAGTGCCTTGGTCCCACGCTCGACATAGACGACGGAGTAGCGACCGGACGGGGAGACGACGCTCCGGTCGAAGGGAAACCCAAGGATGAACGAGGCAGGCTGCTCCACGCCGTCAGGACCCCATCGGCGGCCCCCACCCACCAAATCGACCAGATCATCGCCGTCCCACACCAGCGACTGCGCCTCTTCCGTCACCTTGAGAACGATCAAGACTCCACCCACCCCTCATCCCTGAACGCACGACGGCGCTGCCCCGAAGACACCGAGCCCCCTCCGGAGCAGCGCCGATGAACGGACGTCAGTCCGCCAGCGGCAGGTACACCCGGCTCCCGCTCGCCGCGAACTCCTTCGACTTCTGCAACATCCCCTCAGCGATCTCCTCCTGCGACGCCCCCTCGGCCGCCGCTCCACCGAACCGCTCGGTGATGCTCTGGCTGATCTTCATCGAGCAGAACTTCGGGCCGCACATCGAGCAGAAGTGGGCCGTCTTGGCCGGCTCCGCCGGGAGGGTCTCGTCGTGGAACTCCCGGGCCGTGTCGGGGTCGAGGGCCAGGTTGAACTGGTCCTCCCAGCGGAACTCGAAGCGGGCGTCCGACAACGCGTCGTCCCACTCCTGTGCGCCAGGGTGGCCCTTGGCGAGGTCCGCCGCATGGGCCGCGATCTTGTAGGTGATGACGCCGGTCTTCACGTCATCACGGTTGGGCAGGCCCAAGTGCTCCTTGGGCGTGACGTAGCAGAGCATCGCAGTGCCCCACCACGCGATCATCGCGGCGCCTATGCCCGAGGTGATGTGGTCGTACGCCGGGGCGACGTCCGTGGTCAGCGGGCCGAGCGTATAGAACGGAGCCTCCTCGCAGATCTCCTGCTGAAGGTCGATGTTCTCCTTGATCTTGTGCATCGGGACATGTCCCGGGCCCTCGATCATGGTCTGAACGTTGAAACGCTTGGCGATCGTGTTGAGTTCCCCGAGCGTCCTCAACTCCGCGAACTGCGCCTCGTCGTTGGCGTCCGCGATCGAACCGGGCCGCAGGCCGTCACCGAGCGAGTACGTCACGTCGTACGCGGCGAGGATCTCGCACAGTTCCTCGAAGTTCTCGTAGAGGAAGCTCTCCTTGTGGTGGGCCAGGCACCACGCCGCCATGATCGAGCCGCCACGCGAGACGATGCCCGTCTTGCGGTTGGCGGTCAGCGGGACGTAGGGCAGCCGCACACCCGCGTGGACCGTCATGTAGTCCACGCCCTGCTCGGCCTGCTCGATGACCGTGTCCTTGTAGATCTCCCAGGTCAGCTCCTCGGCACGGCCGTCGACCTTCTCCAGCGCCTGATAGAGCGGCACCGTGCCGATGGGGACGGGGGAGTTGCGCAGCACCCACTCGCGCGTGGTGTGGATGTTGCGGCCGGTGGACAGGTCCATGACCGTGTCGGCTCCCCAGCGGGTCGCCCAGGTCATCTTCTCCACCTCCTCCTCGATGGAGGAGGTGACCGCCGAGTTGCCGATGTTGGCGTTGACCTTCACCAGGAACCGCTTGCCGATGATCATCGGCTCGATCTCCGGGTGGTTGACGTTGGCCGGGAGCACCGCGCGCCCCGCAGCGATCTCCTCGCGCACGATCTCGGGCGCCACGTTCTCCCGGATGGCCACGTACTCCATCTCGGGCGTGATCTCGCCACGGCGCGCATACGCCAGCTGCGTCACCGCCTGGCCGTCACGGCTCCGGCGCGGCAGTCGGGGGCGCCCCGGGAAGACGGCGTCGAGGTTGCGCAGATTGCCGCCGCGCGGCGAGGTGTGCTTGATGCCGTCGTCCTCGGGACGGACGGGGCGGCCCGCGTACTCCTCGGTGTCACCGCGGCCGATGATCCAGTTCTCTCGCAGCGGGGCCAGGCCGCGGCGGACATCGGTCTCGGCCGCTGGATCGGTGTACGGGCCCGAGGTGTCGTACAGCGTGACCGACTGCCCGTTGGTGAGGTGCACCTGTCGGACCGGCACCCGCAGGTCGGGGCGCGAACCCTCGACGTACGCCTTGTGCCAGCCGATGGACTTCCCGCTCTCCGTGGACTCTTCGCCCTGAATGGGCTGTTCGTCCTGGCTGGAGGCAGGCGTGCGTGCGTCCTTGATGGTCATGAGACCTACTCCCTACGCCGGCATTACCCGGTAACAGGTTCGGCGGTCGACGCAGCGGCTTCCGTCCGCCGACGTTTCGTGGGGAACGTCACTCTCTGGTGACGACGTTCCACGTGAAACATCGCTGGGACGGAGGTCAGCGCCCTCTCAGCCCGGTGCTCCGAGCTCCCGCGTGTACAAAGGTGCCTCCACGCTAGCGTCAATTCGGGCGCGGTGAACAGAGGGCCCCTGCCGTTCTTGCGATGATCGGTCGGTGACCACGACACCTCAGCCCCCGTACCCGCCCGAGCCGCCCCGTGGCCCCGGCAGCAGAGGCGAAGCCCCTGGCACCAGGGCCGGGCAGGGTGCTGGGCACGGTTCCGGGCAGGGTGCTGGGCACGGTTCCGGGCACGGCCCCCGTCGCGGGCCGGACGACTGGAGCGGGCCCGCAACGGGCAGCTGGAACACGCCTGGACCGGGTGACTGGAGCAGGCAGGGTCCCGGCACGGGCGGCCCGGTCGGAGGCGCTCCCGGCGTCGGTGGCCCGGATCAGCGCGGTCCCAGGGTCGGTGGCCCGGGGCAGCGTGGTCCCGGCATCGGTGGCCCGGGTCACCTCGGACCTGGGCCTGGCGGCGGCCACGACGACCCTCACGACTCTCACGGCCAGCACGGCCAGCACGGCCAGCACGGCCAGCAGCACGCTCACGACCGCGATCACGGCCACGACGGCGATGTCGTACACCGGCACGGCACCGGCCCAGCCCCAGGCCCCGGCGGCGGTGACGGTGGGGGTGGAGGTGGGAGCGCCGGAGGGAACGCCGGGAACGGCGGGAACGGACACTCGCACGGCCACAGTCACAGCCACGGCCCGGCTGCCCCCGTCTCCCAGCACCTGCGCAAGGTCATCGCGGCGATCCTCATCCCGTTCGGCGCCGCCGTCCTGGTCGGTCTCGCCGTGCTGTGGCCCGGGGGCGCGCCCGCGCACGAGCGCACCGGCGTCGGATTCGACCGGCAGACCCAGCAGGCCACGGTCACCAAGGTCGACAAGGTGAGCTGCAAGTCCGTGAACGCCTCGGGCGGGACCCCGACCGGCGACACCTCCACCGCCGAGGGCTCCTCCGCCCAGCAGGAGGCCGACGGCACCTGCAAGAAGGCCACGATCCGGGTCGACACCGGCAAGGACAAGGGCCGTACGTTCACCGAGATCGTGCAACCGGACCAGTCACGTCAGCTGGACGAGGGCGAGAAGGTCGTGGTCGCTTACGAGCCCTCCGCCCCCAAGGATCTTCAGTACTCGGTCACCGACGTCAACCGCAGGCTCCCCATGGCGCTGCTCGCCGGGATCTTCGCGCTCGCCGTCGTGGTCGTCGGACGGCTGCGGGGCGTCATGGCGCTGGTCGCGCTGGCCATCAGCTTCCTGATCCTCAACTTCTTCATCCTGCCCGCGATCCTGCAAGGCTCGAACCCGCTGGTCGTGGCCGTGGTCGGGGCGAGTGCCATCATGCTGATCGCGCTGTATCTGTGTCACGGGCTGTCGGCGAGAACCTCCGTGGCGGTGCTCGGCACGCTGATCTCGCTGGTGCTGATCGGCGTTCTCGGCTCGCTGTTCATCGGCTGGGCGGCGCTGACCGGCAACACGGACGACAACACCGGTCTTATTCACGGGCTTTTTCCGTCGATCGACATGAGCGGTCTGCTGCTCGCCGGCGTCATCATCGGCTCGCTCGGTGTCCTCGACGACGTGACCGTGACACAGACCTCGGCGGTCTGGGAGCTGCACGAGGCCAACCCCTCGATGGGCTGGCGCGGGCTGTACCGCGCGGGCATCCGCATCGGCCGCGACCACATCGCCTCGGTCGTCAACACCCTCGTCCTGGCCTACGCGGGCGCCGCGCTCCCCCTGCTGCTGCTCTTCTCGATCGCGCAGAGCAGCGTGGGAACGGTCGCCAACAGCGAGTTGGTCGCGGAGGAGATCGTGCGCACGCTGGTCGGCTCGATCGGTCTGGTGGCGTCCGTACCGGTCACCACCGCTCTCGCGGCGCTGGTCGTCGCGGCCGACCGGCCGGGCTCCGCGACGGTTCTCACGGGCGGCGAGCCGACTCCGGCCGGGGCGGGCGCGAGGGTCCAGGCGGGAGCGTACGGTCCGCAGGGCACCCAAGTTCCGCAGGCTGCCGCGGCACGGGGCGGCCGTGGCCGCCGGCGCAAGCGCTGACGCCGGTCCGGCGGTGCGCCGCCGAAGCCCGAGGTCTGTGGGAACCGCGGCACCCAGGGACCCGCCTCCACAGAGGATCTGGCCAGCGGAGACCTTCAGAAGAAGCGTTCCTGCACAGCTCCAAGCCATCCGCTGAAGCGTTCCGCCTCTCTCCCGGCCGGGCGCTTCAGCCCGCGCTCTGCTCCTCCGCCAGGATGCGGTCCAGGGCCTCGTCGAGATGGGCGTCGAAGTCCGCGAGCGCCCCTTCCTGTCCCAGCGGCACCAGCTTGTCGGTGCGATCGAGGAAGGCGATGAGCGGCGCCGTCGACGAACGGAACAGCGCCTGGTCGGCACCGACCTGAAGCCGGATCAGAACCTCACCGAGCGTGTCCGCCTCGGCCGGCGCGATCCGCACATCTCCGTCACCGCTCGGCCGTCCCACGCCGTCGATCAGCAACTCACGCCCGAAGGCCCAGGTCACCGGCGCGTCCCCGGGCAGATGGAAGGTCAGTCGCACGGCATAGGGATCACAGGTCTCGTAGCGCAGCTCCACCGGGATACGGAAAGACAGCTCCTCGGAGACGAGAAAGCTCATCATGACCTCTGCCTGCACGGACTCGTCCATCGCCTACCCCGTCATCTGCGTTGACTGGCCGGGAATGATCCCTTTGACACTGTAGGAATCTTGCTGAACGTATACGGGAGATCACAAGGAGTGAGTTTTCAGATACTGATAGAGATCGCGAGCGACCCCAGGAGCTGTCCGATCTCGCTCTGTAGCCGACGGGTGGCGACTAGCAGTCGATCGGCCTGGTGGGAAGGGAGAGAAATGGCCATCGTCGCGGCGGTCGGCCCGATGGTGATCGGAATCGCCGCGCACACCGTCCCGAGCGCGTACTCCTGCTCTTCGAAGACCGGGTCCATCCGCCCCATCCGGTCCAGCCGCCGGAGCAGCACATGGCTGTCGCGCACGGTGTAGGGGGTGATGGCCTGTACGGGGTAGCGCTCGAGGTGGTCGCGGCGGGCGCTCTCGTCGAGTTGGGAGAGCAGGCACTGACCGATGGCGTGCGCGTGTCCGGTCTCACGGAAGTCGGCCCACTCCTCGACCGCGGGATTGCCCGGGGTGTCGGAGACGCACATGACCTCGATCTCGCCGTCGCGGTACATGGCGTAGTACACGGGTACGCCGATCACGTCCCGCCAGTGCGCGAGGGCCTCGACGACGGTGCTGCGACGTTTCTCCTGGGCTCCGCTGCTGCTCAGTCGCTCGGCCGCCGCGCCGAGGAAGAACAGGCCCTTGTCGCGGCGCAGATAGCCCTCGTGGACGAGCGTGCGCAGCAGATGGTAAGCCGTCGGCAGGGCCAGGCCGGTCTCCCGGGCCAGTTGCTTGGCCGGGGCGCCGTGCTCATGTCCGGCGACGGACTCCAGCAGGCGCATCGCACGCTGCACGGAGCCGATGAGGGTTCCGGAGGGTGCTTGCTCGGGCGGATCCGGCTGGTCCGGGGTCGTCGTCCCGTCCCGTCGTACGGAACTCTCCGGTCGTGCCGGGGGCGCCGTCTGTAGGGGTACGTGAAGTTCTGCGGGGGCGGTGTCAACCGTGGCCAAGGGTCACTCCCGAAGCACGAGGGGGCTGCCCGTGCGGGGGGACACGGGAGGGGGTGTACGCCGCTCGCGGGGGATCGTCCCCGCGTCGAATTCCGGACTTTAACCGCCTGCCACCGCTCACAGACGGCCTGTGCCGGAAACTTCCCTCGCCCGAGGGAACCAGTGATTCCTGTTACCGATCACCGGCGCCCCACGCGCTCCTCACCAGTCGCTGCGCGACGAGGAGCTCGACGTGAACTTCCGTACGACATAGATGAGCCCGCCGACCAGGGCCACGAAGACCAGTGCCTTGAACAGCAGCCAGACGACGAAGTGCAGCACACTGGCTATCAGCCCGCCGAACACGACCAGGGCGATGACGGGCACCGCGATCCACTTCACCCACCACGGCAGTCCCGCGAAGATCTCACGCATCGCCCTTACCCTCTCTCGTCCCGGCTTCTCTTGTCGCCGGATCACTCCGATGTCCTGCTTCGATGCTAGGACGGGCAAGGGCCCGGGCGGGGGCTTCGCACCCCCCGTCCTCCCCTGATCGAACCCCTAGGGAACCCCGAGGTCGCGGCTCAGCTTTCCGGCGGAGAGAACACCACCAGGACCCTCAGGTCCTCGCTGATGTGGTGGAACTTGTGGGCGACACCGGCCGGCACGTACACCACGCTGCCGCGGGCCACCTGGGTCGTCTCCATCCCCACCGTGATCGCGGCACGGCCGCTCACAACGAAGTAGACCTCGTCCTGGTTGTGCGGCTTCTGTGGATCATGCTCACCGGCGTCCAGGGCGTACAGGCCCGCCGACATGTTCCGTTCCCGCAGAAACTGCAGGTAGGCGCCGTCGTTGGCGGCGCGCTCCGCCTCCAGTTCGTCCAGCCGGAATGCCTTCATCGCCGTTGTCCGCCCCTGTCCCACTGCTGGTAACCGATCTCTTCTGCCACGATCAGACACATGAAGAATTTTGTAGTCAAGACGATCGCCAACGCGGGCGCCCTGGCGGTCGCCGTGTGGCTGCTCGACAAGATCACCCTGACCGGTGACAGCACTGGTAAGAAGATCGGGACCCTGATCCTCGTCGCGCTGATCTTCGGCGTGGTCAACTTCCTGGTCAAGCCGATCGTGAAGCTGCTCAGCCTCCCGCTGCTGATCCTGACGCTCGGCCTGTTCACCCTGGTCGTCAACGCGCTGATGCTGCTGCTGACGTCGTGGCTGGCGGACAAGCTCGACCTGAGCTTCCACGTCGACGGCTTCTGGACCGCCGTCCTCGGTGGCCTGATCATCTCGATCGTGTCCTGGGCGCTCAACGTCATCCTCCCCGACGGGGACTGAGCCCGGGGATGACCTACCGCGTCTGCTTCGTCTGCACCGGCAACATCTGCCGCTCGCCGATGGCCGAGTCCGTCTTCCGCACCCGCACTGCGGAGGCCGGGCTCGACGACCGGGTCGAGGTCGACAGCGCCGGCACGGGCGGCTGGCACGAGGGCGACGGCGCCGATCCGCGCACCGTGTCCGTCCTCGAGGAACACGGGTACGACAGCGCCCACACGGCCCGTCAGTTCCGGCCGTCGTGGTTCGCCCGCCTCGACCTCGTGATCGCCCTCGACCACGGCCACCTCAAGGCCCTGCGCCGCCTCGCGCCCACCCCGGAGGACGCGGCGAAGGTACGTCTGCTGCGCTCGTACGACAGGTCGGCGGGCGACGATCTCGACGTACCGGACCCGTACTACGGCGGCATGGACGGCTTCGAGGAGTGTCTGGAGATGGTGGAGGCGGCGAGCGAGGGGCTGCTCGCCGCCGTCCGTGAACACGTGGAGGGACAGGCCGCATGAGCGAATCGACCGGGGGCACCGGGGAGGGCACGCGCGCGGTGCGGGCCGGGCTCCCCGAGCCCGTCAAGAACGAGCCCACCCTTCCCGGCCCGGTCTTCGCCGCCCACTTCCATCTGCCGGGCGACGTCGAGGGGCCGTACACCTACGGCCGCGACGAGAACCCCACCTGGACCCTGCTGGAGCGGGCCGTCGGTGAGCTGGAGGCACCCGGGCGGGACGACGTCCAGACGCTCGTGTTCGCCTCCGGGATGGCCGCCATTTCAGCGGTGCTCTTCTCCCAACTGCGCGCCGGGGACACGGTCGTCATGCCTGACGACGGCTATCAGGCGCTGCCCCTGGTCCACGAACAGCTGCGGGCGTACGGCATCCAGGTCCGCACCGCTCCGACCGGCGCGGACGCCCAGCTGGCCGTGCTGGAGGGCGCGCGGCTGCTGTGGCTCGAGACGCCGTCCAACCCCGGCCTCGACGTCTGCGACATCCGGCGGCTCGTGGACGCGGCCCACGCGCGTGGTGCCCTCGTCGCGGTCGACAACACGCTCGCCACACCGCTCGGACAGCGCCCCCTGGAGCTCGGCGCCGACTTCTCGGTGGCGAGCGGCACCAAGCAGCTCACGGGGCACGGAGACGTCCTCCTGGGCTACGTCAGCGCCCACGACGCCGAGGCGATGACGGCGGTACGACGCTGGCGCAAGCTCGTCGGAGCGATCCCCGGCCCCATGGAGACCTGGCTCGCTCACCGGTCGATCGCCACGCTCCAGTTGCGTGTCGAGCGGCAGAGCGCCAACGCGCTGGCGGTCGCCGAGGCGCTGCGGGACGGGCCGGAGGAGCTCGGGGTGCGCTATCCGGGGCTGCCGGACGACCCGTCGTACGAGATCGCCTCGCGGCAGATGCGCCGCTTCGGGTGCGTGGTCTCCTTCTCGTTGCCCACGCGCGCGCGTGCCGAGCGTTTCCTTCAGGCGCTGCGGCTCGTGGACGACGCCACCAGCTTCGGCGGGGTGCGCTCGACGGCCGAGCGGCGAGGGCGCTGGGGCGGGGACGCGGTGCCGGAAGGCTTCATCCGCTTCTCGGCCGGCGCCGAGGACACCGAGGACCTGGTGACGGATGTGCTGCGTGCGCTGCGGGAGTCGGTCGAATGACCGCTACACGTACCCATCGGTCGGTGTCGGGCTACGCACAACGGACGGTCCGAGCCTCCCCCCTCGTGGCTCGGACCGTCCTCGGTTCCGCGCGCGAAGAACCGCGCGAACAAGGCTAGTTGACTCTGTGTCAGTGTCCAATCACAGTAGCGACAGAGACCTATCGACATATTTATAGTTGGGGCCCGGCCGGGGGCTGGAACAGGCACGGAAGGGGAGGGCGCAGCATGGATCTGGCCTTGTTGCGGACCTTCGTGACCGTGCACCGGGCCGGCTCCTTCACCCGCGCCGCCGCGCTGTTGGGCCTCTCGCAGCCCGCCGTGACCTCGCAGATCCGCACTCTGGAGCGGCAGTTGGGCCGCCCCCTGTTCCTACGGCAGGCGCGTGGCGTGACCCCGACGACCATCGGCGACGAACTCGCCCACAAGGCGGCGCCGCATCTTGACGCCCTCGTGGAAATAGCCGAGACGGGGCTCGACGACGAGTCGTCCTTACGCACCCTGCACCTCGCCGGGCCACCCGAGTTCACCGCCGAACGGGCCCTGCCCGCGCTCACCGAGCTGACCGGCGAGGACGGCCAGGGCTTCGCGCTGCGCGCCTCCTTCGGGAACGCCGAGGAGACCCTGGAGGGGCTGGCCGCCGGACATCATGATCTGGCCATCTGCACGGCCCGTCCGCGCGGTGCCCTGCTCACCGCGACTCCGCTCTGCGACGAAGTCCACGTCCTGGTCGCCTCCCCGCTCCGGGCCGAGCAGATCGGTGCGGGAACACTGCGCCACAAGGGCGCGCACGCCCTGGAGAACGTTCCGGTGGTCGAGGTGCACGAGTCGCTGCCGTTCGTCTCCCGTTACTGGGCTTCCGTCTTCGACTCCCGACCAGCCGCTCCGGGTACCGTCATCGTCCCCGACCTGCGCGCCGTACTGGCCTGCGCCGCGGCGGGAGCCGGGCTGGCGGTCCTGCCCCGCTATCTGTGCGCCGAGGCGCTGGAGCGAGGGGACGTGGTCGCGCTGCACCATCCCGCGGTGCCGCCGTTGCGGACGTACTTCCTGGTGGTCCGCACCGGCACGCTGGCGATGCCGCATGTGGCACGGGCGCACGAGTGGCTGCTGCGGGCGGCAGACGACTGGGGCTGACCTGCGATTCTCGACCAGGCGCCCGATGTTCTCGGGCAATGACCGCAGGCGATGTTTCACGTGGAACCAAGCGGGCCACATTTCACCCATGACCGTCCGACCCGTGGTCAAGCGCACCGCACGTGCCGTTCTCCTGGACGGCGACGATCTGATCCTGATCAAGCGCACCAAGCCTGGTGTGGATCCCTACTGGCTCACCCCCGGTGGCGGGGTCGAGCCGAGTGACACGACCGTCGTCGACGCCCTGCACCGCGAGGTGTACGAGGAGCTCGGCGCCAAGATCACCGACGTGGTGCCCTGCTTCGTCGACACCGTCGAGCACATCGGCGAGGACGGCGGCGCGACCGGGGTGAAGGTCCAGCACTTCTTCGTCTGCCGCCTGGAGTCCATGGACGCCTCCCTGCGGCACGGGCCCGAGGTGGACGAGCCCATCGGCGAGTACGAGATCGTGCGGGTGCCGTTCACCCGGGTCGGGATCGCCTCCGTCCACCTCGTACCGCTGTCGCTGCGCCACTACCTGGACGGCAACATCGAGGGCGTACGTGCCATGCACGCGCCCGACCTGGGATGAGGCGGAGCTGGGTGCTCAGTCGCCGATGACGACGAGCTCCTCCACCGAGTCGTGGCGGATGCGCTCGGAAGGGATGCCGCTGTCCCTCAGCGCGTCCACGCCCCTGCGGATCATCCCGGGTGGGCCCGAGACATAGGCGTCGTACTCGTTCCAGGGGCCGTACCTGCGGATCGCGTCGGGGAGCTGGAGACGCGCCTGCTGGTCGATGACCGCGCGGACCGAGAGCCAGGGATGGGACTGCTGGAGACGGAGCATCGTGTCGATGTCGTACAGGTCGATGTCGGTGCGGGCGCCGTAGAAGACCTCGACCGGGCGGCGCTCGCCGCGTTCGGCCACGTCCTCGACCAGTGCCTTGATGGGCGCTATGCCGGTACCGCCACCCAGGCAGAGCAGGCCGCTGTCGGTGGTGTGGTCCACGGTCATCGAGCCGGCCGGCGGGCCGAGGCGGAGGATGTCGCCGGGCCGGGCGCGATGCACCAGGGCGCCTGAGACCCAGCCCGCGGGAACGGCCTTCACATGGAACGACAGCAGGCCGTCGGAACGGGGTGCCGAAGCGAAGGAGTAGTGCCGCCAGATCCGCGGCCACCAGGGCGTCTCCAGGCTCGTGTACTGCCCGGCGAGGAAGGGATAGGGCTGGTCCGGGCGGACGGTCACGACGGCGACGTCCCGCGTCCTCAGGTCGTGCGCGACGACCTCCGCGTGCCACCAGGCGGGCGCCCGCAGTTCGTCCGCGGCCGCCGCGTCGATCATCACCTGCGAGATCGTCGTGTACGCCCGCACCCACGCCGCCTCGAACTCCGGCCCCCAGACGTGCTCGGCGTACTTGCTCAGCGCGCCGATGAGGCACTCGCCGACGGCCGGATAGTGCTCGGGACGGGTGCCGTACTTGCGGTGACCGCGGCCGAGGTTCTGGAGGTAGTCCACTAGGACGGGGGTGTTGTCGATGTGTTCCGCGGCGGTGAGCAGCGCCTTGAGCAGCCGGTCCCGCTGGGTGTCCATCGCCGCGGGGAAGAGCGAGCGCAATTCGGGGTGGCGGACGAAGAGCAGGGCGTAGAAGTACGAGGTGACCTTGTCGGCCACGGGGCCGACCTCCGACATGGTCCGGCGGATGAGAACCGCGTCCGGGGAGGCTTGCTGAGCCCTCGCGGGGGCGGCCCGCTGAGGCGGCACACGCTGTTCGGCGGGAGGGGGTGCCGCGGGTGCCGCATGGGCCGATATCGGGGGCGCCGGTGGGGTCGGTACGGGTGACGGCGGGGTGGGGGGTGCGGGCTGGTGGGGGGCGAGTGACTGCCGGACGGATGGCGCGGGCTGATGAGGGGCGAGTGACTGCGGGACGGGGGGTATCGGCTGCTGTGGGACAGGTGGGGCGGGCTGGTGGCGCTGCCCCGTCTCTGGTGCCGCCGTGTGCTCGTCGTGTTCGGTCGTGGTCCTGCCGACCGGGCGCAGTGCCGCCAGTCGGTTGCCCTCGGCGGCTTCCTGCTCACCGCCCGGCGCCGTCACCGGCTGCTGGTGCGGCGTGAACCAGCCGCCCCCGCCGCCGGAAGTGCCGTTGTCGGCCGACGTAGTGGTCGGAGCGTCCATGGTGTGCCTCGCCTCGAACATCTTTCGGTCGGTCTGCGCACTTCCCCGGTCGGAATGTGCCTGCTGCCCCCGCAGACGGCTTGCTTTCTCCGTCGATGGCCACGGCCGATGCGGCCTTATTCGACCCGTATTAACGCCCCATACGGACAAGTAAGGAGACAGTGCGACATTGGCCGCAGCGCTCTCACCGCAGCATCCCATCGCGCACGGATACCCGGCCGCATAACCGAAAATGCGGGTCTTCGATCTCTCCGTCCCATTAGGCTGCGTTGCCTCGTTCGCGGCCCGACACGAGGAGGTGCTCACAGAACACGCTCCTCGCCGGACGAGAACCGGAGTCGACCCTACCGGGCACCGCTCCGCACACAAGTCCCCCCTCGGTCCGCCATGAATGAGCCAAGGACGGGCACCACGAATTCGCTCAATTACCAGGAGCGACACGCCAATTCATAGGCTCCCCACAGATCCTTCCCCGCATAGGAGTGGGTCGCGAGACCGGCCAGATGACTGTCGGCATTGACCGCCACGGAGACCGGAACCACACCGAAGAGGTCCCTGTCGGACGACGAGTCTCCGTAAGCGACACAATCGGCCCGAGTGACCCCGAACTCCTTGCACAACCGATCGGCAATCACGACCTTGGCCGCCGCATTGAGCGCCCCGGCCGGATCCACGGGCTCGGTGAACGGCACGGCGGGAAAGCGCGACCCGTGCGCCGCATGCGCACCCCAGTCGATGAGTCTCTCCACGAAGAAGGACGGCGAGAGCGACACCACGGCGCAGTAGTCGCCGTTGCTTCGGATCTCCCCCCAGACCTCACGAATACGGGCCAACCAAGGCGCCCCCTCGAATGCGGCCGTCACATGGGCGTCCGTGAGATCCGCCCACAGGGTGTGCACCCGCGTCGCATACTCGGGCGGCTCGATGAGACCCGACGAGATCGCCTGGTCGAGGGCCACGGCCTCGGCTTCCAGGCCGAGTTGCCGGGATATCTCGACGGGCGCGGAGGTTCCGTGCAACAACGTGCCGTCGAGATCGAAGAGATGAAGTCTGGCCATGGAGCCCGAGGCTAGCCGGGCCGGCTTTCGGTGGATCGACGCGGATGCCGGATTCCTACGGCTCGCCCATGTTTCACGTGAAACAACAACCAGCTGTCGTCGGGCTGTGCGGACGGCTACGGCATGGCCAAAAGCTCGTACTTCTCCGCGGAAACAGGTGGACGCCAGGGGTGCCCTTCAGACAGCCTGACCTGCGTGTCGACACCTTCCCCCGCTTCTCTGCCCATCCGCCGTCTGACGCACCGCGATCTCGTCGCCTGCGCCGACTTGTCCGAGGACCGGGGGTGGCCGCGCGAGGAGCACAAGTGGGGCTACCTCCTCGCCTCCGGAACGGGATACGGCATCGACGATCCCGAGGGCGGACTCGTCAGTGCCTGCGTCGTCACCACGTACGGGCCACAGGAGCGCCCGGAGCTGGGAGCCATCGGTATGGTCCTGGTCGCCGAACGGCACGCCCGGAAGGGCATTGGCCGCCGCTTGATGCGCCATGTGCTCGCGACGATGGGCACCACACCGCTCACCCTGCACGCGACACCGAACGGCCGCCCCCTCTACGAGGAACTGGGCTTCAAGGCCACCGGCCGGGCGGAGATGGTGCGAGGCCACTTCAATGCCGACGGCTACCGGGCCACCGTCACGACACGGGCGGCCACGGGTGGGGATCTCTCCGCCATCCTTCGGCTCGACGAGACGGTGTTCGGCGCCGACCGCACACACATCGTCACGCGCCTGCCCGCCTTCGCCGACCAGCTGCGGGTCGCCGAGGAGAACGGCCGGATCATCGGATACGCGGCCGCGTGGCCCAACATGGACACCCATGTCGTGGGCCCGCTCGTGGCCCGGGACACGGAGACGGCCAAGGCGCTCATCGCTTCCCTCGCCGCCCACACGGACCGCCCGCTGCGCACCGACATCGACGTACGGCACGAAGAACTGCTGGCCTGGGCGAAGGAGCACGGCCTGGCGTCCGTCTCCTTCAACGCGGTCATGACGTACGGCATCCCGGAACTGCCGGGCGACTGGAGCCGTCGGTTCGCGCCGGTGACGGTGGCGGCGGGGTGACCGCGACCGCCACGACGAACTGAGGAGCGCCGACATACGGCTGCGCCGGTCCCCGAGGAGTTACGGGGACCGGCGCGGTGTCCGCACCGCCGGTCGGCGGTCGGCGGTCGGCTCAGCCTCAGTGATGGGCGACGGACCGCTGCTCGGGGGAAACGGCAGCGGCTCCGGCTCCGGCGACTATCACGCTGGGCCCGCTGTCCCGGCGTTCCAGAGCCGCCGACAGGACGGCGAGTCCCAGGGCGCCCGCGGCGAGGGCCGCGCCCACCCAGTTGGGGGCGGTGTAGCCGAGGCCGGCGCTGATCACGAGGCCGCCGAGCCAGGCGGAGAGTGCGTTGCCGAGGTTGAAGGCGCCGATGTTCACGGCCGAGGCGAGCGTCGGGGCGCCGTGCGCCTGGTCGAGGACGCGCTTCTGGAGCGGCGGGACGGTGGCGAAGCCGAGGGCGCCGATGAGCGCGATCGTGACGGCAGCGAGCACCTTGTTGTGGGCGGTGAACGTGAAGAGCGCGAGGACGATCGCGAGGGCGCCCAGGGAGACGTACAGCATGGGCATCAGGGCGCGGTCCGCGTACTTGCCGCCGACCAGGTTGCCGCCCACCATGCCGAGGCCGAAGAGGACGAGCAGCCAGGTGACGGAGCCATCGGCGAAGCCGGTGACATGGGTCATCATCGGCGCGATGTAGGTGATCGCAGCGAAGACACCGCCGAAGCCGAGCACGGTCATCGCCATGGCAAGCAGGACCTGGGTGTTCTTGAAGGCGGCCAGTTCGTGGCGCAGGTGCACGCCTTCGGGCTTGGGCAGGTCGGGTACCAGCTTGGCGATGCCGATCAGGCCGACGACGCCGAGCGCGGCGACGACGGCGAAGGTGACCCGCCAGCCGGCGGTCTGTCCGACGAGGGTGCCGAGCGGCACGCCGACGACGTTGGCGACCGTCAGGCCGGTGAACATCATCGCGATGGCGCCGGCCTTCTTGTCCGGGGCGACCAGTTCGGCCGCGACGACGGATCCGATGCCGAAGAAGGCACCGTGGGCGAGCGAGGCGACGATCCGGCCGATCAGCATGACGCCGAACGCGGGGGCGAGGGCGGAGAGCAGGTTGCCGACGATGAACAGGCCCATGAGCGCCATCAGCATGCGCTTGCGGGGGACCTTGGTGCCGAGCACGGTCATGAGCGGGGCGCCGAACATGACGCCGAGCGCGTAGCCCGTCACCAGGAAGCCGGCCGTGGGGATGGAGACACCGAAGTCCCCCGCGACCTCGGGCAGCAAGCCCATGATCACGAACTCGGTGGTTCCAATGCCGAAGGCCCCGATCGCGAGGGCAAGAAGCGCGAGAGGCATGGAGGTCTGCACCTTCCCAGTTGATTGCATGAGCGCTTTACGGTTGATGACAATACTTGCAGACGCTTGTTAATTGCAAGCGCAGGCTATTGCGGGTCTGCCCTATCCTGGTTTCAGTCGTTCCGGGACGAAGGAAGCGCCAATGACAGCGACGGACCCCGCACTCACCGCCCTCGCCCAGGGCTGGTGCGCCCTCTCCCTGCTGCACGGGAGGATCGAGGCCCATATCGAGCGGGCCCTCCAGGCCAGGCACGACCTCAGCGTGCGCGAGTACTCCCTGCTCGACGTCCTCAGCCGCCAGCACGACGGCGACGGCGGTCACCTCCAGATGAAGCAGGTCGCCGACGCGGTCGTCCTGAGCCAGAGCGCCACCACGCGACTCGTCACGCGACTGGAGGACCGCGGCCTGCTGACCCGCTACCTGTGCCCCACTGACCGCCGCGGCATCTACACCAACGTCACGCCGGCAGGCCTTGCCCTGCTGGAGGAGGCACGGCCGACCAACGACTCCGCGCTGCGCGAGGCGCTGGACGAAGCGGCCAGGAACCCCGAGCTGGCGCCCCTGGTCAAGGTCGTCGAGTCGCTGAAGGTGCCCGCATAGGCTGAGGGCATGGGAGATCTTGAAATACGTGCCGCCGGCTCCGACGACGTCACCGCGATCGTCGCGATGCTCGCCGACGATCCGCTGGGCGCCCAGCGCGAGTCACCCGACGACCTCGCCCCATATCTGACGGCACTGGAGCGGCTCAGCTCCGACCCCAACCAGCACCTGATGGTCGCCGTGCGCCAGGGCCGCGTCGTCGGCACCCTCCAGCTCACGGTCATCCCCGGCCTGTCCCGGCGCGGCTCCACCAGATCGATCATCGAAGGCGTCCGTGTGCACGCCGACGAGCGCGGCAGCGGTCTGGGCACCCAGCTCATCGAGTGGGCGATCGACGAATCCCGGCGCCAGAACTGCCAGTTGGTCCAGCTGACCTCCGACGTCACCCGCACCGACGCCCACCGCTTCTACGAACGGCTCGGCTTCGAGGCCTCGCACGTGGGCTTCAAACTGCCGCTCTGATGTTCCGTGCATCGCGGGGGCTTGTTTCACGTGAAACAAGCCCCCGCATCGCTCAACCGATGCCGCGCCACCCCTCCGGGTCCACCCCACCCGGCACAGGAGCCCCCTCGTCGTACGGCTCACGCGTGAACACGAACGACCCCAGGTCCAGGTGGCTCACGCTGCCGTCCGGCCGCCGTACGGCCCGTAGAAGCTCTCCGGCGTAGTAGCCCTCCAGCCCCGTCCAGGTGCCGTCACCGTTGGCATGGAAGCGTGAGCGACGGCCACCGCCGGACAACGGCCCCATGGAGACTCCTCCCTCGGAGGTGAGTCGCAGGGCGAAGGCGTGCGTGCCCCAGTACCACTGCCCCGCCAACTCCATTACACCGGCGTCGACTTCGGGCAGCGGGCGCCACGGGTCGGGAATGCGCGGCTCGGCCTCGGCGACGATCCGGACGAGGTCGGCGCCCACGGAGGACAGCATCGGTCCGGAGGTGCAGTTGGCCAGCACCACTGCCGCGACATCGTCCGCCACGCTGATCGTGAGGTTGGCCAGGAACCCCGGCAGGGAACCGGAGTGCCCCACCAGCAGTCGGCCGTCCCGGTGCTGGATCTGCAACCCGAGGCCGTAGGAGGCGCCGTCCACCACATCGGCGACCTCGGCCGGTGCGGCAGGCGTGCGCATCTCCCTTACCGTCTCCGCGCTCAGCACCCGATCGTCCCCGTTCGCCAGGAAAGCCGCGAACTTCGCCAAGTCGCCGGTCGTGGACCAGAGTTGGCCCGCCGCAGCCATCCTCCCCAGGTCCTCGGTGGGCTCCGGCAACATCACGTCGGCCCAGGGGTGCACGGCCCAGCCGCCCGCGTGCGGCGCCCGGGGCTGAGCGCTCGTACGGTCCAGACCCAGGGGTTCGAGCACCTCACGCCGTAGCACCTCTTCCCACGGTGCCCCGCGCAGCTTCTCCACCACGGCGCCCAGCAGGGTGTAACCGGGGTTCGAATAGTGATGGCGGCGGCCGACCGGATGGAGGAAGGGCCGCTCGCCCAGGACGTCCGACAGCTCCGGGCGCAGGGCGCCCGGGGTCCGCTCCCACCACGGCCCCGGTGACTCGGCCGCCAACCCGGCTGTGTGCGCGAGCAGTTCGGCGATGGTCGCCTCCCCCGCGCCGGTCCCCGGCACGTGCTTCTCCAGCGGGTCACCGAGGTCCAGCACGCCCTCGTCGCGCAGCCGCAGTACGAGAACGGCGGTGAAGGTCTTGGTGATCGAGCCGATCCGGTACTGCACGTTCTCGTCCGGGCCGTGTCCGTCCACCGAGGTCCGTGAGCCGTGCCAGACTGCCCGACCGCCCCGCACGACCGTCGCGACCAGCGACGGTGTCCGCCCTTCGGCCTGGGCCACGGCGATGCGGTGCAGCAGTGCACGGCGCGTGCCGGGGAGCAGCTCTTCCTGGGATGTCGTCATGAACCCAGTCCACCCCGGCGAGTGCCGGGGCGTCGAGCTGATTTGGTGCGGGAGGGACGGCTCAGGTCTGGGCCATGTCCACGAAACGGGAGTAGTGGCCCTGGAAGGCGACCGTGATCGTCGCTGTCGGGCCGTTACGGTGCTTGCCGACGATGATGTCCGCCTCGCCGGCGCGCGGTGACTCCTTCTCGTAGGCGTCCTCGCGGTGGAGCAGGATCACCATGTCGGCATCCTGCTCGATCGAGCCGGACTCACGCAGGTCGGACACCTGAGGCTTCTTGTCCGTGCGCTGCTCGGGGCCACGGTTGAGCTGCGACAGCGCGATCACCGGGACTTCGAGCTCCTTGGCGAGGAGCTTGAGGTTACGGGACATGTCCGAGACCTCCTGCTGACGGCTCTCGGACCGCTTGCCGGACTGCATCAGCTGGAGATAGTCGATGATCACGAGCTTGATGTCGTTGCGCTGCTTGAGCCGACGGCACTTCGCGCGGATCTCCATCATCGACAGGTTCGGGGAGTCGTCGATGTAGAGCGGAGCGGCCGAGACCTCCGGCATCCGACGGGCCAGGCGGGTCCAGTCCTCGTCCGTCATGGTGCCGGACCGCATGTGGTGCAGGGCCACGCGCGCCTCGGCCGACAGCAGACGCATCGCGATCTCGTTGCGCCCCATTTCGAGGGAGAAGATGACGCTCGGCAGGTTGTTCTTGATCGACGCAGCCCGCGCGAAGTCCAGCGCCAGCGTGGACTTACCCATGGCGGGTCGGGCCGCGATGACGATCATCTGGCCCGGGTGCAGACCGTTGGTGAGCGAGTCGAGGTCGGTGAAGCCGGTGGGTACACCGGTCATCTCGCCGGTGCGGGAGCCGATCGCCTCGATCTCGTCGAGCGCGCCCTCCATGATGTCGCCGAGCGGGAGGTAGTCCTCGCTGGTGCGCTGTTCGGTCACCGCGTAGATCTCGGCCTGGGCGCGGTTGACGATCTCGTCGACGTCGTCGTCGGCCGCGTATCCCATCTGCGTGATGCGGGTGCCGGCTTCGACCAGCCGCCGCAGCACGGCCCGCTCGTGGACGATCTCCGCGTAGTACTCGGCGTTCGCCGCCGTCGGAACCGTCTGGACGAGGGTGTGCAGATACGATGCGCCGCCGACCTTGTTGATCTCGCCGCGCTTGGTCAGTTCGGCGGCGATCGTGATGGGGTCGGCCGGCTCACCCTTGGCGTAGACGTCGAGGATGGCCTGGAAGATCGTCTCGTGGGCCGGCTTGTAGAAGTCATGGCCCTTGATGACCTCGACGACGTCGGCGATGGCGTCCTTGGACAGCAGCATGCCGCCGAGCACGGACTGCTCCGCGTCGAGGTCCTGCGGCGGCACCCGCTCGAACGAGGTGCCTCCGCCGTCCCATTCGCCGTTCTCCCGGCCGCGGTCGTGCTGTTCGTCGCGGCCCCTGCCCCCGTCGCCGCGTCGGCGCGAGGCAGGCAGACGATCACTGGGACCGCTGTCGGCCCACGGATCGTCCAAGGGCTCGGAAATACTCACCGAGCCACCTCCTCCCGTCCGCCGAGCGGACCTCGCCGTGCCTCTCTTTCTACGGCACGGCACTGACAAATAGGAGGCCCAACTCCGTTTGTGGCGCGTCGGTTTTGTGATGGTTTCCCAGCCGACGGACGGAGCGGGCGCCGGACCACCGTAGGCCCGTCGGCACCGTCAGCCAATCTGGTTATCCACAGGCCATGTGGACGACGGGCCGGATGCTGTGGAGAACTCCGCAAAACCTGTGCACGACCCGGTGGACAGCCCTGTGAACAAGCTCGCCCTTCTTCCGAGAGACCCGCGCTGACCTGCATACTTCCCATCCACCGGCTGTGCAGAAGAAAAACTTTCCCGTCCGGACCAAGATCAGATCGAACGAGCCGCGCAAGCGTGCCACACCAGACACCAAGTAAGGGTCACTAATCAATTGCATCCATTACCTGTGGACGATTAGATTGGTGCTCATGACACACGCTCCCGCGACCTCGCGCGCCGCCCGGCGCCAGCACGACCGAGAGATCGTCGCACTGGCCGTCCCGGCCTTCGGCGCGCTCGTCGCCGAGCCCCTCTTCGTCCTGGCGGACAGCGCGATCGTGGGCCATCTCGGCACCGCACAACTCGCGGGTCTGGGCGTCGCCTCGGCCCTCCTCGTGACCGCCGTCAGCGTCTTCGTCTTCCTCGCCTACGCCACCACAGCGGCCGTCGCCCGGCGGGTCGGCGCCGGTGACCTCCAGTCCGCCATCCGGCAGGGCATGGACGGTATCTGGCTGGCACTCCTGATCGGCGCCGCGGTCGTCGCCGTAGTCCTGCCCATGGCGCCCGCCCTGGTGGAGCTCTTCGGCGCCTCGGACACGGCCGCTCCCTACGCGACCACGTATCTTCGGATCTCCTCCCTTGGCATCCCGGCCATGCTCATCGTTCTCGCCGCGACCGGAGTCCTCCGGGGCCTGCAGGACACGAAGACCCCCCTCTACGTGGCCATCGGTGGCTTCGTCGCCAACGCGGTCCTGAACGTGGTCCTCGTCTACGGCGCCGACCTCGGTATCGCCGGCTCCGCCTGGGGCACCGTCATCGCCCAGTGCGGCATGGCGACCGTCTACCTCGCGGTGGTCGTCCGCGGAGCCCGAGCCCACGGTGCCTCTCTGCGTCCCGACGCGGCGGGCATCCGAGCCTCGGCCCAGGCCGGCGTCCCCCTGCTCGTCCGTACGCTCTCGCTCCGGGCCATCCTGATGATCGCCACCGCGGTCGCGGCCCGACTCGGCGACGCGGACATCGCGGCGCATCAGATCATCCTGTCCCTGTGGAGCCTCCTCGCCTTCGCCCTGGACGCCATCGCCATCGCGGGGCAGGCCATCATCGGCCGCTATCTCGGTGCGGGCGACGCCCAGGGCGCACGCGAGGCATGCCGCCGCATGGTGCAGTGGGGGATCGCGGTCGGCGTGATACTCGGCCTGCTGGTGGTCGTGTCCCGGCCCGCGTTCCTGCCCCTGTTCACCAGTGACCCCGTGGTGAAGGATGCCGCGCTGCCCGCGTTGCTCGTCGTGGCACTCTCCCAGCCGATCTGCGGAATCGTGTTCGTCCTGGACGGCGTACTGATGGGTGCGGGAGACGGGCCGTACCTGGCATGGGCGATGGTGCTCACGCTGGCGGTCTTCACGCCCGTGGCTCTGCTGGTACCGGTGCTCGGTGGCGGCCTGACAGCCCTCTGGGGAGCCATGACGCTGATGATGGCGGTTCGCATGCTGACCCTGTGGCTGCGCGCTCGGTCGGGACGCTGGATCGTCACGGGCGCGACCCGCTGATGTTTCCCATGAAACGTCGCTCGATGTTGGCTCGTTTCACGTGAAACACGCCACCCCGCGATGTCAGCCCGCGATGTTCCGCTTCACATGAAGCATGCCGGTCCGGGACGTTTCACGTGAAACACCGAGAGACGCCAAGCCGCTCGACTCGGGCAAGCAAGAGGGGCCGTACCCCAGTGGGTACGGCCCCTCTCACAACTGCTCAAGCCGAGCGCAGCGGTCAGGCCGCGACGACCTCGATGCTGACCTTGGCGGCAACCTCGGGGTGCAGACGCACGGACGTCTCGTGGGCGCCCAGGGTCTTGATCGGCGAACCGAGCTCGATGCGGCGCTTGTCGACCTCGGGGCCACCGGACGCCTTGATCGCCGAGGCGATGTCGGCCGGGGTGACGGAACCGAAGAGACGACCGGCGTCGCCGGAGCGCACGGCCAGACGGACCTTGACGGCCTCGAGCTGGCCCTTGACCTGGTTGGCCTGCTCGATGGTCTGGATCTCGTGGATCTTGCGAGCACGACGGATCTGCTCGACGTCCTTCTCGCCACCCTTGGTCCAGCGGATAGCGAACTTCCGCGGGATCAGGTAGTTGCGAGCGTAACCGTCCTTGACGTCGACGACGTCGCCAGCGGCACCGAGGCCAGAGACCTCGTGGGTGAGGATGATCTTCATGAGTCGGTCACCCTTCCCTTATCGCGCGGTGGACGTGTAGGGCAGCAGCGCCATCTCACGGCTGTTCTTGACGGCCGTGGCGACGTCACGCTGGTGCTGCGTGCAGTTGCCGGTCACGCGGCGGGCACGGATCTTGCCGCGGTCGGAAATGAACTTCCGCAGCATGTTCGTGTCCTTGTAGTCCACGTACGTGACCTTGTCCTTGCAGAAAGCGCAGACCTTTTTCTTAGGCTTGCGCACAGGCGGCTTCGCCATGGTGTTTCTCCTGTGTGATCAAGAAGTGGGGATACGAGCCCTTAGAAGGGGGGCTCGTCCGAGTAGCCGCCGCCCTGCTGGCCGCCGCCGGAGTTTCCACCCCAGCCGCCGCCACCGCCGCCGCCCTGGTTACCACCGGCGGGAGCGCCGGTAGCCCACGGGTCGTCGGCGGGAGCACCGCCGCCGCCCTGCTGGCCGCCGCCGGAGTTTCCACCCCAGCCGCCGCCACCCTGGCCGCCACCGCCGCCGTAACCACCCTGGCCACCTCGGCCGGCACCGCCGGCGGTCTTGGTGACCTTGGCCGTGGCGTTCTTCAGGCTGGCGCCGACTTCCTCGACGTCCAGCTCGTAGACCGTGCGCTTGACGCCCTCACGGTCCTCGTAGGACCGCTGCTTCAGCCGGCCCTGCACGATGACGCGCATGCCTCGCTGGAGCGACTCCGCGACGTTCTCCGCCGCCTGACGCCAGACCGAGCAGGTCAGGAACAGGCTCTCGCCGTCCTTCCACTCGTTCGTCTGACGGTCGAAGGTGCGGGGGGTGGACGCGACACGGAACTTCGCGACCGCCGCACCGGAGGGGGTGAAGCGCAGCTCGGGGTCGTCGACAAGATTGCCGACGACCGTGATGACGGTCTCGCCTGCCATGGGGGTACCTCTCGGCGGGTTTGCTGCTCTGGCTGCTTGGTTGCTGCTACTCGAATCCCGAGATCAGCTGAGCGGGAGAGCTCAGTGGGTCTCGGGGCGGAGGACCTTGGTCCGGAGGACCGACTCGTTCAGGTTCAGCTGGCGGTCGAGCTCCTTGACGACCGCAGGCTCGGCCTGCAGGTCGATGACCGAGTAGATGCCCTCGGGCTTCTTCTTGATCTCGTACGAGAGACGACGACGGCCCCAGGTGTCGACCTTCTCGACCTTTCCGTTGCCCTCACGGACGACGGAGAGGAAGTTCTCGATCAGGGGGGCGACAGCGCGCTCCTCCAGATCGGGGTCGAGGATGACCATCACCTCGTAGTGACGCATGTGGAACCCACCTCCTTTGGACTCAGCGGCCACGGTCGTTCCGTGGCAGGAGGGTCGTGATGCGTACGCAACGGTATCGGCCGCCACTGACAATCGGGGCTTCCTCGCGGTAGTCCCGGTCGTGACATGGGCAGACACCAGTGCAGACGGTACAGACTACCCGCACACCGGCTTCCGGTTGAAATCCGGCCGCCAGGACCGACAATCTGTACACATCGGGTGTGTATGGCGCTACGATGCGCCGCCTTCCGCAGGAGGTGCCCTATGGCACAGGCAATGCGACCCAACACCGCCGTCGGAGGCCTTTTCGCCACGGACGGAAAACCCCACCCTCTCCAGGACTCGCTGCTCGCGGTGACCCTGGTGCTGGGGGTCTTGGCTTTCGTCACGGCGATGTTCCACAACCTCCACCTGCTCAGCTCCTGGGCCGGCCTGGTAGGGATCTGCACCGGCGCGTACGGCCAGTGGATCTCGGAGACGACCCGTGAGCGCTTCGGACTGATCCTCGGTCTCGGCGCCTCGGCAGTCGGCTTCTTCCTCGGCATGGCCCACGGCGGCCTCTTCGGCGGCTGGATCAGCTGACGCCAGGGACACCGTCCTCTTCACATCACCCACAAGCACCGCGGAACACCTCGGCGGCCCTCGCGCCGGGGCGCAGGTTCCGTACGCCCAGTCGGGGCGCTCGCTGGGCGCAGTAGGCTTCGGCGCGAGAGCCGGAGCCCCTGTACCCATGGGGACACACCAGCCCGAGGAGCGCCCCGAATGAGCCTGACCCTGAGGACGATCAGCCGCGAGCAGCATCTGGCATACATCCAGAGCCTGCCGGCGGCTAGCCACATGCAGGTTCCGGCCTGGGCAGACGTCAAGGCGGAGTGGCGCTCGGAGAGCCTCGGCTGGTTCGACGACAAGACCGGCGACATGGTCGGCGCGGGCTTGGTCCTCTACCGTCAGCTGCCCAAGATCAAGCGCTACCTGGCCTATCTGCCCGAGGGCCCGGTCATCAACTGGTTCGCGCCGAATCTGACCGACTGGCTGGAACCGATGCTCGCCCACCTCAAGCACCAGGGCGCCTTCTCCGTGAAGATGGGCCCGCCGGTGATCATCCGGCGCTGGGAGGCCACCTCCATCAAGGCGGGCATCCAGAACCCCGACGTGAAGCGACTGCGGGACATCGAGGCCGACTTCATCGAGCCGCGTGCCTTCGAGGTCGCCGACAAGCTCCGTCGTATGGGCTGGCAGCAGGGCGAGGACGGAGGCGCGGGCTTCGGTGACGTCCAGCCGCGTTACGTCTACCAGGTGCCGCTGGCGAACCGCTCCCTGGAAGAGGTCCACAAGAACTTCAACCAGCTGTGGCGCCGCAACATCAAGAAGGCCGAGAAGGCCGGTGTCGAGGTCGTCCAGGGCGGCTACCACGACCTTGAGGAGTGGCAGCGGCTGTACGAGATCACGGCCGTGCGCGACCACTTCCGGCCCCGCCCGCTCTCGTACTTCCAGCGCATGTGGACGGCCCTCAACACCGAGGACCCCAACCGCATGCGGCTGTACTTCGCCCGCCACAACGGCGTGAACCTGTCGGCGGCGACGATGCTGATCGTCGGTGGGCATGTCTGGTACTCCTACGGAGCCTCCGACAACATCGGCCGTGAGGTCCGGCCCTCGAACGCGATGCAGTGGCGCATGCTGCGCGACGCCTACGCCCTCGGCGCGACCGTCTACGACCTGCGTGGCATCTCCGACTCGCTGGACGAGACCGACCACCTCTTCGGCCTGATCCAGTTCAAGGTCGGCACCGGCGGTCAGGCCGCCGAGTACCTCGGCGAGTGGGACTTCCCGCTCAACAAGCTGCTCCACAAGGCGCTCGACATCTACATGTCGCGCCGCTGAGACACCACAATTTGCTTTCACACCTCTGATACACCGCAGCCACGAGAAAGGTTCCAGGTCCGGCCATGGCGCTCACGCTCTACGTCGACACCGCGCGCTGGCGTGCGCACCACAAGCACGTGCAGGACCAGTTCCCAGGGCTCGTCCCGGTCTGCAAGGGCAACGGCTACGGGTTCGGGCACGAGCGGCTGGCCGAGGAGGCCACCCGGCTCGGCTCGGACGTCCTCGCCGTCGGCACGACGTACGAGGCCGCGCGCATCAAGGACTGGTTCGGCGGCGACCTGCTGGTGCTGACGCCGTACCGGCGCGGTGAGGAGCCCGTGCCGCTGCCCGACCGCGTCATCCGCTCGGTGTCGTCGATCGACGGGGTCTACGGCCTCGTGGGCGCCCGGGTGGTCATCGAGGTGATGTCCTCGATGAAGCGGCACGGCATCAGCGAGCAGGATCTGCCGCAGCTGCACGCCGCCATAGAGAACGTCCGCCTGGAGGGCTTCGCCATCCATCTGCCGCTCGACCGCACCGACGGCTCGGACGCCGTCGAGGAGGTCATCGGCTGGATGGACCGGCTGCGCGCGGCGCGCCTGCCGCTGCACACGATGTTCGTCAGCCACCTCAAGGCCGAGGATCTGGCCCGGCTCCAGCAGCAGTTCCCGCAGACCCGTTTCCGCGCGCGGATCGGCACGCGGCTGTGGCTGGGGGACCATGAGGCCACCGAGTACCGCGGGGCCGTCCTGGACGTCACTCGTGTGGCCAAGGGCGACCGCTTCGGCTACCGGCAGCAGAAGGCGGCCTCGGACGGCTTCCTGGTCGTCGTGGCGGGCGGTACGTCGCACGGGGTGGGCCTGGAGGCCCCCAAGGCGCTGCACGGCGTCATGCCGCGCGCCAAGGGCGTAGCCCGCGCGGGCCTCGCCACGGTGAACCGGAACCTTTCTCCGTTCGTCTGGGGCGGCAAGCAGCGCTGGTTCGCGGAGCCGCCGCACATGCAGGTGTCGATCCTGTTCGTGCCCTCCGACGCCCCCGAGCCGAAGGTCGGCGAGGAGCTGGTGGCCCATCTCCGGCACACCACCACGCAGTTCGACCGGATCGTCGACCGCTGAAGGTCGTCCGGACCGGCTGAAGAGCCGTACACAGACAGCCGAAAGGCCGTACACGGGCCTCCCGTGTACGGCCTTTCGCGTGACTGCCTCCGCCTTGTTCGCTCAGAGCGAACGGTCCGAAGGGGCGGATGAATCGCCCCAACGGTCCGAGGGAGCGGCCGGGTCGCCCCACTCCACCTGCGGCCCGCCGAAGTGGGCGGCGTGGCGCGGGGGATGGGCCGCAGGGCCCAGGACGAACACGTCCTCCGCGCCGTCGAGCACGCCTCCCGAGGGATCGTCGTCGCCGGCCCGACGGACCACGTCCCGCTCCGGCATCCAGATGTCACGGACGACCACGGCACACAGGTACAGCGTCCCGAGCAGATGCAGGCCGATGGCCCAGTGGTAGCCCTCCTGGGGCAGGCCTTTGTGGGCCTCCGCGCTGGTCGTGTAGGCGAGGTACATCCAGATGCCCAGGAAGTACGCCACCTCGCACGCCTGCCAGATGAGGAAGTCCCGCCACTTGGGCCGAGCCAGCACGGCCAGCGGGACCAGCCACAGGACGTACTGCGGTGAGTAGACCTTGTTGGTGAGGATGAACGCCGCGACGATCAGGAAGGCCAGCTGGGCGAAGCGCGGCCGGCGCGGGGCGGTCAGGGTGAGCGCGGCGATGCCGACGCAGCTCAGCAGGACCAGCAGGGTGGCGAGTGTGTTGACCGTGTCGGTGCTCAGCGGGTCGGACGAGTTCTGCGCCAGGATCAGCCAGAAGGAACCGAAGTCGACGCCTCGTTCCTGGCTGAACTCGTAGAACTTCGCCCAGCCGTCCCAGGCGAGCAGCATCACGGGCAGGTTCACGACGAGCCAGGAGACCGCTGCGCCGCCCAACGCCTTCCCGAAGTCCCGCCACTTGCCGGCGCGCCAGCACAGCACGAACAGCGGGCCGAGCAGGAAGACGGGATAGAGCTTGGCGGCCGTGGCGAGGCCCAGCAGGACGCCGAACGCGAGCGAACGGCCCCGGGACCACATCAGCATCGCGGCGGCCGTCAGGGAGACCGCCAGGAGGTCCCAGTTGATGGTGGCCGTCAGCGCGAACGCGGGGGCCAGGGCGACCAGCAGACCGTCCCAGGGGCGCCGGGCGTGCGTACGGGTCACGCAGACGGCGATGACGGCCGCGCAGGCCATCAGCATCCCCGCGTTGACCATCCAGTACCACTGTTCCTGGTCCTGGATGCTGCCGCTGCCCGGTGTGAGCCAGGCCGCCACTTCCATGAACACACCGGTCAGCACCGGGTATTCGAGGTACTCCATGTCGCCGTTGAGCTTGTCGAAGTACGGCACGAGCCCGTCGGCGAAGCCGCGCCCCGCGTAGAGGTGCGGGATGTCCGAGTAACAGGCGTGCGTGTACTGCGAGCTGGCGCCGAAGAACCAGCCGCCGTTGTAGCAGGGCGCCTTCTGGATCAGACCGAGGGCGAACATACCGATCGCCACCAGCGCGATGACGCGCACGGGAGTCCACCAGGACGTCCCGAGCAGGGCACGCCGCCCGATGGGACCACCGATCAGCTCACTGCCACTCGCGGCGATCTCGTCGTCCCTGGTCGGCTGCACCGGGTCCTGCTCGTGCACGCTCGCTTGCGTGGATTCTGCACTGGGCATGGGGCACATCCTGCCGTACCTGCCTAGGAATACGCCGAGGGCCGCCGCACCTGGTAGGTACGACGGCCCATGTTTCACGTGAAACACCCTCGGCGGGCGATAGTGCGGCTAACCGGACGATCCGCCGAAGATGCCTCCATTGCCGTTGCCTCTGGTGGTGTCTGTCTCAGTGGCTGTAGGTGTGGAGGTCACGCCTCCGTCCGTGCCGCCGGTGTCCGTACCGCCCGTCTCCGAGCACTGCCAGCTGAACTTGCAGGACTCGCTCGGCGAGGGCGAGGGGGAGGTCAGGGTCGGCGTAGGCGTGGGGCTCGGCGTCGGGCTGGCCGTCTCGCTCGGCGTCGCGGTGACGGACGGCGTCGGAGACGGTGCCCCCACCTCGTCCTGGATCTCACCGATCTTCTCGGCGTCCGGGAAGGGGGTGTCGCTGTCGTTCTTGAGAGCGGCCTTCATGTACTCGGTCCAGATCGACGTCGGGATGTCACCACCGTGGATGGACTCCACACCCGCCGTGCCGTTCATGGACAGCAGCTTGCCCTTCTTCGGGTCCTCTCGGAACATCGCGACCGACGTCGAGAGCTGCTGGGTGTAACCGACGAACCAGGCCGACTTGTTGCTGTCGGTGGTACCGGTCTTGCCGGCCGCCGTACGGCCCAGGGCCAGCGCGTTCTTACCCGTACCGTTCTTGATGACGTTCTCGAGGGTGTCCGTGACGTTGTTCGCCACGTTCTCGGGCATCGCCAGGGTGACCTTGGGCTTGCTGAAGCCTGGGACGTCCTGGCCGTTCTGCTTGACGCCGGTCACCGAATACGGGTCGGCGTGCTTACCGGAGGCGGCGAACGTCGCGTAGGCATCCGCCATGCGGATGGCGCTGGGGGTGGACGTACCGAGGGCGAAGGAGGGGTTGATGTCGGCGAAGGTGCTCTTCAGGATGCCGGACTTCTCAGCCACGCTCGCGACGTTGCTCAGCCCCACATCCACACCGAGCTGCACGAACGGCGTGTTGATGGACTGCTCCATCGCCTTGCGCAGACTGATGTAGCCCCAGGGATAGTCGCTCTCGTTCTCCTGGTAGAACGTCGAGTTGTCCTTGCGCAGGTAGTAGGAGCCGTCCGGCTTCCGGACCTTCAGATGGTCGTTGCCGTTGTACTTGCTCAGCGGCGAGACTCCGACGTCCGGATCCTTGTACGTCCCGTACTCCATGGCCGCCGCGAGGACGAACGGCTTCCACGTCGAACCGACGGGCACACCCGAGGTGTCCGCGTTGTTGTTGAAGTGGTCGTTCTCGTAGCCCGCACCGCCGTACAGCGCGACGATCGCACCGTCCTTGGGCCGCACCGACGCCGCGCCGAACTGGACGTGCTTGTCTTTCTCACGCTTGTCCGGGTCGATGTTCTCCTTCTCGATCTTCTTGACGGCCGCCGAGAGCGCGTTGACCTTGCTCTTCTCGAACGTCGTGTAGATCTGGTACCCGCCCTTGTCGAAGTCGGCCCGCGAGATCTTCGAGTGGGACAGCACGTACTTCTTGGCCGTGTCGACGAGGTAGCTGATCTGGCCGGTCATGCCCTTGGTCGCCTTGAGGCCCTGGGGCGTGGGGTACTTCTTGATGGCCGTCTGGTACTTGGCGTCCGTCAGATGCTTGTCGTCGTGCATCTGCTCCAGGATCCAGCCCCAGCGTTCCTGGGAGCGCTTGAGGTTGGCGTCCTTGGTCGCCGAGGGGTCGATGCTCGTGTTGTCGATGGGGTCGTAGTACGTCGGGCCCTTGAGCAGCGCGGCGAGGAAGGCGCACTGGGAATCGGTGAGGTCCTCGGCGTCCTCTCCGTAGTAGGTCTGCGCGGCTGCCTGGATGCCGTAGGCGCCGCGACCGTAGTACGAGGTGTTCAAGTAGCCCTGGAGGATCTCGTCCTTCGTGAGCTTCGTCCCCACCTTTATGGAGATGAACATCTCCTTGAACTTCCGGGAGACCGTCTGTTCCTGGCTCAGGTAGGTGTTCTTCACGTACTGCTGGGTGATGGTCGAACCACCCTGTGTGTCACCACCGCGCGCCATGTTGGCGAGCGCCCGCGCGATACCCATGGGGTCGACGCCGGAGTCGGTGTAGAAGCTCTTGTTCTCAGCCGAGATCACGGCCCACTGCATGGCCTTGGGGATCTTGGAGATGTCGACGTTCTGCCGGTTGGCGCCGCTGCCCGTGGCAACCATCTGGCTGCCGTCTTCCCAGTAATAGACGTTGTTCTCGGACTTCGCCGCAGCGTTCTCACTGGGGATGCTCACCATGGCGTAGCCGATGCCCGCGATGGCGACCAGGCTGCCGAAGAAGGCGAGGCTGAGCCCGGAGACGAGTCTCCAGGAGGGCACCCAGCGCTGCCAGCCGTACTTGCCGGCGCGCGGGTAGTCGATGAACCGGTTCTTGGTGGAGGCGGTGGCTCGGCCGCGTCCAGGGCCGGTGGAGCCGCGGCGCGCGCCGCGGCCCGTGGGTTCGGGGGCTCTGCGCCGACTGCCCCCGTTTCTCTGTGCCGCACGGCGGGCGTCGGCGCGGCCGCCGTACGGCCGCTCCTCTGCCTCCGACTCGTGTGAACCCGACCCGTACGCGTCGGAAGGAGATCCGGTGGCGCCACGCGGTGCCGCACGGCGGCCGGAGGACGAGCCGGACTGGCCGCGTCGGGCCGCGGCACGTCCGCCTCCCTGCGGCTGCGGCGGTTTGCGACGGTGCTCGCTCATCGAACGACTACTCCTCGGGCAGGCGCACCTTTGCGCGCCTGGAAACGGCGGCTGCTGGTTTCCGGTCCCCCCGAAGTACGGATGTGGTCGCTTTCGCATTCACCCGTACTGCACCGAGGACGACGACGCCCCCAGGCGTCACTCGGTTCCCGGTGGTGTGCATGCCGCACAGACTACGCACCGTCAAAACCCGCCTAGCCCCGAAGTTCACCCCAAATCAGGCAACTTGCCTGCAACGAATCAGTGATGTGATCCCGTTCACCATCTCTGCACTTGTCGCATGCGGAAGGCCGTTCTATCGTCGTGATGTATCGAGTCGATACATCAGAGCGACATAAGCGAGCCGAAGACCGAGAGGAGGCGACCATGAGCCGGCGTTCCGGGATCCTTGAGTTCGCCGTACTCGGTCTGCTGCGCGAGTCCCCGATGCACGGCTACGAGCTGCGCAAACGACTCAATACGTCACTGGGTGTGTTCCGTGCGTTCAGCTACGGCACGCTCTACCCCTGCCTCAAGACGCTGGTCGCCAACGGCTGGTTGATCGAGGAGCCGGGGAACGCTCCTGAGGACGCCCTCGCCGCATCACTCGCGGGGCGTCGCGCCAAGATCGTCTATCGGTTGACGGCGGAAGGTAAGGAGCACTTCGAGGAACTGCTCTCCCAGACCGGCCCCGACGCGTACGAGGACGAGCACTTCGCCGCGCGTTTCGCCTTCTTCGGGCAGACGTCGCGCGATGTGCGCGTGCGTGTGCTGGAGGGCCGCCGCAGCCGGCTGGAGGAGCGCCTGGACAAGATGCGCGTGTCGTTCGCGCGCACCCGGGAGCGCCTCGACGACTACACGCTTGAGCTCCAGCGCCACGGAATGGAGTCCGTGGAGCGCGAAGTGCGCTGGCTGAACGAGCTCATCGAGAGCGAGCGGGCCGGACGGGACCTTCGTGGTTCCACCGGGGGGCCCGCTCAGTCCTCTCAGCAGAACAACACCACTGGAGCGACGGGCAACCTGCCACGGCCCGGGGACACCCCCCGGACCGATCTGCCCGACGACACCGCCACGTGAGCGCCCAGTCAGGGCCTCACTCATACACACAGGGAGCAACCGGAATGGGTTCGGTTCGCGTAGCCATCGTCGGTGTGGGCAACTGCGCCGCGTCGCTGGTTCAGGGAGTCGAGTACTACAAGGACGCCGACCCGGCGTCCAAGGTGCCCGGTCTGATGCACGTCCAGTTCGGCGACTACCACGTCGGTGACGTCGAGTTCGTCGCCGCCTTCGACGTCGACGCGAAGAAGGTCGGCCTCGACCTCTCGGACGCCATCGGTGCCAGCGAGAACAACACCATCAAGATCTGCGACGTCCCGAACAAGGGCGTCACGGTCCAGCGCGGTCACACGCTCGACGGTCTCGGCAAGTACTACCGCCTGACCATCGAGGAGTCCGCCGAGGAGCCGGTCGACGTCGTCCAGATCCTCAAGGACAAGCAGGTCGACGTTCTCGTCTGCTACCTGCCCGTCGGCTCCGAGGACGCGGCGAAGTTCTACGCCCAGTGCGCCATCGACGCCAAGGTCGCCTTCGTCAACGCCCTCCCGGTCTTCATCGCCGGCACCAAGGAGTGGGCGGACAAGTTCACCGAGGCGGGCGTCCCGATCGTCGGTGACGACATCAAGTCGCAGGTCGGCGCCACCATCACGCACCGTGTGATGGCGAAGCTGTTCGAGGACCGCGGTGTCCGTCTTGAGCGCACCATGCAGCTCAACGTCGGCGGCAACATGGACTTCAAGAACATGCTGGAGCGCGACCGCCTGGAGTCCAAGAAGATCTCGAAGACGCAGGCCGTCACCTCGCAGATCCCCGACCGCGACCTGGGCGAGAAGAACGTCCACATCGGTCCCTCGGATTACGTGGCCTGGCTCGACGACCGCAAGTGGGCCTACGTCCGCCTCGAGGGCCGTGCCTTCGGTGACGTCCCGCTGAACCTGGAGTACAAGCTCGAGGTCTGGGACTCCCCGAACTCCGCGGGTGTCATCATCGACGCCCTGCGCGCCGCGAAGATCGCCAAGGACCGCGGCATCGGCGGCCCGATCCTGTCGGCGTCCTCGTACTTCATGAAGTCCCCGCCGGTCCAGTACTTCGACGACGAGGCCTTCGCCAACGTCGAGAAGTTCATCAAGGGTGAAGTCGAGCGCTAGCTCGATCCGGCGCTCACGCGCCGAGGCTCAGTCAAAACGCTCCTGCCAGGGCTGTGTCGAGGGTCCCCGGGTTGTACCGCCCGGGGACCCTTCCCGTATGTGAGGCTGTGCCCCATGGCCGTCGTCCGTGACCTGCGCGTCCTGCTGCGCTTCCAGGGCTTCAGACGTCTGCTCTCCGTACGCCTGCTCTCCCAGGGCGCCGACGGCGTCTTCCAGGTCGCGCTCGCCGCGTACGTCGTCTTCTCCCCGGAGAAACAGACCTCGGCCGCCGCCATCGCCTCCGCGATGGCCGTACTCCTGCTCCCCTACTCCCTGGTGGGCCCCTTCGCCGGCGTCCTGCTGGACCGCTGGCGCCGCCGCCAGGTCTTCCTCTACGGCAACCTGGTGCGCGCGGCGATGGCCTCGGCGACCGCCGTCCTCATGGTCAGCCACGCCCCGGACTGGCTCTTCTACGCCTCCGCCCTGTGTGTCACCGCCGTCAACCGCTTCGTCCTGTCCGGGCTCTCCGCCGCGCTGCCCCGCGTGGTCGACGACGAACGCCTGGTCGTCGCCAACTCCCTCTCCCCGACGGCCGGCACGCTCGCGGCGACCGCGGGCGGCGGCCTCGCCTTCGTCGTACGGCTGTTGGTGGCGGACTCCGACGCGGCCGTGGTGCTCCTGGGGGCGCTTCTGTACCTGTGCGCCGCGCTGGCGTCATTGCGCATTTCCAAGGAACTGCTCGGTCCCGACCGCGCGGTGGCGCACCCCGGCCTCACGGCGGCCCTCTCCGGCACCGCCCGTGACCTTGCGGCGGGCGTCCGCCATCTCACCGGCGCGCCCCGCCGGGAGGCCGCCTGGGCACTCGCCGCCATGACGCTGATGCGCTTCTGCTACGGCGCCCTGCTGGTCATGCTGCTGATGCTGTGCCGGTACGAGTTCTCCTCCACCACCGACGACGGACTCGCCCTGCTGGGGCTGGCGTTGGGCATCTCGGGCGCGGGCTTCTTCGTGGCGGCCGTGGTGACGCCCTGGGCGGCGGGGCGTCTCGGTCCCGGCCGCTGGATCGTCGTGTGCGCGGCAGCCGCAGCGGTCCTGGAGCCTGCGCTGGGCCTCCCTTTCTCCGTCACGCCGATGCTCGTGGCGTCCTTCGTCCTGGGCCTGACCACGCAGGGCGCGAAGATCTCGACGGACACGCTCGTCCAGTCCTCGGTCGACGACGGCTTCCGGGGCCGGATCTTCTCCGTCTACGACGTGCTGTTCAACATCGCCTTCGTGGGAGCTGCCGGCGTCGCCGCACTGATGTTGCCGCCGGACGGCCGCTCTGTGGTGTTGGTGATAACAGTGGCCGTTATCTACGGGGCAGTTGCGGTGGCTATGGCCCGCTTTGAGCGCCAGTAAGTGTCACATCAATGCCACAGAGTCCCCCTCGACTACAAGGCTGTCAGTGGGTGCCGGTAACTTACGTGCGTCTTACTCGCGCCGCATTGCGCATCACTCACCCATGTTCTAGGGGGACCCCCAAGTGTCTACTCCGCCGCCCCAGGGCCAGAACCCGTTCGCCCAGGGCCAGCAGCCCTACGGCCAGCCCCAGGCCCAGGCCCCGTACCCGCCCCAGGACGGCAACCCCTACGCCCAGGGCCAGCAGCCGGGCTTCCCGCAGCAGGGCGGCGTTCCCTACGCGCCGGTCCCGCCGGAGCAGCCCAAGCGCAAGCTCAGCTTCAAGACGATCAAGAACATAGTCATCGTCGTGGCCGTCGCCGGTATCGCCATCGGCGGCTACATCTCCAGCCGTGACGACGCCAACACCGCGGCGGTCGGCGACTGCATGCACCGCGGCAGCACCAACGACAACGACCCGGACCTCGAGGTCGTCGACTGCAGCTCCTCGAAGGCCCAGTACACGGTGCTGGCCAAGATCGAGGGCACGTTCAGCGGCACCCTTGCCGAGACCAAGTGCACGGCCGAGGCCAAGGACTTCCAGTACACCTACACCGAGTCCGGTGACGGCACCGACTTCCTGCTCTGCCTCAAGGACAAGTAGTAACTCCTGCGGTACCGCAGACAGGGCGAGGGGCGACGTTTCACGTGAAACGTCGCCCCTCGATGCTTTCCAGGGGTCATGTTTCACGTGAAACATGACCCCGTTTCACGCTCTCAGCTCTGCTCCGCCCACCACTCCTTGAGCGCCTCGGCCGCAGCCTCCTCGCCCATCGGCCCATTCTCCAGGCGCAGTTCCAGGAGGTGCTTGTATGCGCGGCCGATGGCCGGGCCCGGCGTGATGCCGAGGATCGCCATGATCTGGTTGCCGTCCAGGTCGGGGCGGATGGCGTCCAGCTCCTCCTGCTCCTGGAGTTGGGCGATGCGCTCCTCCAGGCCGTCGTACGCACGGGAGAGCGCCGTCGCCTTGCGCTTGTTGCGGGTCGTGCAGTCGGAGCGGGTCAGCTTGTGGAGGCGGTCGAGGAGCGGGCCTGCGTCGCGGACGTAGCGGCGGACCGCGGAGTCCGTCCACTCGCCCGTGCCGTAGCCGTGGAAGCGCAGGTGGAGTTCGACCAGGCGTGAGACGTCCTTCACCAGGTCGTTGGAGTACTTCAACGCCGTCATGCGCTTCTTGGTCATCTTCGCGCCGACCACCTCGTGGTGGTGGAACGAGACCCGGCCGTCCTTCTCGAAGCGGCGCGTGCGGGGCTTTCCGATGTCGTGCAGGAGGGCGGAGAGGCGGAGGACCAGGTCGGGACCGCACTCCTCCAGGGCCATCGCCTGCTCCAGGACGATCAGGGTGTGGTCGTACACGTCCTTGTGGCGGTGGTGCTCGTCGCTCTCCAGGCGCAGAGCCGGAAGCTCGGGCAGGACGTGGTCCGCGAGGCCCGTGTCGACCAGCAGGGTCAGCCCCTTACGCGGGTTCGCGGACAGGATCAGCTTGTTCAGCTCGTCCCGGACGCGCTCGGCGGAGACGATCTCGATCCGCTCGGACATCTCCTTCATCGCGGTGACGACCTCCGGTGCCACCTCGAAGTCGAGCTGCGCGGCGAACCGCGCTGCCCGCATCATCCGCAGCGGATCGTCGGAGAAGGACTCCTCGGGCGTGCCAGGAGTACGCAGCACCCGCTTCGCGAGATCTTCGCGGCCTCCGTGCGGGTCGATGAACTCCTTCTCCGGGAGCGCGACGGCCATCGCGTTCACGGTGAAGTCACGCCGGACGAGGTCCTCCTCGATGGAGTCGCCGTACGACACCTCAGGCTTGCGCGAGGTCCGGTCGTACGCCTCCGACCGATAGGTCGTCACCTCGATCTGATAGCCATCCTTCTGCGCGCCCACCGTGCCGAAGGCGATCCCGACCTCCCATACCGCGTCCGCCCACGGGCGCACGATCTTCAGTACGTCCTGAGGGCGAGCGTCGGTCGTGAAGTCCAGGTCGTTGCCGAGCCGGCCCAGCAGCGCGTCCCGGACCGAGCCGCCGACCAGGGCGAGGGAGAACCCGGCCTCCTGGAAACGGCGGGCAAGGTCGTCGGCGACAGGGGCGACCCGCAGCAGTTCACTGACCGCGAGATGCTGCACCTGGCTCAGGGCGCTGGGCTTGTCTTCGTTGGCGTTCGGCACAACAGAAAAGGGTACGTGGCCCCGGCGACCGTGAGCGCCTCCATTAAATCTGCACAGGCCGATCCGCCGGGCCGCGAGCAAGGGCCGCCTGCCGGTCGTACGGATTCGCTCCTCTTTATACGCACACATACAGGACGGTCCGGCCCTGTCCGCCGATCTTGTGGAGCAGTCCGCGGCACTTCCCCTCAGCGCGCATCGTTACCATGCGTGGACGCACATTGCGACGACCACTGACGACCACTGACGACGAGGGACGGGCGAGCGCGTGGCCGAGGCGGCAGACTTCCAGGGGATGAGTCCCTCACCTGCCCGCCGGTGGCTGCGGCGCACGGGAGCACTGCTCGCCGGAGCGCCTCTGCTGGCCGGACTGCTACAGCTGCCCGCCGCCGGGCCCGCGAACGCCGCGTCGGGCTCCAGCACCGTGTCCGTGGACATCAACACGCTCACCCCCAGCGTCCCCACGGACGGGGACACGGTGACCGTGTCCGGCACCGTGACCAACGACGGCAAGCAGACAGTCACGGACGCCCAGGTGGACCTCCGCGTCGGCCCCGAGCTCAGCACCCGCTCGGACGTCGACGGCGTCGCCCAGCGCACCGACTTCCAGCCAGGCCTCGACGGCACCATCGTCGGCGGCAAGTACGTCGAGAAGTTCTCCAAGCTGGCACCCGGCGTCGCCCAGACCTTCAGCATCTCCGTCCCGGTCGACGAACTGGACCTCGGCTCGGACGGCGTCTACCAGCTCGGGGTCTCCCTGACCGGTGAGACCTCCGCACAGCAGTGGCAGCAGGTGCTCGGCATCCAGCGGACGTATCTGCCCTGGCAGCCCGAGGACGCCGACACCAGGACGAAGACGGCGGTCCTGTGGCCGCTGATCTCCACCGCCCACATGACGGCGGAGACCGGGTCGAACGAAGAGCAGACGCCGGTCTTCCTCAGCGACGACCTGGCCAAGGAGATCTCGGCGGGCGGCCGGCTGGAGCAGATGCTCTCGCTGGGCAAGTCCCTGGACGTCACCTGGGTGATCGATCCGGACCTGCTGGCCTCCGTCGACGCCATGACCGGCACGTATCGCGTCGAGTCGGGCAACACCACCGTGGCGGGCACGCACCAGGCGGTCGCCAAGCAGTGGCTGGCCGAGCTTCAGGACGCGGTGGCGGACAAGGAGGTCGTCGCGCTTCCCTTCGCCGACCCCGACCTCGCCTCCCTCGCCCACAACGGCACGACCGTCACCGGCTCCCTGAGCCACCTCAAGGAAGCCACCGACGTCGCGGCCACCACGGTGCAGACCGTGCTCCATGTGACACCGGACACCGACTTCGCCTGGCCCGTGAACGGCGCCGTCGACCCGTCGATCGTCAAGGTCGCCACCTCCGCGGGTGCCGACAAGGTGATCGCGCGCAGCGACAGCCTGGAGGAGACCGCCGGCCTGCCGTACACGCCCTCCGCGGCCCGCCCCATCGGTGGCGGCACGACCGCGGTGGTGGCCGACGCCCGGCTGTCCACGGCGTTCCAGGGTGACCTCACCTCGGCCTCCGCCTCCACTCTCGCCGTGCAGAAGTTCCTCGCCTCGAGCCTGGCGCTGAACCAGCAGGTGGACAAGCAGCGCAGCATCGTCGTCGCCCCGCAGCGCACGCCGACGACGAGCCAGGCGCAGGCCATGGCCGCCGCTGTGGCCGCCCTCCAGGGCGGCAACTGGACGCAGACCCAGGACCTGACGTCGGCGGCCGCCTCGAAGCCGGACGCGAGCGCCACCACCAAGGTCCCGTCGGCCTCCGCCTACCCCGCCAAGCTGCGCAAGCAGGAGCTGTCCAAGCCCGCCTTCGAGCAGATCGCGGCCGTGCAGGACAAGCTCGACCGGTTCAAGGTGATCCTCACCGACCAGTCCCGTGTGGTGACCCCCTTCGGGCGGGCCATGAACCGTGAGATGTCGACGTCGTGGCGCGGCCGTGCCGCCGAGGCGCAGAGCTACCGCGACGGTGTGCGGAACTACCTCGACAACCTGACCAACCAGGTCAAGCTGATCGACAAGTCCGAGGTCAAGCTCTCCGGGCGCAGCGCCACGATCCCCGTGACCGTGCAGAACAACCTGGTGCAGGGCGTCGACCACCTCGTCCTGCGGCTCACCTCCACGAGCCCGACCCGTCTGAAGATCGGCGACGACGACTACGAGGAACAGCAGGTCACCGTCAACGGCGGACACAGCCAGACGGTGAAGTTCACCACCTCGGCCCAGGCCAACGGCCAGGCGGAGGTCGTCGCCCAGCTGTTCACCGAGGACGGCCAGGCGTACGGCGACCCGGTCCGGTTCAAGGTGAGGGTCACCGAGTTCACGGCCACCGTGATGCTGGTCATCGGCGGCGGCTTCCTCCTCCTCGTCCTGGCCGGTTTCCGGATGTACAAGCAGCGCAAGCGCGCCGCCGAGCGGGAGGCCGACGAAGGCGGATCCGGGGATCATGACGCGGCCGACGAGCCGACGGACGGCCCGGAGAACCCGGAAGGCCCTGATGACCGTCTCCCGGAGGAGTCCGGCACCCGGGCCGGGGCAGACGACCCGCAGCAGCCGAGTGACCTGACACCGGACACCGCAGCGGAAAGCACCGACCCGTCCGGCACGGGTGAGAGAGTGGACCGTTGAGGATGTCGTGGCCGGTGGGCCCGGGACGATGAGGTGGGGTAACCATGAACGCGCCGTACGACGGTGACCGCGGCCAGGCCGCGGGCGGCTCGGGCCACCCCGAGGGCCCGCCGCCCGAGCACGGCCAGGTACCGCCGCAGCCCCCCGCGGACATGTACCTCCAGGACGCCTACGACCAGGACCCCTACCGGGCGCAGGACCTCTCCGCCCAGGACCCGGTCGCCGAGGCGCTCTACGACCGCGCCGCGCACCCTCCGCCGCCTCCGGGCACGTACCAGCCTCAGCAGCCGCTGTACGCCCAGCCCCAGCAGTCCCCGTACGCCCCCGACCCGCATGTGTGGGCGCAGACTCCGGCGCCCGAGCCGGACGGGGCGACCCAGTACCTGCCCTACGGCGACGACCCGCGCAGCACGCAGTACGTGGGTGTGGACGACCTCGTCACCCACTCCGCCGAGGAGCGCCACGAGCCGGACGCCTTCGCCCACCTCTTCCGCGACCAGCAGCAGGGCGGTCAGCAGCCGTACCAGCCGCCGTCGGTACCGGCTCCGTCCCCGGCCCCGAGCCCCGTACCGGGTGCCGAGCCCCCGATGCCGCCGTCCGCGGACCGGACCATGAATCTGGGCACCGCTCCCGTCCCGCCTCCGTCCTCACCGGCTCCGGCCGCTGCCGCGAAGAAGGGCGGAAAGGCAGGCGGACTGCTGAAGTCCAGTGCGGTGATGGCGGCCGGCACGATGGTGTCGCGGCTCACGGGGTTCATCCGGTCGGCGTTGATCGTGGCAGCGCTGGGCACGGCTTTTCTGGGCGACGCCTTCCAGGTGGCGTACCAGCTGCCGACCATGATCTACATCCTCACCGTCGGTGGCGGTCTCAACTCCGTCTTCGTCCCCCAGCTCGTGCGCGCCATGAAGGAGGACGACGACGGCGGTGAGGCGTTCGCCAACCGGCTGCTGACGCTCGTCATGGTCGCGCTCGCCGCGCTCACGGCCATTGCGATGTTCGCGGCGCCGCTGCTGGTGCGTGCTCTGTCGAACCCCGTCGCGACCAACCCTGCCGCGAACGACGTCGCCATCACCTTCAGCCGCTACTTCCTGCCCTCGATCTTCTTCATGGGTATCCACGTGGTGATGGGGCAGGTCCTCAACGCCCGCGGCAAGTTCGGCGCGATGATGTGGACCCCGGTCCTCAACAACGTCGTCATCATCGTGACGTTGGGGATGTTCCTCTGGGTGTACGGCACCGCCAAGCACTCCGGCATGGACGTCGCCACCATCCCACCGGAGGGCCAGCGCCTTCTCGGCATCGGCATCCTGCTCGGCCTGGTCGTCCAGGCCTTGGCGATGATCCCGTACCTGCGCGAGACCGGCTTCAAGCTGCGGCTGCGTTTCGACTGGAAGGGCCACGGCCTCGGCAAGGCGGCCATGCTCGCCAAGTGGACGATCCTGTTCGTCCTCGCCAACCAGGCGGGCGCCCTCGTCGTCACCCAGCTGGCCACCGCGGCGGTCGCCGACACCAAGATCGCCGGTACCGGGTTCAGCGCCTACGCCAACGCCCAGCTGATCTGGGGTCTGCCGCAGGCGATCATCACCGTGTCCCTCATGGCCGCGCTGCTTCCCCGTATCTCGCGTTCCGCGGCGGAGGACGACGCCGGCGCGGTCCGTGACGACATCTCCCAGGGGCTGCGCACGACCGCGGTCGCGATCGTGCCCCTGGCGTTCGGTTTCGTCGCACTCGGCATCCCGATGTGCACCCTGATCTTCGGCTCGTCCGGCACCGGCGCCGCCACGAACATGGGCTACATGCTGATGGCCTTCGGCCTCGGCCTGATCCCGTACTCGGTGCAGTACGTCGTCCTGCGCGCGTTCTACGCCTACGAGGACACCCGCACCCCCTTCTACAACACGGTCATCGTGGCGGCCGTCAACGCCGCCGCGTCAGCCGCCTGCTACTTCGTCCTCCCGGCGCGCTGGGCGGTCGTCGGCATGGCCGCCTCGTACGGTCTGGCCTACGCCATCGGCGTCGGTGTCGCCTGGAGCCGGCTGCGCAAGAGGCTGGGCGGCGACCTGGACGGTGTCCGTGTCATGCGGACCTACGCCAGGCTCTGCATCGCCTCGGTGCCAGCCGCGATCCTCAGCGGCGCGGCCTGCTACGGCATCGCACAGGCCCTCGGCCAAGGCGTCATCGGCTCCTTCGCCGCCCTGATCGTCGGCGGCGCGGTCCTGCTCGGGATCTTCTTCGTGGCAGCCCGCAAGATGCGTATCGAGGAGCTGAACTCCCTGGTCGGCATGGTGCGCGGACGGCTGGGGCGCTGATAAGGGGGTACGCGCACAACCATCGTCCGCCACCGTGTGTCGTGCATAGCGGCGGACTGTGGGCACAATTGGTCTCGGCGTCGGACGGCGCGCACGGATGTCGGTCGGCGCGCAAGGAATGGGGAGGCAGGAACGACGGTGGCGGAACGGAGCACGGCTGCCGTCGACGTGGCAGACAACAGCGGCGACGAGCCGCTGACCGCACAGGCGGACCAGTCCACGGCCGACGGGGTGGCCACAAACCGGGAGCGGGACACGGACAACGAAGAGGCACAGGGGAGTGGCGGGACCGAGGGTCCCGGGAAGGCCTCACCGCCCGAGCTGCACAGCGGCCACAAGCTCGCCAGACGCTACCGGCTCGAGGAATGTGTCACTCGGCTGGACGGCTTCAGCAGTTGGCGGGCGGTCGACGAGAAACTTCGTCGTGCCGTCGGTGTCCACATCCTGCCGGCCGACCACTCACGGGCCCGTTCCGTCCTGGCAGCGGCCCGTTCCTCCGCGCTGCTCGGTGACCCGCGTTTCGTCCAGGTCCTGGACGCCGTCGAGGAGAACGACCTCGTCTACGTCGTCCACGAATGGCTGCCCGACGCCACCGAGCTGACCGCGCTCCTGGCCCCCGGGCCGCTGGAGCCGCACGACGCGTACCAGATGGTCAGTCAGGTCGCCTCCGCCATGGCCGCCGCCCACCGTGAGGGCCTCGCGCATCTGCGCCTGAACCCGAACGCGGTCCTGCGGACCTCCAGCGGCCAGTGGCGCATCCGCGGCCTCGCTGTGAACGCCGCGCTGCGTGGCATCACTTCCGAGACCCCGCAGCGTACGGACACCGAGGCCATCGGCGCGCTGCTGTACGCGGGCCTGACCCAGCGCTGGCCGTACGAGGACGACGCCTACGGTCTGTCCGGGCTGCCCAAGGACATCGGGTTGATCCCGCCCGACCAGGTGCGGGCGGGTGTCCACCGCGGGCTGTCCGAGCTGTCGATGCGCGCGCTCGCCAACGACGGCGCGACCGCTTCCCGCCACGAGTCGGCGTGCATCACGCCTGAGGAGTTGGTGAAGGCGATCGGCGAGATGCCCCGCATCCGCCCGCCCGAGCCGGCGTTCACGGCGCCGCCCGAGTACCAGCGCACGACGTACCAGCAGGGCACGTACGGCCGTCCAGCGCCGCATCCCGGCGTCACCCAACCGCTGCCGTCTCCTCCGCCTCCGTTGCAGAGCCGCACCGGCAAGGCCCTCAAGTGGGCCGTGTCGGCGCTCCTCATCGCCGCTCTTGGCCTGGGCAGCTGGCAGTTGGCGGACGCCCTCATGGAGCAGCACAACAAGTCCGAGGACACCAACCAGACGCAGACCACGGACGACAACGACAAGAGCGGCGACAAGACCAAGCCGGTCAAGACGCTCAGCATCGCCGGTGCCCGGGAGTACGTCGCAAGCGGTGACGCACAGGCCCCGGGCGACGTGAAGCTGACGTACGACGGCGACAGCTCCACGTACTGGCGCACCAAGCGCTACAACGACGGCCCGACGCTCGCCCCGTACAAGCCGGGTGTGGGCATCGTGTACGACCTCGGCTCGGCGCAGAAGGTCTCGGCCTCCTCAATAGGGCTCCGGTACGACGGCAATGACACGACCGTGAAGCTCTACGCCACCGACTCCCTCTCCCCCTCCTCCGGCGTCGACGGAATGACGGAGATCGGAACCGCCACCACGAGCGGCAAGTCTCTTACGGTGAAGGCGTCGAAGGCGGTCAAGACGCGGTACGTGCTGCTGTGGATCACGGCCGTGCCGTACGCGCCGACGGACGGCTACAGCGGCTCGGGCTACAAGCAGGCGGTCACCGACGTGACGTTCAAGGGCTGAGCGCACCACATCCCAGGGGAGGGGGTCCGATGGCAGATGGCACCGCATACGGCGACGCAAGCGATCAGGACCTCCTCGCCCGTCATGTGGACGGCGATCCCGACGCTTTCGGCGAGCTCGTGCGGCGCCATCGCGACCGGCTCTGGGCCGTGGCCCTGCGCACCCTCGGAGACCGCGAGGAGGCCGCTGACGCCGTCCAGGACGCCCTGGTCTCCGCCTACCGTGCCGCCCACACCTTCCGTGGCCAGTCGGCCGTCACGACCTGGCTGCACCGCATCACGGTGAACGCCTGCCTCGACCGGGCCCGCAAGGCGGCCTCCCGCAAGACGTCGCCGGTCGACGACACCGAGCGCCTGGAACAGCTCCTGGAGCCCCACGAGGAAGCTTCGGCACCGGCGGAGCGCAACGATCTGCACCGCCAGCTCCTGGAGGCTCTCGGCACGCTGCCGCCCGATCAGCGGGCCGCTCTCGTCCTGGTGGACATGCAGGGATATCCGGTCGCCGAAGCCGCCCGCATGCTCGACGTGCCGACCGGCACGGTGAAGAGCCGCTGCGCCCGCGGCCGGGCCAGACTCCTCCCCCTTCTCACCCATCTGCGGCCGGAAAACACCGGTGACCGCAGAGAACCGGGCGGAGGACGGAACCGGGTGCACGGGACATCCGTCCCACCGGCAGCGGGATCCCCTGACCCAGGTCCCCGTGAGACAGGTCCAGGCGATTCAGCTGCTGTGAAGGGCGGAGGTGGGCGAGCGTGACATCCACGACAGACACGACCGGGCACCCGGACGTCGCGGAGATCTCCGACCTCACCGAAGGTCTGCTCACACCCACCCGCAGCGCGGATGTGCGTCGGCATCTGGACGAGTGCGAGCTCTGCGCGGACGTCCACGCTTCTCTGGAGGAGATCAGGGGGCTGCTCGGCTCGCTGCCGGGGCCGCCGCGTATGCCGGACGAGATCGCGGGCCGTATCGACGCCGCTCTCGCCGCGGAGGCTCTTCTCAACGCGACAGCACCCGAGCCCGTCGAAGCCCCCACACTCGGCGATGCGCATGTTTCACGTGAAACATCGGTGTCTGCGGATCGTCCTGCCGGCCACGCCCGTGCGGCCACCACGGGCCCGGGTCGCAAGAGCCGTTCCCGTGGCGGGCGTCGCAGGATCGCCGTCCTGGGAACCGTCTTCACCGTCGCAGCCCTCGGGCTCGGCTCGGTATTGCTGTCGTCCTTCAACGACGGAAAGCCCTCCGCCCCGACCACACAGGCCGACGCCTTCTCCGGCAAGAAAGTGGGGACCCAGGTCTCCGAACTGTTGGCACAGGGTTCCGGCGAGGGATCCCGTGCTCCGCGCAGCCTGGGTGCGAACACCGTTCCCGAGAACCACCTCAAGAACCAGCCCCTGCCCCAGGTCCCCTCCTGTGTGCTGCGAGGCATCGGTCGTGACGACGAAGCGCTGGCAGCGAAGAAGGGCACCTACGACGGCGATGCTGCCTACCTGGTGTTGATGCTCAACGCGAAGGACAGCAGCCGAGTCGACGCCTATGTCGTCGACGCCGGCTGTGAGAAGGATCCGTCCTCCTCCGCGAAGGTTCTCCTGACGCACTCCTACGCGCGTTAGGCACACGCTTCGTCTCTCTTCTGCGTGGATCCCGTACGGTGCCGCCTCTCCGTGTGCCCGGACACACCGGGAATGCGCGCCCCGTAGGATCCGTTGGGTGGGGTGAGAGTTCTGAGAGGGGCTCCCACCGGTCGTACTGACGCAGTCCAGAGACGAGGAAACAAGCCGTGAGCGACGTCCGAAACGTGATCATCATCGGCTCCGGGCCTGCCGGCTACACGGCGGCGCTCTACACCGCGCGCGCGTCGCTGAAGCCGCTGGTGTTCGAGGGCGCCGTCACCGCGGGTGGTGCGCTGATGAACACCACCGAGGTGGAGAACTTCCCGGGCTTCCAGGACGGCATCATGGGCCCCGAGCTCATGGACAACATGCGCGGCCAGGCCGAGCGTTTCGGCGCCGAGCTCATCCCGGACGACATCGTCAGCGTCGACCTCACGGGTGAGATCAAGACCGTCACCGACACGGCGGGCACGGTCCACAAGGCGAAGGCCGTCATCGTCACCACCGGCTCGCAGCACCGCAAGCTCGGCCTGCCGAACGAGGACGCCCTCTCCGGTCGCGGTGTCTCGTGGTGCGCCACCTGTGACGGCTTCTTCTTCAAGGACCAGGACATCGCCGTGATCGGTGGCGGTGACACCGCCATGGAGGAGGCCACCTTCCTCTCGCGCTTCGCCAAGTCGGTGACGATCGTCCACCGTCGCGACACCCTGCGCGCCTCCAAGGCCATGCAGGAGCGCGCCTTCGCCGACCCGAAGATCAAGTTCGTGTGGGACAGCGAGGTCGCCGAGGTCCAGGGCGACCAGAAGCTCTCCGGGCTCAAGCTGCGCAACCTCAAGACCGGCGAGCTCTCCGACCTGGCGGTGACCGGCCTGTTCATCGCGATCGGCCACGACCCGCGCACCGAGCTCTTCAAGGGCCAGCTCGACCTCGACGAGGAGGGCTACCTGAAGGTCGCCGCGCCCTCGACACGGACGAACATCACCGGCGTCTTCGCCGCTGGTGACGTGGTCGACCACACCTACCGCCAGGCGATCACCGCGGCCGGCACCGGCTGCTCCTCCGCTCTCGACGCCGAGCGTTTCCTCGCCGCCCTCGCGGACGAGGAGCAGGCCGAGCCCGAGAAGACCTCTGTCTGACCCCCTCTCCACCCACCCACCACCCCACGCATAAAGAGTTAAGGAGCCCGCCGTGGCCGGCACCCTGAAGAACGTGACCGACGACTCCTTCGAGCAGGACGTCCTCAAGAGCGACAAGCCCGTCCTGGTGGACTTCTGGGCTGCCTGGTGCGGCCCGTGCCGCCAGATCGCTCCGTCCCTCGAGGCGATCGCCGCCGAGTACGGCGACAAGATCGAGATCGTGAAGCTCAACATCGACGAGAACCCGGGTACGGCCGCCAAGTACGGCGTCATGTCCATCCCGACCCTGAACGTCTACCAAGGTGGCGAGGTCGCCAAGACCATCGTCGGCGCGAAGCCGAAGGCCGCGATCGTGCGTGACCTCGAGGACTTCATCGCTGAGTGACGCATTGAGCCGTCACGCCGTTGGCGCATGTTTCACGTGAAACACCGATGGGCCAGCCCGAAAAGGGCTGGCCCGTTGTTGTTGAGTGGAGGCGCCCGTCAGAGGGGGCGCAGGGCGGGTTCCTTCTGTACCGCGCCCAGAAGCCGGTCCAACGCCATCTCCACGTCTTCCTTCCAGGAGAGCGTGGTGCGCAACTCCAGCCGCAGACGCGGATGCAGCGGGTGGGGACGGACCGTCTTGAAGCCCACCGCCAGGAGATGGTCGGCGGGCAGCACACAGGCCGGTTCCTTCCAACGGGCGTCCCCGAAGGCCTCGATGGCCTTGAAGCCCCGACGGAGCAGATCCTTGGCCACCGTCTGGACCATCACCCGGCCCAGCCCCTGCCCCTGGTACCCAGGCATGATGAACGCTGTCATCAACTGCACCGCGTCCGGTGAGACAGGGCTCGTGGGAAACGCCGTCGAGCGGGGGACGTAGGCCGGAGGCGCGTAGAGCACATAGCCCACCGGTACCTCGTCGACGTAGACGACCCGGCCGCACGAGCCCCAGTCCAGCAGGACCGCGGAGATCCAGGACTCCTTCTCCAGGGCGGCCGTTCCCGCTCTTACCGCGGCCTCACCGCTGACGGGGTCCAACTCCCAGAAGACACACGAGCGACAGCGCTGGGGAATGTCCTGAAGGTTGTCCAGCGTGAGCGGTACGAGCCGTCGCCCCATGAAGGCTGTTCCTCGCTTCCCTCGCCCGCAGCATCGCGGGCGGCTGTCAGTGCGCTCCGTTCGCGGAGCAGACTGCCGACGAAGCCGCCGACCGCGCCCAGTCCCAGACCCGCGCTCACCAGTCCGCTGCGGCTCACCGTTCGCATGACACCTTCCTCCCCTGAGAGGTGCTGCCGGGTGGATGCGCCGTACCAAACGCATCGTATCCACGATGTGAGGGCATCGACACCGCATGAAAGCAAAGAGCGGGCTGTGTCCGGAGGAGACCGGACACAGCCCGCACCGCGAGCCGGACGATCAGTCCTCCGTGTCCTCGGAGTCCCCGTCCAGAAGGCTCTTCTGAAGGACCGGTCCCTCGCCCGGGGCGAGGGAGCCGAGGATCCGCTCAAGGTCCTCCATCGAGGCGAACTCGACCGTGATCTTGCCCTTCTTCTGGCCCAGGTCGACCTTCACACGCGTCTCGAAGCGGTCCGAGAGACGGCCTGCCAGATCGCTCAGTGCCGGGGAGACCCGAGTGCCGGCCCGCGGGCCCTTCGCGCGCTGAGCCGTCTGCGGACGCGAGCCCATCAGGGTCACGATCTCCTCGACAGCACGCACCGAGAGTCCCTCGGCCACGATCCGGTGAGCGAGGCGGTCCTGCTCCTCGGAGTCCTCCACCGAGAGCAGCGCCCGTGCGTGCCCGGCGGAGAGGACCCCGGCGGCCACCCGGCGCTGAACGGCCGGGGAGAGCTTCAGCAGACGCAGAGTGTTGGAGACCTGCGGGCGGGACCGGCCGATGCGGTCCGCCAGCTGGTCGTGGGTGCAGTTGAAGTCCTTCAGCAACTGGTCGTAGGCGGCGGCCTCTTCCAGCGGGTTCAGCTGTGCCCGGTGCAGGTTCTCCAGGAGGGCGTCCAGCAGAAGCTTGTCGTCGTCCGTGGCCCGGACGATCGCAGGGATCGCCTCCAAGCCGGCCTCACGGCTGGCCCGCCAGCGCCGCTCGCCCATGATGAGCTCGTAGCGCGCGGGGCCCACCTGCCGTACGACGACCGGCTGGAGGAGGCCGACCTCCTGGATGGAGGTGACCAGTTCCTGCAGGGCGTCCTCGTCGAAGACCTCGCGCGGCTGGCGCGGGTTCGGCGTGATGGAGTCGAGGGGGAGCTCGGCGAAGTGGGCACCGACGGGAGACGGGAAGGTCTCCACGGCGCCGTTCAGCGACGGCTCCTCCGTTTCATGTGAAACAGGCGGCAGTGTGGCCACCTTCGCCGCGGCCACCCCACGGTCGCTCGTCAGTACCGGCACGGCCGACGGGGACGCCGAACCGGCGCCTCCCATCGCGGCCGGAGTCGGCGTCTTCTCCGTCGGGGCAGCAGGGATCAGTGCGCCGAGCCCACGGCCCAAACCCCTCCGTCGCTCGCTCACTGAATGCCCTCCACCATGCTCGGGTTGCTCTGAGTGCCGATATGGACCTGCGTCGGGTCGTAGGCGACGCCCACGCCCTTCAGCGCGATTTCTCGTGCCGCCTCAAGATAGGAGAGGGCACCACTCGATCCTGGATCGTAGGTCAGCACCGTCTGCCCATAGCTCGGCGCCTCGGAGATACGGACCGAGCGGGGAATGCTCGTCCGCAGCACCTCGTCGCCGAAGTGGGTGCGCACCTCGTCCGCGACCTGGGACGCGAGCCGCGTCCGGCCGTCGTACATGGTGAGCAGGATCGTCGAGACATGCAGGTTGGGGTTGAGGTGCCCCCGTACCAGGTCGACGTTGCGGAGCAGCTGGCCCAGCCCCTCCAGCGCGTAGTACTCGCACTGGATCGGAATGAGGACCTCGGCGCCGGCCACCAGGGCGTTGACCGTCAGCAGGCCGAGCGAGGGCGGGCAGTCGATGAGGATGTAGTCCAGCGGGTGCTCGTACGCCTCGATCGCGCGCTGCAGCCGGCTCTCACGTGCCACCAGGGACACCAGCTCGATCTCCGCACCGGCGAGATCGATCGTGGCGGGAGCACAGAAGAGTCCCTCGACATCCGGGACCGGCTGAACGACTTCGGCCAGTGGCCTGCTGTCGATCAACACGTCATAGATGGAGGGCACTTCGGCGTGGTGGTCGATCCCCAGGGCAGTGGACGCGTTGCCCTGTGGGTCGAGGTCGATCACCAGGACCCGGCCTCCGTGCACAGCCAACGAAGCGGCGAGGTTGACCGTTGTCGTCGTCTTGCCCACGCCACCCTTCTGGTTGGCGACGACGATGACGCGGGTCTGCTCGGGCCGTGGCAGGCCCTCACCGGCGCGCCCCAGTGCCTCTACCGCCTGTTGGGCAGCACGACCGATGGGAGTGTCGTCCATCGGGGGCGGTGTTTCACGTGAAACATCGTCCCCCATCGACTCGGTTCGGGGACCGGGGACCGGATCGGTCATCGGTCCCGCGATGTTGGCGTCGGACCGCAAGGATTCACTCTCCTCGACTTCAGGCTCGCAATGAACAGAGCCTCCCATGTCTTCGGGGTCGTGAACCAGTGAGGCCTGGTGTTCTGTGGAGAAATCCACCTCTGTGGACAACTCCGTGCCCCTTGATGGGGACGGAGTGTCATCCGAGCGGCCTTCTCCAAGAGAACCCAGAGGCTTGCGTTCGCGAGGTTCGGCCGCGGCGCGGCCACGGCTGATGATGCCGTGCAGCAGTGAGCGACGTTTCACGTGAAACACGATGCACAGCAGTCGGAGCCGAACTGCCGCGACACTCCGGCATGCATAGGTTTGGCAGCTTGTGTGGAGTACGTCTCGTCGTCAGGACGGATCAGCGGAGGCGACGCCTCGCCTATCCGCGACGCCGACGCGCACGCCCCGTGCGGGCCGCCTTCGCCCGCTTGGCCGCGAAGCGCACTCCACCGGGGCTCTCCCCGACCTCGACCCGGACGACCGTGGACAGAGGATCCACGACTCCCTCACCCACCTGGAGGACAGACGTCCCCACCGCACCGAGCTTGCTGAGTGCCGTGGACGATGCCTTGAGCTCCTCCTCGGCGGTGTCGCCCTTGAGGGCCAGCATCTCGCCGTACGGACGCAGCAGCGGGATGCCCCAGGTGGCCAGGCGGTCCAGCGGGGCCACGGCCCGTGCCGTCACCACATGCACCGGCGGCAGCTTGCCCATGACCTCCTCGGCACGGCCCCGCATGACCGTCACATGGTCCAGGCCGAGCAGTTCCACCACCTCGGTCAGGAAGGTCGTACGCCGCAGCAGGGGCTCCAGGAGCGTGATCTTCAGGTCGGGCCGCACCAGCGCCAGGGGAATGCCCGGCAGGCCGGCACCCGAGCCGACGTCGCACACGGTCACTCCCTCGGGGACGACCTCCGAGAGCACCGCACAGTTCAACAGGTGCCGTTCCCACAGCCGGGGCACCTCACGCGGGCCGATCAGGCCGCGCTGCACGCCCGCCTCAGCGAGCAGCTCCGCGTACCGGACCGCATCCGCGTAGCGATCACCAAACACCGTGCGCGCCTGTTCGGGCGCAGGGGGAAGCTCCGCTGCCTCCGTCACGGGGACCGTCCTTCCGTACCGCGATGGGCGCACCCGGCGCCGATCACCACAACCACCAGAACTAACAGGCTGACAAAGTTCGGCCCCGCCTGCCGGGCAGACGGGGCCGGAGGAACGTACGGACCGATCAGGCGGGCAGCACGACGACGAAGCGCTGCGGCTCCTCGCCCTCGGACTCGCTGCGCAGGCCGGCCGCCTTCACGGCGTCGTGGACGACCTTGCGCTCGAACGGCGTCATCGGCTTGAGCTTCACGGGCTCACCGCTGCTCTTGACCTCGGCGGCGGCCTTGGCACCCAGCTCGGAGAGCTCGGCACGCTTCTTGGCGCGGTAGCCGGCGATGTCCAGCATCAGACGGCTGCGGTCCCCGGTCTCCCGGTGCACGGCCAGGCGCGTGAGCTCCTGAAGAGCCTCGAGCACCTCGCCCTCACGGCCGACCAGCTTCTGCAGATCGCGGCTGCTCGCGTCGCTGATGATCGAGACAGCGGCGCGGTCGGCCTCGACGTCCATGTCGATGTCGCCGTCGAGGTCGGCGATGTCCAGCAGACCCTCGAGGTAGTCCGCCGCGATCTCGCCCTCCTGCTCCAGGCGGGTCAGGGTGTCTGCACCCTCGGCAGCGGCGGAGGTGGTGCCTTCCGTCACGGGTTGGACTCCTTCTTACTTCTTGGACGGGGACTTGGGCCGCTGCGGGCCCTTGCGCTGTCCGGACTGGGCCTTGCTGCGGGTACCGGCGCCGGGCTGCTGCTTCTGCGCGGCCTTCTTGGCGGGGGCGGCGGGCTTGGCGTCTTCGGGCTCGTCGTCGGACTTGCTGAGCGAGACATGCTCCTCAGCCGACTTCGCCGCAGCGGAGGTGGTCGCGCCACCCGACTGCCGCTGGGACTTGCTCTGCCGCTTGGGCTGCTGGCGCTTCGGCGTACCGGTGCCACCCGTGGTCGGCGTACCGTCCTCGGCCTGGGCGACGGCCTGGCTCTCGCTCTTGATCACGACGCCGTCGGCCTGGGCGGCGAGACCCGCCTTGCTCAGGGCGTTGATGAACTTGCGCTCGAACTCGTTGCGGTCGCGGCCCTTGGCGACGATCGCCTTGACGATGGTCTTCTCGCTGCGCCGACGGACCTTGCCGTGGTGCGTCACGTGCTTGGTCAGACGCTCCAGGTAGGCGGCCTGAGCCTTGGAACCCGGGGTCGGGTTGTTGCGGATGACGTACATCTGCTGGCCCATGGTCCACACGTTGGTGGTCAGCCAGTAGACGAGGACACCGACCGGGAAGTTGATGCCGAAGACGGCGAACATGACCGGGAAGACGTACATCAGCATCTTCTGCTGCTGCATGAACGGCGTCTTCACCGTGGTGTCGACGTTCTTGGTCATCAGCTGGCGCTGCGTGAAGAACTGCGACGCCGACATCATGACGATCATGATCGCGGTGACGACCCGGACATCCATGAGGGTGGCGCCGAGCGCCTCCACCGTCGACTGGCTGTCGGTGAACTTCGCGGCGAGCGGGGCACCGAAGATGTGCGCCTTACGGGCACTGGCGAGCAGCGACTCGTTGATGACGCCGATCTGGTCGCCCGTCGCGATCCCGTTGAGCACGTGGTACAGGGCAAAGAAGAAGGGCGACTGCGCCAGGATGGGAAGGCACGAGGAGAGCGGGTTGGTACCCGTCTCCTTGTACAGCTTCATCATCTCTTCGGACTGACGCTGCTTGTCGTTCTTGTAGCGCTCCTGGATCTTCTTCATCTCAGGCTGGAGCGTCTGCATGGCCCGCGTCGACTTGATCTGCTTCACGAAGAGCGGGATCAGGCAGATACGGATCAGGATCACCAGAGACACGATCGACAGGCCCCAGGCCCAGCCGGTGTCAGGGCCGAAGATGGCGCCGTACACCTTGTGGAACTGGACGATGACCCAGGAGACGGGTGTCGTGATGAAGCTGAACAGGCTGGCAATCGTGTCCACTAATCATGCTCCTTGGGCATGGGACGGAGTCTCTGCGGCCGGGCTCGAAGGAGGGTTCTCTTCGGGGGTCGAAGAGGGGTTCTCCTCGGTGGCCGTTTCGGCGGCGGAGTGCCCGCCCCTGCGTGCACGCCAGGCGTCACGCAGCATTTCGTGCCACCGCGGACGCTTGCGGGGCGGGACATGGTCCACGCCTCCCAGCGACCACGGATTGCAGCGCAGGATGCGCCAGGCGGTGAGCGCCGTGCCCTTGATCGCACCGTGCCGGTCGATGGCCGTGAAGCCGTAATGGGAGCACGACGGGTAGTACTTGCACACAGGCCCCAGCAGTGGACTGATCGTCCACTGGTACAGCTTGATCAGAGCCAGCAGCGGGTACTTCATCGCGCGCCCCCTCCCAGTAGCCGTTCGATGGCGGCATCCAGGTCTCGGGCCAGCTGTGCATGGTCGGCGTCACCCGCACCGGGCAGCGCTCGTACGACTACCAGGCTACCGGGGGGCAGCAGGTCGACCCGGTCGCGCATCAGATGGCGAAGCCTGCGCTTCACCTTGTTGCGCACCACCGCGCCGCCCACGGCCTTGCTCACGACGAAACCCGCACGCGTCGGGGGAGCGCTCTCCCCAGGCGCGTGCGGGTCCGTTGCACCGCTACGAAGATGGACTACGAGGGACGGGCGGCTTGCCCGGCGCCCTCGTCGTACCGCGGTCGCGAAGTCCTCGCGCCGCCTCAGCCGGTTCTCGGTGGGCAGCACGACGGCATGACCTGACCGGAATCAGGCGGACAGGCTGGCGCGACCCTTGGCACGGCGGTTCGCGAGAATCGCGCGACCGGCACGGGTACGCATCCGCAGGCGGAAGCCGTGGGTCTTGGCGCGACGACGGTTGTTCGGCTGGAAGGTGCGCTTGCTCACTCGGGGGCTCCAGAAATCAAATCGGTGGTGGCGGGTGCCGTCCTGGCTGTCACCGTGCGCCCACGAGTAGCTCTCGCTTACGCCCGAGTGCACCGCTTCCCGATCACCTGACGCGATCTGTGCCCATCGGAGGCAGGCGGCAGCAGCCATCGACAACTCGACCTGGTTACGGTACGCGCGGCTACGCCATCCGGTCAAACCAGCGGTCACCGGGAGACACTATCCACAGGCTGGGGACAACAACTTGAACCGCACCCGTCGCCCTGACTACCGTGGCTGAACTCCGATTCGTTCCTTTGTCCCCCGCGCCCCGCGGTGTAGATCCCGACCCGTCCCACCATCACACGTTCGTGGGACCTGTGAGAGAGCGTGCCCTGTGGCTGACGTACCTGCCGATCTTGCCGCAGTGTGGCCACGAGTACTGGAGCAGCTCCTCGGCGAGGGCCGCGGGCAGGGCGTGGAGGTCAAGGACGAGCACTGGATCCGCCGCTGCCAGCCCCTCGCGCTGGTCGCGGACACCGCCCTGCTCGCGGTACCGAACGAGTTTGCGAAGGGCGTGCTCGAAGGCCGCCTCGCCCCGATCGTCAGCGACACCCTGAGCCGCGAGTGCGGCCGCCCGATCCGCATCGCGATCACCGTCGACGACTCCGCCGGCGAACCCCCGGCCCCACCGGCACCCCAGCCGCCCCGCCCCCAGCAGCGCTACGACGAGCCCGAGCTCCCCGCCGGCCAGTACGACAACCAGAACGGTCCGTACGACAACCAGGGCGGCCAGTACGACAACCAGGGCGGCCAGGGAAACAAGTACGACGGCAACCAGTACGACCATCCGTACGAGGGCTACGGCCGCCACCGCGCCGACGACCGCCAGCCGGGCCGCGCCGAGCAACTCCCCGGCGGCCCCGGCGACCAGCTCCCCACGGCCCGCCCCGCCTACCCGGGCGAGTACCAGCGTCCCGAGCCCGGCGCCTGGCCCCGTCCCCAGCAGGACGAGTACAGCTGGCAGCAGCCGCGCCTCGGCTTCCCCGAGCGCGACCCGTACGCCACGCCGTCCGCGCAGGAGCCGTACTCCCAGGAGCCGTACCCCAAGGACGCGTACGCCTCGCCGTCCCAGGACTACCGCCCGCAGCCGATGGACCGCCCGTCCTACGACCAGCAGCGCGCGGACTACGACCAGCCCCGGCGCGACGACTACGACAAGCCGAGCCCGCGCCGTGACGACTACGACCAGCCCGGCCCCCGGCGCGACGACTACGACCAGCCCGGTCCGCGCCGCGAGCTGCCCGAGTCGCCCTCCGGCGGCGGGCACGCGCACCGCGGGGGACACGGTGGCTCCGCACTGCCCTCGGCCGGTGGCGCTCCCGGCCCGCTCGCCGCGAAGCCCGCGCCGGCGAGCGGCCCCGGTGAGCCCACCGCACGCCTGAACCCGAAGTACCTCTTCGACACCTTCGTCATCGGCGCCTCCAACCGCTTCGCGCACGCGGCCGCGGTGGCCGTCGCCGAGGCGCCCGCGAAGGCGTACAACCCCCTGTTCATCTACGGGGAGTCGGGGCTCGGCAAGACGCACCTGCTGCACGCGATCGGGCACTACGCGCGCAGCCTCTACCCCGGCACGCGCGTGCGGTACGTGAGCTCGGAGGAGTTCACCAACGAGTTCATCAACTCCATCCGCGACGGCAAGGGCGACAGCTTCCGCAAGCGGTACCGCGAGATGGACATCCTGCTCGTCGACGACATCCAGTTCCTCGCGGACAAGGAGTCGACGCAGGAGGAGTTCTTCCACACCTTCAACACGCTCCACAACGCGAACAAGCAGATCGTGCTCTCCAGCGACCGGCCGCCCAAGCAGCTGGTGACGCTGGAGGACCGGCTGCGGAACCGTTTCGAGTGGGGTCTGATCACCGACGTCCAGCCGCCCGAGCTGGAGACCCGGATCGCGATCCTGCGCAAGAAGGCGGTCCAAGAGCAGCTCAACGCCCCGCCGGAGGTACTGGAGTTCATCGCCTCCCGGATCTCACGGAACATCCGTGAGCTGGAGGGCGCGCTGATCCGGGTGACAGCGTTCGCGTCGCTCAACCGGCAGCCGGTGGACCTGGGCCTGACGGAGATCGTCCTCAAGGACCTGATCCCCGGCGGTGAGGACTCGGCTCCCGAGATCACCTCGACGGCGATCATGGGCGCGACGGCGGACTACTTCGGCCTGACCGTCGAGGACCTGTGCGGCACCTCGCGCGGGCGCGCGCTGGTGACCGCCCGGCAGATCGCCATGTACCTGTGCCGCGAGCTGACCGATCTCTCCCTGCCGAAGATCGGTGCCCTGTTCGGCGGCCGCGACCACACGACCGTCATGCACGCGGACCGCAAGATCCGCAATCTGATGGCCGAGCGGCGCTCCATCTACAACCAGGTCACCGAGCTGACCAACCGCATCAAGAACGGCTGACACAGCCGTACGCACGGCGTCCAGGGCGCCCGGGGACACGGTCCCGGGGCGCCCTTCGTCATGCCGGCCGCCGTTCCGTCCTCAGTCCGCCGCCCTGTCCGCCGTCATGCACTCGTAGCCCACTGTTCGATTAGCTGCCGGGTTACGGCCTCTCTCCACAGATTCGGTGACTTTCTGCCGTCCACATCCTGGGGACTGCCAAGTTGTCCAGATCGCCGTCCACAGGACGCTTGTTGAAAGTCCATCAGGCCAGGTCAAGTGGTTGTGGATTCGTGGACGAGCGATCTCCACAGACTGTGGACGAAGAAAAGATCCACAGGCTGTGCATCAAGTTGTCCACCGGCAACCCACAGGCTGAGCCAGGTTGTCCCCAGCGATCCCCAGCTTCTCCACATGCCTGTCCACTGTTCGGCAACGCGACGCGGCAGCTCACCGGGTCGAGTGAAAGCCGTCACACGAAGGTGCCGGGGCGGGGTGTGGGAAACGTGGGGAAAGCTGGGGACGCAGCTGGGGAGAACTCACCTCAGGCTGTGCACGGAGTGTGCAGAACTTTCTGTTCTCCACAGAGACCCCGAGTTGTCCACCGTCTCCGCCCACAGGGTCAGTGGACAAAATTTCCTGTCTGACCTGGGAAAACGGAGTTATCCACTGTATCCACAGCCCCTACTACTACTCCCAACTAGAGAGAGCTGGGAATCCGTTTCGAAGGGGGTCCTGTGCACAACTCGCTGTCCGGCCCCCGACCGCCCCTCGTCACGACTTGACCCCGAGAGGCACCTACTGTCAGTGGGGTGCGTCAGACTGTTCCCCGGTGTCCTTCCCCGCACTGGGGCCGACGACACCGAGACAGACGACGAGGCCAGGCAGAGCGAAGCGCCGGCAACAGCAGGAGGCGGCAACAGTGAAGATCCGGGTGGAACGCGACGTACTCGCGGAGGCAGTGGCCTGGGCGGCACGCAGCCTCCCGGCCCGTCCGCCGGCGCCTGTCCTCGCCGGCCTGCTGCTGAAGGCCGAGGACGGCCAGCTGAGCCTGTCCAGCTTCGACTACGAGGTCTCCGCGCGGGTCAGCGTCGAGGCCGAGGTCGAGGAGGAAGGCACGGTCCTGGTCTCCGGCCGGCTGCTCGCCGACATCTGCCGCGCCCTGCCCAACCGCCCGGTCGAGATCTCCACAGACGGTGTACGGGCGACCGTGGTCTGCGGCTCGTCCCGCTTCACCCTCCACACCCTGCCTGTGGAGGAGTACCCGGCGCTGCCGCAGATGCCCACCGCGACCGGCACCGTCCCCGGTGAGGTCTTCGCCTCCGCGGCCTCCCAGGTCGCCATCGCGGCCGGCCGTGACGACACGCTGCCCGTGCTGACCGGTGTGCGCATCGAGATCGAGGGCGACACCGTCACACTGGCCTCCACCGACCGCTACCGTTTCGCGGTCCGTGAGTTCCTGTGGAAGCCGGAGAACCCCGAGGCGTCCGCGGTGGCCCTGGTGCCCGCCAAGACGCTCCTGGACACCGCCAAGGCGCTCACGAGCGGCGACAGCGTCATCCTGGCGCTCTCCGGCTCGGGCGCGGGCGAGGGCCTGATCGGTTTCGAGGGCGCCGGGCGGCGTACGACGACGCGTCTCCTCGAAGGGGACCTGCCGAAGTACCGCACGCTGTTCCCGACCGAGTTCAACTCCGTCGCCGTGATCGAGACCGCCCCCTTCGTGGAGGCCGTCAAGCGTGTGGCCCTGGTTGCCGAGCGCAACACCCCGGTGCGGCTGAGCTTCGAGCAGGGCGTGCTGATCCTGGAGGCCGGTTCCAGTGACGACGCACAGGCTGTGGAGCGTGTCGACGCCAACCTGGAGGGCGACGACATCTCGATCGCCTTCAACCCGACCTTCCTGCTCGACGGCCTGAGCGCCATCGACTCCCCGGTCGCCCAGCTGTCCTTCACGACGTCGACGAAGCCCGCGCTGCTCAGCGGCAAGCCGGCGCTGGACGCGGAGGCGGACGAGGCCTACAAGTACCTGATCATGCCGGTGCGACTCAGCGGCTGAGCCGCCGAGCGGCCGGAGTTATCCCCAGGCCGTGGACGACGAGCTCGGGGTCTGGGGAAATCCGCAGGTGGGGGGCGTACGTATGAGCGCGTATGCCCACAGGTGTGCGTGAGCGTCCGGGTTTAGGCTCGGACGTAGGTACGAAGGTGCCACACACGCCACAGCAACCTAAGGAACAACTGATGGAGCTCGGTCTCGTCGGCCTCGGCAAGATGGGCGGCAACATGCGCGAGCGGATCCGCCGCGCAGGCCACACCGTCATCGGATACGACCGCAACCCGGACCTCGCCGATGTCCACAGCCTGGAAGAGCTTGTGGGCAAGTTGAAGGGCCCGCGGGTCGTGTGGGTGATGGTCCCGGCCGGTGCGGCCACCCAGTCGACGGTCGACGAGCTGGCCGAGCTCCTGGAGCCGGGTGACGTGGTCGTGGACGGCGGCAACTCCCGCTGGACCGACGACGAGAAGCACGCCGAGGAGCTGGCGGCCAAGGGCATCGGCTTCGTCGACTGCGGTGTCTCCGGCGGCGTGTGGGGTCTGGAGAACGGCTATGCGCTGATGTACGGCGGCGACGCGGAGAACGTCGCCAAGGTGCAGCCGGTCTTCGACGCCCTCAAGCCCGAGGGTGACTTTGGCGCGGTGCACGCCGGCAAGGTGGGTGCCGGGCACTTCGCGAAGATGGTCCACAACGGCATCGAGTACGCGATGATGCAGGCCTACGCCGAGGGCTGGGAGCTCTTGGAGAAGGTCGACTCCGTCACCGACGTGCGCGAGGTCTTCCGCTCCTGGCAGGAGGGCACGGTCATCCGTTCCTGGCTGCTCGACCTGGCCGTCAACGCCCTTGACGAGGACGAGCACCTGGACAAACTGCGCGGTTACGCACAGGACTCCGGCGAGGGCCGGTGGACCGTGGAGGCGGCCATCGACAACGCGGTGCCGCTGCCGGCGATCACCGCGTCCCTGTTCGCGCGGTTCGCGTCCCGTCAGGACGACTCGCCGCAGATGAAGATGATCGCGGCGCTGCGCAACCAGTTCGGCGGCCACGCGGTCGAGAAGAAGTAATCCACAGGGCTGTTGAGAACAGCCCACAAGCCGGGGGAGGTCGGCGCCCGACCATGCACGTCACGCATCTGTCGCTGGCCGACTTCCGCTCGTACGCCCGGGTCGAGGTTCCGCTCGACCCGGGCGTCACGGCCTTCGTCGGCCCCAACGGGCAGGGCAAGACGAACCTGGTCGAGGCGGTCGGCTATCTCGCCACCCTCGGCAGCCACCGCGTCTCCTCCGACGCGCCCCTGGTCCGTATGGGCGCCGACCGCGCGATCGTCCGGGCGCAGGTGCGGCAGGGCGAGCGGCAGCAGCTGGTCGAGCTGGAGCTGAACCCGGGCAAGGCGAACCGGGCCCGTATCAACAGGTCCTCGCAGGTCAGGCCGCGTGATGTGCTCGGGATCGTCAGGACCGTCCTCTTCGCTCCCGAGGACCTCGCCCTGGTCAAGGGTGACCCCGGGGAGCGGCGTCGCTTCCTCGACGAGCTGATCACCGCCCGCTCCCCGCGCATGGCGGGTGTGCGTTCCGACTACGAACGGGTGCTCAAGCAGCGCAACACGCTGCTGAAGTCGGCCGCGCTCGCGCGTCGGCACGGTGGCCGGTCCATGGATCTGTCCACCCTCGACGTGTGGGACCAGCACCTCGCGCGCGTGGGTGCCGAGCTGCTCGCCCAGCGGCTCGATCTGATCGCCGCGATCCAGCCGCTGGCCGACAAGGCGTACGAGCAGCTGGCGCCCGGCGGTGGGCCGATCGCCCTGGAGTACAAGCCGTCGGCGCCCGGTGAGGCGCACACGCGCGAGGATCTCCATGAGCAGCTGATGGCGGCGCTCGCGGAGGCCCGTAAGCAGGAGATCGAGCGGGGTGTGACCCTGGTCGGTCCCCATAGAGACGATCTGCTGCTCAAACTCGGTCAGCTGCCCGCGAAGGGGTACGCCTCGCACGGGGAGTCCTGGTCGTACGCGCTGGCGTTGCGGCTCGCGTCGTACGACCTGCTCCGTGCGGAGGGCAATGAGCCGGTGCTGATCCTCGACGACGTGTTCGCCGAGCTGGACACCCGGCGCCGGGAGCGGCTGGCGGAGCTGGTGGCGCCCGGGGAGCAGGTACTGGTGACGGCGGCGGTGGACGACGACGTACCGCATCTGCTGGCCGGGGCGCGGTACTCGGTGGCGGGTGGGGTGGTGGAGCGCGCGTGAGCACTGAAGAGCCTCAGAAGACACCCGAGCCCTCCGGCATCGACCTCGCGCGCGTGGCGCTCAGAGCGGCCAAGGAGCAGGCACGCGCGCGGGGGGACGCGGCGCAGCAGAAGAAGCAGGCGCGGCGGGGCGGGCTGCGCTCCGGCGCGCGCGCCGACGGGCGCGACCCGATGGCGCTGGGGTCGGCGATCAACCGGCTGATCAGCGATCGGGGCTGGGAGGCGCCGGCGGCGGTCGGCGGGGTGATGGGGCGCTGGCCGGAGATCGTCGGGGAGAACCTCGCCAAGCACTGTGTGCCGCAGAAGTACGACGAGGACGAGCGGGTGCTGGTCGTGCAGTGCGACTCCACGGCGTGGGCGACCCAGCTGCGTCACCTCGCGCCCGCTCTGGTCGCCCGCCTCAACGAGGACCTGGGTCAGGGCAGTGTGCGGATGATCAAAGTGCTCAACCCTGGTGGTCCCCCGCGGCGCTACGGTCCGCTGCGTGCCCCGGGCAGCACAGGCCCTGGTGACACCTACGGATGACCCCGCAAACCTGTGGGTGACAGACATCACATCGACGGCCGTCGGCGGTCCTCCGGGACCCTCGGCGGCCGTCGTGTCGTACGGCCGCACGCGGTTGCGAATTGCGACCTGACTCCCAAGTAGCCAAGGGTTGACAGTCCGAAGCGCTGGGAGCCTCTGTGAGCCTCTTGGAGCCCTGCTCCGTATATGGGGACCCGGGAGAGGAGGATTCAGGGCGGCACATGAGGACTCAGGTACCGGCAAACCCCCATCACTGTCGGCGCTACCGGTAGACTGGAAGCCAATCCCGCCCCACTCGTGGGGACCGTCCGGGACAAGCTGAGCAACGCTGATCAAGGCTTACCAACGCAACATGCCGCAGCCGCTCCGGCAACCCGCCGAAGAGCTTGGCTCGTGCTGTGCCAGAAAGGGCGCTTCGTGGCCGATTCCGGCAACCCCAACGAGAACATCCCGTCCACCGCCGCAGGCGCGCACGGCGAGGTCACCGCCTCGTACGACGCCAGCGCCATCACCGTCCTCGAGGGTCTGGACGCGGTTCGCAAGCGACCCGGTATGTATATCGGCTCGACGGGCGAGCGCGGCCTGCACCACCTGGTGCAGGAGGTCGTCGACAACTCGGTCGACGAGGCGCTGGCCGGTCACGCGGACACCATCGACGTGACGATCCTGGCCGACGGCGGTGTGCGGGTCGTCGACAACGGCCGTGGCATCCCGGTGGGCATCCACCCGGTGGAGAAGAAGCCGGCCGTCGAGGTCGTGCTCACCGTGCTGCACGCGGGCGGCAAGTTCGGCGGCGGCGGGTACGCCGTCTCCGGTGGTCTGCACGGCGTCGGCGTGTCCGTCGTGAACGCGCTTTCCACCAAGCTCTCGGTCGACATCAAGACCGACGGCTACCGGTGGACGCAGGACTACAAGGGCGGCGCCCCGACCGCGCCCCTGGAGCAGCACGAAGCGACGAAGGAGACCGGTACCACGGTCACCTTCTGGGCCGACCCGGACATCTTCGAGACCACGGTGTACTCCTTCGAGACGCTGTCGCGGCGTTTCCAGGAGATGGCGTTCCTCAACAAGGGCCTGCGCATCAACCTCACCGACGAGCGTGAGTCGGCGAAGGCCACCGCCGGTGCGGACGAGGCGGGCGAGGACGAGAAGCACGAGGTCAAGACCGTCTCGTACCACTACGAGGGCGGCATCGTCGACTTCGTGAAGTACCTCAACTCCCGCAAGGGAGAGCCGGTCCACCCCTCCATCATCGACCTCGAGGCCGAGGACAAGGAGCGCAACCTCTCGCTCGAGGTCGCGATGCAGTGGAACAGCGGCTACACCGAGGGCGTGTACTCGTTCGCCAACATCATCCACACGCATGAGGGCGGTACGCACGAAGAGGGCTTCCGCGCGGCGCTGACGAACCTGATCAACAAGTACGCGCGCGACAAGAAGCTGCTCCGCGAGAAGGACGACAACCTCACGGGTGACGACATCCGCGAGGGTCTGACGGCGATCATCTCGATCAAGCTGAGCGAGCCGCAGTTCGAGGGCCAGACGAAGACCAAGCTGGGCAACACGGAGGCGAAGACCTTCGTGCAGAAGGCCGTCTACGAGCACCTCAACGACTGGCTGGACCGCAACCCGGTCGAGGCCGCGGACATCATCCGCAAGGGCATCCAGGCGGCCACCGCGCGCGTGGCGGCCCGCAAGGCCCGTGACCTGACGCGTCGTAAGGGCCTGCTGGAGTCGGCGTCGCTGCCGGGCAAGCTGAGCGACTGCCAGTCCAACGACCCCACCAAGTGCGAGATCTTCATCGTCGAGGGTGACTCCGCCGGCGGCTCGGCCAAGTCCGGCCGCAACCCGCAGTACCAGGCGATCCTCCCGATCCGAGGCAAGATCCTCAACGTCGAGAAGGCGCGGATCGACAAGATCCTGCAGAACCAGGAGATCCAGGCGCTGATCTCGGCCTTCGGCACGGGTGTGCACGAGGACTTCGACATCGAGAAGCTCCGCTATCACAAGATCATCTTGATGGCGGACGCCGACGTCGACGGTCAGCACATCTCCACCCTGCTGCTGACGTTCCTGTTCCGCTTCATGCGGCCGCTGGTCGAGGCCGGGCACGTGTACCTCTCCCGTCCGCCGCTCTACAAGATCAAGTGGGGCCGGGACGACATCGAGTACGCCTACTCGGACCGCGAGCGGGACGCGCTCCTGGAGATGGGGCGCCAGCGCGGCAAGCGGGTCCGTGAGGACTCGATCCAGCGCTTCAAGGGTCTCGGCGAGATGAACGCCGAGGAGCTGCGCGTGACGACCATGGACGTCGAGCACCGCGTCCTCGGTCAGGTCACCCTCGACGACGCCGCCCAGGCCGACGACCTGTTCTCGGTCCTCATGGGCGAGGACGTCGAGGCCCGCCGCGCGTTCATCCAGCGCAACGCCAAGGACGTCCGCTTCCTCGACATCTGAGTCGGTCTCAGCTGACCGCACCAGGAAGGATCTTCACCAGCAATGGCCGACGAGAACACTCCTGTCACCCCTGAAGAGGGCGGCGACGTCGTCATGCGGATCGAGCCCGTCGGGCTCGAGACCGAGATGCAGCGCTCGTACCTCGACTACGCGATGTCCGTCATCGTGGCCCGCGCGCTGCCGGACGTCCGGGACGGTCTCAAGCCCGTCCACCGGCGCGTCCTGTACGCGATGTACGACGGCGGCTACCGGCCCGAGCGCGGCTTCTACAAGTGCGCGCGCGTGGTCGGCGACGTCATGGGCAACTACCACCCCCACGGCGACTCCTCCATCTACGACGCCCTGGTCCGCCTCGCCCAGCCGTGGTCGATGCGGATGCCGCTCGTGGACTCCAACGGCAACTTCGGCTCTCCGGGCAACGACCCGGCGGCGGCCATGCGCTACACCGAGTGCAAGATGGCGCCGCTGTCGATGGAGATGGTCCGTGACATCGACGAGGAGACCGTCGACTTCACGGACAACTACGACGGCCGCTCCCAGGAGCCGACCGTCCTGCCGGCCCGCTTCCCGAACCTGCTGATCAACGGCTCGGCCGGTATCGCGGTCGGTATGGCGACCAACATCCCGCCGCACAACCTGCGCGAGGTCGCGGCCGGTGCCCAGTGGTACCTGGAGAACCCGGAGGCCTCGCACGAGGAGCTCCTGGACGCCCTCATCGAGCGCATCAAGGGCCCGGACTTCCCGACCGGCGCGCTCGTCGTCGGCCGCAAGGGCATCGAGGAGGCGTACCGCACGGGCCGTGGCTCGATCACCATGCGGGCGGTCGTCGAGGTCGAGGAGATCCAGAACCGCCAGTGCCTGGTGGTCACGCAGCTGCCGTACCAGACCAACCCCGACAACCTCGCGCAGAAGATCGCCGACCTGGTGAAGGACGGCAAGGTCGGCGGTATCGCGGACGTCCGCGACGAGTCCAGCTCGCGTACCGGCCAGCGTCTGGTCATCGTCCTGAAGCGGGACGGGGTCGCGAAGGTCGTACTGAACAACCTGTACAAGCACACGGACCTTCAGTCGAACTTCAGCGCCAACATGCTGGCCCTGGTCGACGGTGTGCCGCGCACCCTCTCGCTGGACGCGTTCATCCGCCACTGGGTGACGCACCAGATCGAGGTCATCGTCCGCCGGACGAAGTTCCGGCTGCGCAAGGCCGAGGAGCGGGCGCACATCCTGCGCGGTCTGCTCAAGGCCCTGGACGCGATCGACGAGGTCATCGCGCTGATCCGGGCGAGCGACACGGTCGACATCGCGCGCACGGGCCTGATGCAGCTCCTGGAGATCGACGAGATCCAGGCCAACGCCATCCTGGAGATGCAGCTGCGCCGACTGGCCGCCCTGGAGCGCCAGAAGATCATCCAGGAGCACGACGAACTCCAGGCGAAGATCGCCGAGTACAACGAGATCCTGGCCTCGCCGGTCCGCCAGCGCGGCATCGTCAGCGCGGAACTCGCCGCGATCGTCGAGAAGTTCGGCGACGACCGCAAGACCATGCTGGTGCCCTACGACGGCGACATGTCCATCGAGGACCTGATCGCGGAAGAGGACATCGTCGTCACGGTCTCGCGCGGCGGTTACGTCAAGCGCACCAAGACCGTCGACTACCGCGCCCAGAAGCGCGGCGGCAAGGGCGTGCGCGGCACGAAGCTCAAGGAAGACGACATCGTCGACCACTTCTTCGTGTCCACGACCCACCACTGGCTGCTGTTCTTCACCAACAAGGGCCGCGTCTACCGGGCGAAGGCGTACGAGCTGCCGGACGCCGGCCGTGACGCGCGTGGACAGCACGTCGCGAATTTGCTGGCCTTCCAGCCGGACGAGGCGATCGCCGAGATCCTCGCCATCCGCAACTACGAGGTTGCGCCGTATCTGATCCTGGCCACCAAGGGTGGTCTGGTGAAGAAGACGGCTCTGAAGGATTACGATTCGCCGCGTTCCGGAGGTGTCATCGCGATCAACCTCAGGGAAACGGACGACGGTTCGGACGACGAACTGATCGGCGCCGAGCTCGTTTCGGCCGAGGACGATCTGCTTCTGATCAGCAAGAAGGCGCAGTCGATCAGGTTCACGGCCACGGACGAAGCACTCCGTCCCATGGGCCGCGCCACCTCGGGTGTCAAGGGCATGAGTTTCCGTGAGGGAGACGAGCTGCTCTCGATGAATGTTGTTCGACCCGGTACGTTCGTGTTCACTGCCACAGACGGTGGGTACGCGAAGCGGACCGCCGTCGACGAGTACCGCGTCCAGGGTCGCGGCGGCCTCGGCATCAAGGCCGCCAAGATCGTGGAGGACCGGGGTTCCCTCGTCGGCGCGCTGGTGGTCGAGGAGACCGACGAGATCCTCGCCATCACACTGGGCGGCGGTGTGATTCGTACGCGAGTCAACGAGGTCAGGGAGACGGGCCGTGACACCATGGGCGTCCAACTGATCAACCTGGGCAAGCGCGATGCCGTCGTCGGTATCGCACGTAACGCCGAGGCGGGACGCGAGGCGGAGGAGGTCGACGGCGAGGACGCCGTCGACGAGACCGCCGAGGGTGCCGCGACCACCGGCACGGACGAGGGCGAGGCGCCCTCGGCCGAGTAGCACGAGGAGTGAGTCACGTGAGCGGAGCCACGGGCGCCGGCCCGTCCAGTACCCCTTCCGGTACGGACACGGACGACGGCGGTCGTGGCTCCGCCGCGCGTACGACCGACGCGCGCACCACGGACGGGCGGGCGACAGATTCGCACACGACCCAGCTCAAAGCGATCAAGTCGCCCGCGAAGGACTCTCCCTCGCTCGACTCGCATGGATCCCAGGGGGGAACTGTGACGGACCGCGGTCCGCAGACCCAGCAGTACGCGGCCGGCGGGGGCGCGGCCGCTCCGGGCGGTCAGCCCCAGCCGTCGGCCCAGCAGCAGGCGCCGTCGCCGCTGCCGGGTGAACGCCGGCCGGAGCAGGCCGCGGGGCCCTATCACCCGCCGCAGGCCTACCCGGCGCAGGCCGCCGCCACCGGCGCCGTACGCCGGCCGCGCACCGGGGCGCGCACCACGCCGCGCACCCGCAAGGCGCGGCTGCGGGTGGCGAAGGCCGACCCGTGGTCGGTGATGAAGGTCAGCTTCCTGCTCTCCATCGCGCTCGGCATCTGCACGATCGTCGCGGCCGCCGTGCTGTGGATGGTCATGGACGCGATGGGCGTCTTCTCGACCGTCGGCGGCACGATCTCCGAGGCGACCGGCTCGAACGAGTCCAACGGCTTCGACCTGCAGTCGTTCCTGTCGCTGCCGAACGTCCTGCTGTTCACGTCGATCATCGCGGTCATCGACGTCGTCCTCGCGACGGCCCTCGCGACGCTCGGCGCCTTCATCTACAACCTCTCCGCGGGCTTCGTCGGCGGCGTCGAGCTGACGCTCGCCGAGGACGAGTGACCGGCCCCGACTATCGATTTTGGGACTGCCCCGGTCGTGCGCTAATCTTCAGGAGTCAGCGCGCGGGACACACACCGCAGAGCGCGGCGGGGCTATAGCTCAGTTGGTTAGAGCGCATCCCTGATAAGGATGAGGCCACAGGTTCAAATCCTGTTAGCCCCACAGATCGAAGAACCCCAGTCGATACGACTGGGGTTCTTTCGTGTGCCTGAATCCGGGTACGAAAGAACCCGGTCGCTGGCGACGGGGGATGCACCAGCGACCGGGCTATGGCCAAGGCTAACAACGTCAGGCGTCGCATGGGGGCTCATACGGCAGACGAGGCAGGTACTCGTGCCATTTGCCGGGGGTCAGGACGCCGTGGGTGGCCGCGCAGATGTGATGGACCGCCGAGTCGGTGTCGAGGTTCCACAGGCGGACGGTGTCGACGCCGCTGGAGACGCCGAGCATGTCACCGCGCGGGCTGAAGGCGAGGAAGCTGCCGGTCCGGCCGTTGGGGCTCATCGCCTGGCCGATGGGGGTGGTGAGGGCGGGGTCGGTGACGTCCCAGGCGCGGATCGTGTTGTCGTTGCCGCCGCTCGCCAGGGTGTCGCCGTCCGGGCTGAAGGTCAGGGACACGATCGCCTCGGTGTGACCGGTGAGCGGTTCGCCGAGCGGGGCCGCGTCGCCGGGGTCGGTGATGTTCCACAGGCGGACCGTGTCGTCGTCGCCGGCGCTGGCCAGCGTACGGCCGTCGGGGCTGTAGGCGAGGGCGTCGATGGGGCCGGAGTGGCCGGTGAGCGGTTTGCCGAGCGGGGTGGGGCGCCCCGGGTCGGTGACGTTCCACAGGCGGACGGTGTCGTCGGCGCTGCCGCTGGCCAGCGTACGGCCGTCGGGGCTGAAGAGAAGGGAGTTGACGTACCCCTTGTGCCCGGTGAGCGGGGCGCCGAGGCGGGTGAGGTGGGCGGGGTCGGCGACGTCCCACAGCTGGATCGTGCGGTCGTCGTGGGCGGTCGCCAGGAGACGGCCGTCCGGGCTGAAGGCCAGTGCCTCCGGGCCCGGGAAACGGGTCTGGAGGAGCACCGGGCTGCCGTAGGGGACCGGGCGGCCGGGGTCGGAGACGTTCCACAGCTGCACCGCGTGACTGCCCGTCAGGACCGCCAGGGTGCGGCCGCCGGGGGCGAAGGCCAGCGCCCGGACGTCGCCCTCCCCCGGCCGGAAGGGCCGGGACAGCAGCGCGGGCCGGTCGGGGTCGGCGACGTTCCACAGGCGGATGTTCTCGTCGCGGGCCGCGGTGGCGAGGACGCGGCCGTCGGGGCGGAACGCGCCGAGCCTGCCGGTCATGTCCGAGGTGGGGATCGACCACAGACGGACCTTGTTGTCGCCGTTGCCGGTGGCGAGGGTGCGGCCGTCGGGGCTGAAGCCGAGGGCGTACATCTCCCCGCTCGCGCCGGACAGCGCCTCCCCTATCTGGGAGGGGGAGGCGGGGTTGGCGACGTTCCACAGGCTCGCCGTGCTGTCCGCGCTGGCGGCGGCGAGGCGCTTGCCGTCGGGGCTGAACGCCACCGACCAGACGGGGCCGGTGTGCCCGGTCAGCGGAGTGCCCAGCGGACCGGGGCGACGCGGGTCGGCCACGTCCCACAGTCGTACGGTGTCGTCCGTGCTGCCGCTGGCGAGGGTGCGGCCGTCCGGGCTGAACGCCACGGAGTGGATGAGGCCGTTGTGCCCGGTCAGCGGGTCGGCGAGGGCCTCGGGACGGCGCCGGTCGGTCACGTTCCACAGCCGGATCGTGTCGTCGTCGCCCCCGGCCGCCAGGGTTCGCCCGTCGGGGCTGAACGCCACGGAACGCACGGCCGCGGTGGAGCCGGTCAGCGGCTTGCCGAGCGGTGTGGGACGGGCCGGGTCCGTCATGTCCCACAGGCGGACGGTGTGATCGTCGCCGGCGGACGCCAGCGTGCGGCCGTCGGGACTGAAGGTCACCAGGTAGATCGTGCCGTCGTGGCCGGTCAGGGGCGTGCCCAGGGAACGCGGGTGGCTCGGCCGCCGTACGTCCCACAGACGGATCGTTCCGTCGTCCGAGGCGCTGGCCAGGGTGTGGCCGTCCGGGCTGAAGACCGCGCTGCTGACCCAGCTCGTGTGTCCGGTCAGGGGCCGGCCGAGCGGCTTGGGGCGGGCCGGGTCGGAGACGTCCCACAGGCGGACGGTGCGGTCGTAGCTGGCGGTGGCCAGGGTGCGGCCGTCCGGGCTGAACGAGGTGAGGTAGACGGCGCCGGTGTGGCCGAGCAGGGGGGTGGCCAGCGGGGCGTTCGCCGTGGACAGCAGGCGGCTGCGGGCGCCCTCGTCGCCGCCGCGCAGCCGGTGCGCCACCAGGGCGAGCTGGGCGGAGAGCGAGGGGTCGGTGTCCTCGAAGCGGTCCGCCTCGGCGACCACCTGCTCGAAGACGGCGTCGTCCCGCTGCTTCCACGCGATCACCGCCGCGCACACGGCCACCAGGGTCAGCGCCAGCAGCGCCGAGATCGCCGCCCGGCTGATCCACACCGTGCGCCGGCGCAGCCGTACCGAGGCCGCCAGGAACTCCACCGCGCTGCGGGTCAGGAAGGTGTCGCCGGCCGACTTCGCCCAGGTGTGGGCCTGTTCGAGGCGTGAGCCGCGGTAGAGGAGCGCGGAGTCCCGCTCGGAGCCCTCCCAGGACCTGCCGTCCTCCTCCAGGCGCTGGCGCAGCAGATTGCCGTTGCGGTCCTCGTCGATCCAGTCGCGCAGCCGCGGCCAGGCGTGCAGGAGCGCCTCGTGGGTGATCTCCACGGTCTCCGCGTCCAGCGTCACCAGCCGGGCCCGGACCAGCGCTTCCAGAGACTCCTCGGTCTTGTCCGGATCCGTCGACTCCGCCGCCAACTGGCGCCGCGTGCCACGCCGACGGGTGGCCTGGGTGTCCTCGCTGAGCCGGACCAGCCGTAGCAGAAGCAGCCGCGCGGCGGTACGGGCCGCCGGGTCCAGGCCCGACCAGGCGCGCTCCGCCGTCGCCGCCACCGCGCCCTGGATACCGCCCGCGGCGCGATACCCGGCCAGCGTCAGCCGACCCGACTTGCGGCGCTGCCAGGTCGCCAGCAGCGCGTGGGAGAGCAGCGGCAGCACCCCCGCGTCATGCGCCCCGCGCGGCCCGTCGGCGCTCACCTCCCGCACGATCAGCTCCGCGAGCCCCGACTCCAGCTCAAGCCCCACGGCCTTCGCCGGGGCGGTGACCGCCTCGCGCAGCTCCGTGCTGGTCAGCGGCCCGAGCACCATGTGCCGGTGCTGGAGAGCGTCGGCCAGTTCGGGATAGGCGAGGCACTGCTCGTAGAAGTCGGCGCGGATCCCGAGGACGACCAGTACCGGAGCCGGATCGTCGGGATCTTCCGGACGAGCCGGATGGTCCGGGCCGTCGCCGGGTGCGGACGCGGCGTGCAGCAGCTGGACGAACGTGCGGCGGTCCGTCTCGTCGGCGCAGAGGGTGAACGTCTCTTCGAACTGGTCGACGATCAGGACCGGCCGGGTGTCGCCGGACCCGCCGTCGCCGTCGGCCCACGCGCGCACGGAGTCCCGTACGGCCCGGGCGAAGCCGGGTTCCGCGGGGTCCGGTACGGCCGTGAGCGCGGGGACACGACGGGTCAGCTCCGCGAGCGGGTCGGAGCCCGGCACGAGTTGGACCACCTCTCGGCCCGCCTCGGTCAGCGCCGGCACCAGACCGGCGTTGAGCAGGGAGGACTTCCCGGCTCCCGAGGCGCCCACGAGCATGACCAGCCCCCCGGTCCGCTCGGCTGCGAGGAGCTGGGTGAGGAGGGCGTCGGTGCTGCGTTCCCGGCCGAAGAACCAGCGGGCGTCCTCACGGCGGTACGAGGCGAGGCCCCGGTAGGGGCAGACACCGGCCGTGGGCGGGGGCGGAGTCTCGGCCGGCGGGCGCTCCTCGTCGCCGGAGCCGGTGAGCGCCTGCTCCCACAGGCGCTGCCAGTGGGTGAGGTCGTAGAGACCGGTGGAGGCGGGGGTGGGCTGGGCGCGGCGCGCCTGGGGTATGAGGATGTGCAGGACGGCCGCGAGGGCGGTGAACTGTGCGGGGACGTTCCTGGCCCGGCGCCAGTCGCTGATCCGCTGCGCGGAGACGCGTACGGGACGCCCCCGCTCGTCGACCCGCTGGAGGCGTACGACCGCCTCGGACACGCTCTTGAGCGGTGGGTTGCCGGCCTCCCGGTACAGCAGCGCGAGGCGTTCCGCGAAGGCCGTGCGTGCCCCTGAGTCGGAACTCAAGGCCCCCACCCCTTACTTCCCTCGCTGCTGGACATCCGGACCGGAAAACTCACTCTATAGGGCTGACCTGCGGAAAAGTCGATCCCTCAGGTCCGGAACCTCCCCGGCGACGGCACCAAGGGGCAGGATCAGGCCACGACAACGCGGTTGACTGTGCGTTGCCTGAGCTTCCGCCGGAGTAATCACCGGCCGCATCCGGACTGCCATGTTCCGGCCCATGCCCGGCGCACGCCGCCCTGGCGTGGGCCGACGCTCCGCCCCACAGTTCGGCACCGGTCCCCACGAGGGGAGGGACCGGTGCCGGACGATGGGGTTCGCGGCTAACTCGGACGGGGCTGAATCCAGCCCGCCGCTCGCGCCGCCTCCACGGCGTCCTTCTCGGCCTGTTCCGCCGCCGCGTTCAGGACGGGGTCACGTCCCGCCGCGCTGCCGCCCGCGGCCGCGGCTGCGGCTTGGGACGCCTTCACCGCCGTATGGAAGGCCGCGTTGAAGGCGGCTTTGGAGGCGGGTTTGGAGGCGGCTTTGGAGGCTGCGCCGGTGGCCGCGTGGGAGGCCGCTTCCGAGCCGTTGTCGTTCTCGTCGTCGTGGGTCTGTGCCGCTTGTGCCGCCAGGGCCGCCGCGGCGGCGACGTTGCGGGCGCAGCGGGCGTCCGCGGCCGGGTCGGGGGCGGTGGTGGAGGCGGCGAGGGCGCTCAGTGACTGGGCGGACAGGCGCAGGGAGTGGGCGGCGCGGCCCGCCGGGCTCTTCGGTACGAGCTCGACGGCGTCCGGGCCGATGCCCGCGTGCCGGCAGGCGGCCTCGGCACGGGCGTAGGCGCTGCGGGCGCGGTCGGCGTGGCTTCTTCTGAGGGTCTCCGTCAGGGGTGCCGTGGAGGCCTGCGGCTCGTCGCGGAGTTCTGGCATGTGCCCCTCCTCGTCGGCGGGTGCCGGGCGCGGGCAGTGTGCCATGGGGGCCGTGAAGAGAACAGAAGCGTGGGGGCAGGGGCGTCAGGGGCGGCGGGTCTGGATATCTGACGGAGCGTCAGTTATGGTCCCGTCCCGTACCGCTCCCCCGGGGGCGAACAAGGGTCGAGCAGGGGTCGAGCAGGGGTTGAGGAAGGGGTGAGTGCAGTGGGGACACGTCCGCTCAGTCCGCAGCCGGCGGGGGAACCGCGTTGGGTGGCGATGTTCCACCGGCCCTCCACGGGCGGCTGGTGGATGGCCGCCGAGTCGCCTTACCGCGCCCCCGTGCTGTACGCCGTGGGCGAGATGAGCCAGACGATGCGGGCGCGGGGGGAAGAGGTGACGGTCGAGGTCTGGGGGCCTGGGAAGGGCGGCGGCTGGCAGTCCGCCGCCGCTGCCGAGGCTTCCGTTGCGTCCGCCTCGCCCGCTTCACCCGATGTGCCCGACGCTTCGGAGACTTCTGAGGAACCTGCCGCTGCCGTGGGCAGGGCGCCGGACAGGCTCGCCGAGCGCATGCAGGACCGTCGGCATCAGGTCCTGATGGCGGGGCTGAGCAAAGCGGGACGGTACGACCTCACGCCGGACGACCTGGACGCCGTACAGACCCTGGTCGACCGGCTCGACGAGACGACCCTGCGCACGGTGGCCCGATGGTTCGCCGGTCCTGAGGGAGGGCACTGACCCTCCTGGGAGGGAGAGTGCATGAGGATCTCGGTCGACCCCGAGCGGTGCTACGGCTCCGGCGACTGTGTGTACCGTCTGCCGTCCGTCTTCACCGTGGTGGGCGGGTACGGGGCCGTCATACCGGGGCGGGAGGAGGCCGCGGAGGCCGGCGACGAGGCACGCGTGCGTGCGGCGGCCGAAGGATGCCCCTCGCAGGCGATCAGCGTGAGTGGATGACCTCGTCGGCGCTCGGGGCTTTCGCGGTCGCACGCCATCGGAAGGCGGCGAGTGCGCGCGCTCGTTCCTCTATGACGGCCATACGGGCTTCGCGCTCGACCGGGTCCACGTGCGGGGGCTGACCCGTCATCTGGCCGTCCCACTTGCGGTACAGGAGGCCGGTCTCCCGGGAGAACCAGCCGCGGCTCACGGAGTTGAGCGCGAGCAGCAGGCCCGTGTCCTCGGAGGCGGGCAGTGCCATCCAGCCGCCGAGCGACAGCAACAGCTCGCGGCGTACGCAGAGGGTGGCGGGGTGGACCGGGGCGCGGAAGTCGTTGGCCTTCCAGTGGTCGAGGATCGCTCCGTGCGGGATCGGGCCGTGGGCCGGATCGCCGGGGAAGCCGGTCGTCGAGCCGTCCGGGAAGAGGTCGAGGACACGTGAGGTCGCCCACCCGATGGCGGGGTCGGCCTCGAGTGCGGCCAGGTCACGGGCGAGTGCGCCCGGTGGCAGCAGGTCGTCGGCGTCCAGGACCTTCACGTACTCGCCCTCGGCGTGCGCGAGCGCGATCGTACGGGTGACACCAGGGCCGCCGGGGCGTCCCTGCCGGAAGGTGACACGGTTGTCTCGGGGTATGTAGGGGGCGACGGCGTCTGTTCTGCCGTCCTCCTGGATCACCCAGTGCCATTCCCAGCCGTCGGGCAACTCCTGCTCGCACAGCGAGCGGTATGCCTCGGGCAGGAAGGGGGCAGAGGGGGTGTGCACAGCGGTGACGATGACGATGCGCCGGTTCACGGCTTCACCCTAACGACCGGAGATTCCTGGTCCTCGGGGCGGTCGTACGTTCTGCCACTTGCCACTTGCCACTTGCCACTTGCCAGCTGCTACCTGCTACCTGCTATGTCAGGGGGTGGGGGCCGACTCTTCGCAGGCGGTCGCCTCGTCGGTCGACTCCGTGTCCGACGGTTCGCGGTGGCGGCAGCTCGGCGTCTTGCCGTGGGCCTCGGCGCGGATGCGCTGCTTCATCGTGGGAGGCAGGGACCTGGCATGGGCCAGGGACCAGGCCCACGGCGCCGGCTCCTCGACCGTGCTCTGCCGCTCGCTGCTGCTGCGGGTCGTGTCGGTCTGGGGTACGGCCGCGGCGGCGGTCGTGGTGACGAGTCCGAGCGTCGTGCACAGCGCCAGGAAGGCGGTGACGATGGCGGTCCACAGCTTCATGGCCTTGTTGCGGTCCATGGCCCTCTACTTTCGGGTTGGGCGATTTGCGTACTTTCCTCATGATGTGTATGAGGGCCGCGAAAGCACGGACCGACGCCCATGGCGCGTCGATGTTCAGATGAACACCACCCGGATGGGCGCAAGGTGCCAGAAAACCGGAGAAGAGAGGAGGAGGGAGGTCAAAAGTCACCGTGTGTGGAGGTGTGATCACCCTCCGATCGGAGCGGTGTCATCCGCTTCTACTGCGCTGTGGAGGGCGGAAGTTGAGGGGCTGACGCAGGTCACCGATCGGTATCGGTCGGTGTGTATAGTCGGGCGCCAGAGGTCCCCTACGTCAAAGAAAGACGAGGTCGCACGGTGAAGAAGCTTCTCCTGGTCGCACTGGCCGCCATCGGCGGGCTCCTCGTGTACCGCCAGATCCAGGCGGATCGCGCCGAGCAGGATCTGTGGACGGAGGCGACTGACTCCGTGCCCACGGGTTCGTGAGTATCTGACATCCGGTTCTGAGACGTTCGGTCTGAGACTTCCGGTTCTGAACAGACCCCGGCCGCCGTTGCGGTCGGGGTTTTGCGTTGCCTTCAGGACACGGCGTGCGGGATACGGGGATGAGCCTCGTCGCGGCTGGGCAGGATGGGCCACGGTCCGGCGACGAGGTGGGGTGGCGGGTGGCGGTGGGGCGGCGTACGGTGCGGTGGCGTTCTCGGCCGTGGACCGTTGTGCGCCCGGCACTCGTCGGGGTGGTCGTGGCGGTCGTCACCCTGACGGGGCAGCCCGCGCTGGCGGACGGAACGTCAGGTGGCTATGGCTTCTCCTCCGACGACCAACCGGTCACCGGCGCGTCGAGTACCGCCGACGCCGAGCTCCTGGTCCCCGGTAGGACCTACAAGAGCTCCCTACCGGCGGACGGCGACGTCTCCTACCGCCTCGACCTCGACGCGACCTCGAACGCGTACGTCTCCGTCACCGCCGTCCCGCGCGCGGGTACGACGGTGACCGCGACCGACGGGATCAGGGTGACCGTGCGGGACGGCCACAGCCGTAGCTGCTCCGTCGAGAGTGCCTACGTCGGGCCGGGCCGCAGCCCGCGACCGGTGGTGGCGTGGGGGTCGCGCGAGACCGCGGCACGAGGCACGTCGTGTCAGGGCGAGGGCCCCTACTACGTGGTCGTCCACCGCATCGCCGGGACGGGCTCGACGCCGGACGACTGGGACCTGGAGCTTGCGCCGTTCCTGGAGCCGCGCCTGGAGAAGGCGGTCGGGACCACGGCGCCGGAGAGCCCGGGAGGCTCGGGGAGTTCGGGAAGCTCGGGGAATTCGGGGAGTTCTGATTCCGGTTCCCTCGATCCTCTTGCAGGGCCCGCCGTTCCCCGCTCCGGAGGTTCGGGCTTCGGTGCCGCCGCGGCGGTGGAACAGGGGGTGTGGAGCGTCGACATCTCCCCTGGGCAGACCCTCTTCTACGCCGTACCGGTCGGCTGGGGGCAACGGATCGGTGCCACCGCCGAACTGGGCAGCACGCGTCGCGGCGGTTACGTGGGCGGCGCCCTGAACCTGGCGCTGTACAACCCCGCACGTGGTCCCGTCGACGACGTGAACCTCGGCTACAGCGGCAGCCAGAAATCGGCCTCCCTCGGCTCTCTGCCACCCGTCGACTACGCCAACCGCTATGCCTCCCTCGACTCGGTGAGCGGCACGCGGTTCGCCGGCACGTACTACCTGGCCCTCCATCTCGCCGAGGGGATGGGCGAGGAGTACGGCTCCGGGCCGTATGCGGTGACGCTGCGCGTGCGGGTGGACGGCACGGCCGAGGCGGGGCCCGGGTATGACGGGAGGTTCGTGCCTCCGGGGCCCTTCGAGGCGGGTGCGGGACGGGGGCGGGGAGCTGCCGGGGGTGGTGAGGGCGGTGACGGGGCCGCGGGGAACGACGCCGTGATGACCGTGGTCGCCGCGGCCGGGCTCGGGGGCGGGACTTTGCTGCTGGCGGTGCTCGGGGTGTGGACGGCGGTGGCTCGGCGGCGGGCCGGGAGCGCCGGGTAGGAGGACGAGGCCGTTCGCCCTCCAGGGCTCAGATGCGCGTCAGTGCCCAGAAGCCGACGGCGTAGCAGATCAGCGCGAGGAGCAGGAGGGGGAACGCCACCTTGGCCGGGGGGCCGGGGCGGCGTCGTGCCCGGGAGCCGCGGCGACGGGAAGTTTTCTGAGCCGGAGGCGGAACCTGCGGGACCTGAGCGGTGTACGAAGCAGTAGAGGCATCAGCACGCTGACGCGTCGGCGTCGGCGTCACGGGTGGTGCCAGAGGGGGTGCCGGGTGGGTACGGGGGGAGGACAGGACGTGCGTGGGGTCATGGGGGGCGATCGGGGCCGGATGCGCGGGCTGCTGCGGTGGGCCGTGCTGTCCCTGACTCTGTTCCGGTTCCTGTCCGGGCCCCTGGCTCTGTGGCTGTGCCGGTGTCTGGGGAGGCGGCAGGTGGAAGCTGCCGGTGTCCGACATCGAGGGGCGCCGCGCCCCGGTGGATGCCGACGGGTCCATGGCGGGAGGGTGCTGAGGGCGTGGTGGGGTGAGATCAGGAGTGCGAGCGGCGCCGTGACCCGGACCGTTCGTCACCGAACCCGTGCCGGGCCAGACGGAGTCGGAGGCGGAGGCGGAGGCGCCGTTCTGCCAGGAGGAGTCCGCGGGTGTGCCCTGCGCGCCGCCCTGGGCACCTGGCGTGTCCGCGGCAGCCCCCGACCCCCTTCTGTCCTGCCCCGTCTCCACCCCGGGCGCCCGTTTGAGCGGGCCCTCGGGGCCGAACCCCGCTGGCAGCGGGCCCAGTTGGTCGAAGATCTCGATCAATTCGTCGTCGGGGCCGGGCTCGGGCAGCAGCTCCACGGCCGAGGCGAGCGCCTTGCGCGCCCCGGTGGCCGTCCGGAACCGCGCCTGCGGATCGGGCTGGAGCAGGGTCGCCACGACCTGCCACAGAGGTTCGGGGATTCCTTTGGGAGCACTCGGTGTGCCGTGCGCGGCGAAGTACTGCACGAGCGCCTTGGTGTCGGGCCGCGCGCCCTCCAGGAGATACAGCGCTACCAGTCCTACGGCGAACAGGTCGGCGGGGAAGTCCGGTTCGGAGCCCATCATCTGCTCGGGCGAGATGTATCCCGGCGTCCCGACCACGAGGTTGGTCTCCGTCAGGCGCGGTTCGCCCAGCCGCATCGCGATGCCGAAGTCGGACAGCCGCAGCCGGGGGCGGCCCGTGCCGGTGGCTTCCAACAGCAGGTTGGCGGGCTTGACGTCCCGGTGGACGACGTCCTCCGCGTGCACTGCGGCCAGCCCGGACAGCAGTTGGTCGAGGAGCGTGCAGACGAAGGACGGGGGCAGCGGGCCGTAGTCCCCGACCAGGTGGACCAGCGAACCGCCGCCGACCAGGTCCATCGTGAACAGGACCTTGTCGTCGTCGGCGGCCCAGCTCGCGGGCGCGAGCACATGGGGGTGGTCGATCCGCAACGCCTGCTCACGGACGAACCGCAGCAGGGAGTGCGCGTCGCTCTGCTGGAGCACCTTGGCGGCGACATAGCGCCGACGCCGGTGGTCCCAGGCGCGCCAGACGGCGCCGACGCCACCGCGTCCGATCGGGTCGACGAGTTCGTACCGGCCGGCGAAGACCTCACCCATGGCTGTGCGTTGCTCCTCCCCCTTCGGTCTCCCCCCTTGCTTCCCCCACCGCGAGGGATACGACTCCCGTCGTATCCCTCCGATCCCTCAGAGATGAGTGACACTCCTCATGCCCGGGCCCGGTGGAAGGAGACATGCCCCCGCATGTCGTTCTCCGGTCCCTCTGTAGTGAGGCGCGACCCCCTCGCGCCTCACCGCGTCAGCTCTGGTGGGACTGGTAGTGCGTGACGGCGTCCGAGGTGCGTCCCGCCCCGTAGACCCGGAGGAACTCTGCCAGTTCCGGGTGGGTCGGGGCGAGGGTGTCGGCGGCGTCGATGATGTCGCCGGCGGCCGCGACCGAGCGGAGCAGCGACTGGATCTCGCGGACGACCCGCTTGACCGTCGGCGCTCCCGAACTGCTCGTGGTCGTCGTGGCGTTGCTGAGCACCGAGCCCCCTTGCGACTTCTTGATCTCGTCCATCCGCTCGGTCGCCTCGGCGGCGCTGACGCTGCCGTCCGCGACCTGCCGCGCCAGATCCTGGAGCAGCTGCACCCGCTGCACCACGGCCGGGTTGCCGATCTTCGCCCGCTGTCCGCTCATGAGCTGCGACAGCATCGGTGCCGACAGTCCCAGTACCCCCGCGAGACGCGCCTGGTTGAGGCCAAGATCGTCTATGAGCTTACGGAAGAGCGCCCCCAGCGGCTCCCCGTACCAGTTCCGCTGCAGTTCCCGCGCTCTTGCGGTGGCTTCCTGCTGTGCGGCGTCCATTGCGTCTCCCCATCGCTTCCCCAAATACCGTGGTTCGCTGTAGCGAACCACGCCGAGCATCTTACGGAGAGTGGTCATCCATCGGGACCCCCAATCTTTTTGCGAGATACCCCGGGCGACCCGGTACTCTGGTCTGCGGCGCGGCCGGTGGTGTGACTCCTCCGGACGGTCGCTTCTTTTCCGGGGCCTTAGCTCAGTTGGTAGAGCGCTGTCTTTGCATGGCAGATGTCAGGGGTTCGACTCCCCTAGGCTCCACCACAATGAACCCCCTGACCTGCGGGAACGCGGTCAGGGGGTTCTTCTGTCCGTTGTCGTGCACGCACCTGACAGAGTGCGCGGAGACCTGACAACGTCTGGATGACACCGGTGACGTGTTCCAGCCAATCCCCCTAGCGTTGAGGGGTGATGACGGCTGAAGCTAGGGAGCTCATCGAGGAGCTCGTCGCCGAAGGGGTCGCGCCGTGGTGGGAGGCGTGTCCGGGGGAGCGGCCGGAGGTGCTCGACGCCGTGCGGTGCGGGTTCCGCGGTGTTCGGATGGCGTCCGGGACGCCATTGGGAGCGGTCCGGGCGGCCTGTGAGGCGGTGCGGGCCCGGGACGGCTTCGTATCGGTCGCCGCGGCCGCTTTCGACGGGGCCGACGACCCGGAGGCGTGGGTGGCGGCGGCCCGGGTGCTGCGCAGCGGGGTGGACCGGCCGAATCTGCTGGTGAGCGTCCCGGCGACACCGGCCGGGATCGACACCGTCGCCGCATGTCTCGCCGAGGGGATCGGCGTCGAGTCCACTCTGGTCTTCTCGGTACGGCAGTACCGTGCCGTCCTCGACGCCCAGTGGACGGGGCTGGAGCGCGCCCGGGAACGCGGTGTCGACCTGGCGGGCCTGGGCACGGCCGCCTCCTGCGAGCTGGGGGCGTTGGAGGACGAGGTGGACGCGCGCCTCGACCGGTTGCCCGGCGCCTCGGCGAGCGGGCTGCGCGGCACGGCCGCCCTGGCCACCGCCCGGCTGCTGTTCCGCGCGCGGGAGATGGCCCTGGGCGGCGCGCGCTGGCAGGGGTTGCGGGCCCGCGGTGCCCGTCCGCCGATGCTGCTGTGGTCGGGGACACGGGCCGCGCAGGTGCCGTCCCTGGTCAGCTGGAACACCGGGCATGTGATGACGGCGCAGACGGTGGAGGCGGCGGCGCGTGGGCGGGCGCTGGAGGGAGACACGCTGCTGGGGTGTCATGAGCAGTCCCTGCGCGAGCTGCGCTGTCTCGCCGAGCGGGACGTCGACCTCGACGTCGTAGGAGAGGAACTGCTGCGGGCCCGGTCCCCTTGGGGAGCCGGGCCCGCGGTGTCAGCGGGTGGCTCCCGGCAGCGCGTGCCCGAGCCGGAGGTCGGCGAAGCCGGTGCCGGCCAGCGCTAGCAGGGGCGCCGCCTTGACGACCGTCTCCTCGAATTCCTCCGCGGGGTCGGACAGGGCCACGATCGCGCCGCCGACGCCGTACCGCAGCCGTCCCGGGGTCACGACGGCGGTGCGGATGACGACGCTGAGGTCCGCGGCGCCGGACAGGGACAGATAGCCGATGGCGCCGGAGTAGACGCCGCGCGGGCCGTTCTCCAGGCGGTCGATGATCTCCATGGTGCGCGGCTTGGGGGCGCCGGTCATCGACCCGGGCGGGAAGGCCGCGCGCAGACAGCGCACGGGGCTGCTGTCGGGGCGCAGCCGGGCGGTCACGGTGCTGACGAGCTGGTGGACGGTGGCGTAGCTCTCGACGGCGAACACCGGGTCGGCCCGTACGCTGCCGGTCTCGGCACAGCGGCCCAGGTCGTTGCGGACCAGGTCGACGATCATCAGGTTCTCGGCGCGGTCCTTCTCATGGGTGCGCAGGTCGGCGACGAGGGCGGCGTCCTCCTCGGGGGTGGCGCCGCGCGGGCGGGTGCCCTTGATGGGCTTGGACTCGACGATCCCGTCGGCGGAGACCCGCAGGAACCGTTCGGGGGAGGTGGAGAGCACCGACAGTTCGCCGAAGCGCAGCAGGGCGCCGAAGGGGGCCGGGCTGGTGCGCCGCAGGAAGCGGTAGGCCTGCCAGGTGTCGAAGGCGCCGGGCCCTTCGTCCAGTCGGGTTTCGTCCAGTCGGGCTTCGTCCGGTTGTTCTTTGGTCAGTTGGGCTTCGGCCATGTTGGTGAGGCAGATTTCGTAGCTCTCCCCCGCGGCGATCTCCTCCTGGCACGTGTCGATGAGCCGGAGATAGGCGGCGCGGTCGTGGCGCAGCCGCAACTCCTCGAAGGGCGGCGGGGGTTCGGGGGCCGGGTCCGGGCGGGCGCCGGTGAGGGCGGTGAGGCGGCGGGCGGTGGCGTCGAGCCAGGTGCGGGCGGATTCGGTGGCGTCGTTCTCGGCGAGGGCCAGGAGGTGGGTCGTACCCGTCTCGTGGTCGAGGACCAGGGCCCGGTCCGCGAAGACCATCACGGCGTCGGGTTCCTCCGCGCGAGGGCCGGGCGGGGCGCCGCACTCGGCCTTGAGGCCGTAGCCGAGGTAGCCGGTCCAGCCGAGTGCGAAGTCGCAGGGGAGCGGCGGAACTTCGACGTCGAGGGAGGCCATGTCCCGGTCGAGCCACTCCAGGAACGGGCCTTCCACGGTTTCCTCGGCCGTCGCCGACCGCACGGTCACCGTGTTGGTGGCGACGTCGGCGTGGGCCACCCGGGCCAGCGGGCCCGACGCGTCGCCCATGACGGAGAAGCGGCCCTGGCCGTCGCGGCGGCTGCTGTCCAGCCAGAACGCGTGGTCGGCGGCGCGGAAGAGGCGGTCGTGGAGCGTCTCGTCGTCGCAGGGGGTGGGGACCTGGGCGGTGAGTACGCGCAGGGAGCGGGTGGGCGTACGACGATCAGGTCGCGGAGTGCGGAGCGTCACCGTCCCGTGGCCGCGGCCCTCGCCCGTCCGCGCCAGCCGGTGGAAGTTGGCCAGCAGCTCGTCGCCGTACTGCGAACTGATCGACTCGGGGTGGAACTGGACGCCCCACAGCGGCCGTTCCCGGTGGCGCAGGCCCATGACCACGCCGTCCGGCGTCCACGCGGTGACCTCCAGAAGGTCGGGGAGCCGGGTCACGGCGAGGGAGTGGTAGCGCACCGCCTCGAACGGTGAGGGCAGGCCGGCGAACAGTCCCTCGCCCTCGTGCAGCACCGGCGAGGTGCGGCCGTGGCGGGGCTCGGGGGCGCGGTCGACACTTGCCCCGTTCAGCAGCCCGATGCCCTGGTGGCCCAGACAGACGCCGAGCAGCGGCAGTTCGGTCCGCTCGATGATCTCCCGGCAGATGCCGAGGTCGGCGGCGCGCCGCGGGGTTCCGGGGCCGGGCGAGATGACGACGGCGTCGAAGTCCGCCAGCATCGCCGGGTGCCAGTCCGGGTCGTCGTTGCGGACGACCGTCGGCTCGGCGCCGGTGACGCGCGCGAGCTGGTGGACGAGGTTGTAGGTGAACGAGTCGTGGTTGTCGACGAGCAGGGTGCGCATGGAAATCCGGTCTCTCCGCAGGTCGGATCCGTGGGTTCCGGTTGGTTCCGGTCAGCCGACCGGCACGATCTCCAGGAGCAGGTGTTCGACGATCTCGTTGCCGTACTCCCCCTCCCGGACCCGGCAGCTCTCCAGCACCCGCAGTTCGCGGCCGGTCTCCTCGGCGATGCGGGTCAGGCGGGGGTGGTCGCCCCGGCTGCTGAAGTGCAGCAGGGCCCGGCCGCCGGGTGTCGTGCGCAGCGGGGCCTCGTGCAGGTAGCGGCGGTGGGTGCGGTAGCCGGCGTCGACGTAGGCGCGTTCGTGAGCGGAGCGGTACTCGTAGTGGTCGGGCCCGAGGACGTAGTTCGAGCTCCAGAAGACGGTGTCGAAGCGTTCGTCGGCGCCGAGGCCGGCGAACAGGTCGCCGTGCACGGCCCGGAGACGGTCGGCCGTGCCGTGGCGGCGGGCGTTGACGGCCGTGTTCTCCACCGCGCGGGCGTTGATGTCCGAGGCGACGACCGGACCGTGGCCGGCCAGTGCCGCGGCCACCGCGATGACGCCCGTACCGCAGCCGATCTCCAGGAACGAGCCTCGACGCACCTCCTCGGAGACGGGCTCGGTGAGTCCCAGGAAGTCCAGGGCGATGCCCGTCGACGGCGAGTACACCGGGGCGAACACCTCGTCCAGCAGGTCCCATTGCCGGCCGGCGAGGGTGAACACGTCGGGCCGGTCGGCCCGGTTGAGGGACTGTCGGCTGCGTTCCAGGGAGCGTTCGTAGTCCTGCACCCGCGGTGTGTACGGCATGAGTTCCCACCCGTTCCGGTCGGTCGGCGGCGTCGCACTGTGCGTTGCCTGTGCTGCCGAGCGTGACGGCCGGGGTGGAGGGGGCGGAAGGTGGTCCGGCAACAGTGCGAGCCGGTCGGTTAGGTGATCACGTCACCGTCGCTGCCGATGACCTGCGCTTTTGATGCGACCCGGTCAAGAACTGGTTGACCCTCGGTAAAAACCTGAACTAGGTTTTCCGGAACGATCTGGTCCATGCTCTGGGGGAGGGCCGCGGCTTGCAGACCGGTGGGGGCGTGCTGGACGCGTATGTGCTGGCCATGCTCGACCTGCTGGCCGGGGAGGCGCCCGCCGAGCGCTTCGAGGAACTGCTGCGGCAGGCGGCCGCGGCCGGCGTCGCCGCGGACCAACTGGCCAGGCTGACCGCGGCCAAGGACCGTTCACTGGAGGTCAGACAGCTCTTCGCGCGGCGTCAGCAGCGCGAGGCCGGACTGTCCGCGCTCGTCGACACCGCGCGCGACCTGACCCATCCGTACAGCCTCGACACCCTGCTGGCCGTGATCACCCGACGGGCCCGGCTGCTGATGGGCCTGGACATGTCCTGGGTGAGCCTGCACGGCGCCGACGGGGTCTCCCGGGTCCGGGCCGCGGACGGTCATGCCTCCGCGATCACCGTCGGGTTCGAGGTGCCGCTGGCCGGCGGGGTCGGAGCGCACGCACAGAAACGGTCCGCCCCGTTCTGGACCCCGGACTACCTGCACGACGAGAGCTTCGTCCACAACGAGACCATCGACCACGTGGTCCGCTCCGAGGGGCTGCGGGCCATCATGGCCGTCCCGCTGCGCCACGAGCACTCCACGCTCGGCGTGCTGTACGTCGCCGACCGCAACATCCGGCACTTCCTGCCCAACGAGATCTCGCTGATGGCCTCGCTGGCCGACCTCGCGGCCGTCGCCATCGAGCGGACCCGGCTGCTGGAGCGGACCCGGACCGAGGTCGCCGAGCTGACGGGCGACGTCTCGCAGGCCAAGGACTCCTCCGCGACCGTGCGCCGGCTGCACAGCATCCACCGGAGCCTGATCGACCTGGCCCTCGGCGGCAGCGAACTGCCCGCCCTGCTGGAGCGGGCGTCCGCCGAACTCGGCGGCGCGCTGCTCGTGCGCGGCACGGTCGGCAAGGACCTCGCGTGTACAGAGGCCTTCCCGGATTTTTTGTCGGGCCTCGAATCTACCCGCATAGACAACGGCAGGGACGCCCGCGTGGACGGCTCCCCGGTCGACCGTCTGTGCCTGGACGCGCAGGCCGCCGACGGCCCCGTTCGCTGCGACGACGGCACCGGCGGCATGCTCGCCGCCTGCCCGGTCACCGGCGGCACGGAGAGCCTCGGCACCCTGCTGCTGCACGGCACGCGGCCTGCGTCCGAGGCGCAGGAGCAGTTGCTGGGCCTGGTCGCGCAGGCCGTCGCGGTGCAGCTGCTGATGCAGCGCAGTTCGGCGGTGGCCGAGGGCCAGGTCAGGGACGAGCTGCTGCACGACCTGCTCCATGTCTCCCAACTGCCGCCCGCCCAGCTGGCGTCCCGGGGCCGCCGCCTCGGGGTCGACCTCGCCGAGCCGCACGTGGTCGTGGTGGTCCGGCCGGAGGGCGGTTCGCAGAGCCGGGCCAACGCCTGGGCCTCGGCGTGCGCGCACCGGCTCTCGGGGCTCAAGTACGTGGACGGCGGCCACATCGTCTTACTGCTGCCCGGCGACGACCCCTCCGGTGCCGCCAAGGCCGTACAGCGGGAACTCTCCGTCGTGCTGGGGCATCCGGTGACCGGGGGCGCGGCCGGGCCGACCATCGCGCCGGACGACGTCAGGCGCGTCCACCAGGAGGCCCGCCGGTGCCTGGACGCCCTCACCGTCCTGGACGGCACGGGTGGCACGGCCTCGCCCAGGGAACTCGGTTTCCTGGGGCTGCTGTTGTCGGAGAAGCAGGACGTCGAACGGTTCGTCGGGTCGGCGATCGGGCCCGTACTCGAGTACGACCAGCAGCAGTCGACCGAGCTGCTGCGGACCCTGGAGTCGTACTTCACCTCCGGCAGCAGCCCCACGCGCGCCGCGGAGCTGCTGCACGTCCACCCGAACACGGTCTCCCGGCGCCTGGAGCGGATCACCGATCTGCTCGGCCCTCACTGGCAGGAGCCCGCACAGGCGCTGGAGGTGCAGCTGGCACTGCGGCTGCATCGCACGCGGCATCTGCTGGGCGGGGGCGGGCCGTAGGGCGTGCGACCGCACGCACGCGCTGCGGGCCGTGGGGCGTGCGACCGCACACACGCGCTGCTGGCCGTGGGGCGTACGACCGCTTTCACGCGCTGCGTGCCGTGATGACGCCGGAGGTGTCCAGGGCGCGGGCGGCGTAGGCGACGGAGGCCAGGGTGGTGTGGCGGTGCCAGCCCCTGAAGGAGCGGCCGACGAAGTCCCGCAGCCCGACCTGCTCGCCGGTCGTGGCGCAGTCCCGGGCCACACGGCGGGCCAGCTTGGCGAGCCGCAGCAGCGCCGGGACCGGCAGACGGTCCAGGTCGGTCAGCCAGAACTCCGTCGGCGGCCGGCGCGGGTCCGCCCACTCACCCAGCAGCAGCCCCGGTCGCCCGCCGTCCGGCAACGTCACCGGGACACCCACGACCAGCGAACTCCGTACGGTCGCAGGGCCGCCCAGCGGATCGGCCCACCGGACGGGGCGGCGCAGGGCCCGTACCGAGTCGGCGATCCGCTGCGCCGCGAGCTGCCCGGCGCCGAAGCCGGGCAGCGACGGCCCGGCCACGGCCAGCGCGGTGCCGCCGGGGACCCGCACCAGCAGCGGGACGCCGGCCTCCCGGTAGCGCCGCATCGTCGCGCCGAGGTCCGGGCCCGCCGCGCCGAGGACCACGGGCCGGCGCGGCAGCCCCCACTTGAGCGTGGACCTCAGGACCGAGGCCGCGCACTCCTCCAGGCTCTCCTCGCCCGCGCCCTCGGGGATCTCCGCCCGCCGGCGCCGTTCCGCGTCGCGGATCCAGCCGCCGGGCAGATGCAGCCGCCAGTTGACCGGCGCGCTGGTGCGCTCCGACGCGAACCACAGGCCGAACGCCTGTTGTCCGCTGTCCGGCCGGCCGGCGCGGGGCACGAACTGCCGCCCGACGCCCACCGAGTGCTCGCCGACCTTGGGAATGGCCATCGGCTGCACCACCCACGCCGACGGGGCGACGGTGTCCTGGAGACGGCGGGCCAGCTCCGCCCGCATCGGCGACCAGTCCCAGGTGGAGGCGGCGATGAGGTGGTGCAGGCTCTGCTCGGCCGCCCCGCCGCCGACCGCGGCGGCGATCCGGCGCACCGACTTGCGGCCGTCCGCGGCGAGCAGCCCGCGCACGTACTGCTCGGCCCACCAGCGCTGGTCCTTGCGCCGCAGCACCCGCGGGAACAGTTCGGCGGACAGCTCCGCGACGACGTCCACCGGCTGGTGGAAGTCGGCCCAGCCGAGGTCCGCCCCGGGCCCGTCGAGGCCGGTCCGGCTGACGCCGGACCCACTGGAGACTGTCTCGCTGAAGACGGCTTCGCTGAAGACGGCTCTGCTCACGGTGACGCCTGCCTCTCACGCGCTGACCTCTGACGCCTCCCACCCTGCCGAGCGGCCCGGCGCCCGGAGGAGGTGCCGGGGGAACCCCGTCGGCCCGGCGGATGGTGACCGGACCACCACCACGGGCCTTCGAACGGCGGACGTAAGGGATCGGCACGGACGTCGAGAGGTGGTCCGGCCACCATCCGCCGGACCGACTGGCCCCTCACCCAAGGGCAACCTGACGGATTCCCGCAGACCTGATGAGGATCGCGGGCCGTGCTTGTGACACCCCCGGCCCGCTCCACACAGTGATGGTCATGATCAGCGCTCGGCACCGGGCCGCCTCGACAGCGGGCGACCGGATCGCGCCGGGCTCCCTTCCCTATCGTCCGGGGGCCGTTCATGCCGTCACCCCACCTCGCCGACGCCGTCGGCGCCCACCGTGAGAAACGCGCCGACCGCGTGGCCCTGTCCTGCTGCCACCGAAGCGTCACCTACCGCCAACTCGACGCCCTGACCTCGACGTTCGCCGACCAGCTGGACCGGCTGGAGCTCGCGCCCGGCACCACCGTCTGCGTCCCGGCGCACAAGTCACCGGAGACCGTCGCCCTGCTGCTGGCGGTGTTCCGCCGGGGCCTGGTCGCCCTCGTCCCCTCACCCGACCTCGGCGCCGAGGCGCTGGCCCGGCTGAGCCGGCAGGCCCGCGCCGCCCACCTGCTCGGCGTGGACGAGCAGGGCACGCTGTCCGCCGAACCGTTGCCGCGCGACGAGTCCGAGGCGGCCGGGTTCGCGATCCCCGACCCGGCCCGCACCCGGCTGCTGCTCACCACCTCCGGCTCCACCGGAACCCCGAAGATCGTGCCCGTCCCCGTCGACGGCTTCACCGCCTTCGCCGACTGGGCGACCCACGCCTTCGACCTCACCGCCGACGACGTCGCCCTCTCCTACGCCCCCCTCAACTTCGACCTGGCCCTGCTGGACGTATGGACCTTCCTGCGGCTCGGCGCCGAGGTCGTCCTCGTCGGCAAGGAGCAGGCCGCCGACGCCGGGCGCCTCGCCGACCTGGTGAGCGGACGGCACGTCACCTTCGTCCAGGGCGTACCGATGCTGCACCGGCTCCTCGCGCAGGGCCCCTCCCAACCCACCGTCCGCCAGGCCGTGTTCACCGGCGAGGCGATGCCGGCCGACCTGCTGCCGTCGGTGTTCGCGGCCTGTCCCGAGGCGCGGTTCCACAACGTGTTCGGCTGCACCGAGACCAACGACTCGTTCCTGTACGAGGTCCCCCGCACCCCGGGCCGGCCGGAACGGATGCCGATCGGCCGCCCCCTGCCGGGCGTACGCGCGCTCGTGCTCGCGCCCGACGGAACCCCGCTGGACGGCCCCGGCACCGGCGAACTCGTCGTCGCCACGCCCTTCCAGACCGACGGCTACCTCCGAACCGCCCTGAACGAGCGGGCGTTCACCGAGCTCGACGGCCACACCTACTACCGCACCGGCGACCTCGTCACCCGCGCCCCGGACGGCCTCGTCCACCTCGAAGGACGCGCCGACTGGCAGGTCAAGGTGCGCGGTATCCGCACCAACCTCCAGGAGGTGGAGGCCGTCATCACCACCCACCCCGACGTGAGCGAGGCGGTCGTCGTCGCCCTGCCCGACGACCAGGCGGGGGCCCGCCTGCACGCCCGGGTGACCCGGCACCCCGCCGCCGCGCTGACCGGCCTCGGCCTGCGCAGCCACGTGGGCGCCCGGCTGCCCCGGCACGCCATCCCCTCCTCCGTCCACATCACCGACCAGCCGCTGCCCCGCACCAGCACGGGCAAGCCGGACCGCAACCGGATCAGAGACGACCGTATGAAGGAGACCGCGACCGCATGACGACCGCCCGGACCCCCCACGCCATAGCCGAGGAACTGCGCGCCCACATCGCCGCCGAGTACCTGGCCGGTGAGGACGCCTCCGACCTCACCGACGACTTCGACCTCATCGCCGCCGGGGTCATCGACAGCCTCGGCCTGGTCCGGCTGGTGTCCCACATCGTGACCGCCTATCAGGTCCCGGTGGACGACCTGGAGATCAAGCCGGAGCACTTCCGGAGCATCGCCGCGATCACCGACCTGATCGTCCGTCACGCCGCACCCGCAGCGGCCTGACCCGCACACCCACCCCTTTTCGACCAACCGAGGAGTACCCCTGTGTTCACGCGCACCATTGACGAAGTCGCCCCCGTCGAGTGGGGCAACGGCACCAGCCACCGGCTGCTCGTCGAGGCCGACCGGATGGGCTTCGCCTTCGCCGTGACCCTGGTCCGCCAGGGCACCACCAGCGCGCTGCAGTACCGCAAGCACCTGGAGGCCTGCTACTGCGTCGCGGGCTCCGGCGAGGTCGTCGAGAAGGACGGCACCCGGCACAAGATCATGCCGGGCACGATCTACGTCCTCAACGAGCACGACCCGCACTACCTCATAGCCTCCGACTACGAGGACCTGCACCTCGTCTCGGTCTTCAACCCGCCGATCGTCGGCAACGAACGGCACACCCTGTCCGAGGACGGCTTCTCCCAGTACTGACGGCGTCGAGTCAAGGAGCAGAGCCATGCCCGCACAGCCCGACGACCTCCTCAACCTCATGGCCCCCTGGGCCGACCGCCTCAACGCCGATCTCGAAGGACTCGACAGCAGGGCCGAGTTCCCCCGGGACAAGTGGTCGGCCGTCCAGGACTCCGGCCTTCTGCGCACCCCCTTCGCCCCCGCGTACGGCGGCCACGGCCGGTCCCTCACCGACACCATGCGGGCGCTGGAAGGACTGGGCCGCGTCTCGCACGACTCCGGACTGTCCTTCTCCGCCTCCACCCAGATCGTGTCCGTGGGCACACCGCTCCAGCGGTTCGGGAACGACGACCTGAAGGAGCGCTACCTCCCGAAGATCGTCTCCGGCGACCTGATCACCGCCCACGCCATCACCGAGGAGTCCGGCGGCTCCGACGCGATGAACATCTCCACCACCGCCGTCCGCGACGGCGACCACTACGTCGTCAGCGGCGGCAAGATGTTCATCACCAACGCCCCCGTCGCCGACGTCTTCCTCCTCTACGTCCGCACCGGCGCCCCCGGCCCGTTCGGGCTGACCTGTCTCCTCGTCGAGGCCGGGACGCCCGGCCTGGTGGTCGGGCCGGCCATGGACAAGATCGGGCTGCGCACCAGCCCGATCGGCACCCTCGCCTTCGAGGAGCTGCGGGTGCCGGCCGCCCAGCGGGTCGGCGGGGAGGGCGCCGGGTTCCTCGTCCTCGACCACGTGATGAAGCGCGAGGTGCTCTACGCCTTCTCCATCACGCTCGGCGAGATGACCCGCCGACTGGAGGAGACGGTCCGATTTGCCAAGGACCGCCAGCAGTTCGGCCAATCCATCGGGAAGTACCAGGCCATCTCCCACAAGATCGCCACCATGAAGATCCGGACCGAGACCGCCCGCAAATGGCTGCGGGACACCGGCGCGAAGGTCCAGGCGAGCAAGGACGCCGCCCTGGACCTCGCCGCCACCAAGACCGTCGTATCGGAGGCGAACGTGCAGAACGCCCTCGACGCGGTCCGCATCCACGGCGGCCGCGGGGTCCTCACCTCCCACGGCGTCGAACGCGGACTGCGCGACTCCGTCGCCGGGACCATCTACTCCGGCACCAGTGAGATCCAGCGCACCCGGATCGCCAGCCTTCTCGGCCTCTGACCAGGGAACCAGTCATGACCACCACTGACGTGACCAGCAGCCTCACCGCGCCCACCGAGTTCCTGGACTACGAGTCCGAAGCCGTCCAGACCTTCATCGACGCCGTCATCGACGACCGCTCGGCCGACCGCCGCGAGAACGCCGTGAAGCTGTACTACGCCGTCCGCGACACCGTCCACTACGAGGTGTACGGCGCCGACCTGTCCCGCGAGGGCCTCAAGGCCTCCAGCACCGCCACCGCCGGGTCCGGCTTCTGCCTGCACAAGTCGGCCCTGTTCGCCGCCGCCGTACGCGCCCTCGGCATCCCCTCGAAACTGGTCTACGGCGACGTCCGCAACCACCTCGCCTCACCCCGCCTCATCGAGCACATCGGCGGCGACGTCTTCTTCCACGGCCTCACCCAGATCCACCTCGACGGCCGCTGGGTGAAGGCCACCCCCGTCTTCAACAAGGTGCTCTGCAAGCTGTACGGCATGCAGCCCCTGGAGTTCGACGGGCGCACCGACAGCCTCTACCACCCGCACGGCAGCGGCGCCGCCATGGAGTTCCTCAAGGACCACGGCTCCTTCGACGACCTGCCCTACGAGTTCGTACTCGCCTCCATGCGCGGCGCGCACCCCCGCTTCCTGGACGGCACCGGCACGGTCTCCGGCGGCTCGCTCGCCCTCGAAGCCGACACCCACGCCGCCTCGTCGTCCACCCCGAACAGCTGAGGAGCCCCCACATGACCGTCCCCGCCACCGCCCTCGCCGCCGACCCCGCCCTCCTCGACATCGACGAGGAGGTCCGCGAGGCCCTGCACGAGGGCCGCCCGGTCGTCGCCCTGGAGTCCTCGGCCATTCCGCACGGTCTGCCCTACCCCGCCAACCTCGACCTGGCCCTCGACATCGACGCCGCCGTCCGCGCCGAGGGCGCCGTCCCCGCCCGGGTCGCCCTGCTCGACGGCCGGATACGCGTCGGCATGACCAAGGAACAGCTCGAACTCTTCGCCGCCGATCCGGCCGTGCCCAAGGTCAGCACCCGGGACATGGGCATCACCCTGGCCCGCGGCGGCTCCGGCGCCACCACCGTCTCCTCCTCCCTGGTCGCGGCGGAACTGGCCGGTATCCGGGTGTTCGCCGTGGCCGGCATCGGCGGGGTGCACCGCGACGCCCCCGACACCTTCGACATCTCCGCCGACCTGGTGCAGTTCACCCGCAGCAGGGTGGCCGTGGTCTGCGCGGGTGCCAAGTCGATGCTGCACCCGGCGTGGACCCTGGAGTGGCTGGAGACAGCCGGCATCCCGGTCCTCGGCTACCGCTGCGACGACTTCCCCGCCTATCTCAGCGTCAGCAGCGGCATCCCCAACCCGCACCGCCTCGACGACCTGCGCGAGATCGCCGCCGTCGTCCTCGCCCACTGGCGGGCCGGCAACGCCACCTCGCCCCTGATCACCCACCCGATCCACGAGGCGGACGGCATCCCCTCCGCCGACATCGAGGCCGCCCTCGCCGACGCCACCGCCGAGGCCAAGGCGGCGGGCGTCAGCGGCCCCGCCATCACCCCCTACCTCCTCAAGGCGATCTCCAAGGCGACCGAGGGCCGCACCTCCGCCGCCAACCGAGCCGTCCTGCTGTCCACCGCGAGCCTCGCCGGGCAGTTCGCGGGCGAGTTCGCCCTCGAACTGGCCGCGCAGGTGAAGGAGGACGCATGACCACCCACGAGACCCCCGACGCCGTCCTCTTCGACCTCGACGGCACCCTCCTGGACACCCCAGGCGCCATCGCCGGCGTCCTCGCCCGGGTGCTGGAGCTGACCGGCCGACCCGACGTCCCCGCGGACCGGATCCGCGCCACCGTCGGCAAACCGCTCGGCGCCGTCTTCGCCGAACTCACCGGGCTCCCCGAGGAGCACCCCGACGTGAGTGCGGCGGTCGCCCTGTTCCGGGAACTGTTCCGCGAGGAGGTCGTCCCCAAGGCCGCCGACCTGGTCTTCCCCGGTGTACCCGAACTCCTGGGCCGACTACGGGCCGAGGGCCGCAGGACCGCGATCTGCACCAGCAAGATCCGGGCCAGCGCCCTCGAACTCCTCGAACCCGCGGGCCTCCTCGACGCGTTCGACGCCGTCGTCTGCCACGGCATGGCCCCACGCGGCAAACCCCACCCCGACCTGGCCCTCCTCGCGGCCCGCTCCGTCGACGTCGCACCCGGCCGAAGCGTGGTCGTCGGCGACGCCGTCGACGACATGCGGATGGCCGCCGCGGCCGGGATCCCCGCGATCGGCGTCACCTACGGCGTCGCCACGCGACAGCAACTGACCGAGGCGGGCGCCGGGCCGGTGGCCGACACGGTCGAGGAACTGGCCCAGGCACTCGCCCCCGCACGAGCCCACCACGCCCCCCACCTCTGACGACACCACAGACGACGCCGCCGACAGCACCCCTGACGGCACGACTACAGAACCAGGCGGTCACCCCACCATGCCCCTACCCACCACACCCCCCACGCCGGCGGCGTCCCGCGGACTCCTCGGCGGGCTCATCACCCTCTCCGCGGCCCAGTTCCTCATCGCGCTCGACTTCTCCGTCATCTTCGTCGCCCTGCCCGACATCAGCGCCGACCTGGACCTGTCCGGCACCGCCAAGCAGTGGGTCGTCAGCGCCTACTCCGTCTTCTTCGCCGGCTTCCTGATCGTCGGCGGCCGACTCGGCGACCGGCTCGGCGCGCGCAAGCTGTTCATGGCCGCGCTGGTCCTCTTCGGCGTCGCCTCGCTGCTGGGCGGCCTCGCCGCCAACGCCGCACTGCTGCTGATCACCCGCGCCCTCCAGGGCATCGCCGCGGCCTGCCTCCAGCCCTCGATCCTCGCCCTGGTCAACACCACGTTCCCGGCCGGCAAGGAACGCACCCGGGCACTCGCCGTCTGGGGCACGGTCGGCGCCAGCGGCCTCGCCGCCGGCGTCGTCATCGGCGGCCTGCTGACCAGCCTCTCCTGGCGCTGGACGTTCTTCGTGAACCTGCCCTTCGCCGTACTGTGCGTGCTCGCCGCCCCCAAGTTCCTGCCGGGCAGGTCCGAGCACGGCCGCGCCACCACACTCAACGTCCTCAACGCCGTGCTGTGCACCGCCACGGTCCTCGTCTCCGTCTTCGGCCTCACCCTCGCCGCCGACGCCGGCTGGACCGACCCGCTGACCCTGGGCAGCTTCCTCGCCGGAGCCCTCCTGCTGGCGCTGTTCGCCGGACGCGAGCGCGTCAGCACCCAGCCCCTCGTCGACCCCGCCCTGCGACGCACTCGCAGCCTCGTCATGGGCATGTGCTCCTCCGCGCTCTACATGGCGAGCGTCGCGGGCGTGGAGTTCTACCTGGTCACCCTGCTCCTCCAGGACGGCCGCGACTACGCCCCGCTCGCCGCGGGCATCGCCTTCCTGCCGCTCGCCGCGTGCATCACCTTCGGCAACATGATCGCCGGAAAGATCGTCGGCCCCCTCGGCGTACGCCACTCCCTGGCCCTCGCCTTCACCGTCGGCGCCCTCGGTCTCGCCCTGCTGGGCGTCTCCGCCACCCACCACAGCTACCTCGCCGCCCTTCTTCCCGGCCTGGTGATCAGCGGACTCGGCCACGGCATGATCTACACCTCGATGTTCGTCGGCGGAACCCGTGACGTGGACGATCGCAACCAGGGCGTCGCCGGTGCCCTCATGACGACCACCCAGTACGCGGGCGGCGCCTTCGGCGTCGCGGCCCTGGTCCTCGTCCTCGGCACCGACCCCGGCGACGGAGCCTTCCGTACGGCGTTCCTGCTGGCCGGCGGCGTCGCCCTGGCCGGCGCGGTGATCGCGTGGATCGGCTTCGCGGCGACGACGCAAGCCGACACGGAGGCTGCGGGAACCGGCACTCAGGCTGCGGGAACCGGCACTCAGGCTGCGGGAACCGGCACGAAGACTGCGGGAGTCGGCCCGGAAGCCGCGCAAGCCCTCCCGACCGCCACCCCCGCCCCGGCAGGTGACCTCTGATGACCATCGCCGCCCGCCTCGGCATCCTCGTCATCCACAACGACCCCGTGCCCGAGACCGAGATCTGGCGCATGGTCCCCGACGGCGTCTCGATCCACACCGCCCGCTTCGAATGCCCACGCCCCGCCGACACCGAATACGTCGGCAGCCCCGCCGGCGCCCTCGCCCACGCCCCCGACGTCGTCCGGGGCCTGGACCAGCTGGGCCGGCTGGGTGCGCACAGCATCGCGCTCTGCTTCGGATCGAGCAGCTTCTTCGGCGGACCCGCCTTCGACACCGAGTTCATCGAGACGGCCGGCGCCCACTCCCACGGTGTCCGCGTCTACACAGCGGCCACAGCCATCACCGCCGCCCTCCAGGCGTCCGGCATACGCCGCCCCCTGCTCGTCATGCCGCCCTGGTTCACCGAACCCACCTTCCGGGCCACCGAGGCGTACCTCGGCGAGGTCGGCATCGAGGAGACCCGCCTCGTCCAGTTCCAGCTCGGCCCGGAGTGGGACGGCACAGCCCGCTACAACGCCTTCGACGAGGGCGCCCACTGGACGATCGACCCCACCGAGGTCCACCAGCAGGTCGTCAAGGCATTCCACGACCCCGACACCCCACGCCCCGACAGCGTCCTGGTACCCGGCAGCGGCTTCCCCTCCCGGGGAGCCGTCGTCCCCCTGGAACAGGAACTCGGCGTCCCGGTCATCACCTCGAACCAAGCAGTCCTCTGGTACGGCCTCCAGCTCACCGCACCCGAGAGCGCCCCGCACCAGGCAACCGCCGGGAGCCTCTTCGGCCGACGTTTCACGTGAAACATCGCTGTGGGGCGGAAGGCCCGTTCAGGCCTCCCGCCCCACAGCGATACTCAAAGCGCCGGACATCGCCGACCCCTCACAGCGCCGGACGTCAACGTCACCGCTGCTCGTCGCGATGCGCGGCCTCCTCCTCGGCCTGCTTGGCCTGCACTTCAGGGTCGAGCACGGACTGACCGCTGCCGTCCACCGACGTCAGCCCGTTCGACTCGGGCACCTCGGTCGCGGCCGGCGGCTCCACCAGCCAGTCCGGGTTGGCCTGCTTGTCCCACCACTTCCAGGCCGCGAAGGCACCGCCCACGATCAGGCCGGTCACCGCCAACGCCTTCGCAAGACGGCCGGCCCTCGCCCGCCGCGCATGCTTACGCGTCAGCTTCTCGATCTCCTTCGGCGATACCTGCCCTCGCAGTGCCGCCAACGCGGCCACACTGCGAGAAGCAGCCTCGTCCTTCACCGGACCGGCCGCGGCCACGGCCTGCTCGATCCTCGGACGTGAGTAGTCGGCGGCCTGCCGGGCCGCCTTCCGGGTGCGCTCAGCAGCCTCATGGGCAGCCTGGTCGACCTTCGGCGGAACATGCGTACGGGCCTGCTCCAGCCGCGGCGCGAGATGCGCGTCGTACTGAACACGGGCCTGCTCGGCCGCCTGCGACACCCTAGGCGCGAGCCGTACGCGCGCCTCCTGTGCGTAGTACGCGGCCCTGTCCTTGGCTGTGTCGGCGTAGGGCGCCACCACTTCCGCGGCGTGCAGCACGCTGTCCTTCGCCGAGCCGGTCGCGGCGCGCACGCTGTCGATGCGGGTCACGGGAATCCTCCTCCTCGGTGGCGTACGGTAATTCGACTTTCCACCCTTTTACGGATCATGCATGCCAACCGAAGGACAGGCATGTGAGGGCGGGCATACGGGGCAACGGGAGCTTGCCGTCGACAATGCCACGGATCGCCGAGGAGCGCGCCCGACCCGAGGTGACTCGCCCCATTTTCTGCCTACGACCCTGAACGGGACCTCCACCGAGCCGACGGGCGCCGAACAGCCCGGACCGTGCGAGGATCGGGAGGTCACACGAGGACAACGGAAGGCAGACCGTGGCCGAGCAGCTCTACGCCACCCTGAAGACCAACCAAGGCGACATCGAAATCCGGCTGCTGCCGAACCACGCCCCCAAAACGGTCCGCAACTTCGTCGAACTCGCCCAGGGCGAGCGGGAGTGGACCCACCCCGCCACCGGCGAGAAGTCCACCAACAGGCTCTACGACGGCACGGTCTTCCACCGGGTGATCAGCGGTTTCATGATCCAGGGCGGTGACCCGCTGGGCAACGGCACCGGCGGCCCCGGCTACCAGTTCGAGGACGAGTTCCACCCCGACCTCTCCTTCAACAAGCCCTACCTCCTGGCCATGGCCAACGCCGGCCCCGGCACCAACGGCTCGCAGTTCTTCGTCACCGTCGGCACCACGACCTGGCTCAATCGCAAACACACCATCTTCGGCGAGGTCACCGACCCCGCCAGCCAGAAGGTCGTCGACGCCATCGCGGACACCCAGACCAACCCGCGCACCGACCGACCCGTGAACGACGTCGTCATCGAGTCGGTCGTCGTGGAGACCCGCCAGAGCTGACACCGGGAACCAAACGCCCCGTCCATCCGTAAGGAGGGACGGGGCGGTTTCATTGCATACGACCTTGCATACGACCTCGCATACGACGACGTAGGGGACGACCTCATGGACCAGGCGCCAGGCAGCCCACAGCAGGAACAGGGCCTGCCCGGCTGCTACCGCCACCCCGACCGCGAGACCGGCATCCGCTGCACCCGCTGCGAACGCCCGATCTGCCCCGAATGCATGGTCAGCGCCTCCGTCGGCTTCCAATGCCCCGACTGCGTCCGCGGCGGCTCCGGCACCGGCCACGCCCCCGACGCGGCAACACCCCGCACACTCGCCGGCGGCACGATCACCACCGACCCACGGCTCGTCACCAAGATCCTCATCGGCCTGTGCATCGCCGCGTACTTCGTCCAGCTCTCCGTCGGAGACCGCTTCACCGACAGCTTCGACCTCATCGGACGCGCCTACGTCCCCGTCCTCGGCGATGTCGAAGGCGTGGCCGAAGGCCAGTGGTACCGGCTGCTGACCTCGATGTTCCTCCACGGCAGCTACATCCACATCATCTTCAACATGCTCAGCCTGTGGTGGATCGGCGGCCCCCTGGAAGCAGCGCTCGGCCGCGCCCGCTACCTCGCGCTCTACTTCCTCTCCGGCCTCGCCGGCAGCGCCCTCACCTACCTCCTCGCCGCCCCCAACCAGCCCTCGCTCGGCGCGTCCGGCGCGATCTTCGGCCTCTTCGGCGCCACGGCCGTCCTCATGCGCCGGCTCCAGTACGACATGCGACCCGTCATCGCCCTCCTGGTGATCAACCTGATCTTCACCTTCGGCTGGTCGAACATCTCCTGGCAGGCCCACATCGGCGGCCTCGTGGGCGGCGTCGTCATCGGCTACGCCATGGTCCACGCCCCGCGCGAGCGCCGCGCCCTCGTCCAGTACGGCACCTGCGCCCTGGTCCTCGTCGCGGTCGTCGTCATGACGCTGGTGCGCACCACGCAGCTCACCTGAGCGCGAACAGCCCGGTTGTCCACAGCGGGTTGCGAATCTTGTGCACAGTGTGCGCGAACAACTGTGCCCCCTGTCGCTGACCCGTGTTTTCGCAGGTCAGGCAGGGGGCGAACAGGTATGCGGGGGCCGGTGTGGCAGTCGTACCGGCGTCAACCCTCTGTGAGTTATCCACAGATCGTCGTTCTTTTGTCCCCAGGCAGCCTGTGGATATTTTTTCGATCTGTGGATAACTCAGTGAACAGCCCTGGGCAGAGCTACTTCCACTGCGTGGAGACGCCGAATCCGGCGGCGATGAAGCCGAAGCCCACCACGATGTTCCAGTTGTCCAGCGCGTCGATGGGCAGCGAGCCGTCCGTCACATAGAAGACGACGATCCAGGCCAGCCCGATGACGAACAGGGCCAGCATGACGGGCGCGACCCAGGCGCGGCTGTTCAGCTTGATGCTGGTCGCCTGCTTCGCCGGCGGCGGCGTGTAATCGGCCTTCTTGCGGATACGTGACTTCGGCACGAGGGTCTCTCCTGTCGATGCGCTGCGTGGCCGCGCAGGTAGCTGGGTCGGGCTCGGGGCAGCGTACAAGGGGACACTTAGTGCTCCCCCGGGCGTCCGTTAGCGTAGTGCTTCCGCGGCGCCGAAGGAGATAAGGGTACGTTGAGCAATTCTGCCAACCCCCAGGGGATGGAATCCACCCCTGTCCGCGGCCGACGTTTCCGGCCCGTCCGGCTGCTCACGGTGGCCGTCTTCGCGCTCGCCGGCCTCATTTTCTTCACGAGCTTCAATACGGCCAAGGGCACCAATATCCGCACGGATGCCTCGCTGCTGAAGCTTTCCGACCTGATCCTGGAGCGCAGCCACAAGAACGGACAGCTCGACGAGTCCAACGGTGCCCTGCGGGACGACGTGGAGGCGCTGGCCGAGCGGGACGACGGCTCCACGCGGGCCGAGGACGAGAAGCTGGCGGCGCTGGAGAAGAAGGCGGGCACCCAGAAGCTGGAGGGCGAGGCGGTCAGCGTCACGCTCAACGACGCCCCGCCGGACGCGACGGCCAAGCTCCCCGGCTATCCGGAGCCGCAGCCCGACTACCTGGTCATCCACCAGCAGGATCTCCAGGCCGTGGTGAACGCGCTGTGGCAGGGCGGCGCCCAGGGCATCAAGGTCATGGACCAGCGGCTGATCTCCACCAGCGCCGTGCGCTGTGTGGGCAACACGCTCATCCTCCAGGGCCGGGTCTACTCACCGCCGTACAAGATCACGGCGGTCGGGGACCCGGAGAAGCTGAGGCAGTCGCTGGCCGCCAGCAAGGCGATCCAGAACTACATGGTCTACGTCAACGTCTACGGCCTCGGATGGAAAGTCGAGGACGACGGCACGGTGACTCTGCCCGGCTACTCGGGCACAGTGGATCTGCAGTACGCCAAGCCTGTGGAGTAGGTCTCTCCGGGAGCCGCCGGTGCGTGTACGTCTCGTCATCAGGACCCTCAGCGAACTCTGCATCACCGTCGGCGCGGTCATAGTCCTCTTCGTGGTCTACGTGCTCTTCTGGACCGGCGTGAAGGCCGACGACGTCATGGGTGAACAGATCGACCAGCTCCAGGAGCAGTGGTCGAAGGGGAGTGTCGAACAGCCGAAGGGCACGGGGGGTTCCCCGTCGTCGGCGAGTCCGCCCGCCCCGGCGCCGTACAAGAACGGCAAGGCGTTCGCGATCATGTACATCCCGCGTCTTGGTTTCACGTGGAACAAGCCGGTGCTGGAGGGCACCGGCGTCGGCACGCTGAAGAAGGGCCTCGGTCACTACGCGCGCACCGCGCAGCTGGGTGGGGAGGGCAACTTCTCGGTGGCGGGGCATCGGCGGACGTACGGCGACCCGTTCAAGGACTTTCCGAAGCTGCGGCGCGGGGACGCGGTGGTGCTGACGGACGGGACGACCTGGTTCACGTATCGGATCGACAAAGGGCCCTACAAAACCGTTCCCACGGACGTTGAGGTGATCGATCCTGTGCCACGTAAGTCGGGGTACAAGAGGTCGGGCCGCTATCTCACCCTGACCACGTGCGATCCGGAGTGGGGTCACAGCCACCGCCTGATCGTGTGGGCACATCTGGACTCCACACAGCCTGTGGAGGCAGGGAAACCAGCGGCCCTGCGCCGTTAGTCTGGTGCGGTACGGCGTGAGTCTGGTGCCGTGGTGCGACGGAAGGGACGGCATGTACGGCTGGATCTGGCGGCATCTGCCGGGGAACGCGTGGGTGAAGGCGCTGCTCTCACTCGTGCTGGCGCTTGCTGTGGTCTACGTCCTCTTCCAGTACGTCTTCCCGTGGGCGGAGCCGCTGCTGCCCTTCAACGATGTGACGGTGGACAACCAGTGAGTGCGCGGATTCTCGTCGTCGACAACTACGACAGCTTCGTCTTCAACCTGGTGCAGTACCTGTACCAGCTGGGCGCCGAGTGCGAGGTGCTGCGCAACGACGAGGTGTCGACGGCGCACGCCCAGGACGGTTTCGACGGTGTTCTGCTCTCGCCGGGTCCGGGCACGCCGGAGGAGGCGGGCGTCTGCATCGAGATGGTCCGCCACTGTGCGGCGACCGGGGTGCCGGTGTTCGGAGTCTGCCTGGGCATGCAGTCGATGCAGGTGGCGTACGGCGGGGTCGTGGACCGGGCGCCTGAGCTGCTGCACGGCAAGACGTCCTTGGTGGAGCACGAGGGCAAGGGTGTGTTCGCGGGCCTGCCGACCCCGTTCACGGCCACCCGCTACCACTCGCTGGCGGCGGAGCCGGAGACGGTCCCGGCCGAGCTGGAGGTCACGGCCCGGACGCACGACGGCATCATCATGGGCCTCCGCCACCGCGAACTGCCCGTCGAGGGCGTTCAGTTCCATCCCGAGTCGGTGCTCACCGAGCACGGTCACCAGATGCTGGCCAACTGGCTGGTGGAGTGCGGCGACCAGGGTGCGGTGGCGCGATCTGCGGGGCTGGCCCCGGTGGTGGGCAGGGCCACGGCGTGACCGCGCTGCGCCCCGAGCGCGAGTCGGAGGCCTCGTACGGGGAGCAGCAGCCGTACGAGTCCTACGAGCCTTATGTGCCGCCCGTCGACGAGGAGACGGTGGCACTCAGGCTCTCCGACCTGCCGGAGCGAATAGGCGAGGCTACGTCGCCCTCTGGCGTCTCGTCCGCATCAGCAGCATCCAGAACCACTCCGGGTGGCCGTGCGGCCCGGAGAAAGGCCGCCAAGCGGCGCGGTGGGCGTCATGGGGGCAGACCGGCGGAGCCGGCCGTCTCGGAGGAAGCGCCGGAGGAGTCCGCCTCCCCGCTCTCCCGGGTCGAGGCCCGCCGCAGGGCGAAGGCCCGCAAGCCCAGTCCTGGGGTGCTCGCGAGCCGGGCGATCGGTGAGGTGTTCATCACCACCGGCGTGCTGATGCTGCTGTTCGTCACGTACCAGTTGTGGTGGACGAACGTCCGGGCGCATGCGCAGGCCGGCAAGGAGGCGAGCAACCTCCAGGAGGAGTGGGAGAGCGGGAAGCGGGCGCCGGGCGAGTTCGAGCCCGGGCAGGGTTTCGCCCTCCTCCACATTCCCAAGTTGGATGTGGTGGTGCCGATAGCGGAGGGCGTCAGCAACAAGAAGGTGCTCGACCGGGGCATGGTGGGTCACTACTCCGAGGGCGCGTTGAAGACGGCGATGCCGAGCGCGAAGAGCGGCAACTTCGGGCTGGCGGGTCACCGCAACACGCATGGCGAGCCGTTCCGGTACATCAACCGTCTGACCAAGGGCGACGAGATCGTCGTCGAAACTCAGGACGACTACTTCGTGTACAAGATGACGTCGTCGCTTCCGGTGACGTCGCCGAGCAACACGAGTGTGCTGAACCCGGTGCCGCCGAACTCGGGTTTCACGGAGCCGGGTCGCTACATCACGCTCACCACCTGCACGCCGGAGTTCACCAGCAAGTACCGGTTGATCGTCTGGGGCAAGATGGTCGAGGAACGGCCGCGCAGCAAGGGCAAGCCGGATGCGCTCGTCAATTAAGGGCAGATGACCAAGTGGCAGCCACCACCGACCACCAGGAGCACACCGACACGACCCCTCCCGCTGCGCGTCGGCGCCGCGGCATGGGCCCGATCGCGACGGCGGTCAGTGTCTTCGGTGAACTCCTCATCACCGCGGGCCTGGTCCTGGGCCTGTTCGTCGTGTACTCGCTCTGGTGGACGAACGTCATCGCGGATCGCGCGGCCGACAAACAGGCCGACAAGGTCCGCGACAACTGGGCCCAGAACACGGGGCCGGGAGCGCTGGACACCGGCGCCGGCATCGGCTTCCTGCACGTCCCTGCGATGAAGAACGGCGAGGTCCTGGTCGAGAAGGGCACGTCGACGAAGATCCTCAACGACGGTGTGGCGGGCTACTACACGGACCCGGTGAAGGCCACGCTCCCGACGTCGGACAAGGACGGCAACTTCTCCCTCGCCGCCCACCGCGACGGCCACGGCGCCAAGTTCCACAACATCGACAAGATCGAGAAGGGCGACCCGATCGTCTTCGAGACGAAGGACAAGTGGTACGTCTACAAGGCGTACGCGATCCTCCCGGAGACGTCGAAGTACAACGTGAAGGTGCTTGGGGCCATCCCGAAGGAGTCGGGGAAGAAGAAGGCCGGCAAGTACATCACCCTGACGACCTGCACGCCGGTGTACACGTCCCGGTACCGGTATGTGGTGTGGGGGGAGCTGGTGCGGGTGGAGAAGGTGGATGGGGAGCGGACGCTGCCCAAGGAACTGCGCTGACTGACCTCCTTGCAGGAGGTCAGTCGCTAGCATGACGAAGGCCCGAAGCCGCAACTTCCTTTTGCGGCTTCGGGCCTTTGTTGTTCAGGCGGGGCTACAGGAGAATCTGAAGCGGTTTTCCGGTGCTCCACTCCGCCAGCATGCCGCGCTGCACGGCGGTGACGCCGCCGGCGGTGGCGACTTTGAGAGCTTCACGGGTGAAGTGGCAAGTCGCCACGAAGAGGGCTACTTCCGAGACGTGCAGAACCTTGGCCGCTCCGACGAACTTCTGCATGTCAGAGCTGGTGATGGAGAGGCCGGGGGCGAATCGCTTGCACTGGACGGCGACGCGCCGACCGTCGGGTGTGCGTCCCGTGATGTCGACGCCTCTGTCTCCGCAGCCGCCTTGTACGACGACGTCGGTGCAGCCGTCGAGGTGCAGCAATTCGGCGACGTGTTGCTCGAACTCGCGGCCGGACATGGCGTCGATGGAGGACATGACGTCGGTGTTGGCCCCGTCACCATGTGGTCCTTCCAACCTCTGCAAGCGAATGCTGTGCCTTCGGAGACTCCGCTCGATGCGCTGGACTCCGGTGCGCAGCGCGATCAGTTCGCGTCGGTGTTCGCCCGAGCTTTCGATCAGGGCGTTGAACATGGGGACGATTGTCTTGCCGAGGATGTGGGTGATGCGTTGGTCGATGCGGGTGTCGAGGTCGTCGGGGGCTGTGGGGGCCGAGTTTTCCACAGGCTGGGTTCGGACAAGGTATTCCATGTCCAGGAGGTACACACGAACCTGACGTGCGACTTTGCTGTCGCGGAGGAGCATGGCGACGTTGAGGACGGCTCGGCGGGAGAAGAGCGCGAGGGATCGGGAGCGTGACTGGATTCCACTGACTTCCTTAAAGGAATTCAGTTCTGTACCTGTCAGAACTCGGTAGCCGCTGGCATCCAGTTCCTCGCGGTGATCATGCACCAGAGAGGTGATGGCGGTCAGACCCACTCCGAAGTACGCCGCCACCATTGCCGTGGTCACATGCATCCCGTCCGGCAGCAGCGACAGTGCCTTGACTCTGTCGAGTACGTCGGTCCGTTCCAGCACGCTGTCGCGCAGGCTTTTCGATTCCAGCAGCGCGGATTCGTTGATCATGACTCGCCTTTCAGTTCGGGGTTTGGACTGATCAACGAGTTGTCGTATGTAAAGACACGAGCACGACTGAGCCCCGGCCCCCTGGGATTCAGGGAACCGGGGCTCGGTGTGCGGGACGCCTATCCGGTCGTGCCGCCGAAGAAGTTGGTGCCGCCGTTGTTGTTGCCACCTTGGTCGGTGGTGAACAGGGTGATGGTGTCGCCCTGGTTGACGGTGCTGCCCGGGGTCGGGTTGGAGGTGACGACCGTGGCGTTGCCGTCCTGGGAGCCCTGGACCTGTACCTGGAGGCCCAGGTTCTGGAGCGTCTTCGTGACCTCGCTCAGCTTCTTGCCCGCGATGTCCTGCGGAACCTGAACCTGCTGCTTCTCCTTGGCCTTGCCGAGGTGGATCGTCACCGTCGAGCCCTTGTCGACCGAGTTGCCGATACCGGGGTCGGTGCTGATGACCTTGTCGACCAGGTTGGCGTCGTCGGTCTCCGTGTCGGTGACACAGTTGCCGGTGAGGTTGCTCGACGTCATCAGGGCCTTGGCCTCGTCACAGGTCTTGCCCGCGACGTCCGGCACCGTGGACTTCTGGACCTCGACGGCGACCGTGAGGGTGATCGTCGTACCCTTTTCGACTTCCTTGCCGAAGACCGGAGTCTGGTCGAGAACGGAGCCGGTTTCCTCTGTGGACTCCTTCTCCTTCTTCTTGACGATGAGCCCGAATTCGTCGCCTTCGAGCCTCGTCTTGGCGTCGTCGAACTGGTCGCCGATCACGCTCGGCACGGTGACCTTCGGGGCGCCCGTCGAGACCACCAGCTCGACGGTCGACTTCTTGTCGACCTTGGTGCCTGCCTCGGGGTTCTGCTCGCAGATGTTGCCCTTGGGCTGGTTCTCGCATTCCTTCTTGGTGAAGGACAGCTTCAGATCGCTGTTCGTCGCCATGGTCTTGGCGTTCTCTTGCGTCTCGCCGACGAACGTCGGCACCGCCACCTTGTCATCGGCGGCGTTGTTGCCACTGAACGCCCATTTCCCGATCAGGATCGCGCCGACCAGGACCAGGACAGCCGCCACGACCAGCAGGATTGTGGAGGTGTTGTTCTTCTTCTGGCGGCGGCGGTCGGGGCGGTCGTCGTAGCCGCCGTAGTTCGGGTCGTCCGGGTTCATCGGCGGGAGCATCGACGTGGCGCCGGCGTCCGTCGAGCGGAGCGCGGTCGTCGGCTGGTCGTCGGGGTAGCCGTAGCCGACCGAACCCATCGCCGCCGTGGCCGCGACCGGCTGGCCGTCCAGGCACGCCTCGATGTCGTTGCGCATCTCGTCGGCGGACTGGTAGCGGTAGTTCGGGTCCTTGACCAGGGCCTTCAGCACGATCGCGTCCATCTCGGGCGTGATCTCGGGGTCGAAGACCGACGGGGGCTGTGCTTCCTCGCGGACGTGCTGGTAGGCCACGGCCACCGGGGAGTCGCCCACGAACGGGGGGCGGACCGTCAGGAGTTCGTAGAGGAGGCAGCCGGTCGAGTAGAGGTCCGAACGCTGGTCGACCTGCTCGCCCTTCGCCTGCTCCGGCGACAGGTACTGCGCCGTGCCGATCACCGCGGACGTCTGGGTCATCGTCATGCCGGAGTCACCCATGGCGCGGGCGATGCCGAAGTCCATGACCTTGACCTGGCCGTTGCGCGTCAGCATGACGTTGGCCGGCTTGATGTCGCGGTGGACGATCTGGTTGCGGTGGGAGTACTCCAGGGCCTGGAGGATGCCGATCGTCATCTCCATCGCGCGCTCGGGCAGCAGCTTGCGGCCGGAGTGCAGGAGTTCGCGCAGCGTGGAGCCGTCGACGTACTCCATGACGATGTACGGGATCGAGACCCCGTCGATGTAGTCCTCGCCCGTGTCGTAGACCGCGACGATCGCGGGATGGTTGAGCGAGGCGGCCGACTGGGCCTCCCGGCGGAACCGGGCCTGGAAGGACGGGTCGCGTGCGAGGTCTGCGCGCAGCGTCTTCACCGCCACGGTGCGGCCGAGCCGGGTGTCATGGGCGAGGTAGACCTCCGCCATGCCACCACGGCCGAGCACCTGGCCCAGCTCGTACCGGCCGCCGAGGCGACGCGGCTCTTCCATAGCTACCTACCAGCCCTCTCCGTCGGTCCCGACCGGCACTGGTGTGCGGTCGGAGGCTGCCGTCCGGGCCTACCGTACCCGGCTGGCTTTGTGTGACCTGGCCAAGCCCGTCACCCGATACAGGACCGGTATCGCAACGTGCACCGATGTGAAGGGGACGTGATGGGGGTCACTTCTTGGAGTTGATGACCGCCTCCATGACGCTCTTGGCGATCGGTGCCGCGAGGCCGCTGCCGGAGATGTTCTCGCGGACCGCGCTCTCGTCCTCGACGACCACGGCGACCGCGACCGGCTTGCTGCCGTCGGCGAGCTTGGCGTACGAGATGAACCAGGCGTACGGGTTCTTGCTGTTGTTCTCGCCGTGCTGGGCGGTACCGGTCTTGCCGCCGACGGTGACGTCGCCCCCGATCTGGGCGGTGGTGCCGGTGCCCTTCTGGACCACGGTCTCCATCATCGACTGGAGGACCTGCGCGTTCTCCGGCGACAGCGGCTGGCTGAGCTCGGCCGGGTCGTTCTTCGCGATGGTGTCCAGGTTCGGGGCCTGGAGCTCGTCGACCATGTACGGCTTCATCAGCTTGCCGTCGTTGGCGACCGCGGAGGCGACCATGGCCATCTGCAGCGGGGTGGCGGCGGTGTTGTACTGGCCGATGGAGGACAGGGCGACCTGCGAGGGCTCCATGTCGTCGGAGAAGACGGAGGCGCTGGAGCGGACGGGGGTGAACTGCTCCTCGTCGAAGCCGAACTTCTTGGCCTCGTCCAGCATCTTGTCGTTGCCGAGGTCGGCGCCGATCTTGCCGAAGACGGTGTTGCAGGACCACTGCAGGGCGACGCGCATGGTGGCGTTCTTGCAGGGGATGTTGCCCTCGTTCTTCAGCTCGGTCCGGGTGCCGGTCATGACCCAGGGCAGCGGGGAGTCGGTCCTCTCGTCGGCGTCGCCGTACAGGCCGTTCTCCAGGGCCGCAGCCGCGGTGACGACCTTGAAGGTGGAGCCGGGCGGGTAGACCTCGCGCAGGGCCCGGTTGAGCATCGGGTCGTCGGGGTTGTTCTTCTTGTCGAGCTTCTTCCAGGCCGCCGCGTCGGAGTCGCCGCCGCCGGCGATCGTTCCCGGGTCGTACGACGGGTAGGAGGCCAGCGCCAGGATCTTGCCGGTGGACGGCTCCAGGGCGACGACCGCGCCCTTGCCGCGCTTGGCGAGACCCTCGTAGGCGGCCTTCTGGGCGGCGGCGTTGAGGGTGGTGACGACGTTGCCGCCCTCCTTCGGCTTGCCCGTGATCATGTCGAGGGTGTTGCGGAAGAAGAGCCGGTCGTCGTTGCCGGTGAGGATGCCGTCCTCGATGTACTCGAGCTGGTTGGCGCCGTAGGCCTGGGAGACGAACCCGGTGACGGGCGCCCACATGGCGCCGTCCTTGTAGGTGCGCTTGTACTTGAAGTCGCCGGTGGTCGTTTCCTTGTGCCCGGTGATGGCCTTGCCGTCGACGATGATGTCGCCGCGCGGGGTGGCGTACCGCTCGATGGCGACGCGACGGTTGTCGGTGTCGGTCCGCAGGTCGTCGGCCTTGACGTACTGGAGCCAGTTGTCGCGGACGAGCAGGGCCAGGACGAGGAAGCCACAGAAGAGGGCGATCCGGCGCAGGGGCTTGTTCATGACGGGCGGACCACCTGGGTCATCTCGGCGTCGGGGTTCGGGGCGGGGGCCGGGGCCGGGCGGCGCGCGGTGTCGCTGATGCGGATCAGGATGCCGATCAGGGCCCAGTTGGCGATGACGGACGAACCGCCGTAGGCCACGAACGGCAGCGTCATACCGGTCAGGGGGATGAGACCCATGACACCGCCGGCGACGACGAACACCTGGAGTGCGAAGGCGCCGGACAGGCCGACGGCGAGCAGCTTGCCGAAGGGGTCGCGGGCGGCGAGGGCGGTGCGCACGCCGCGCTCCACGATCAGCCCGTAGATCAGCAGGATCGCCATGACGCCGGCGAGACCGAGTTCCTCGCCGAAGGTGGCGAGGATGAAGTCGGAGTTGGCGGCGAAGCCGATGAGGTCGGAGTTGCCCTGCCCGAGCCCGGTGCCGAGGGTGCCGCCGGAGCCGAAGGCCCAGAGGGCCTGCATGGACTGCTCGGTGTGGCCGTAGACGCCCTTCCTGCTGAGCAGGAACTCGTTCATGGGGTCGAGCCAGGCCTGGACGCGCTGCTGGACGTGCGGTTCGAAGGAGGCGACACCCACGGCGCCGGCCGCGGACATCAGGAGACCGAACACGATCCAGCTGGTCCGCTCGGTGGCGACGTACAGCATGATGATGAACATCCCGAAGAACAGCAGGGATGTACCGAGGTCGGTCTCGAAGACCAGGATGAGGATCGACATCACCCAGACCACGAGGATCGGGCCGAGGTCGCGTCCGCGCGGCAGGTAGAGACCCATGAAGCGTCGGCTGGCCAGGGCCAGGGCGTCTCTCTTGACCATGAGATAGCCGGCGAAGAAGATCGCCAGGGCGATCTTCGCGAACTCACCGGGCTGGAGCGTGCCGAGGCCGGGGATCTTGATCCAGATCTTGGCGCCGTAGGTGGGCGCGCTGAGACCGGGGATCAGCGGCATCACCAGCAGGAGCATGGCTCCGGCCATGGAGATGTAGGTGTAGCGCTGAAGGACGCGGTGGTCCTTGAGGAAGATCAGTACAGCCACCAGCAGGGCGACGCCCATCGCCGAGTAGAGAAGCTGGCGCGGTGCCGCCTCGACGAAGGTGTTGCTCTGCTGCAGGCGCTTGGACTGGTCAAGGCGCCAGATGATGACGAGGCCCAGCCCGTTCAGCAGCGTCGCCAGCGGCAGCAGCAGCGGGTCCGCATACGGTGCGAACTTGCGTACGACGAGATGGCCGACGCCCGCGAGCAGGCCGAGGCCGAGGCCGTAGCCCAGCAGACCGGCGGGGAGTTCGTCGTTGATGGCGAGGCCTACGTTGGCGTAGGCGAACACCGGGATGACGACGGCGAACACCAGCAGCGCGAGCTCGGTGTTGCGCCGGCTCGGCGTGCCGATCGAGCCGATCGTGGACGTGTGGTGCGTCGGCGAGTTGGTGGTACTGCTCATCGTGTGACGGGGCCTCTCACGTACCGCACTTGCCGGCGACCTGCTTCTCCTGGTCGGAGAGCGTGGGGCCGGGGCTGGGAGTGGGCGCGGTCGGGGTTGCGGACGCGTTCGGGGACGGTGAGGTCGAGGTGGTCGGACTGGGCGACGCCTTGGACGTCAGGGAGGAGCGGGTGGTTCCCGTGGTCCCGCCGGCCTCGCCCTCACCGGTCTTGGAGTTCTTCTCGCTCTCGGTCGCCTGCGCCTCGGCCACCTTGCGGCACGCGGAGGCCTGCACGGAGAGTTCGTCGATTTTCTTCTGAGCGGTCTTCAGACCGCCCTCCGCGATGGTGTTCTCGACGAGCTCCTGCTGGTACGGCTGCAGGTACTTGAGTTCGATCTTCGGGTAGTCCTTCTCCACCTTCGACAACGAGACCCAGGCGAGATCCTGGCTGATGCCGCGGTAGAGGGCGACGTGGTCACCGTTGGCGGCCACGTAGTACTGGGTCTGGGTCCAGCGGTAGCCGCCGTAGAGGCCGCCGCCGATGACGCCGAGGGCGAGTGCGATGTAGAGGGATCTCTTCAGCCACTTGCGGCCCTTGCGGGGCTTGACGAAGTCGTCGTCGGAGTAGCCGCCGAAGCCGTCGGTGGAGATGAAACCGGTCACGTCGCCGGAGCCGGGCGGGCCGAACTCGCCGCCGCCGCCCTGTCCCGGCACCTGGCGGCCGAGCCCGGAGGCGCGTCCGGCGGGGGTCTGCATGATGCCGTTGTCGTGCAGCTGGAGCTGGTTCTCGGCGACGGCGCCGACCACGACGGGGGTGTCGGAGAGCTGGCCGGCCAGGGTGTCGCCGGTGTCGAGGTCGAGGACGTCGGCGACGATGACGGTGATGTTGTCGGGGCCGCCGCCGCGCAGGGCGAGCTGGATCAACTCCTGCACGGTCTCCTGCGGTCCCTGGTAGCTGGCGAGGGTGTCTTCCAGCGTCTGGTGGGAGACGACGCCGGAGAGGCCGTCGGAGCAGATCAGGTAGCGGTCGCCGGCGCGGACCTCGCGGATGGAGAGGTCGGGCTCGACGTGCTCGCCGCTGCCCAGTGCCCGCATGAGGAGGGAGCGCTGGGGGTGGGTGGTGGCCTCTTCCTCGGTGATGCGGCCCTCGTCGACCAGGCGCTGCACCCAGGTGTGGTCCTGCGTGATCTGGGTGAGGACGCCGTCGCGCAGCAGGTACGCCCGGGAGTCCCCGACGTGGACGAGGCCGAGGCGCTGGCCCGTCCAGAGGAGGGCCGTGAGCGTCGTACCCATGCCCTCCAGCTGCGGGTCCTCTTCCACCATGGAGCGCAGTTGGTCGTTGGCGCGCTGTACGGCGATGCCGAGGGAGGTGAGGACGTCGGAGCCGGGGACGTCGTCGTCGAGGGCGACGATCGTGGAGATGGCCTCGGAGGAGGCGACCTCACCGGCGGCGGCGCCGCCCATGCCGTCGGCGATGGCGAGCAGTCGGGGTCCGGCGTATCCGGAGTCCTCGTTGCCCTCCCGGATCATGCCTTTGTGCGATCCGGCGGCGAAGCGCAGTGACAGACTCATGCGCACCTCGCCCGTCGGCTCCGGATACATCCGCACGGTGCCCACCCTCCGGTCGGGAGCGCGCCGGGGCCCGGGGTGGGGGCCGCTGCGTGCTCGCTCCGCTCGCGCCTATTCATGATGTAGCACTACTTCCGCAGCTCGATGACGGTCTTGCCGATGCGGATCGGCGCGCCCAGCGGAATCGGTGTGGGGGTCGTCAGCCGGCTCCGGTCCAGGTACGTGCCGTTGGTGGAGCCGAGGTCCTCGACGATCCACTGGCCGTCCCGGTCCGGGTAGATCCGCGCGTGGCGGCTGGAGGCGTAGTCGTCGTCCAGCACGATGGTGCTGTCGTGCGCCCGGCCGAGCGTGATCGTCTGGCCCTGGAGCGCGACGGTGGTGCCGGTGAGGATGCCCTCGGACACGACCAGCTTGGTGGGGGCGTTGCGGCCCCGTCGGCCGCCGGCGCTCTGCTGGCGCTGCTGCGGCGGCGCCTGCTGCCGCTGGGCCTGCTGGGGCCGGTTGGCCTCGCGCCGGGAGCCGCGCTGGGTGACGCGCGTACCGAACAGGTCGCTGCGGATGACCTGCACGGCCACGATCACGAACAGCCACAGTACGGCCAGGAAACCCAGCCGCATGACCGTGAGGGTCAGCTCTGACATTGCCCCCGCTTCACCCTTCGGCTTGCCTATAGATAACGGTGGTGCTGCCCACGACGATCCGCGAGCCGTCGCGGAGCGTAGCGCGGGTGGTGTGCTGTCCGTCCACCACGATGCCGTTGGTGGATCCGAGATCCTGGACGGTCGAGGGCGTTCCGGTTCGGATCTCGCAGTGCCGGCGGGAGACGCCGGGGTCGTCGATCCGCACGTCGGCCTCGGTGCTGCGGCCCAGCACGAGTGTCGCGCGGGAGATCTGGTGGCGGGCGCCGTTGATCTCGATCCAGTGGCGGGTACGGCTGCCGGGCGCCGGAGCGCCGACGGGTCCGCCGGAGCGCGGGGCCTGGGCGGGCTGCGGATAGCCGTAGCCTCCGGGGCGTCCGCCGGGGGGCGGTGCGGCCGGCATGGGCGGGGCGCTCGCGGGCGCGGCGGACTGCGGGTAGCCGTAGCCGCTCGGCGCCGCGGGCCGGGCGGCCGGTGCGGCGGGCGCTCCCGGTGTTCCGGGGGCCTGCTGGTCGGTGGAGGAGGCGAGCGTTCGGCTGCGCACGCGGTACAGGCCGGTGTCGAGGTCGTCGGCCTTCTCCAGGTGGACCTTGATCGGGCCCATGAAGGTGTAGCGCTGCTGCTTGGCGTAGTCGCGCACCATGCCGGCGAGCTCGTCGCCGAGCTGGCCGGAGTACGGGCTGAGCCGCTCGAAGTCCGGTGTGCTCAGCTCGACGATGAAGTCGTTGGGTACGACGGTGCGGTCGCGGTTCCAGATCGTGGCGTTGTTGTCGCACTCGCGCTGGAGCGCGCCGGCGATCTCCACGGGCTGGACCTCGGACTTGAAGACTTTGGCGAAGGTGCCGTTGACCAGACCTTCGAGACGCTGCTCGAACTTCTTCAGGACTCCCATGGGGCACCTCCTCCGTAGTTGCTGCCGTCCTGCACCCCGCAGAGCGGGTACTGCCTTACCTGGTACTGCACCTGGTACTGCTTACTGATCGTATCCACGCGCCGGTGAATCGGCTGGTTCCCCCTGTCGGCACCGTCGACGGGTGTCGACGCCTCCGAAGTTCCCTGTGGAGCTCCTCTTCGAACTCCCGCGGCCGACTCCTCCTTGTCAAGGATCGTAGAGGCGGCCGTGGACCAGTGTCCCGCACCTGACTGTGGACCCCGACCGGCTCCTGGGGAGACGGACGGGACCGGTACGAGGTTGATACGTGAACCGGTCGACGTTGATACGTAGCCGGAGGGGCGGGGGTTCGGTGCCGTTCGGTGAAGCTCCTGGTCGGCTGCTGCCCTGGGGAAAGGGATGTGAATCCACCCCTGCCAGCGTGCTAATGTTCTGGGTGTCGGAAGGCGCCAGGCCCGAAAGGGAGCAGGGCCCGAGGACACACCCAATGCGCGGGTGGCGGAATAGGCAGACGCGCTGGATTCAGGTTCCAGTGCCCGCAAGGGCGTGGGGGTTCAACTCCCCCCTCGCGCACCAGATGAAAGCCCCCAGGTCTCGGACCTGGGGGCTTTCTCGTTGTCCTCGGCCGCGTTTCGTGGTGAGGACAATCACATGATCTGAACCTAGGCGGCCAGGCGTTCGGCGACGGCCTTCGCCTTGGTCTCCGCGTCCTGGAGGGCGCGCTCGCGGGAGGTCTCGTAGAGGGGGACCAGTTCGGTCATCGCCGGGTTCTGCGGGGCCATGGTCAGCTCCGGGACGATGAAGTCGAGGTCCAGGGCGAGGGAGTCGGCGAGCACCGCCTGAAGGTAGTTCTGCACGTACTCGTAGCCCTCGCGCGGGGTGCCGGGCGCGTAGGAGCCGCCGCGGCTGGCCACGACGGTGACGGGGGTGCCCTTGATCCTCGAGTCCTCCGCCATGAACGTGCGGCCCGCCAGCATCACGTTGTCCAGCCAGGCCTTCAGGGTCGAGGGGATCGCGAAGTTGTACATCGGGGCGCCTATCAGCACCGCGTCCGCCCCCTCCAGCTCCTCGATCAGCCGCAGGCGTGCGGCGAAGGCGGCGGCCTGCTCGGGGGTGTGCGACGTCGGATCGGAGAAGCCGGCGGTGTGGGCGTCGGCGGTGATGTGCGGCACGGGGTCGGCGGAGAGGTCGCGGTAGATGACCGTGCCCTGCGGGTGCTGCTCCTGCCAGGTCCTGCGGAAGGCGTCCGTGACGGTGCGGGAGGCGGAGGCGCCGTGCGGGAACACGGAGGAGTCGATGTGGAGCAGCGTGGCCATGAGGGTCTCCAAGCAGGGGAAGCGAGCCGTGAGCGGCAAGTCGTAAGCGGCTAGTAATTCATACTCGACTATGAATAACACAGGGACTTACTTTTTTTCACCTCCCTACGGTGAGGGCAGTACCCTGGGGACATGGCGGGTGAGCGGAGTCACGGCACGGAGGCGTGCAAACGGGTCGACGACGGGATCACCCGCGTCTTCCAACTCCTGGGGAAGCGCTGGACCGGGCCGATCGTGGCCGTCCTCACCCCGGGACCCGCGTACTTCGTCGATCTGCGCCGGGCGATCCCCGGCATCAGCGAACGGATGCTGTCCGACCGCCTCACCGAGCTCGCCGCCGCGGGACTCGTGGTGCGTGAGGTCGACGAGGGGCCGCCGCTGCGGGTGTCGTACCGGCTGACGGAGGCGGGGGCGGCGCTGGAGCCGGCGTTCGCGGAGCTGGGGCGGTGGGCGGAGCGGTATCTGCCGGAGGTCGGACCGGGGGGCGGTTGCTGAGGTCGGGCCCGGGCCGGTTGCCGAGCGCCGCTCGGTGCGGATGGCTGTGAGGGCGGCGGCGTGAATTTTCCACAGCTGTGGAGTTGTCCACAGGGTCTGACGCGTTTCGGCCACCGGCTGTACGGTCTGCACGAGTTGATGTTCGGGCGCGTGCGTGTTCGGGGGAGGCGGTCGGTGTGACCGAGGTCGGTGCGGAAACTGCCGTGCGGGTTGCCACGGAGGCGGGGCGCAGACTGCCCCGCGCACAGGGTTTCGCGGCGTGGCCCGCGCAGGGTTCGCCCAAGGACGAGGGCAAGTCGCTGCGGGCGAGGATCCCGCGCGGCGCGCATGCCGCGCTCGACCTGGACGGATCCCGTCCCGACGCGGTCAGCGCGGTCGAGGAGTCCAGCCGCGGGCGCCTGCCCGAACTCACCCCGATACGTGTCGGACGGATGGCGGCCACGCCCTTCGCCTTCCTGCGCGGCTCGGCCGGTCTGATGGCGTACGACCTGGCACGCACCCCCATGACCCGGATCGTCGCCCAGATCTGCGGCGACGCCCACGCGGCCAACTTCGGTCTGTACGGGGACGCGCGCGGCGACCTCGTCATCGACCTCAACGACTTCGACGAGACGGTGCCGGGCCCCTGGGAGTGGGACCTCAAGCGGCTCGCCGCCTCGCTGGTGCTCGCGGGCCGGGAGGCGGGCGCCGACGAGGACACCTGCCGTCAGGCGGCGCACGGCGCGGTGGGCTCCTACCGCCGCACCATGCGGCTGCTCGCCAAGCTCCCGGCGCTGGACGCGTGGAACGCCATCGCGGACGAGGAACTGGTCTCCCACAGCGACGCCCACGACCTGGTCGGCACGCTGGAACGGGTCTCGGAGAAGGCGCGGGCCAACACCAGCGGGCGGTTCGCGGCGAAGTCGACCGAGCCGACCGAGGACGGCGGGCGCCGCTTCGTGGACGCCGCGCCGGTGCTGCGGCGGGTGCCGGACGCGGAGGCCGCGGCCGTCGCCGGCGCCCTGGAGGAGTACCTGGCCACGCTCTCCGAGGACCGCCTGCCACTGCTGGCCCGGCACGCGGTGCACGACGTGGCGTTCCGCGTCGTCGGCACGGGCAGTGTGGGCACCCGCTCCTACGTCGTCCTGCTCCTCGACCACCGCGGCGAACCCCTGGTCCTCCAGGTGAAGGAGGCCCGCCCCTCGGCGCTGCTGCCGCACCTGGTGACCGCCGGTTTCGAGGCGCCCGCCGAGGGGCACGAGGGCCGCCGGGTGGTGCTCGGGCAGAAGCGCATGCAGGTCGTCAGCGACATCCTGCTGGGCTGGACGACGGTCGAGGGCCACCCCTTCCAGGTACGGCAGTTCCGCAACCGCAAGGGCAGCGTCGACCCCGCCGCGCTCGCCGCCGACCAGATAGACGACTACGGCCGGATGACCGGCGCCCTCCTGGCCCGCGCCCACTCCCACAGCGCCGACCCGCGCCTCGTCGCCGGGTACTGCGGCAAGAACGAGGAACTGGACGAGGCGATGGCGACCTTCGCCGTCACCTACGCCGACCGCACGGAGGCGGACCACGCGGAGCTGGTGGCGGCGGTGCGGTCGGGGCGGATCGCCGCGGAGATGGGGGTCTGAGGGGCTTCGGGGGCCGGTGATGAAGTACGTCGATCTCGACGGGCGGGACGGGGACGTCACCGGCATCATCGATCCGCGGCCCTACCTCGCGCGGCTGCCCGAGCTGGCGGATGACCTTCCGCCGGGAGCCCGCGCCTTCGCCACCGACCCGGGGCACTACGACTTCTCCGGCAAGCGGTGTGTGAAGGACCTCGGGCCGGAGCGGGTGCGGCGCATCGGGGACGGGGAGATCGAGATCCGCTTCCGGCACAACTGCTGGAAACACGACGAGGACCTGCTCGTGCGGTATGTGGGTGTCTCGCGGTTCCAGGTGGACGTCCTGGACGTCTGTGACGTGGCCGCGCTGGGCGACGTGATCCTCGACGAGGTGCTGCCGCACGAGAACGGCTGCACTCATGAGATGGCGTGCCGGCCGGGGACGCTGGTCGTCGTGTGCCGGGATCTGGTGGCGCGGTGGGTGCCGGCGGATTGTCCGGACGCGCGTGGGGGCTGACGTACGCCGTGGCGGGAGCGTCGCTGCGGGCGTGGCCTACGCTGGTCGGGTGACGACCCCGGAAGCTGAGCAGGGTGGTGTCGCCGGCGGGACGCGGGCGGTGCCCGAGGACGGTGCGGCGCGGCCCGAGGAGCGGCTGGAGCGGGCCGTGCGGGCCGCGGAGCAGGCGCTGATCGAGTTCGAGATCGCGGTGGAGACCTTCCGGATCGAGGTCGAGAACTTCTCCCGGCTGCACCACCAGAAGCTCGGGCCGATGTACACCCGGCTCGATGAGCTGGACGCGGAGATCGCCGAGATCAGGGCCGCCCGCAGCGGTGACCCCGAGGACCGGCGCAAGGCGGACGAGGCCCGGGCCCGGGTGATGCCGATGCCGGCCGTGGAGGAGCTGTTCCACGGCTGGATGGACGGCGACGGGCTGTTCCCGGAGGCCGCGGCGATGCTCACGGACCAGCAGGTGCGGCCCCCGCAGCGGGTGCGGCCCAGCGACGAGGCCCGCAAGCTCTACCGCGAGCTGGCCCGCAAGGCCCACCCCGACCTGGCCCAGGACGAGACCGAGCGGGCCCGGCGCGAGGAGTTCATCACCCGCGTGAATGCCGCCTACGGCCGAGGCGACGAGCCGCTGCTGCGGGAGCTCGCCGAGGAGTGGGCGGCCGGCCCCAAGCCGCCCGAGCAGCAGCCGTCGGAGAGCGAGGAGCTCTACGCCCGCCTCGAATGGCTCGCGCAGCGCAAGGAACTGCTGACCGTCGTCGCCCGGGAGCTGGAGGAGAGCGCGATCGGCGCGATGCTGCGTCTCGCCCCGGACGACCCCGACCGGCTCCTGGAGGAGATCGCCGAGCAGCTGCTGACGCAGGTAGCCGACCGGGAGCGGGAGCTGGTGGAGCTGCGGGGGCAGTAGCCGGCGTGGGCGGTGCACCCGGCGTGGCCCGGCATCGGAGACGGGCGGGCGGGGCGGCTGGGGGACGGGAGCGCTCAGGTAGCCTCGGGCTCATGAGTTTCGGAGCTGCTTTGCCCACGGTCGATGTCGCCGGTGTGCCGGCCGACGCCCTCGTCCTGGACGTCCGTGAGGCCGACGAATGGGCCGCCGGGCATGTCGAGGGCGCTCTGCACGTCCCCATGAGCGGCTTCGTGGCCCGCTTCGGCGAGGTCACCGAGGCGGTGGCCGAGGGGCGGCGCGCCTATGTGATGTGCCGCGTCGGCGGCCGTTCCGCGCAGGTCACGCAGTACCTGGTGCAGCAGGGCATCGACGCGGTGAACATCGACGGCGGCATGCTGGCCTGGGAAGGCGCGGGCCGGCCGATGGTGACGGACAACGGCTCGCCCGCCTTCGTCCTGTAGCCGACCCGGGCCCCGGGGCCGCGTCAGCCCAGGGGGTGGGCCGCCAGCAGGTCGCCGAGGGCTTCCTCGTGGGCCGCGGCCGGGCCGAGGGACAGCTCCAGATGCTTGGCCCAGGCGTGGTAGCGGTGCAGCGGGTAGTCGACGTCGGCGCCGAAGCCGCCGTGCAGATGCTGTGCCGTCTGCACGACCCGTCGTACGCCGTCCGCGGCCCAGATCTTGGCGACGGCCACCTCGGCGGAGACGGGCAGCGTCCCGGGCGTGCCGGAGCCCAGCCGCCAGGCGGCCTGCCACAGGGCGGCCTCCATGGCCTTCAGGTCGATGTAGCGGTCGGCGGCCTGCACGGCGACCGCCTGGAACGTCGCGACCGGGAACCCGAACTGCTCCCGCTTGCCCGTGTATTCGCTGGTCATCCGCAGCACCTGGCGCCCGAGCCCGAGCGCCAGCGCACAGGTGCCGACGGTCAGCAGCCGGCGCAGCGACTCCCAGGCGCCGTCCGCGTCGAGGACGTCTCGCGCCGGGATCCGCGCCGACTCCAGGCGCAGTTCGCCCAGCCGCTCCCCCGTCGTGGAGAACTGCTCGGCGAGGGCCACCCCCTCGCTCCCCGGCGCCACCAGTGCGAGCACCGTGTGACCCGACGCGGTGTGCGCGGGTACGGCGACGAGGTCGGCGTCGTACGCCCAAGGCACCGCTGTCTGGAGTCCGTCCAGGATCCACTCGGCGTCCTCCTGCCGTGCGGTCACGGCGAGTTCGGCCGGGTCGTGGCCGGTGCGGCCGCTCGCGGCGACCGTGAGGACCACCTCACCGCGGCCCGCCCGCTCCAGCAAGGCGGACTTCAACTCCTCGCTGCCGTAGGCCTGTACGGCGGCCATGGCGGCGCTGCTCTCCAGCAGCGGCACCCGGGCCAGCACCCTCGCCGACTCGCTCAGCACCAGGCACAGGGCGACGGCGTCCAGGCCCGCCCCGCCGTGCTCGGCGTCCGGCAGCAGGCTGAGCAGGTCCGCGTCCGCGAGCTTCTTCCACAGCGCGCGGTCGAAGGTGTCGGCGACGGCGCCCACGGCGAGCGCGGGACTGGGAACCGCGTCCGGTGCGACCCCGGCGAACACCCCGCGTGCCGCCTCGGCCGCCGCCTGCTGCTCCTCGGTGAAGGTGAAGTCCACGGTCCCTGTCCTCCCGACGGCCACTGGTCTGACGGTGCGTCAAGATAGAACAGGTTCTAGAAGAAGGGAACGGGGCGGCGCCGTCCGCCCTTACGGCTACCGGTCGAAGTCCAGCTCCACCTTCTCCGTCGCCGGACGGGACTGGCAGGCCAGCACATAGCCGGCCTCCGTCTCCTCCGGCTCCAGCGCGAAGTTGCGGTCCATGCGGACCTCACCGGCGACGAGGAAGGCCCGGCAGGTGCCGCACACCCCGCCCTTGCAGGCGTAGGGGGCGTCGGGGCGGTTGCGCAGGACCGCCTCCAGGAGGGACTCGCCGTCCTGGACGGGCCAGGTGCCGCCGCGGCCGTCGAGGCGGGCGGTGACCGTGCTGTGCGCGGGCGCGGGAGCCGTCGGTGCGGCGGGGGCGCCCGCGTCGACGTGGAAGATCTCCTCATGGATCCGGGCGCGCGGGACACCGAGCTCCTTGAGGGCCCGCTCCGCGCCCTGCACCAGACCGAACGGCCCGCACAGGAACCAGCCCGCCACATCGGCCACCGGCAGCAGCGCGGGCAACAGTCCGGTCAGCCGCTCCCGGTCGAGCCGCCCGGACGGCAGGCCGGCCTGCTGCTCCTCCCGGGACAGCACCGTCACCAACTGGAGCCGCTCGGGGTAGCGGTCCTTCAGGTCGGCGACCTCGTCCAGGAACATCGTCGAGGCGGCCGTGCGGTCGCTGCGGATCAGGCAGAACCGGGCCTTCGGCTCACGCGCCAGCAGCGTCGAGGCGATCGACAGCACCGGGGTGATGCCGCTGCCGCCGACGACCGCGGCGTACAGGCCGGGCGCGGGGGCGAGCGTGAAGCGGCCCGCCGGGGTCATCACCTCCACCTCGTCGCCGACGTTGATCTCCTTGAGCGCGTACGTCGAGAACGCGCCGCCCTCCACCAGCCTTACGCCGACGCGGAGTTGACGGGGAGCCTCGTCGTCCGGGGCCGGGGAGCAGATCGAGTAGGTGCGGCGGATCTCCGTGCCGTCGGCCCGGCGCCTCAGGGCGAGGTGCTGGCCCGCGGCGTGGCGGTACTCCTCGGCGAGTTCCGGCGGCACGGTGAAGGTGAGGGCGACGGAGTCGTCGGTGAGCCGGTCGACCGCCGCCACCGGGAGCGCGTGGAAGCGGGCCATCACAACTCCTTGAAGTGGTCGAACGGTTCACGGCAGGCGAGGCAGCGGCGCAGCGCCTTGCACGCGGTGGAGGAGAAGCGGCTGAGCAGATCGGTGTCGGCGGAGCCGCAGTGCGGGCAGTGGACGGGCGGCGCGGTGAGGGTGCGGGTGGTGCCCAGGGACAGGGGAACCGGGCCCGGCGTCCGCTGCACGCGCGGGGGCGCTATGCCGAACTCCTGGAGTTTGCGGCGGCCTTCGGGGGTGATGTCGTCCGTCGACCAGGCGGGCGCGAGCACCGTGCGGACGGTGACGTCCTGGATGCCGTGGGCGTGCAGGGCTCGCTCTATGTCGAGGGACATCGCCTCGATGGCCGGGCAGCCGGTGTAGGTGGGGGTGAGTTCGACCTCGACGGAGTCGGTGCCGTGAGCGTGGACCGCGCGGACGACGCCGAGCTCCTGGAGGGTGAGCACCGGCAGTTCGGGGTCGGGGACCGCGCCGGCGATCTCCAGGAGTTCCGCCTCCAGCGGGGTCGCGGTCACCATGACGCCCCCGGGTGGCTGCGGTGCAGGTGCTGCATCTCGGCGAGCATCCGTCCGAAGGACTCGGTGTGCAGGCCCTGTCGGCCCGCACCGGCCGTCCACGCGCCCGTGCGCGGTCCGTCGGGGACCGTCAGGCCGGCGCGGCCGAGGACGGCCGTGACGGAGGCGAGCCACGCCGCGTCCAGGGCCGTCCCGTCGACGTCGAGGCCTTCCAGGGGCCGGAACATCTCGCCGGTGAACCGCCACAGCGCGTCGCACGCCCGCCGCATGCGCTCCCGGCTCTCCTCGGTGCCGTCGCCGAGCCGCAGGGTCCACTGCTCGGCGTGGTCGCGGTGGTAGGCGACCTCCTTGACGGCCTTCGCGGCGAGCGGCGCGAACGGGCCCTCTCCGCAGGCCAGTTCGGCGTACAGCAGGTGCTGGTAGGTGGAGAAGTACAGCTGGCGGGCGATGGTGTGGGCGAAGTCGCCGTTCGACTGCTCCACCAACTGGAGGTTGCGGAAGGCGCGCTCCTCGCGCAGATACGCCAGTTCGTCCTCGTCGCCGACCATCGACAGCAGCAGGCGGGCCTGGCCGAGCAGGTCCAGGGCGATGTTGGCGAGGGCGACCTCCTCCTCCAGCACGGGTGCGTGGCCCGCCCATTCGCCGAGGCGGTGGGAGAGGATCAGCGCGTCGTCACCGAGGGCCAGGGCGGCGGCGTGCGGGATCGCGTCGAGGGTCACATCGGCGGTCACAGGTGCTTCACCCCGTCCGGGATCTCGTAGAACGTGGGATGGCGGTACGGCTTGTCGGCGGCCGGTTCGAAGAAGGGGTCCTTCTCGTCCGGGGAGGACGCGGTGATCGCGGTCGACGGGACGACCCAGATCGAGACGCCCTCGCCGCGCCGGGTGTACAGGTCGCGGGCGTTGCGCAGGGCGAGTTCCGCGTCCGGGGCGTGCAGGCTGCCGGCGTGGGTGTGCGAGAGGCCGCGGCGTGAGCGCACGAAGACCTCCCACAGGGGCCAGTCGGTGTTCGTCATGCCTGCTGCTCTCCCGTCCCGGTGCCGTGCTTGGCGGCGTAGGCCGCTGCCGCCTCCCGTACCCAGGCGCCCTCTTCGTGGGCCCGCCTGCGCTGGGTGATCCGTTGTTCGTTGCAAGGGCCGTTGCCCTTGAGGACGTTCTTGAACTCGGTCCAGTCGATCGGGCCGAAGTCGTGCTGTCCCCGTTCCTCGTTCCACTTCAGGTCCGGGTCGGGGAGGGTGAGGCCGAGCGACTCGGCCTGCGGGACGCAGATGTCGACGAAGCGCTGGCGCAGCTCGTCGTTGGAGTGCCGCTTGATCTTCCAGGCCATCGACTGCGCGGAGTGCGCCGACTCGTCGTCGGGCGGGCCGAACATCATCAGCGACGGCCACCACCAGCGGTCCACCGCGTCCTGCGCCATCGCGTGCTGCTCGGGTGTGCCCTTGCTGAGTGCCAGCAGCAGCTCGTAGCCCTGGCGCTGGTGGAACGACTCCTCCTTGCAGATACGCACCATCGCGCGCGCGTAGGGGCCGTAGGAGCAGCGGCACAGGGGGACCTGGTTGGTGATCGCGGCGCCGTCCACGAGCCAGCCGATCGCGCCGACGTCCGCCCAGGTCAGGGTCGGGTAGTTGAAGATCGAGGAGTACTTCTGGCGGCCGGAGTGGAGCTTGTCGAGCAGCTCGTCACGGCCGGTGCCGAGGGTCTCGGCGGCGCTGTAGAGGTACAGGCCGTGCCCGGCCTCGTCCTGGACCTTGGCCATCAGGATGGCCTTGCGGCGCAGGCTCGGCGCGCGCGTGATCCAGTTGGCCTCCGGCTGCATGCCGATGATCTCGGAGTGGGCGTGCTGGGCGATCTGGCGGACCAGCGTCGCGCGGTAGGCGTCCGGCATCCAGTCACGCGGCTCGATGCGCTCGTCGGCGGCCACGGCGGCGTCGAAGGCGCGCTCGTACCCGTCCTGACCGGCGGCGTCCGTCCTGTCGTACGCCTGTGCTGCTGTTGCCATGTGGCCCCCTCGACCCCGGTCGCTGCCCGGAACCTGCTCCCGACCGATCGTTCGGTTCGTCGCATCCATGGTGTGCCGGGCGCCGTAAGGTGTCAACCGCTGTGGATAACCTGCCGGGGTCCCTGTGGACGACAGGGGCCGAGCGACTCGGGTCGGCCGATGGGCTGTGCCCGGCGGGCGGGCCTGAGTACCGTTCGCCTGCGAGTGCCGTGCGGCGCGGCGACACGGGCGGCCGGGGCAGGGACCGGACATCGGGAAACGGGGCGGAATGGACACGTACGACACAGGCTCGGAGGCCCGGCAGGGGGCCGACGAGCCGCGTGCCCCCGTGCCTCCCGCCGAACCGGCCCCCTTGCTGTTGCCGCACCCCCCGCCCGCGCCCGCCGACCCCCGCACCGGCGTCGCCGCGCTGTCCCTCCGCTACCAGATCGGTGCCGCGCTGGCCCTGGCGATCGTGGCGGTCACCGTCTGCGTGCACCTCGGGATGACGTTCCTGCACGTCGCGCCCGCGAACGCGGTCACCAAGCAGCACGGCAGGGCGATCGACGACTGGATCTACCCGGAGTTCGAGCAGAACTGGAAGCTGTTCGCGCCGAACCCGCTCCAGCAGAACATCGCCGTCCAGGTGCGCGCCCAGATCCTGGCCGCGGACGGCACCGTCCGGACCACCGACTGGTACGACCTGTCCGCCGAGGACGGCCGGGCCATCGACGGCAATCTGCTGCCCAGCCACACCCAGCAGAACGAGCTGCGCCGGGCCTGGGACTTCTTCTCCGCCACCCACGGCACCGACAACCGGCCCGTGGGGCTGCGCGGCGCACTGTCGGAGACGTATCTGCGCCGGATCGTGGTCATGCGCCTTGACCGGGACGACGCTGCGGGGCCCGGCGGGAGCGTCGAGCGGGTGCAGGTCCGGTCCGTGTCCACGAACGTGCGGCCGCCCGAGTGGAGCCAGGAACAGGTCTCCGACAAGCCCGTCCACCGCGAACTGCCCTGGTGGTCGGTCACGCGGGCCGACCAGGTGGGAGGCGAGCGATGAACCGGCTCTCCCTGGCACTCTCCCGGGCCATCGCCCGGGTCACCGAGTCGGCCCTCGGCCCGTACCAGGCCGCCGTGGTCCGCATCGGCTTCAGCGCCACCTGGCTGCTCTTCCTGCTGCGCGAGCTGCCGCACCGCGGTGAGCTGTACGGCCCCGACGGCCCGTGGAGCTGGGACCTCGCCGAGCAGCTGATCGCCGGCAACGGCGCGTTCACCGCGCTGATGTGGTCCGACGGACAGGTCTGGTTCGAGCTCGTCTACGCCCTCGCCGTGTTCTCCAGCGCCCTGCTGCTGGTGGGCTGGCGCACCCGCACGATGTCCGTGCTCTTCATGGTCGGCGTGCTCTCGCTGCAGAACCGCAGCATCTTCATGGGCGACGGCGGTGACAACGTCCTGCACCTGATGTGCCTCTACCTGGTGTTCACCCGCTGCGGCCAGGTGTGGTCGCTGGACGAGCGCCGGGCACGCACGCGTGGGGAGCACGTCCCGGACCGGGTCGGGCCCGTCCTGTGGGTGGTGCTCGGGCTGGTGCTGATCGCGGCGACGGGCGCCGGCAGGCTCTTCGAGGGCGACCCGTTCGTCCCCTCGCTGCTGTGGGCGCTCTGGCTGTCGCTGGGCGTGTGGTGGGCGGTCGGACGGCTGGCGCGGACCGATCAGCCCCGCATCCTGCTGGAGGTCGTCACCAACCTCGTGCACAACGGCGCCCTGCTCGTGATCATGGCCGAGGCCTGTCTGATCTACGCCACCGCGGGCTGGTACAAGATCCAGGGCTCCCGCTGGCAGGACGGCACCGCCGTCTACTACCCGCTGCACCTGGACTACTTCTCCCCCTGGCCCGGCCTCGCGGACGCGCTGGCCGCCAACTCCACGATGGTGCTGCTCATCACGTACGGCACCGTCGTCGTGCAGGTCGCCTTCCCGTTCACGCTGTTCAACCGGCGGGTCAAGAACGTCCTGCTGGCGGCCATGATGACCGAGCACGCCGTGATCGCCGTCGTCCTCGGGCTGCCGTTCTTCTCACTCGCGATGATCGCCGCCGACGCCGTGTTCCTGCCGACGCCGTTCCTGCGCCGGCTGGGCGGCTGGGCGGCACGCGCGCGTGAGCGCCTCACGGCCGGGCGGGGCCGGACGACGCTGCCGCAGCCCCGCGCCCCCGAGAGCGCCGAGGAGCCGCACGTAGGCTTCACGGCATGACCGACCCCGCCGACCCCGCAGGCTCTGTGTCCGTCTGGCACCGGCTCGCCGACTCCGCCGTCCTGCTCGACGGCTTCCACGCCCTCAAGCACGCGCTGCGCTTCGGGGCCGAGGTGCCGGTGGCGGTCACCACCGACCGTGCGGCCACGCTCGCCCTCGCCGCCGACCTGGCCGCCGACGTGCGCGAGACGCTGGAGCCGCTGCTGACGGAGGTGGCGCAGGGGGCGTACGAGAAGCTCGTGCCTCGCCCGCATCCGACCGGCGTGGCCGCCCTGGCGGTACGGCCGTCCCGCGCGGCGAACCTGGCGGCGCTGGCGCGCGTCCCCCGTCCCGCGCCCGTGGTGGTCCTCGACAACCCGCGCAACCTCGGCAACGCGGGAGCCGTGATCCGGCTGGCGGCGGGATTCAGGGCGACCGGTGTGATCACCACGGGCACGCTCGACCCCTGGCATCCGACGGTGGTGCGCGGGGGCGCGGGGCTGCACTTCGCGACGGCGGTGGAGCGGGTGGCGGTCGAGGAGCTGCCCCCGGGCCCGCTCTTCGCCCTTGACCCGGAGGGCGACGACATCCGGGGCGTGAAGCTTCCGGACGACGCCGTCCTCGCGTTCGGCTCGGAGCGCAGTGGGCTCTCCGCCGAGCTGCGCGCCCGCACCGACCATCTGGTGGCGCTGCCCATGAGGCCCCAGGTCTCCAGCTACAACCTCGCGACGAGCGTGGGGATGACGCTGTACCACTGGAGCCTCACGGCGGACTTCTAGGGCAGGCGCTACGCCTCCCGGCGCACTTCCACGACCCGGAAGCGGTTGGCGACGAACGCGCCGTCGGTGAGGGCCGCGTTGGCCGCAGGATTGCCGCCCGAGCCGTGGAAGTCGGAGAACGCGGCCGTCTGGTTGACGTACACCCCGCCCGTCAGGTTCAGCGACAGCTGCGCCGCCTCGTCGAAGCAGACCTCCTGGACGGCGCGCTCGACCTCGTCGTCGGTCGTGTAGGCGCCGACGGTCATCGCACCCTTCTCGCGCACGGTCCGCCGCAGCAGCTCCACCGCGTCCGCCGCCGAGTCGACCGCGACGGCGAAGGAGACCGGGCCGAAGCACTCGCTCATGTAGGCGGCCTCGTCATCCGGCTTGGCGCCGTCCAGCTTCACGATGACCGGGGTGCGCACGACCGCGTCCGGGAACTCCGGGTTGGCGATCTCCCGGGAGGCGAGGGCGACTTCGCCGAGCCCGGCCGCGGCCTCCAGGCGGGCCTTGACGTCCGGGTTGACGATCGCGCCGAGCAGGGCGTTGGCGCGCGCGTCGTCGCCGAGCAGGCCGTCGACCGAGCGGGCCAGGTCGGCGGCGACCTCGTCGAAGGTCTTGGGGCCCTCGTCGGTGCGGATGCCGTCGCGCGGGATGAGGAAGTTCTGCGGGGTGGTGCACATCTGGCCGCTGTAGAGGGACAGCGAGAACGCCAGGTTGGAGAGCATGCCCTTGTAGTTCGCCGTGGAGTCGACCAGCACCGTGTTGACGCCGGCCTTCTCCGTGTAGACCTGCGCCTGGCGGGCGTTGGTCTCCAGCCAGTCGCCGAACGACGTCGAGCCGGTGTAGTCGATGATCCGGATCTCCGGGCGCGTGGCGAGGGTCTTGGCGATGCCCTCACCCGGCCGCTCGGCGGCCAGCGCCACCAGGTTCGGGTCGAAGCCGGCGGCGGCCAGCACCTCGCGCGCGACCTGGACGGTGAGCGCGAGCGGCAGCACCGCGCGCGGGTGGGGCTTGACCAGGACCGCGTTGCCGGTGGCCAGGGACGCGAACAGGCCCGGGTAGCCGTTCCACGTCGGGAAGGTGTTGCAGCCGATCATCAGGGCGATCCCGCGCGCGACCGGCGTGAACTGCTTGGTCAGCGCGAGCGGGTCGCGCTTGCCCTGGGGCTTGCTCCACTCCGCGGTGTCGGGGGTGCGGACCTGCTCCACGTACGCGTACGCCACCGCCTCCAGGCCGCGGTCCTGCGCGTGCGGGCCGCCTGCCTGGAACGCCATCATGAAGGCCTGGCCGGAGGTGTGCATGACCGCGTGCGCGAACTCGTGGGTCCGGTCGCTGATGCGCTTGAGGATCTCCAGACAGACCACCGCGCGGATCTCCGCGCCGGCTTCCCGCCAGGCCTTCTGGCCCGCCTTCATGGCGGGCAGCAGCACGTCCACGTCCGCGTGCGGGTACTCGACGTCCAGCTGTGGGCCGTACGGGGAGACCTCGCCGCCCACCCAGCCGTCCGTGCCGGGCTGGCCGAGGTCCAGGCGGGTGCCGAGGAGGGCGTCGAAGGCCGCCTTGCCCGCCGCCGCGTCCAGGCTGCCGTTCTCGCCGTAGGCCTTGGGGTGCTCCGGGTGCGGGGACCAGTACGCGCGCGTGCGAATCGCTTCCAGCGCCTGGTCGAGGGTGGGCCGGTGCTGGGCGATCAGCTCGTGGGCGGTCAGTTCGGCGGCCATGCGGGACCAACTCCTCGTCTGGAGAACTCTTCGTCGAGCTCATGACCTGGGCACGACCATGGTCGGAACCATGGGCAGGAACGGCCAGTCAGAGTTAGAGTAACCGAACGATCGGTCGGGACAAGGGGGTCCGCCGCATCTGTGGAAAACCCCGTGCGGGAGGATCGCGCACATGACAGCACTCGACCTCAGCAGCCCCGTGGCCGTCGTCGGCACCGGCACCATGGGCCAGGGCATCGCCCAGGTCGCGTTGGTCGCCGGCCACCTCGTACGGCTGTACGACGCCGCCCCCGGGCGCGCCCAGGACGCGGCCGATGCGATCGGCGCCCGCCTCGACCGGCTCGTCGAGAAGGACCGTCTCTCCGCCGCAGACCGCGATGCCGCACGCGCGCGTCTGACGGCCGCGGCCGAGCTCTCCGACCTCGCCGACTGCTCCCTGGTGGTCGAGGCCGTCCTGGAGCGGCTCGACGTCAAGCAGGAGCTGTTCCGCGCGCTGGAGGACGTGGTCGGCGAGGACTGTCTGCTCGCCACCAACACCTCGTCCCTGTCGGTCACCGCCATCGGTGGCGCCCTGCGCAACCCCGGCCGCCTGGTGGGCCTGCACTTCTTCAACCCGGCCCCGCTGCTGCCGCTCGTCGAGGTGGTCTCCGGGTTCGCCACCGACGTCACGTCGGCCACGCGCGCGTACGAGACGGCACGCGCGTGGGGCAAGACGCCGGTCGCCTGCGCCGACACCCCCGGCTTCATCGTCAACCGCATCGCCCGGCCGTACTACGCCGAGGCCTTCGCGGTCTACGAGGCCCAGGGCGCCGACCCCGCCACCATCGACGCGGTGCTGCGCGAGTCGGGCGGCTTCAAGATGGGCGCCTTCGAGCTCACCGACCTCATCGGGCAGGACGTCAACGAGTCCGTCACCCACTCGGTCTGGCAGTCCTTCTTCCAGGACGTCCGCTTCACGCCCTCGCTCGCCCAGCGCCGCCTGGTCGAGTCGGGCCGCCTCGGCCGCAAGAGCGGGCACGGCTGGTACGACCACGGCCCCGACGCCGAGCCGGCCGAGCCGCACACCGCCGAACCGGCCCAGGCGCCCGCGTACGTCGTCGCCGAGGGCGACCTGGGCCCTGCCTCCGAACTGCTCGCGCTGATCCGCGAGGCCGGCATCCAGGTCCGCGAGGACGAGGAGGACCACGGGACGCGGCTGGTGCTGCCCAGCGGCGGCCAGCTGGCGCTCGCCGACGGGCAGACGTCGGTGGAGTTCCGGGACGTCGTCTACTTCGACCTCGCCCTCGACTACCGCCGCGCCACCCGCATCGCCCTGTCCGCCTCCCAGGACACCGCCCCGAAGACCCTCGCCGAGGCCATCGGCCTCTTCCAGGCGCTCGGCAAGGACGTCAGCGTCATCGGCGACGTCCCCGGCATGATCGTCGCCCGCACGGTCGCCCGGATCGTCGACCTCGCGCACGACGCGGTCGCCAAGGGCGTGGCCACGGAGGAGGACATCGACACGGCGATGCGACTCGGCGTCAACTACCCGCTGGGCCCCTTCGAATGGAGCCGCAGGCTCGGCCGCAACTGGGCCTACGCCCTCCTCGACGACCTGCACCTGCGCGACCCCAGCGGCCGCTACGCCCCGTCCCTCGCGCTGTACCGCCACGCGTACGCCACCGACAAGAGGGAGGGCAGTACGTCATGACCACCGCCAAGCGCGACACGTACACCCCCGAGACGCTGCTGTCCGTCGCCGTGCAGGTCTTCAACGAGCGCGGCTACGACGGCACCTCCATGGAGCACCTCTCCAAGGCGGCCGGGATCTCCAAGTCCTCGATCTACCACCACGTGGCGGGCAAGGAGGAGCTGCTGCGCAGGGCGGTCAGCCGCGCGCTGGACGGCTTGTTCGGCATCCTCGACGAGGAGCACGCGCGCGAGGGGCACGCCGCCGAGCGCCTGGAGTACGTGGTCCGGCGCATGGTCGAGGTCCTGATCGCCGAACTCCCCTACGTCACCCTGCTGCTGCGCGTGCGCGGCAACACCGGCACCGAGCGCTGGGCCCTGGAGCGCCGCCGCGACTTCGACCACCGGGTCGCCGAACTGCTGAAGGCGGCGGCCGCGGAGGGTGACGTACGCGCCGACGTGGAGGTACGTCTCGCGACCCGGCTCGTCTTCGGAATGATCAACTCCATCGTGGAGTGGTACCGGCCGGACGGGCGGGGGATGAACGAGCGGGAAGTGGCGGACGCGGTGGTGCAGTTGGTGTTCGGGGGGCTGCGGCGGGGCGCCTGAGTACCCGCGCGCGGGCGGGGTGAGTACGGCTCCGGATGCCGGACCGGCCTCACGCTGATGAGCTGGGCACATGATCCGGACCGCTCATCGCCACCCCACCTGGTGGAAGGCGCCCCTGGCCGCCTCCCTGCTCGGCCTGCCGTTCCTCGTCCTGGAGTACCGCTGGTTCGCGTCCCATCACGAGACCGGCGCCTTCGGGGGCGTGCTCTACTGGGCCGCCGCTCTCCTCGTGTTCGCGTGGGCTCTGCCGCACCGCCGGGCCCTGCGGGCGACACGCATGATGGCCGCCGGGGCCGGACTCGGGTTCGCGCTGCTGCCGATGCTGTGGGTGATGCTCGCGATCGTGGCGACGTCCGGGGCCTGACCGATCGGGCCGGCCGCTCAGCCCTGCGGCTCCAGATCCTCCTCCTCGAAGACCAGGAGCGTGCGCGTGCTCAGTACCTCCGGGATCGCCTGGAGGCGAGTGAGGACCAGTTCGCGCAGGGATCTGTTGTCCGGCGTGTGCACCAGGAGCAGCACGTCGAAGTCGCCGCCGACCAGGGCGATGTGGGAGGCGCCGGGAAGTTGGCGCAGCTGTTCGCGGACCGTGCGCCAGGTGTTCTGGACGATCTTCAGGGTGATGTACGCCGACGTGCCCTGACCCGCGCGTTCGTGGTCGACACGGGCGCCGAAGCCGCGGATGACGCCGTCCTCGATGAGGCGGTTGATACGCGCGTAGGCGTTGGCGCGGGAGACGTGGACCCGTTCGGCGACGGACCTTATCGACGCGCGGCCGTCGACCTGGAGCATCTGAAGGATGTCCTGGTCGATGGCGTCGAGGGGGCGCGGCGGTGGCAGGGGGGTGCCGCCCTCCGGGCCTTCGGCCATTTGTTCAGGTGCCATGTCCCCCCGCCTCCCTACCATGGACGTACTGCGTTCATTGCAGGCTGTGGAGAACCGTTTGTCCACAGCCTGAGGGTGCCTGTAGCCAAAATGTGCCGACGACCGAACAATCGGTAGGTGAGGCGCATCACAACCCGTGACGCGTCTGAAGCCGCTCCCACGAGGAGGTGCCGTCATGACGGTCATGGAGCAGCGGGGCGCGTACCGGCCATCACCGCCGCCCGCCTGGCAGCCCCGTACCGACCCCGCGCCGCTGCTGCCCGACGCGGAGCCGTACCGCGTCCTCGGCACAGAGGCCGCCGGGAAGGCCGACCCCGGCCTGCTGCGCCGCCTCTACGGGGAACTGGTGCGCGGCCGTCGGTACAACGCGCAGGCGACCGCCCTCACCAAGCAGGGCCGCCTCGCCGTCTACCCCTCCAGCACCGGCCAGGAGGCCTGCGAGGTCGCCGCCGCGCTGGTCCTTCAGGACCGTGACTGGCTCTTCCCCAGCTACCGGGACACCCTCGCCGCCGTCGCCCGGGGCCTGGACCCCGTGCAGGCGCTGACGCTGCTGCGCGGTGACTGGCACACCGGCTACGACCCGCACGAGCACCGTGTGGCGCCCCTGTGCACCCCGCTGGCCACCCAGCTCCCGCACGCCGTGGGCCTCGCGCACGCCGCCCGCCTCAAGGGCGACGACGTGGTCGCGCTCGCCATGGTCGGCGACGGCGGCACCAGCGAGGGCGACTTCCACGAGGCGCTGAACTTCGCCGCCGTCTGGCAGGCGCCGGTCGTCTTCCTCGTCCAGAACAACGGCTTCGCCATCTCCGTCCCGCTCGCCAAGCAGACCGCGGCCCCGTCGCTGGCCCACAAGGCCGTCGGCTACGGCATGCCCGGCCGGCTGGTCGACGGCAACGACGCGGCGGCCGTGCACGAGGTCCTCGCCGACGCCGTACGCCGCGCGCGTGAGGGCGGCGGACCCACCCTCGTCGAGGCCATCACGTACCGCGTGGAGGCCCACACCAACGCCGACGACGCGACCCGCTACCGCGGTGACACGGAGGTCGACGCCTGGCGCGACCACGACCCGATCAAGCTCCTGGAGCAGGAGCTGACCACGCGCGGGCTCCTCGACGACGCCGGCATACAGGCCGCCCGTGACGCCGCCGAGACCATGGCCGCCGACCTGCGCGAGCGCATGAACCAGGACCCGGCGCTCGACCCCATGGACCTGTTCGACCACGTCTACGCCGAACAGACCCAGCAACTTCGCGAGCAGCGGGCCCAGTTGCGGGCCGAGCTCGAAGCAGAGGGGGAGACTCCATGACCACCGTCGCGGTGAAGCCCGCCACCATGGCGCAGGCCCTCACGCGCGCGATGCGCGACGCGATGGCCGCCGACCCCACCGTCCATGTCATGGGCGAGGACGTCGGCACCCTCGGCGGTGTCTTCCGCGTCACCGACGGCCTCGCCAAGGAGTTCGGCGAGGACCGCTGCACCGACACCCCGCTCGCCGAGGCCGGCATCCTCGGCACGGCCGTCGGCATGGCGATGTACGGGCTCAGGCCGGTCGTGGAGATGCAGTTCGACGCGTTCGCCTACCCGGCGTTCGAGCAGCTGATCAGCCATGTCGCCCGGATGCGCAACCGCACGCGCGGCGCGATGCCCCTGCCGATCACCATCCGGGTCCCCTTCGGCGGCGGCATCGGCGGCGTCGAGCACCACAGCGACTCCTCCGAGGCGTACTACCTGGCGACCCCGGGGCTCCATGTCGTCACACCGGCCACGGTCGCCGACGCCTACGGCCTGCTGCGCGCCTCGATCGCCTCCGACGACCCGGTCGTCTTCCTCGAACCCAAGCGCCTGTACTGGTCGAAGGACTCCTGGAACCCGGACGAGCCGCAGAGCGTTGAGCCGATAGGCCGCGCGGTGGTGCGGCGCTCGGGCCGGAGCGCCACGCTCATCACGTACGGGCCGTCCGTACCCGTCTGCCTCGAAGCCGCCGAGGCGGCCCGGGCCGAGGGGTGGGACCTCGAAGTCGTCGACCTGCGCTCCCTGGTGCCGTTCGACGACGAGACGGTCTGCGCCTCGGTACGGCGGACCGGACGCGCGGTCGTCGTACACGAGTCGGGCGGGTTCGGCGGCCCGGGCGGGGAGATCGCGGCCCGTGTCACGGAGCGCTGCTTCCACCATCTGGAGGCGCCGGTGCTGCGCGTGGCCGGGTTCGACATCCCCTACCCGCCGCCGATGCTGGAGCGTCACCACCTGCCCGGCGTGGACCGGATCCTGGACGCGGTGGGGCGTCTGCAGTGGGAGGCCGAGAACTGATGGCACAGGTGTTGGAGTTCAAGCTCCCCGACCTCGGGGAGGGGCTCACCGAGGCGGAGATCGTCCGCTGGCTGGTGGAGGTCGGTGACGTCGTCGCCGTCGACCAGCCGGTCGTCGAGGTCGAGACCGCCAAGGCGCTGGTCGACGTGCCCTGCCCCTACGGCGGTGTCGTCACGGCCCGCTTCGGCGAGGAGGGCACGGAACTGCCCGTCGGGGCGCCGCTGATCACGGTCGCGGTGGGGGCGCCCGCCTCCGCCTCCGACGGTTCGGCGGAGGAGGCCGACGCGAAGACCGAGGGTTCCGGCAACGTGCTGGTGGGATACGGCACCTCGGAGGCACCGGCGCGGCGCAGAAGGGTACGGACGCCTGCGGCGCCCAAGGCGGCCAACGGGCGCCCTGCCGTTCCCGAAGTGGTGGAGGGGCCGGTTCCGGTGATCTCGCCGCTGGTGCGCAGGCTTGCCCGGGAGAACGGCCTCGATCTGCGGGAGTTGACCGGGTCAGGACCTGAGGGGCTGATCCTGCGGGCGGACGTGGAGTACGCGCTGAAGGCGGCCACGACCCAAGGGCGTCCCGCCTCCCAGCCGACGGCCGCCGCGCACGTCCCGGAACCGACGCCCACGCCCACGTCCCTCACCGGCCCCGCCGCCGGAGGCATCCGCACCCCCCTCAAGGGCATCCGCGGTGCCGTCGCCGACAAGCTGTCCCGCAGCCGGCGCGAGATCCCGGACGCCACCTGCTGGGTGGACGCCGACGCGACCGAACTCATGCGCGCGCGTGCCGCGATGAACGCGGCCGGGGGACCGAAGATCTCCTTGCTCGCCCTGCTGGCCCGCATCTGCACGGCGGCCCTCGCCCGCCACCCCGAGCTCAACTCCACGGTCGACATGGCGGCCAGGGAGGTCGTCCAGTTCGATGAGGTGCACCTCGGCTTCGCCGCCCAGACCGAGCGCGGCCTCGTCGTGCCCGTCGTCCGGGACGCGCACGCGCGGGACGCCGAGTCGCTGTCCGCGGAGTTCGCCCGGCTGACCGAGGCCGCCCGCACGGGAGGTCTCACGCCCGGGGAACTCACCGGCGGGACCTTCACGTTGAACAACTACGGCGTCTTCGGCGTCGACGGTTCCACGCCGATCATCAACCACCCCGAGGCCGCCATGCTCGGCGTCGGCCGCATCATTCCCAAGCCGTGGGTGCACGAGGGAGAGCTGGCGGTACGACAGGTCGTCCAGCTGTCGCTCACCTTCGACCACCGCGTCTGCGACGGCGGCACGGCGGGCGGCTTCCTGCGCTACGTGGCGGACTGCGTCGAACAACCGGCGGTGCTCCTGCGCACGCTCTGACCGGGCGCCCCACGCGCACCCCGCGGTGACCCGTCACGCGTCGCGCGGTGCCCCCCGGTGCACCCTGTGATTGCGGAGCCCCCGCGCGTTCCCTGTGATCGCTGCGGACCGCATACTCGGAGGGTGACCTCGTACGAGCCCGTGGGCTCCCCCGGTGCCGACCTCGGGTACGACGTCGTCGTGCTTGCCGGGGGTGCCGCTCGGCGGCTCGGGGGCGTGGACAAGCCCGGCGTGCGCGTGGGCGGGCGGGCCTTGCTGGAGCGGGTGTTGGCCGCCTGTGCCGACGCCCGTACCACCGTCGTCGTCGCCGACCCCCGGCCCACCGCCCGGCCCGTCACCTGGGCCCGCGAGGAGCCACCCGGCGGCGGCCCCCTCGCCGCGCTCGGCGCCGGGCTGCGCCCCACCACGGCGCGGGACGTCGTCGTCCTCTCCGCCGACCTGCCGTTCCTCACGGCGGACACCGTCCGCCGGCTGCTGACCGCCCTGCGCGCGGCCGGCACCGAGGGAGCGCTGCTCACCGACGCCGACGGCCGCGACCAACCCCTCGTCGCCGCCTACCGCGCCTCCGCACTGCGCCGCGAGCTCACCACGCTCACGCAAGCGCACGACGGCCTCACCGGGCTGCCCCTGCGCCGGCTCACCGCAGGACTCCACCTCACCCGTGTCCCGGACCCCGTCGCGTCCTTCGACTGCGACACCTGGGACGACATCGCCGCCGCCAGGGCACGTATCAGGGAGCATGGACCCGTGCTGGATGAATGGATCTCCGCAGTCAAGGACGAGCTGGGCATCGATCTCGACGTCGACACCGGCGTCCTGCTCGACCTCGCCCGCGACGCCGCCCACAACGTGGCCAGGCCCGGGGCGCCGCTGACCACCTTCCTCGTCGGCTATGCCGCCGCGCAGGCCGGGGGAGGGCCCGAGGCGGTCGCCGAAGCCGCCCGAAAGGCCACCGCCCTCGCCCTCGCCTGGCCCGATGAGGAAACGGCCGATCCCAAGCCCGGCGACACCAGCACGGCCTCCGGCACGGACGCCGGATGACCGCCCGCTCCGCCCGGACCGGCGCCGAGACCGACGACGCCGAGGATCTGGACGTCGAGGAGGTGCTCGCCCTCGTGAACGACCACCGAGACGCGGGCCGCACCCAGGGCGAGACACCGCCGCCGGTGCCCCCGCCCACCGCGCCGACGCAGAGCGATACCGCGGGCAAGCCCGACACCCACCACCGCGCCACCCCCTGGCCCGAGGCCCGTGCCATCGCCGCCCGAGCGGCCCGAGCGGCCCGAGCGGCCCGCGCGGCCCGCCCCGGCAGTCGGACCGCCCACCGCACCCCCGTCTCCGTGCCCCTGGACACAGCCCTCGGCCTCACCCTGGCCGCCCCCCTCACCGCCCTCACCGATCTGCCCTCCTTCGACACCTCGGCGATGGACGGCTGGGCGGTCGCCGGGCCGGGACCATGGGACGTACGGGACGAGGGTGTCCTGGCCGGGCACGCCGAGCCCCAGCCGCTCAGCGACGGCGAGGCGGTCCGGATCGCGACCGGCGCCCGTATCCCGCCGGACACCACCGCGGTCCTGCGCAGCGAGCACGGCCGTACCGACCACCAGGGCCGGCTGCACGCCCTGCACGCGACCAAGCACGGCCAGGACATCCGCCCGCGCGGCCAGGAATGCCGCGAAGGCGACCAACTCCTGCCCGTGGGCACCCTCGTGACCCCGGCCGTCCTCGGGCTCGCCGCGGCCGCCGGGTACGACACCCTCATCGCGGTCCCCCGCCCCCGCGTCGAAGTCCTCGTCCTGGGCGACGAGTTGCTCACCGAGGGGCGGCCGCGTGAAGGCCTCATCCGGGACGCGCTCGGCCCCATGCTGCCGCCCTGGCTGCGCGCACTCGGCGCCGAGGTCATCGCCGTACGCCGACTCGGCGACGACGCGAGCGCCCTGCACAAGGCGATCACCGGCTCCGACGCCGACCTCATCGTCACCACCGGCGGCACCGCCTCCGGCCCCGTCGACCACGTCCACCCCACCTTGCAGCGGATCGGCGCCGAACTCCTCGTCAACGGCGTGAAGGTGCGCCCCGGCCATCCGATGCTGCTGGCCCGTATCAAGGAGAACCAGCACCTCGTCGGTCTGCCCGGCAACCCCCTCGCCGCCGTCTCCGGCCTGCTCACCCTCGCCGAGCCGCTGCTGCGGACGCTCGCCGCCCATCCCGCTCCGGAGGCGTACGGGCTTCCCCTGCGGGACGAGGTCCACGGCCACCCGCACGACACCCGGCTCATTCCCGTCGTCCTGCGCGGTGACAGTGCCGTCCCGCTGCACTACAACGGTCCGGCCATGCTGCGCGGTATCGCGGCGGCCGACGCCCTGGCCGTCGTACCGCCCGGTGGTGCGCGGGCGGGTCAGGAGCTGGAACTTCTCGATCTGCCCTGGGCGTCCGCCGGGATCGGGGTGTGTTTCACGTGAAACTTCCGGGCCATGACGCGATCGCCCGCCAGGCGGACGAGCATCTCGTGACCCATCGGGTGAAGCTCCCGAAGAAGGTGGTGGAGCACCCGTTCCGGCAGGTCGCCAAGCGGGTCCTCATGGCGCTGCTGGTGCTGTCGGCGACCGCGTTGCTCGTGTACTTCGACCACGACGGCTACAACGACACCTCCGATGGCTCGGTCGACTTCCTCGACGCCTGGTACTACGCGACCGTCACCCTCTCCACCACCGGATACGGCGACATCACCCCGGTCAGCGACGCCGCCCGGCTCACCAACATCTTCGTCGTCACGCCCCTGCGCGTGCTGTTCCTGATCATCCTGGTCGGCACCACGCTCGAAGTCCTCACCGAACGCACCCGGGAGGAATGGCGGCTCAACCGCTGGAGGTCCACCTTGCGTGAGCACACCGTCGTCGTCGGCTTCGGGACCAAGGGGCGGTCGGCGATCCAGACCGTCTGTGCCACGGGACTGAAGAAGGAGCAGGTGGTCGTGGTCGACCCCAGCTCCAAGGTGATCGACGCCGCGACCGCCGAAGGCTTCGCGGGGGTCATCGGGGACGCGACGCGCAGCGATGTGCTGAAGCGGGCCGAGGTCCACAAGGCGCGGAAGATCATCATCGCGACGCAGCGGGACGACACCGCCGTCCTTGTCACCCTCACCGCACGGCAGCTCAACAAAAGCGCCAAGATCGTGGCCGCGGTGCGCGAGGAGGAGAACGCCCCGCTGCTCAAGCAGTCCGGCGCGGACGCCGTCATCACCAGTGCGAGCGCGGCCGGGCGGCTGCTCGGGCTGTCCGTGCTGAGCCCGGCTGCCGGCATGGTGATGGAGGACCTCGTCCAGCAGGGCAGCGGCCTCGACATCATCGAACGGCCGGTCATAAAGGCCGAGGTGGGCATGGGCCCGCGGGAGACCTCCGACCTGGTGGTGAGTGTCGTACGAGGGCATCGGGTGCTCGGCTACGACGATCCGGCCATCGGGGCGCTGGAGCTGACCGACCGTTTGATCACCATCGTGCGGGCGTCGCCGGGCGCCCAGGTGGCACCCGACGTCCGGCCGCTGCCGCAGGACTGAGACACCTCATTTGCGGTTGTAGAGACGCATGGTGATCGGGCCGAAGACCAGCACGAACAGGGCCGCCCACCCCAGCGACCAGGCGATCTCGTCGGCCGGCCAGTCGCCCGCCATCAGCCCTCGTACGGCCGAGGAAAGATGGGTGATGGGGCTGTTGTTGACGAACGCCTGGAGCCAGCCCGGCATGGTCTTCGGGTCGACGAAGACGTTGGACAGGAAGGTCAGCGGGAAGATCACCATCATGCTGACGCCCATCACCGACTTCTCCGTGCGCAGCATCAGCCCGAACATGGTCCAGATCCACGAGAACGCGAAGGAAAACGTGACCAGCAGGGCGATCCCGGCGAGCACACCGCCGACCCCGCCGTCCGGGCGGTAGCCGATGATCATGCCGACGACGAGCATCACGACCGAGGCGATCGTGTAGCGCAGGGCGTCGCCCAGCAGATAGCCGACCATCGTCGACGGCCGCCAGATGGGCAGTGACCGGAACCGGTCGAAGACGCCCTTCTCGATGTCGGTGTTCACGGAGACACCCGTGTACATCGTGATCATCACGACCGACATCACCAGGATCCCCGGCAGCAGGAACTGGATGTACTCCTTCGGGGAGCCGGCCAGGGCGCCCCCGAACAGGTACGTGTACATCAGCACCATCATGATCGGGAACGCGGTCACGTCGAAGAGCTGCTCGGGGACGTGCTTGATCTTCAGGATCGCCCGCCAGCCGAAGGTGAGGGAGGCGGACAGCGCGCTGGGCCGCGGTGGCCGCTCCCCGGCGACCAGCAGCGCGGCCAGCGACTCGGCGCTGACGGGGGCGAGGTCCTTGGCCTCGGTGGTGGTCGCGGTGCTCATGCCGCCGCCTCTTCCTTCGCGTCGGGGGCTTCGTGGGTGTCGTGTCCGGTGAGGGCGAGGAACACCTCGTCCAGGCTGGGCTGGCCCAGCGAGAAGTTGTCGACGGTGATGCCGGCCCGGGCCAGTTCGGCGAGCGCGCGGGAGGCCTGCTCCGCCGCGGAGTCGTTGGCCCCGGACAGCCGTGCCGTGAGCGCCACCGGGTCCGGCTCCTGCTGTACGTCCGTGTCGAGCGCGAGCCTCAGCACCCGCTCCGCCTCCGGCCGCCGCGCCGGATCACGCAGCCGCAGATGCACGGACCCGGCGCCCACGGACGCCTTCAGCTCGCCCTTGGTCCCCTCGGCGATCACCTTTCCGCGGTCGATGACGGCGATCCGCGACGCCAGCTGGTCGGCCTCGTCCAGATACTGCGTGGTCAGCAGCACGGTGGTGCCCTGCGCGACGACCGCGCGCACGATGTCCCACACCTGGTTGCGGCTGCGCGGGTCGAGCCCGGTCGTCGGCTCGTCGAGGAACAGCAGATCGGGGGTGTTAAGGATGGACGCGGCGATGTCGATACGGCGCCGCATGCCGCCCGAGTAGTGCTTGACCTGCTTTCCGGCCGCGTCCGTGAGACCGAAGGCCTCCAGCAACTGCCCGGCCCGCACCCGCGCGGACTTCTTGTGGTGGCCGAGGAGACGGCCGAGCAGGATCAGGTTCTCCAGACCGGTGAGGTCCTCGTCGACCGAGGCGTACTGGCCGGTGAGGCTCACCCGGCCGCGTACCTCGTCGGCCTCGCGGACGACGTCGTGGCCGAAGACATGGGCTTCGCCGCCGTCGGGGCGCAGCAGGGTGGCGAGCATCTTCACGGTGGTGGTCTTGCCGGCGCCGTTCGGACCGAGGACGCCGTAGACCGTCCCCGCCGGGACGGCGAGGTCGACTCCGTCCACGGCCCGGGTCTCGCCGAACGTCTTCACCAGTCCCGCGGTCTCGATGGCCAGGCCGGAGGTGCTCCGGCTCGGGGTGGGGCTCATGACGGGGTGTCCTTCCGCGTGCGGGTCGCGTGCGCGTGCTTGGGCTACGCATGGGGAGACCTTTACCGTCGCGCAAACTCATCGGTGACGCACAGGGATTTCCGGGCGGCCCCGCCCAAAGGCCGATGCGGCCCCGACCTGAGACCGATGCGGCCCCGACCTGAGACCGATGCGGGGCCGTCCGAAGGCCGATCGGCAGGGGACCGGAGACCGAGGAGTAGCGTCGCCCCCATGCGAGCGATCACGATTCCCGAACCCGGTGGGCCCGAGGCGTTGGTCTGGAGCGAGGTCCCCGATCCGGTGCCCGGCGAGGGCGAGGTACTGGTCGAGGTGGTGGCCAGTGCCGTCAACCGGGCCGACATCCTTCAGCGGCAGGGCTTCTACGATCCCCCGCCCGGCGCCTCCCCCTACCCCGGCCTGGAATGCTCCGGCCGGGTCGCCGCGCTCGGCACCGGCGTCTCCGGCTGGGCCGTCGGCGACGAGGTGTGCGCGCTGCTGGCGGGCGGCGGTTACGCCGAGAAGGTCGTCGTCCCGGCCGGTCAGCTGCTGCCCGTGCCCAAGGGGCTCGACCTGCGGGAGGCCGCCGCGCTGCCCGAGGTGACCTGCACGGTCTGGTCCAACGTCTTCATGGTCTCCCACCTGCGCCCCGGCGAGACCCTGCTCGTGCACGGCGGCTCCAGTGGCATCGGCACGATGGCGATCCAGCTCGCGAAGGCCGTCGGCGCGAAGGTCGCCGTGACGGCGGGCACCCGGGCCAAGCTCGACCGGTGTGCCGAGCTGGGCGCGGACATCCTGGTCAACTACAAGGAGCAGGACTTCGTCGAGGAGATCAGGAAGGCCACGGACGGCGCGGGCGCCGACGTCATCCTCGACAACATGGGCGCGAAGTACCTGGACCGCAACGTCAGGGCCCTCGCGGTCAACGGCCGTCTCGCGATCATCGGCATGCAGGGCGGCATCAAGGGCGAGCTGAACATCGCCATGCTCCTCTCCAAGCGCGCCGCCGTCAGCGCGACCTCGCTGCGCGCGCGCCCGCTGAGCGAGAAGACGTCGATCGTGGCGGCCGTACGCGAACACGTCTGGCCCCTCCTCGACGGCGGCCACGTCCGCCCGGTCGTCGACCGGCAGATCCCCATGGGCGACGCGGCGGAGGCCCACCGGGTGGTGGAGGAGAGCGGCCACGTGGGCAAGGTGCTGCTGGTGGTGGAGTAGGCGGGGGCAGGGGGATCCGTTTCGGCCGCGGGTCGTGGGGGCTGGTCGCGCAGTTCCCCGCGCCCCTTGGGTCGGCTGCTCAGCCCTTGGTTGTCAGCCGCGGCGTAGGCGCATGCCCAGCAGGGCGAGCGCGAGACCCAGACCGATCAGGACCAGTCCGCTGCCGAGCGGCAGGACGCGCAGGACGGGCTCGGTGGGGTGCGTGGCCTCTGTGACGGACTGCTCGACCGGCTGCCGCGACGGCGCGACGGGCCGCCGCGACGCCTCCGGTACGGCGGTGGCGGCGCCGTCGGCCGCATGCTCCGCGCCCTCGTCCGTCGCCGCCGAGTCCTCCGCTCCTGTGTCCTCCGGCTCTGTGTCCTCCGCTCCCGTGTCCTCCGGCCTTGTGTCCTGCGTCCCGCTGTCCGCTTCCTCTGTCGCCCCGTCGTCCTCCATCCGCCGCCCCGGGCGCTCGCGCCCCTCGCCCGCCAGGCTCCCTGCCCGGGACGGCTCGGCGTGCGGGGCGGGAGCGTGCCGGCCGGGGCGCGGGGATGCCGCGGACGGTGCCGGGGAGGCCGTTTCCCGAGGTGAATGCGGTACGTGGGTCGCGGCCCCTTCGGGTACGTGGGTGGCGGCCCCTTCGGATACATGGGTGGCGGTACCCTCCGACGCGTGCACTCCCGGCGTCGGCCCGGCGCTCATCGCCGCCACCTGCGCCACCTTTGCCACCGCGTCGTACGGCAGCAGCACCGCCCCACCCGTTCCCAGGGCGATCACCAGTCCCGTAGTGCGCACGGTGCGCAGCCATCGCGTCACAGCACCAGCGTCACATCGCCCCACGATTCCGGCATCACGGGTACCGCCGCCGGGTCCAACCCCCACGGAATCGGCCGCACCGTAAACGGTGGATCACCCTCCACCGGGGGCACCCCACTGATGAGGTGTACGGGTGCGAGAGAATGGCGGCATGGAGATGCCGAGGAACGAACGGTCGTCCGAACAGCCGCAGATCCTGGTCGTGGGCCAGGACGGGATGGCGCTCGGCGGCACCGGGGACGAGGACTCCCGCGAGCTTCCGGTGACGGAGATGGTGGAGCAGCCCGCCAAGGTCATGCGGATCGGCAGCATGATCAAGCAGCTGCTGGAGGAGGTGCGCGCGGCTCCTCTCGACGAGGCGAGCCGGGTCCGGCTGAAGGAGATCCACCGCAGCTCCGTCAAGGAGCTGGAGGACGGTCTGGCGCCGGAGCTCGTCGAGGAGCTGGAGCGGCTCTCCCTGCCCTTCTCGGACGGGGCGACCCCGAGCGACGCCGAACTGCGGATCGCGCAGGCCCAGTTGGTGGGCTGGCTGGAGGGCCTCTTCCACGGCATCCAGACCACGCTGTTCGCCCAGCAGATGGCCGCGCGGGCCCAGTTGGAGCAGATGCGCCGGGCGTTGCCGCCGGGCGTGGGCCACGACGGCGAGGACGGGCACCCGGGCGCACGCTCCGGCGGGCCGTACCTCTAGACGGTCAGCCAGTAGCAACCCAGCGACGAGACGGTCAGCGAGAAGGGGGCCGGTGTCCGTGGACGCCGGCCCCCTTCACTCATGTCTCACGCCCAGGTGATCAGCCGCTTGGGCTGCTCCAGGATCGCGGCCACGTCCGCCAGCACCTTGGAGCCGAGTTCCCCGTCCACCAGGCGGTGGTCGAAGCTGAGCGCCAGCGTGGTGACCTGACGCGGCTTCACCTTGCCCTTGTGGACCCACGGCTGGAGCTTGATCGCGCCGACCGCGAGGATCGCGGACTCGCCGGGGTTGAGGATGGGCGTACCGGTGTCGACGCCGAAGACGCCGACGTTGGTGATCGTCACCGTGCCGCCCTGCATCGCGGCCGGGGAGGTCTTCCCGTCCCGAGCCGTCGACACCAACTCACCGAGCGATTGAGCCAGTTGCGGCAGCGTCTTGGTGTGGGCGTCCTTGATGTTCGGGACGATCAGGCCGCGCGGGGTGGCCGCGGCGATGCCCAGGTTCACATAGTGCTTGAGCACGATCTCCTGGTTGGCCTCGTCCCAGGAGGCGTTGACGTCGGGGTTGCGCTTGATCGCGACCAGCAGGGCCTTGGCGATGAGGAGGAGCGGGTTGACCCGCAGCCCCGCCATCTCCTTGTCCTGCTTGAGCTCCTCGACCAGCTTCATCGTCCGGGTCACGTCGACGGTCACGAACTCCGTGACATGCGGGGCTGTGAACGCCGAGCCGACCATCGCCGCCGCGGTCGCCTTGCGCACGCCCTTGACCGGGACACGCGTCTCGCGCGCGGTGTCGTACGTCGGCACGGGCGCGGGAGCCTGGACAGGCGCCGGTGCCGCTACGGCCTCCGGGGCCGGGGCCGCCGCCGCGTGGACGTCCTCGCGCGTGATGATGCCGTCCGGGCCGGACGGGACGACCGTCGCCAGGTCGACGCCGAGGTCCTTGGCCAGCTTGCGCACCGGCGGCTTCGCCAGCGGACGCTCCTGAACCACCGGGGCGGCCGGGGTGGCCACCGCGCCCCCGTGGCCGTTCAGCTCGCTCTGGATCGCCGCCGAAGCCTCCTGGACCGGGATCTGGGGCCCCTTGCGGGGGCGGCGCTTGGTCGAGGACGCGGCGACGCCGTAGCCGACCAGGACGGGCTGGCGTCCCTCGGGCTTCTTCTCGGGCTCGGGAGCCGCAGAGGTCACGGGGGCCGCCTCAGGGGCCGGGGCGGCCGCCCCGCCCGACACGTCCACCGCGATGATCGACGTGCCCACGTCGACCGTGGTGCCCTCGGGGAAGTGGAGTTCCCGGACGACACCGTCGTAGGGGATGGGCAGCTCGACGGCCGCCTTGGCGGTCTCGACCTCGCACACCACCTGGCCGTCGGTGACCGTGTCACCGGGCTGGACGTACCACTTGAGGATCTCGGCCTCGGTGAGTCCCTCGCCCACGTCGGGCATCTTGAACTCGCGTACGGACGCTTCAGTCATCGTCGTCACGACCCTCTCCTCAGTACGCCAGGGCACGGTCGACGGCATCGAGTACCCGGTCCAGGCCCGGCAGGTACTCCTCCTCGATGCGGGCCGGCGGGTAGGGGGCGTGGTAGCCGCCGACCCGGAGCACCGGGGCCTCCAGGTGGTAGAAGCAGCGCTCCGTGATGCGGGCGGCGATCTCGGCGCCCGAGCCGAAGAACACCGGCGCCTCGTGGACCACGACCAGACGGCGGGTCTTCTCCACCGAGGCCTGGATCGCGTCGAAGTCCAGCGGGGACACCGAGCGCAGGTCCAGGACCTCCAGGTTGCGGCCCTCCTCGGCCGCGGCGTCCGCGACCTCCAGGCAGGTCTTCACCATCGGGCCGTAGGCCACCAGGGTCAGGTCGGTGCCCTCGCGGACCACCTTGGCCTTGTGCAGCGGGCCCGGGATGGCCTCGGTGTTGACCTCGCCCTTGTCCCAGTAGCGCCGCTTGGGCTCGAAGAAGATCACCGGGTCGTCGCTCTGGATGGCCTGCTGCATCATCCAGTACGCGTCGGAGGAGTTGGAGGGCGTGACGATCTTCAGGCCCGCCACGTGCGCGAAGAGCGCCTCCGGCGACTCCGAGTGGTGCTCGACCGCGCCGATACCGCCGCCGTAGGGGATGCGGATGACGACGGGGAGCTTGACCTTGCCCAGCGAGCGGGCGTGCATCTTCGCGAGCTGGGTGACGATCTGGTCGTAGGCCGGGAAGACGAAGCCGTCGAACTGGATCTCCACCACCGGGCGGTAGCCGCGCAGTGCGAGGCCGATCGCGGTGCCGACGATGCCCGACTCGGCGAGCGGGGTGTCGATGACGCGGCTCTCGCCGAAGTCCTTCTGGAGGCCGTCCGTCACGCGGAAGACGCCGCCGAGCTTGCCGACGTCCTCGCCCATGACCAGGACCTTGGGGTCGGCCTCCAGGGCGCGGCGCAGCGATTCGTTGATCGCCTTGGCCAGCGGCATCTTCGGGGAAGTCTCGGTCGCCATGTCAGGCCCCCTCTCCGTCGGCGAACGACGCCTGGTAGGCGGCGAACTGGGCTCGTTCCTCGTCGACCAGCGCGTGTCCGTCCGCATACGCGTGCTCGAAGAGGGCGAAGCGGTCCGGGTCCGGCATGGCACGCACCGCTTCGCGCACTCGTTTGCCCAACGCCTCGCTCTCGGCCTCCAGTTCCGCGAAAAAGCCCTCGTCCGCGTGGTTTGAGGCCTCCAGGTACCGGCGCAGGCGCAGGATCGGGTCCTTGGCCTCCCAGGCCTGGCGCTCCTCGTCACCGCGGTAGCGGGTCGGGTCGTCGGAGGTGGTGTGGGCGCCCATCCGGTAGGTGAACGCCTCGACCAGGGTGGGGCCCTCGCCGCTGCGGGCGCGCTCCAGCGCCCACTTCGTCACCGCGAGGCAGGCCAGCACGTCGTTGCCGTCGACCCGGACGCCCGGGAAGCCGAAGCCCTGCGCGCGCTGGTAGAGCGGGACGCGGGTCTGCTTCTCGGTGGGCTCGGAGATCGCCCACTGGTTGTTCTGGCAGAAGAACACCACGGGGGCGTTGTAGACCGCGGAGAAGGTGAAGGACTCGGCGACATCGCCCTGGCTGGAGGCGCCGTCACCGAAGTACGCGATGACCGCGCTGTCGGCGCCGTCCTTGGTGATGCCCATCGCGTAGCCCGTGGCGTGCAGGGTCTGGGAGCCGATGACGATCGTGTAGAGCTGGAAGTTGTTGCTGTTGGGGTCCCAGCCGCCGTTGTTCACGCCGCGGAACATGCCCAGCAGGTTCTCCGGCGGGACGCCGCGGCACCAGGCGACGCCGTGCTCGCGGTAGGTCGGGAAGACGTAGTCGTCCTCGCGGGTGGCCCGCCCGGAGCCGATCTGGGCGGCCTCCTGGCCGAGCAGCGAGGCCCACAGGCCCAGCTCGCCCTGGCGCTGAAGGGAGGTGGCCTCGGCGTCGAAACGGCGGGTGAGCACCATGTCGCGGTACAGACCACGGAGCTCTTCGGGGGTGATACCGGCGACGTACTTGTCGTACGCGGCGTTCTTGACGCGCTTGCCCTCGGGCGTCAGCAGCTGAACCAGTTCGGGCTCGGTGCTCGGGGACTTCCTGGTCCCGGCGCTGCGTCGCGGTTTGCGCGCGGCAGTGCTCTCCACGGTCACGTGTGCTCCTCCGTCGGTCCGGCATCCGGGTTCGCCGGGTGCCAGTGCGGCTCACCTGAGGCCCTGCGGACGCACGGGGTGGGTGCGGACCGGTCGGGATCAGGCGTGACAAGGTGCCCCGGCGAGCGCCCTGCAAAAGGCACGTTACCCAGTGCTGCACATTTCTGTGAAACCCCTTCTGACCTGCGATTTTGCTTGGATTTCCAAGTAAGTCGATGCTTGGATTTCCTACTAGGTCGCGGAATTCGGGAACAGCTGCTGGTCACAGCCTTGCAGGAGGCCGGAGCAACGGCACGTTATCCCGGCGACCCAGGTCACCGGAAGACTTTCTGTGTTTGACTTGCCGCGTGCGCGAAGACGGAAAAATCACCGTATTTCTGCTCGACGACCATGAAGTGGTCCGCCGGGGCGTCCATGAGCTGCTCTCCGTCGAGGACGACATCGAGGTGGTCGGCGAGGCCGGTACGGCGGCCGACGCGCTGGTGCGGATCCCGGCCACCCGGCCCGATGTCGCCGTCCTGGACGTGCGCCTGCCGGACGGCAGCGGGGTGGAGGTCTGCCGGGAGATCCGCTCGCGCGACGAGGACGTCAAGTGCCTGATGCTGACGTCGTTCGCCGACGACGAGGCGCTCTTCGACGCGATCATGGCGGGCGCCGCCGGATACGTCCTCAAGGCCATCCGGGGCAACGAGCTGCTCTCCGCCGTGCGGGACGTCGCGGCCGGCAGGTCCCTGCTCGACCCGGTGGCCACCGCGCGCGTGCTGGAGCGACTGCGGGACGGCGGCGCCAGGAGCGACGACCGGCTCGCGCACCTCACCGAGCAGGAGCGCAGGATCCTCGATCTGATCGGCGAGGGCCTCACCAACCGCGTGATCGGCGAACGGCTGCACCTCGCCGAGAAGACGATCAAGAACTATGTGTCCGGTCTGCTGTCCAAACTCGGCATGGAGCGGCGTTCGCAGGCGGCGGCGTACGTGGCGCGGATGCAGGTGGAGCGGGAGCGGCGCTGAGGCCCGCGGCGGCATCAGGGACCAAAGACCCCTGTCCCGGGAGGCGTCCGCGGCCGACAGTGGTCGTATGCCCTCCGACGAACAGCGCGCCGTCGACCTGCTCGCCCGTACCGACTACGGCCGGGTGGCCACCAGCATGCGCGCCCTGCCCTTCCTCGCCTTCGCCCGCCACCTCGTGGCCGACGGCCGGGTGCTGCTGCGGCTGCCCAGGAGCTGCGGCTACCACCGGGCGTGCACCGGGCACGTCGTCGCCTACGGAGCGGACAACCTGAGCACGGCCCGGCCCGGGGAGGGGCTGTGGTCGGCGCAGATCGTCGGGGAGTGCAGCGCGCACGAGCCGACACCCGCCGAACTCGAACGGTTCGGCCCGGCGCCCCGTGTCGTCGACGGCGAGCCGTACGAGCCCGTCTATCTGCGCGTCGAGCCACAGTTCGGGACCGTGCACTCCACCGACGGCGCCCTGGAAAGTCACTTCGCGCACATGCCGTGATCGAAAGCGACTGTCTGTGACAACGCCCAGCTCACAGCCTCGTTCGGTGCCCTAGCATCTGGCGCGTGCCGCGCCCTTGTGTACCACCCCCCGTTTCCCACGCGCCCCCGCTGAGCGCCCTGTTGAGCCGTTACGCCGCCGGCTCCGCCGTCACCTGCGAACCCGTCGAACAAGGGCTGCTGAACCGCGGCTACCGGCTCCGCACCACCCGCGGCCGCTACTTCCTCAAGCACCACTTCGACCCCGACACCGCCGACCCCGCCGCCATCGAACGCCGGCACCGCGCCACCCAGCGCCTGGCCGACCTCGGCGTCCCCGTCGCCCCTCCGCTGGCCGGCCGAGACGGCCGTACGGTCGCCGTCGTCGGCGGCCACGCCTACGCCCTGCACCCCTGGGTCGAGGGCCGCCACCGTCACGGCGGCCAGCTCACCCCGGAGCAGTGCGCACGCCTGGGCGCCCTGCTGGGGGCCGTGCACGCCGCCCTGGAGCGCGTCATGCCACCCAAGGCGCGCACCCGTCCGGCCACGAGCCCCCACCCCGTGCGCAGTGCGGACCCCACCGACACCTTCGCCGTCATCGACGACCTGCTCACCCGCGTACGCCGCCACCGCCCCGCCGACTCCTTCGACGAGCTGGCCCGCCACCGCCTCCTGGAACGGCGGGCCCTCCTGGAGCGGCACGCCCACCGCAGGCCGCCGCGCGGGGCCGCCACGGGCTGGGTGCACGGCGACTTCCACCCGTTCAACCTGCTCTACAAGGGGGACGCGCCCGCCGCGATCGTCGACTGGGACCGGCTCGGCGTGCAGCCCCGCGCGGAGGAGGTCGTACGCGCCGCCGCGATCTTCTTCGTACGGCCCGCGGGAGCGCTCGACCTGCCGAAGGTACGGGCGTACGCGCACGCGTACCGGCGCGCGGCCGGGGCCGCGCCCTCGGAGCTGGTGGCGGCCGTGCACCGGGTGTGGTGGGAGCGGCTCAACGACTTCTGGATGCTGCGCTGGCACTACGAGCGCGGCGACACCCGCGCGGACCCGCAGTTCCCGGCGTCGTCGGCGCTGGCCGTGTGGTGGACACGGGAGTACGAGGCGGTGTGCGACGCGTTCGCGGGGTGAGGGCCCGCAGGCTCGGGAAACAGCACGCGCGCGTGCGGACCGTCTTTGGTCCGTACGCGCGCGTGGAGGTCGGGTCAGAGGCCGCCGGTCGGCAGGCCTGGCCTTCAAGTGCCGTCGGGGTTGCCCGTGTCGCCGCCGCTGGTGTCCGTCGGCTCCGCCGTGTCGGTGGGCTCGGCGGTGTCCGTCGGCTCGTCCGTCGGCTCCTCGGTCGTCGGCTCGTCCGTCGGCTCCGTCGCCGTCTCCGAAGGCGTCACCGACGGTGTGTACGACGGCGTCGACGACGGGGTCCAGGAGGAGCCGCCGTTGCTCGTGCCGTCGTCCGTCTGCTCCTCGGTGGCCTCGTCCGTCGGCTCGTCGCTCGGCGACTCGCTGGCCGTCTCGTCGTCCTTGGTCTGCGAGGTGGTCGGCGACTGCGTGGTGCCGCCCCCGCCCTTGTCGCTGCCGCCGTTCAGGGCCAGCGCGACGCCCGCCGCGATGGCGATCACCGCGAACACCGCGAGGATCCACAGCTTGCCGCGGCCGCTGCCCCGGTTGCCGTGCCCCTCGAAGCCGCCGTCGTCCCCGCCGCCGTAGCCCTGGGGCAGGATCTGCTGCGGGATCTGCGTCGTACCGGAGGCAGGGTCGGGGTGCCCCATGACCGTGGTGTTCGCGAAGCCCGCGGCCGGGGTGTGCCGGCCCTCGTGCATCGCGACCGGGCCGGTGTTCCAGGTGCCGGTGTGGCCGCCCTGCTCGTACAGCATCTGAAGCCCGTACTGGACGAGACCGCGCATCTCCTCGGCCGTCTGGAACCGGTCGTCCGGCTCCTTGGCGAGCGAGCGCATGACCAGGCCGTCGAGCTCCGGCGGCGAGGCGTCGGAGGCCTCGGACGGCGGGGTCGGGATGTCCTGGACGTGCTGGTAGACCACCGACAGCGGGGTCTCACCCGTGAACGGGGGCCGCAGCGCGAGGAGTTCGTAGAGCAGGCAGCCCGTGGCGTACAGGTCGGAACGGTGGTCGACGGCCTTGCCGAGGGCCTGCTCCGGCGACAGGTACTGGGGCGTGCCCATGACCATGCCGGTCTGCGTCATCGTCGACTGCGCGCCGTGCAGCGCGCGGGCGATGCCGAAGTCCATGACCTTCACCGCGCCGTTGTGCGTGATGATCACGTTGGCCGGCTTGATGTCGCGGTGCACGATGCCGTGCTGGTGCGAGTAGGCGAGCGCCTCCAGGACACCGGAGACGATGATCAGGGCCTGCTCGGGCCCGGGCGCCTCGGCGTTGATCAACAGGTCCCGGATCGTGCGGCCTTCCACGATCTCCATGACGATGTACGGAACGGCCTGGCCGTTCACGTAGTCCTCGCCCGAGTCGTACACGGCGACGATCGCGTGGTGGTTGAGACCGGCCACCGACTGGGCCTCGCGCGTGAAGCGGGCCTTGGAGACGGGGTCCTCGGCGAGGTCGGCGCGCAGCAGCTTGACCGCGACGGTGCGGCCAAGGCGTACGTCCTCGGCCGCGAACACCTCGGCCATGCCGCCCCGGCCGAGTCTGCGGGTCAGCCGATAGCGGCCGTCCCCCACCAGTCCGCCGTTACCCCACAGCTCCGGCGCATCCGACATCCCGCCGCCAGTCGCCTCGGGGTCGGACGGGCCCTGAGCGCGCTGCTGCTGTGCCATCAGTCCTCGCCGTCGTTTCTGCCCGCGGTGCGCGCGGTGTTGTTACGGTCTCCGTCGGCCACGCTACAGCCTCCGCGCAAGCCTCCGGTCCGGGAAGACCCCGGGGGCCGGTCCGAGACGGACCGGTCATAAAAGCGGTAGCACGCGCTGTCGTGCAAATTCTGTGTACCGGCCGTACGGCACCTGTAACGCTTCCGCGACGCTTCTTTCGCGTACGGTCACGGAACGGGCACCCGGCTTGACCTGTCAGTGCCGTGGGGCAGACTTGGCCGGGAATGAGCCATTCGATCAACGACAGTCGGGCCGGCGCCTGAAGGCCGATGGGGGACGCAGAACATGAGCCAGGACGGCGCGCACGGCCGGTACGCGGGGCGGGCACTCGCCAACAACCGCTATCAGCTGCGTGACTTGCTCGGCGAAGGCGGCATGGCCTCGGTGCACCTGGCGCACGACACCATGCTCGACCGTCCCGTCGCGATCAAGACCCTGCACACCGAGCTGGGCCGGGAACAGGCCTTCCGCGAGCGTTTCCGCCGCGAGGCCCAGGCCGTGGCCAAGCTCACGCACACCAACATCGTCTCCGTCTTCGACACCGGCGAGGACAGCCTCGACGGCACGACGATGCCCTACATCGTCATGGAGTACGTCGAGGGCCGCCCGCTGGGCTCGGTGCTCGACGAGGACGTACGGCAGTTCGGCGCGATGCCCGCCGACAAGGCGCTGAAGATCACCGCGGATGTGCTGGCGGCGCTGGAGATCAGCCACGAGATGGGCCTGGTCCACCGCGACATCAAGCCGGGCAACGTGATGATGACCAAGCGCGGCGTGGTCAAGGTCATGGACTTCGGCATCGCGCGCGCCATGCAGTCGGGTGTCACGTCGATGACGCAGACCGGCATGGTGGTGGGTACGCCCCAGTACTTGTCGCCCGAGCAGGCCCTGGGCCGCGGGGTGGACGCCCGCTCCGACCTCTACTCGGTCGGCATCATGCTCTTCCAACTGGTCACCGGACGCCTCCCGTTCGAGGCGGACTCGCCGCTGGCGATCGCGTACGCGCATGTGCAGGAGGAGCCGGTCGCCCCCTCCTCGATCAACAGAGCGCTCCCGCCCTCCGTGGACGCCCTGATCGCGCGCGCCCTGAAGAAGAACCCGAACGAGCGCTTCCCGAGCGCCGAGGCCATGCGTGACGAGTGCCTGCGGGTCGCGGCCTCCTTCCAGGCGGCCCCGCCGAGCATCGTCCCGGGCGCCCAGACCGCGAGCGGCGCGGGTGTCGGCTCGGCGGTCTTCCCGCCGGTCGGCCAGACGCCCCCGCCGGCCACGAACAACGTCCAGACGCCGTACCAGCCGGCCCCCACCCCGAACCCGTACGGCACCCCGACCCCGGCGCCCGCCTACGGCTACCCGCAGCAGGCCGGCTACCAGACCCCGACCCCCAACGCCTACGCGCCGAGCACCCCGCCGCCGTACAACATCACGCCCCAGCAGGCCCCGGCGGCTTCCTCCGGCGGCAAGAACAACAAGCCGGTGATCCTCGGCTCGATCATCGTCTCCGTCATCGCGGTCGGCGGCCTCATCGCGGCCCTGCTGATGAACGGCGGCTCGGACGACGACGCCAAGGGCAGCGACGGCGCGAGCACTTCTGCTTCCTCGCATCCGACGGGGTACCGCAAGGGTGACGCGAACCGGACGATCGAGAAGACCGAGTGCACCGACCCGCAGGAGTCGTACGACGACCCGGACAAGATCCAGGTGCCGGACTTCACCTACAAGAACTGGGACTCGGTCCTCTCCTGCCTGAAGTCCGTCGGCTGGCACTACGACAAGAACGCCGTGGACGAGAACACCTGGGGCGAGGGCATCGTGATCCGGCAGTCGCCCAAGGCCGGCACGGACGTCTACCCGAAGGACGTGGACATCCAGTTCGACATCTCCACGGGCAACCCGGCCTGACCGCGACCAGGCATCATGGTCCGATGACCAACGTCAGGCGGGCGCGTGTCGGGGATCTTCCGGAGCTTGTCGCCCTCATCGCCGAGCATGCCGTCTACGAGAAGGCCGACCCGCCCGGCGAGGGGCTGGCCGAGCGGCTGGGGCCCTTGTTGTTCGGGGAGCCGGAGCCCCGACTGATCGGGCTGGTCGCCGAGTTGGGGGAGGGCGGGCCCGTCGTCGGGTACGCCACCTGTTCCGCCGAGGTGTCCACCTGGGACGGGGTCGAGTACCTCCACATGGACTGTCTGTTCCTGCGGGACGGGCATCGGGGGCTCGGTGTCGGGGAGTTGCTGATGGACGCCGTGCGCGGGGAGGCGCGGCGGCTCGGGCTCGGGCATGTGCAGTGGCAGACGCCGGTGTGGAACGACGGGGCGATCCGGTTCTACGGGCGGATCGGCGCCACGTCCAAGGACAAGCGGCGGTTCTTCTGGCCGGCCGGCTGAGCGACCCCGGGACATGAGAAAGGGGCCCGCCGCCGCAGGCCCCCCGCTCACTCCACGTCCACGCGTCAGCTGATCTTCGCGTAGCCGTAGTTGATCAGCTTCTTCACGTCCGCCGTGCGGTTGGCCTCGGAGGACGCGGTGAGGACCGCGCCGATCACCGACTCGCCGTTGAGCGTGGCGGCGAAGACGAGGCAGTACTTGGCCTCGGTGCCGGAGCCGGTCTTCACACCGAGCGTGCCGTTCCAGCCGAGCAGGGTGTTGGTGTTCTTCCACGCCGCCATGGTGCGGGTGGAACCGGTCTTCGTGATCGTCTTGGCCGTGTACGACTTGGTCTTGACGACGGTCTTGAAGGTGGAGCTCTTCATCGCGCTGCGTCCGACCTTCGTCAGGTCGCGCGGCGTCGAGTAGTTGGAGCCCTTGCTGATGCCGTCGAACGAGTCGAAGTGCGTGTTGGTCATGCCCAGGCTCTTGGCCATGGTGTTCATCTTGCCGATGAAGCTCTTGGTGCGGGCGGCGACCGTGGTGCCGGAACCGTACTTGTCGGCCAGCGCCATCGCGGCGTCACAGCCGGACTTCAGCATCATCCCGTAGAGGAGCTGACGGACGGTGACCTTGTCACCGACGATCAGACCCGCGGACGAGGCGCCGTTGGCGACGATGTAGTCGCTGTACGCCTTCTTGATCGTGACCTTGGAGTCCAGGTTCAGGTTCGACTGCGACAGCACGACCTTCGCCGTCATGACCTTGGTCGTGGACGCGGTGAGCCGCTTGGTGTCGGCGGCCTTGGTGAAGAGCGTCTTGCCCGTGGCGCTGTTCATCAGGTACCCGCCCTTGGCGGTGATGGTGGGCGTGGTCACAGCCTGCGCCGGCGCCGCGGTGAGGGCTCCGGTGGCGAGCATCGCGCCGGTCGTGAGGGCGACGGCTGCGGCTCTGCGGACACGGAGGCCCTTGGTAGCGGTTGTCAACTGAAATACCCCGAATACGTCGAATTCGCCTGTGATGCGGCCGAGTTGGAGGGGAAAGACGGAGGGGCCGCATGTGTGTGACACGTAAGTAGCACAGAAGGTTGTGCGGCGGCTGGGGTAAATGTTGGAGCCCGCATGCGGTCCGCATGGTGGAACGGATCTCTTATGCGTACGTGTTGTATCTATGCTGTGCGCATGCCTTCCGCCCCACCCGCCGCCCCCGTCCCCACCGACGCCGTCACCCCCACCCCCGCCAAGCAGCCGCCCGCCGCCGACCGTGTCTACGACCACGTCAAACAGGGCGTCCTGGAGCGCCGCTACGAGGGCGGCACCCTCCTCACCGAGGGCGAGCTCGCCGAGGCCGTGGGGGTGTCGCGGACCCCGGTGCGGGAGGCGCTGCTGCGGCTTCAGGTGGAAGGGCTGATCAAGCTCTACCCCAAGAAGGGCGCGCTGGTCCTGCCGGTCTCCGCGCAGGAGATCGCGGACGTGGTCGAGACCCGCCAGCTGGTCGAGGAGCACGCCGCGCGGAAGGCCGTACCGGCGTCCCCGCAGCTCATCGCCCGACTGGAGGAGCTGCTCGCGCGGCAGAAGGAGCAGGCCGCCGCCGGGGATCTCGCCGGCGCCGCCGTCACCGACCGCTGCTTCCACGCCGAGATCGTCCGCAGCGGCGGCAACGAGATCCTCTCCAGGCTCTACGACCAGCTCCGCGACCGGCAGCTGAGGATGGGTGTCGCGGTCATGCACGCCCACCCCGACCGCATCACCAAGACCCTCGCCGAGCACGAGCAGATCCTCGACGCGCTGCGCTCCGGCGACGCGGAGGCGGTCGTCGGACTGATCCACGGGCACGTGGAGTGGTTCTCGCACCTCGCGCGGGGTGAGGTCCGATGAGGTCCCCGGCCCTGCCCGCTGATCCTCCCGGCGGCCGGCGTGCGATGGCCGTCTGGGGCATCGGCGTCTCCGTCTACTTCGTCGCCGTCATCTTCCGTACCTCGCTGGGAGTGGCCGGCCTCGACGCCGCCGACCGCTTCCAGGTGAACGCCTCCGCGCTGTCCACCTTCTCCATCCTCCAGCTGCTGGTCTACGCGGGCATGCAGATACCCGTCGGCCTGCTCGTCGACCGGCTCGGCACCAAGAAGGTGCTCACCATCGGGGTCGTGCTGTTCACGGCGGGACAGCTCGGCTTCGCCTTCTCCCCCTCGTACGGCATGGCCCTCGCCTCGCGCGCGCTGCTCGGCTGCGGTGACGCGATGACGTTCATCAGCGTGCTGCGGCTCGGCACCCGCTGGTTCCCCGCCCGGCGCGGCCCGATGGTCGCCCAGCTCGCCGGGCTCGCGGGCATGGCCGGCAACCTCGTCTCCACCCTCGTGCTGGCCAGGCTGCTGCACGGCGTCGGCTGGACGGCCGCCTTCGCGGGCAGCGCGCTCGCGGGCGTGGTGGTGCTGGTGCTGCTGCTCCTCTTCCTCAAGGACCACCCCGAGGGCTACGAGCCCGAGCCGCTTCCCCACCAGGGCGCGACCTACGTACGACGCCAGATCGCCGCGTCCTGGCGGGAGCCGGGGACACGGCTCGGGCTGTGGGTGCACTTCACGACCCAGTTCCCGGCGATGGTGTTCCTGCTGCTGTGGGGCCTGCCGTTCCTGGTCGAGGCACAGGGGCTGTCCCGGGCGACCGCGGGCGAGCTGCTGACCCTGGTCGTGCTGTCCAACATGCTCGTCGGGCTCGTCTACGGCCAGGTCGTCGCCCGGCACCACGAGGCGCGGCTGCCGCTGGCGCTCGGGACCGTGGGCGCGACGGCGCTGGTGTGGGCCGTGACGCTGGCGTACCCCGGCGCGCACGCGCCGATGTGGCTGCTGGTGGTGCTGTGCGCGGTGCTCGGAGCCTGTGGGCCGGCCTCGATGCTGGGCTTCGACTTCGCCCGCCCGGCGAATCCGCCGGAGCGGCAGGGGACGGCGTCCGGGATCACCAACATGGGCGGGTTCGTCGCCTCGATGACGACGCTGTTCGCGGTGGGCGTGCTGCTGGACGCGACCGGGGACAACTACCGGATCGCGTTCTCCGTGGTGTTCGTGTTGCAGGCGGTGGGGGTCAGTCAGATCCTGCGGCTGCGGAAGCGGGCGATTCGCAGGGAGCGGGAGCGGCTGGTCGCCAGCCGGGTGGAGACGGTCCACGTACCGGCGTAGAGCTGGGGGCTCTCGCCCCCAGATCCCTACCTACGGCGTCACCGTGAAGTTGCTCAGAATCGCCGCCGTCAGCTGGGGTTCGCCCTCCGCCTTCACCCGGTCCGCCACCGCGTCCGGGGTCACCCGGCCGCAGGCCAGGCGGACGTAGGTCTCCCAGTCGAGGGTGAGGGTGGCGGCGGGGCCGAGGGCGGGGGCCGTTTCGAGGGTGCCGCGGCCCTGGATGTCGACGCGGATCGTGCGCAGGAACTCGATGGGGCCGTGGACGTCGAAGACGACGGCCGAACTGCGCGGGGCGTCGGCCTTCTCCGCGACCACGGCGGGGAGTTCGGCCAGCAGGTAGTCCCGCGCGATGTGCGCGCCGGGCGAGTCCAGACTGCCCGGGCGGCCGAGTGCGGCGCGCAGGTCCTGCTCGTGGACCCAGACGTCGAAGGCGTGCCGGCGCATGGACTCCTCGAGCGTCAGTTCGCTGCCGTAGGGGCCGCGCACCTTCGCGCCCGGGTCGCGCGACTCGTTGCGCAGCTGGCGGTTGCGGCGGATGATCACGTACTCCAGCTCGGACGTCATCTCCGGCGCCGTGTGATGACGGCGGACGTCGACCTGCATCTCCGTGTACCGCTGCTGTTCGTTCGTCACGTGGTACAGGTCGCGCGGGAGCGTGTGGATCGGGCGCGGGTCGCCGAGCATCTCGCAGTCCAGACCGATGACATGGGAGACCACGTCACGGACCGACCAGCCCGGGCACGGTGTACGCCGGTTCCACTCTCCTTCCACGAGCGGGGTCACCAGCTCGGATATCGCTTCGATGGAGTGGGTCCAGGCGTCGGCGTAGGGCTGGAGGGTGGGATGCAGACTCACGGAACGGGACCCCTCGGCGGTCGGTACACGGGCAGGTGGTGGCGGCGTTGCCAGCGGGAGGTGGCTGCACTCGGCGGGTGTCTCGAAACGCTAAGTTACGCTGCTGTGAGGCACCCCGGCAGTGCTTTCGTGTGACGATCGTAGGCCCGTGTGGACGGCTCGAATGCCAGGACGGTGGTAGTGTGCGCGCCTCTCTGATCCAGATCGACGTGAACGAGGACGAATCGGTCGAGTCACGTCGGCTGCGAGTGGCCTCGCTGGTACGGGAGCAGGCGGGCGCCGATCTCGTCGTCCTCCCCGAGCTGTGGACCACGGGGGCGTTCGCCTACGAGGGGTTCGGCAGCGAGGCCGAGCCGGTGGACGGGCCGACGCACGAGGCGATGGCGAAGGCCGCGAGCGACGCGGGCGTGTGGCTGCACGCGGGCTCGATCCCCGAGCGCGCCGAGGACGGGGCGCTCTACAACACCTCGCTCGTCTTCTCCCCCTCCGGTGATCTGATCGCCGCCTACCGCAAGATCCATCGCTTCGGCTTCGACAAGGGCGAGGCCGTGCTGATGGGCGCGGGCCAGGAGCTGGTGACGGTCCGTCTGCCCGGGACCACCCTCGGTCTGGGCACCTGTTACGACCTCCGCTTCCCCGAACTCTTCCGCGGCCTCGTCGACGCAGGCGCCGAGACCCTGGTCCTCCCCGCGGGCTGGCCGGAGCGCCGCCGGGCGCACTGGACGCTGCTGGCTCAGGCGCGGGCGGTGGAGAACCAGGCGTTCGTGCTCGCGTGTGGAACGGCCGGGACCCACGCGGGAGTTCCGCAGGCCGGTCACTCGATCGTGGTCGACCCCTGGGGCGAGGTGCTGGCCCAGGCGGGGGCCGGCGAGGAGATCCTCACGGTCGAGTTCGACCCCGGGAAGGTCGCGGCGACGCGCGAGCAGTTCCCCGCGCTCAAGGACCGCGTGCTGGGCCTGGAGCCCCCGCGCAGGCCGTAGCCGACGGCCGTCAGTCCTCCCCGCGTTCCTTCTCCGCCAGGTGGATCACGCACACCGCCACCGCGATCAGCAGCGCCGGGTCCGCGTCCTCGCGTACGACGTCCACGCCGTACGTCTCCCGGACGTGCAGCCAGCGGCGCGAGACGACGGCGAGGAGCTCACCGTCGTACTCGACGGCGAACTCCCGGTCGAGGATCTTGCCGCTCACGTCGAGTTCGGTGCTGCCGTCGGCGAGGGCTACGCGGTAGTGGTTGCGGAGCAGGGACAGACGCTTGCGCTTGATGGTGGCCAGCGGCTCGCCGTCCCGCTCGATGAGCATGGTGTCGCGCAGAGCGAACATCTTCTGCCGGATGTCGATGAGGACGCGCCCGCGCGTGTCCTTCAGCTCGAAGGTGTCGCGCAGCCGCATGGCCTTGCCGTCGACGAGGAAGACCTTGTTGCCCTGGTCGTCCTCGATCCAGTAGTCGTCACCGAAGCCGAGCAGCCGGTCGCGTACGAGGAATCTCATGCCATGACCGCTTCCCCGGCAGCCGGTCCGAAACGCCGCCGGTAGGCCGACGGGCTGAGGCCGGTCTCGCGCCGCACGCGCGCGCGAAGGTTCGCGGCCGTGCCGAGTCCGCTCCGCGCGGCCACCACGTCGAGCCGTTCCTCGCCGCGCTCGATCAGTCGGCAGGCCAGCGCCACCCGTTCCCCGGTCAGCCAGGCGAGTGGCGTCGTCCCCAGCTGGGCCCGGAAGCGGCGGTGCAGGGTGGCGGGCGAGACGGCCGCGCGGGCCGCGAGGTGGGCCACGGTCAGCGGCTCGCCCAACCGCTCCTGCGCCCAGGCCAGCAGCGGGCCGAGGGACTCGTCCGGCACCTCCGGCACCGGGCGCTCCACGAACTGGCGTTGCCCGCCGTCGCGGTGGGCGGCGAAGACCAGCCGGCGCGACACCGCGTTGGCGATCTCGGCGCCATGGTCACGCCGTACGACATGCAGGCCCAGGTCGAGCGCGGAGGCGCTGCCCGACGCCGTGAGGATGTCGCCGTCGTCCACGAAGAGCACGTCCGGCTCAAGCCGCACCTGGGGGAACCGGGTCCGGAACGACTCCGCCCACATCCAGTGGCAGGCCGCCCTGCGCCCGTCCAGCAGTCCGGCCTCCGCCATCGTGAACGCACCCGAGCAGAAGCCGAGCAGCCGGGCGCCACGCGCGTGTGCCCGGCGTACGGCGTCCAGCACCCGGGGTGAGCGAGGGGTGTCGGTGTCGGGCCGGTTCGGCACGATCAGGGTGTCCGCCTCCTCGGCCGCCTCCAGCCCGGCGACCTCGGTGAGAGTGAAGAAGCCGTCCCGCATCCGGGTGCGCGGTCCGGCGGCGCACAGGGCGAAGTCGTAGAGCGTCCGCCCCAGTTCGGGCCGGCGCAGACCGAAGATCTCGATGGCGCAGCTCATCTCGAACGGGTTGGAGTTCTCGTCGACGACGAGGACCACCCGATGCGGGCGCTGAGAGGATCCTTGCGGCATACGCGATTCCTAGCACTCGTGAACCGTCGGCGGTACCCCGCACGATGACCTCATGGAACCCATCGCGCTCTCCGCCGCACTCGCCTCCTTCACCGAGCAGTGGAGCCCCCGCATCATCACGGCCGTCAACGACTACGACGTCCGTATCGCCAAGGTCGAGGGCGACCACGTCTGGCACGTCCACGACCACACGGACGAGTTCTTCCTGGTCCTGGAGGGCGAACTGCACATCTCCCTGCGGGAGTCGACGGGGGAGCGCACGGTGACCCTGCCGAAGGGCTCGGTCTTCACCGTCCCCCGCGGCACCGAGCACAAGCCCTACGCCCCCACCCCGACCGCCATCCTCCTGTTCGAACCCACCGGCACCCTCACGGTCGGCGACCGCCACGACGACGTACCGGACCACGTGGACGCGACGACGGGGCATGCGCTGAGGTGACTGTCGGTGCCGGGTGGCACCCTTGATCCATGAGTGACTCCGCACCCCGCCGCGTCCGTGTCCGCGCCCCCGAGCTGATCGGCAAGGGGGGCTGGCTGAACACCGGCGAGAAGCAGTACAGCCTCGCCGACCTGCGGGGACGCATCGTCATTCTCGATTTCTGGACGTTCTGCTGCATCAACTGCCTCCATGTCCTCGACGAACTCCGCGCCCTGGAGCACCAGCACCGCGACACCGTCGTCGTCATCGGGGTGCACTCGCCGAAGTTCGTGCACGAGGCCGAGCACGCGGCGGTGGTGGACGCCGTGGAGCGGTACGGGGTGGAGCATCCGGTGCTGGACGATCCGGAGCTCGCGACCTGGAAGCAGTACGCGGTGCGGGCCTGGCCGACGCTGGTCGTGATCGACCCGGAGGGCTATGTCGTCGCGCAGCACGCCGGTGAGGGGCATGTGCACGCCATCGAGCGGCTGGTGACCGAGCTGGAGGCGGAGCACGAGGCGAAGGGCACGCTGCGGCGCGGGGACGGGCCGTACGTGGCGCCGGAACCCGAGCCGACCGTGCTGCGCTTCCCCGGGAAGGCGTTGCTGCTGCCCTCGGGTCACTTCCTGGTCAGCGACACCACCCGGCATCAGCTCGTCGAGCTGGCGGCGGACGGCGAGAGCGTCGTGCGCCGGATCGGGTCCGGGCGGCGCGGCTTCGAGGACGGTTCCGCCGACGTGGCCGCCTTCAGCGAGCCGCAGGGACTGGCGCTGCTGCCGGACGGGTCCGTGGTGGTCGCCGACACCGTGAACCACGCCGTGCGCCGCTACGACCCGGAGTCGGGTCGGACGACCACGCTCGCCGGCACCGGGAAGCAGTGGATGCAGGGCGACGCCACCGCGGGCCCGGCCCGCGAGGTGAACCTCTCCTCGCCCTGGGACCTCGCCCACTGGAACGGCGAGGTGTGGATCGCCATGGCCGGCGTCCACCAGCTGTGGACGTACGACCCCCAGGAGGGGACCGTCGCCGTCGCCGCCGGTACCACCAACGAGGGTCTCGTCGACGGCCCCGCTGCCGAGGCCTGGTTCGCCCAGCCCTCCGGGCTCGCCGCCACCCCGGACCGGCTCTGGCTCGCCGACTCCGAGACGTCCGCCCTGCGCTGGGTCGACCTCGACGGCACCGTCCACACCGCCGTGGGAACCGGGCTCTTCGACTTCGGCCACCGCGACGGCACCGCGGAACAGGCGCTGCTCCAGCACCCGCTGGGCGTTACCGCCCTCCCCGACGGCTCGGTCGCCGTCAGCGACACCTACAACCACGCCCTGCGCCGCTTCGACCCGGCGACCGGCGAGGTCACCACCCTCGCCACCGATCTGCGCGAACCGAGCGACGCCGTGCTCGTCGGCGACGACATCGTGGTCGTGGAGTCCGCCCGGCACCGGCTGACCCGGCTGCGGCTGCCGGAGGAGGCCGTGAAGGTGGCCTCCGTCGCCCATCGCACCCAGCGCGCGGCCACCGAAGTCGCCCCCGGTGAGCTCCGGTTGGACGTCGTCTTCCAGGCACCGGCCGGGCAGAAGCTCGACACCCGCTACGGCCCCTCGACCCGGCTGCTGGTCTCGTCGACCCCGCCCGAGCTGCTGCTCGACGGAGAGGGAGAGGGCGCGGGCACCGATCTCTCCCGCGTCCTGCGCCTCGATCCGGCCGTCGGGGAGGGCGTGCTGCACGTCTCCGCGATGGCGGCGTCCTGCGACGACGACCCGGAGATCGAGTACCCCGCCTGCCATGTCCACCAGCAGGACTGGGGAGTCCCGGTCCGCCTCGTCGAGGGCGGGGCGGACCGGCTGCCCCTGGTGCTGGCCGGGATGGACCCCGACCGGAGCGACCAGTAGGCCGATAAGGCCACTATCGGCGACGCGGGCGCGGGGCCAGCTTGTAGAGGGCCACGCCCGCGGCCGCCAGGGTGGTGGCCGTGACGACCAGGGCCATGCTGTTCATCCACAGGCCGGTCGCGGCCAGGGTGGCGCCTCCGGCACCGGTGGTGCCCGCGCCGATCACTCGTCCGTACATCGTGCTTCTCCTAGTTGGGGATCATGTGGCGACCCACTTCTCCTCGCTGCGGCGCAACATCCCCCACAGCGAGGTGAAGTAGACGGCGTGCTGGAAGAGGTCGTAGAGCATCTCCGGGACCATCAGCGCCGCGAGCAGGACGGCCTTCGGGCCGGCCCGCCGTACGGAGACCGTCTTCTCGACGACGAAGATCAGACCGATCCCCGTCCAGAACGGGGAGAAGCCCGGCCAGCCGTACAGCGTGGTGAACGTGGTCATGTAGACGAGGTAGACCAGGAACGACAGCGCGCCGAAGCCCATCAGGAACTGCTGGGCGAAGTAGCGGGCGGTGACCTTGGTCCAGCCGTAGTCGCGCAGGTTCTCCAGGGCGCCGCGCTGCCAGCGCAGCCGCTGGTGCCAGAGCTTGCCCAGCGTCGGCATGACTTCGGTGGTGACCGCGCAGCCGGCCGGGGACATGGCCCGGTAGCCGAGGGTCTTGACCGCCTTGGTCATCTCGTCGTCCTCGGTGAGCGAGGCGAGGCTGTAGTAGCCGCTGCCGCCGCCGATCACCCCCGCGCGGCGGGCCGCCCGCACCTCGCGCAGCACCCGGGCGCGGAACATGGTGCCGGTGCCGGTGAGGACCTGGGCCTTGCCGCCGGTGCGCTCCAGTTCCCAGGCGTAGCGGTGGAACTCCATGCGCTGGAGCAGCCCGAGGAGTCCGCCGCCCTCCTCGCCGTAGAAGACCCCGCCGACGGCGCCGACCTTGCGGTTGAAGGTGGCGAGGGCGGTGTGGGCGAAGGAGGGGTCGAGGACGGTGTCGGCGTCCTGGACCAGCAGCAGGTCGCGGTCGTCGAGGTGGGGCAGCATCCAGGCGATGGCCTGGTTGAGGGCGCCGGCCTTCTTGTGGGTGTTGCCCTGGGTGTGGAACACCTGGGCGCCGTGCGCGACGGCGATCTCGGCGGTGTCGTCGGTGCAGTTGTCGCAGACCACGACCACGAGGTCGGGCCGCCGGGTCTGGTCGCGCAGGCCGTCGATGGCGGCGCCGATGCGGTCGGCCTCGTTGTGCGCCGGGATCAGGACGGCGAGCCGGGGACGGGGCGCCGGCTCCTCGGGGGCCGCGTGGGCGCGGCGGGCCGCGTGGCGACCGCTGGGCGCCGCGAGGTCGAGCACGGCGGGCCCCCTGGTGCGAAGTCTTGCGAGGAAGAGGCCCGGTACCACTCACCCCCCGGGCCTCCAAGTCCTCACAAGTCTTCACGAAACCCATACAAGCCGACAAGCAGTCCGGTGTAACGGACTGCTCACGGTTGTCTGGATATTTCCTGTGAGTCCAATTGGTGACGAGCTGTCAGAAGTCCCTGCGCTGACGCCCCTCCTCGTCGATGACCGGCGTGGTGGGCGGCACCACGACCCGCCTGCGCCGCGCGATGCTGCTGAAGGTGCTGACCCCGATCAGTCCGACGATCATCAGGATGATCCCGACCAGATCGAGGTTGACCCCCTGCATGTCCCAGTCGGTCGCGAACGTGAGGATGGCTCCCGCGGCGATGAGGATGATGCATCCGCCGAGGCCCATGAGTGTCGCCTCCCCTGCATGAAGTTTCCGTCAGGGGCGGGTAACCAGGCGTGCGGAAACTATCCCTCCAGAAACGCCACCAGTGCGTTGGCCAACAGATGCGGGTCGTCCGCGCCGCACAGCTCGCGGGCGCTGTGCATCGACAGGATGGCCACCCCGATGTCGACCGTCTTGATGCCGTGCCGGGCCGCGGTGATCGGGCCGATGGTGGTGCCGCACGGCATGGAGTTGTTGGAGACGAAGGACTGGAAGGGCACGTCGGCCCGCTCGCAGGCGGCGGCGAACACCGCACGTCCCGAACCGTCGGTGGCGTACCGGTTGTTGACGTTGACCTTGAGGATCGGGCCGCCGTTGACGCGCGGGTGGTGCGTCGGGTCGTGGCGCTCGGCGTAGTTGGGGTGGACCGCGTGGCCCGTGTCGGAGGACAGACAGACGGTGCCCGCGAACGCTCTCGCCCGGTCCTCGTACGACCCTCCGCGCGCGAACACCGAACGCTCCAGCACACTGCCGAGCAGCGGCCCGTCCGCGCCGGTGTCGGACTGCGAGCCGTTCTCCTCGTGGTCGAAGGCGGCGAGTACGGGGATGCAGCCGAGGTCCGAGCCGGCCGAGACGGCGGTCAGCGCGGCCACCCCGGCGTGCACCGAGAGCAGGTTGTCCATGCGCGGACCGGCCACCAGCTCCTGGTCGCGGCCCAGGTAGGCGGGCGGTTCGACGGAGTGGACCATCAGGTCCCAGCCGGTGACCTCACCCGCGGCGAGCCCTTCCTCCTCCTCCAGGAACGCGATCAGATCGCCCTCGCGGACGTCGTCGCCGAGCCCCCAGATGGGCTGGAGATGCCGCTGCTTGTCGAGCTTGAGACCCTCCGCCGACACCGAGCGGTCCAGGTGGATGGCGAGCTGAGGGACCCTCAGCAGCGGCCGGCCCACGTTCACCAGCCGTGTCGAACCGTCCCGCAGGGTCAGCCGGCCCGCCAGGCCCAGGTCACGGTCGAGCCAGGAGTTCAGCAGCGGCCCGCCGTAGATCTCCACCGCCACCTGCCGCCAGCCGTGCGCCCCCGCGTCGGGCAGCGGCTTGACCCGCAGGTTGGGGGAGTCGGTGTGCGCGCCGACGACGCGGAACGGTGTGTGCGCCTCGGCGCCCTCGGGGACGTACCAGGCCACGATCGCGCCACCGCGCAGCACGTACTTGCCGCCGTTCGTCCCGTCCCAGGCGTCCGTCTCGGCGACCTGCCGGAACCCGGCCTTCTCCAGCCGCTCGGCGGCGTTCGCCACGGCGTGGTACGGCGAGGGACTGGCCGCCAGGAAGGACATGAGGTCGTCGGTGTGGCCGCGGTCGAAGCGGGAGGGTTCGCTCATGGGGTTCACCTTAACGACGAAGGGGTTCACCTAGACGACGTACGAGGGCCCGCTCCCGGCGATGGAAGCGGGCCCTCGGGAGAGCTGTGCTGATGTGTCCTAGAACGCGGCCTCGTCCAGTTCCATCAGGTCCAGCTCGACGCCCTGGGCGAGCTTGCGCGCACCCGTGACACCCGGCAGGACGTTGGCCGCGAAGAACTTCGCCGCCGCGATCTTGCCCGTGTAGAACGCCTTGTCCTTCGCCGAAGCCGTCTCCAGCTTCTCGGCCGCGACCGCGGCGCCCTTGAGGAGCAGATAGCCGACGACCACGTCACCGGAGGCGAGCAGCAGCCGGGTCGTGTTGAGGCCGACCTTGTAGATGTTCTTGACGTCCTGCTCGGTGGCCGCGAGGTCGGTCAGCATCAGACCGACGATGGCCTCCAGCTCGACGGCGGCCTTGGCGAGGTGCTCACGGGCGGCGGAGAGCTCCTCGCCGCCGGTGCCGAGCGCCAGGAACTTCTTGATGTCCTCGGCGAGGCTGTTCAGGGCGGCGCCCTGGTTGCGGACGATCTTCCGGAAGAAGAAGTCCTGGCCCTGGATCGCGGTCGTGCCCTCGTACAGGGTGTCGATCTTGGCGTCCCGGATGTACTGCTCGATCGGGTACTCCTGGAGGAACCCGGAGCCGCCGAAGGTCTGGAGCGACTGGGCGAGCTGCTCGTAGCCCTTCTCGGAGCCGTAGCCCTTCACGATCGGCAGGAGCAGGTCGTTGAGCGCGTGCTCGGCCTTCGCGTCCTCGCCCGCGGCCTCCTTGACGGCGATCGCGTCCTGGATCGACGCGGTGTACAGCACCAGGGCGCGCATGCCCTCCGCGTACGCCTTCTGCGTCATCAGCGAGCGGCGGACGTCCGGGTGGTGCGTGATGGTGACCTTGGGCGCGGCCTTGTCACCGAAGGCGGCGAGGTCGGAACCCTGGACGCGCTCCTTGGCGTACTCGAGGGCGTTCAGGTAGCCGGTCGACAGCGTCGAGATGGCCTTCGTGCCGACCATCATGCGGGCGAACTCGATGATCCGGAACATCTGGCGGATGCCGTCGTGCTTGTCGCCGATCAGCCAGCCCTTGGCGGGGTGCTGGTCGCCGAAGGTCATCTCGCAGGTGTTGGAGGCCTTGAGGCCCATCTTGTGCTCGACGTTGGTGGCGTAGACGCCGTTGCGCTCGCCCAGCTCGCCGGTCTCGAAGTCGAAGAGGTACTTCGGGACGAGGAAGAGGGACAGCCCCTTGGTGCCCGGGCCGTGGCCCTCGGGACGCGCGAGCACGTAGTGAAGGATGTTCTCCTCCATGTCGTGCTCACCGGAGGTGATGAAGCGCTTGACGCCCTCGATGTGCCAGGAGCCGTCCTCCTGCTGCACGGCCTTGGTGCGACCGGCGCCCACGTCCGAACCGGCGTCCGGCTCGGTGAGCACCATGGTCGAGCCCCAGGTCCGCTCCACGGCGATCTGGGCGATCTTCTTCTGTACGTCGTTGCCCTCGTCGTAGAGGATGCCGGCGAACGCCGGGCCGGAGGAGTACATCCACACGGCCGGGTTGGCGCCGAGGATCAGCTCCGCGAACCCCCAGATCAGCGACGAGGGCGCCGTCGTGCCGCCGATGCCCTCGGGCAGGCCGAGGCGCCAGTACTCGGAGTCCATGAAGGCCTTGTAGCTCTTCTTGAAGGACGCGGGGACCGGCGCGGTGTTGGTCTCAGGGTCGAAGACCGGCGGGTTGCGGTCGGCGTCCGTGAAGGACTCGGCCAGATCGTTCTCCGCGAGGCGCGTCATCTCGTCGAGGATGCTTTTCGCGGTCTCGACGTCCATCTCCTCGAACGGACCCGTGCCGTACACCTTGTCGCGGCCGAGTACCTCGAAGAGGTTGAACTCGATGTCGCGGAGATTCGACTTGTAGTGCCCCATGGCGACGGCTCCCTGGAGAGACGGGCGAGGCACTGGATCCTCGCGCTAGTTCACGTACCGACAAGTAGCTTCGATACGATGATGCTACCCGCCGGTAATAAGCCGCAACCCCGATCCGGCCATCTGTGACGGTTCACACCGCAACGGTGAGGGTGGCCGTGTATCCCGCGTCCACACTGCCCTTCATGGTCGCGAGCTGCCGGTCGTGGCCGTCGCTGAAGATGCTGTCGCTCTCCAGGGACAGGCTGCCGAGGTTGCTCACGCTCGCCTCGTAGCCCTCGGTGGCGTACACCGTGTCGCAGACGCCCTTCGGGAAGGCCAGCTGCGAGGTGCTGGTGATGTCGGTCGCGGCGGTCGCGTCCGCGAGGCTGTCGTAGACCTCGAAGTGGAGGTGCGGCCAGCGGCCCGTGTAGCAGCCCGGGAAGACGCTGGTGAAGGTGACCTGACCCCTCTCGTCGGTCTCCTGCACGCCCCGCAGATAGTTCTCGTCCGTGACCCCCTCCGTATAGAGGGAGTAGCGGCCCTCCCGGTCGCAGTGCCACAGATACACCGCGGCGCCCTTCCTCGGCGTAGCGCAGCCGGAGTCCGCGTCGACGACGGTGAGGGTGACGGTCAACGGGACCCCCTCGGCGGTACCGCCCGCGGAATCGCCGAAACTGCGCCGGAGGTCGCCGCGCACGACACCGCTCTCCTTGAGGACGTTCACCCCGTTCGAACCGTCGCCCGGGTAAGGGCCGGCGGTCTCCTCGGGGATGGCGGCGCACGCGGAGTCGGTGGAACCGTCCTCGGCGGAGCAGCCCACCAGCGGCACCAGACCCGCCCCCGCCATCAGCCGGATCATCCGGCGACGGGCGAGGACGGGGAGGTCGTGGGAGAGTCCCCGGTCGTGCTCATCGGCCTCGTGGCCGTGGTGGTCGCGCATGTCGCAGACGCTATGAGCGCCGACCGTCCAAAGCCACGGCCGACCGCTGTCGAGTCCCTGTCGGTTTCCCGGACACCCGTAGCCGCCCACCGCCCCCGCCCCGCTCGGTACGCTTGCGCCCATGTACGGCTACGACCAGAGCGCGGGTACGCAGCAGCAGTACGCCACGCCACAGCAGCAGATGCCGGGCGGGTACGGCCAGCAGCCGCCGCTGTACCCCGAGCCGTCCCCGCCGTCCCTCGCGGACGCGGTGCGCGCCTTCACCACCGGACAGCTCGCCGCCGAGGACTTCCAGCAGGTCTTCGCCACGTCGAAGGTGTACTGCCCACGCGGCGACAACCCCGGCTTCCTCGCCCTCCACAACACCCAGCAGCCGGTGATCCCGATGTTCACCTCGCTGAAGGAACTGCGCCGGTACGCGGGCAAGGAGTCCAAGTACTTCGTGATCACCGGCGCCGAGGTGATCGACCTCCTGCCGACCGGATACGGCTTCGTCCTCGACATGGAGGGCGAACACCGGATGGTGTTCGACGCCAAGGCGGTCGAACAGATGGTCGAGTTCGCGATGCGGCGGATGTACGGCTGACCGGTGCCCGGCGGCAGGAAAATCCTCACTTGATTGTCACAGCCATGCCATAGAGTTCCCCCTTGGCAGCCGCGCCCCGCACGCCACATCGCGTCCGGGTGCCGCGCGGCGCTCTCATCTCCCGGCGACCCCGGGATTCCTTGTGGGGGTTTCATCACTGTGCGCATGCGCAGCACCTCGACCGCGACGGCACTCGCGGTCCTTCTCGGCTCGGTGGCGCTGACCGCGGGATCGGCCGGTCCGGCCTCGGCCGCCTCGTTCGTCGTGGGCTCGCAGGGCGGCATCGTCGTGGACGACGTGCTCAAGCGGGTCTTCGTCGGTGACGACGCCAACGACCGGATCATCGCCGCCGACTACAACGGCAACCGAGTCGACTCGGTGGAGGGCATCGACGGCGTCTTCGACCTGGCGCTGTCCGAAGACGGCAGCACCCTGTACGCGGCGGCGCGCGTCAGCCACGAGATCGTCGCCCTGGACGCGGCCACCCTCGATGTGAAGGCCCGGTATCCCGTGGCAGCCGGCATCGGACCGGTGTACCTGGAGGTCACGGAGGGCAAGGTCTGGTTCACCTACGGCGAGTACGCCGCAGGGACGGAAAGCAATCTGGGCTCCGTCGACCCGGCCGTCGACCCGGCGAGCGGCACCGACCCGGTAACGCTCGGGCAGCTCCCGCTGGAGAACCACGGCGTCTCCAGCACCGCCCTGCTGGACACCGACCCGTCCCGACCCGGACTGCTGGCCCTGGGCGCGGTCGACTACTGGGACTCCGGCAAGCAGCTGATGGCCGTCCTCGACGTCTCCGGGGACACACCCCGGTTGATCGCCTCGTACGACGGCGCGTCCCCGAAGCCGTCCCCGCACGAGGACATCGACCTGGTGCCGGGCACCTCGCAGGTCCTCGTCGACGGCACCAACCGATACGCCTACGCGGACGGGACGTTCACCACGGCGGGTTCCTACCGGACCGGCCGATGGGCCGACATCGCGCCGAACGGCCTCGTCGCTCAGACCGAACTGCTGGTCTCCGGTGTCTCGGTCTACGCGCCCGGCGCGACCACACCCATCAGGACCTACCCCGTCGACGCCAGCGACTTCGTCTGGAGCCCGGACGCCTCCCGGATCTTCGCGCTGGTATCCACCCCGAGCGGCGGCTACACGCTCAAGGCGCTGACCGACCCGGCCCGCAGTGTGTCGATCCTCGAGGTGAACGCTCCCGCGACGGCCACCCGCGCCAAGCAGCTCACCGTCAAGGGGAGGCTCACGGCATCGGTCCCGTTCGCCGCCGGCACTCAGCTCGCCGTCACCCGCACCGACCTGGAGAGCCCGAACGGCAAGGCGCTGGCGTCCGTCACGGTGAAGTCCGACGGCACCTACTCCTTCACCGACACCCCACCGGCCGGCGGCAAGGTCACCTACAAGGCCACGTACGCAGGCGACGCCGACCACCTGCCGACCACCGCCTCCGACACCGTCGAGGTCTCCCGCGCGTCCACCTCCCTGAGCCTGAACAACAACGGCAAGCTCTACTCGTACGGCACCGACGTGAAGTTCACGGCGCACCTCGGTACGACCTACAAGGGCCGCTCGGTCTCGATCTACGCCGACCCCTTCGGCGGCGACAAGGGCAAGAAGCTGATCAAGGCCGGCACGGTCAACGCCGACGGCAACATCAGCGCCTGGGTCGACATGACCCGGGACACGGCCGTCACCGCGGTCTTCTCGGGCGACGCCCGCTACAAGCCGAAGACGGTCAAGTCCACGGCCTACGCCAAGGTGAAGATCTCCACCGCCGTCTCGAAGCACTACAAGACGGCGAAGATCGGCTCGACGTCGTACTACTGGTTCCACAAGAACACCGACCCGCTGCTCACCACGACGATGACCTACTACCCGGGCCGTGAGCAGCGCTTCGACCTCCAGGTCTACTACCAGGGCTCGTGGTACTCGACGGACTCGGAGTACTTCCCGCTCGGCACGAACGGCAAGTCGGCCGTCTCCCTCGGGGCGCCCGGTGAGTCGGGCATCCGGGCGCGGATGCGTTCGGTGTACGTCAACAGCTCGTCCGGTGACACGGTGAACTCGACGACGTACGGATCCTGGAAGTACCTGTACTTCAGCAACTGACGCGGGGCTGACCCGTGCGGCGGAGCCCGGAGGGAATGCCCTCCGGGCTTCTGCCGTTAGGGGTGGCAGGAAGTTCAATGCTCAACTAAACTGGACGCACCAAGGAGGTACCGACATGCCTGCAGTGACCGTCGAGAACCCGCTGACACTGCCCCGCGTCGCCGCACCGGCAGACGCCGTGGCCCGTCCCGTACTCACCGTCACGACCGCACCGAGCGGCTTCGAGGGCGAGGGCTTTCCGGTGCGCCGTGCGTTCGCCGGGATCAATTACCGGCATCTGGATCCGTTCATCATGATGGATCAGATGGGGGAGGTGGACTACGGTCCCAACGAGCCGCGGGGGACCCCCTGGCACCCGCACCGGGGCTTCGAGACCGTCACGTACATCATCGACGGCACCTTCATCCACCAGGACTCCAACGGCGGTGGCGGCACCATCACCAACGGGGACACCCAGTGGATGACGGCCGGCTCGGGCCTCCTCCACATCGAGAGCCCGCCCGAGTCGCTGGTCATGTCCGGCGGTCTCTTCCACGGTCTCCAGCTCTGGGTGAATCTCCCGGCCAAGGACAAGATGAAGGACCCGCGCTACCAGGACATCCGCGGTGGCCAGGTCCAGCTTCTGACATCACCGGACGGTGGCTCCCTGCTGCGGGTGATCGCGGGCGAACTGGACGGCCACGAAGGCCCTGGCATCACGCACACGCCGATCACGATGATCCACGCGACGCTCGCGCCGGGCGCGGAGATCACGCTGCCGTGGCGTGAGGACTTCAACGCGCTGGCGTACGTCCTGGCCGGTCGCGGCTCGGTCGGCACGGAACGACGCCCCGTCCACCTCGGCCAGACCGCGGTCTTCGGCACGGGTTCGTCCCTGACGGTCCGCGCGGACGAGAAGCAGGACTCGCACACCCCGGACCTCGAGGTCGTCATCCTCGGCGGCCAGCCGATCCGTGAGCCCATGGCCCACTACGGCCCGTTCGTCATGAACACCCGTGAGGAACTCCAGCAGGCGTTCGACGACTTCCAGAAGGGCCGACTGGGGACGATTCCCGCGGTGCATGGAATGTCGGAGGGTGGCCTGTAGGGGCAGGCCGATCCGGCAGGTGTGCAGGGCTCGAAGCCGCAGGCTGATGTGCGGCTTCGAGCCCTTCTGTCCGCTGTTACGGCAGTACGTCGAGGTGGATGCCGCCTGCCCAGGTGACACTGACGCGTGACTCTCGCTCGTCCGCGTGCTGCTGTTGCCGTGCGTGCCAAAGGTTCGCCCGCTCGGCCAAGAGCCGGTCCCGCTCCTCGGTGACCTCCGGGGATTCCTGCTGCTCCTGTGCACGCGCATAGCGCGCCGACGCGTTGGCGAGAACCGTTGCGGCCCCTTCATTGCCTTGAGGAGCCGTGAGCATGGCGAGAATCCGGCGGGCCAGGTACTCCTCGATCCCCTTCGCCCCGATGGTCACCTCTCCCATGTGCTGGTCCGGCTTCGCGGTCCGGCGGCGGCATCGGTAGTGCTTCTTGGCGCCTGTTCCGCCGTGCGTCATGGAGGCGCCGCACTCGCAGTAAAGGAGTTTCATCGCGGACAGGATCCCTGAGGGGCGGCCCTGCCAGCCCTCGCCGCCGGGGTGCCGGTCGGTGAACCACCTCTGAACGCGGTACCACCGTTCAGGACTGACGATCGGCTCGTACGCCGGAATGGGGTTGCCGCTGTCGTCACGGATGATCCGATACTCGGCGATCCTTCTGCTCAGTGTGCCGTCCCGACGCTTGCCATACACGCTTTCACAAGCGAAGCCGGCGATACGCGGGTCGATCAGGATGCGCTTGGTGGTGGCCGCGTCCCAGGGGGCGTCCGCGTGTTGCTGTGCAGTCCTCCTACCGCGTGTCAGGTGCCCTTCGGCTTCGAGCCGGCGGGCGAGTTTCCAGCAGGAGCCGGACTTGTCGCCCCTGGCGACCCACTCCTCGACGATCTCCACCATGCGGCGGACGATCGGTGCCTCGTGCTCCGCATCAGGGGTAAGGACTTTGACGTTGACCGGCCTTCCACCGGCTGACCTGCGCGTCTCGTGGACGAGAGTGAAGCCGAAGGGGGCCTTGCCCGTGTAGCCGCCCAAGCTGGCCTCCAGTGCCTTGGCGGCCCGGATCGCGTTGCTCTTGTTCAGGCTTTCGTCGTGGCTGGCCTGGAGCTTGAACAGCAGTTCCGTGAGGGCGAGTTGGTTGTCGGCGTGGAACTCGCGACGCTCGCCGACGCTGACGACGCGAACCCGGTTCATGAGAAGAGGACGGAGCTCGTCGATCGTCTCCGTGGCGGTTTTGCGACTGAGCCGCGACATGTAGTGCACCACGATCACGTTGATGCGGCCTGCTCGGACATCGCGCAGCAAGCGTTCGTATGCGGGGCGTTTGACGTCCTTGAAGGCGCTCATGCCCAGGTCCTCGTAGACCTCGATGTGCGCTGGTGGAACGTCCCACAGCTCCATGGCCCCGAGGCACTCTGCGCGCTGTGCGGCGGTGCTGGCTTCGCTGCCGGTGGCGCGACGTTCTGACTGGCGCACGTAGATCCCGGCGTGAATCGCCATTCCGGTGACGATTCCTGGCCTGCTGGGAGCGCTCAGGTGTGCGGGAGCGGGCAGGGCGGCATTAGAGTCGCTGATATCCATCAGATCGGTCCGTTCGATCTTGTGGTGAGACCCCGGCGGGTGCTGCGAACACCCGGCCGGGGTTGTTTGTTGTCGCGAACGCTAAGTGATCACTACGGAGTGTCGCAGCCGATTGCGAAAAGTGATCAGCCCTACGGGGTGAGGGCCAGGATGTGTGGTGTCGACTTCGTCCGGGGTCCAGCCCGCCGCTCCGCCGGCCTCGTTCGGCTGAGCCTGCGCGACACCGGAACTGACGTATGGCCAGATGGGAGCATGCAGGAACCGTCAACAGCGCTGCTTCCCGCCCCTGTCCGCCGCATCGCCGCCTGGTGTGCCGTGGCGCTTCTCGTCGCCGGGGTCGGCTACGTCGGGATTCGGCTCTGTGCGGAGTTCAGGACCGCTGTCGTGCCCGTGCTGCTGGCGTTGCTCGGGACCGCGTTGCTCGGGCCGCTTCACCGGTGGCTCATCAAGGTCGGGGTGGGGCGGTCGCCGGCGGCCGGGCTCACCTGTGTGGCGGTTGTCGGGGTTGTCGGTGGGGCCGTGTACATCGTCGTCGCCGCGCTGATCGATACCGGGGATGAGATCGTCGCCTCGTTGAAGGACGCGGCCCAGGGGATCGCGGATCACTTCGGGGCTGCCGGGACCTCGTTGGACGATCTGGCGTCCAACGCCAAGGACCTGCTCGGGAAGTTCGGGGGGACCGCCGCTTCCGGGGTCATCAGTGGGGTCAGTGTGGTGGGGGAGGCCCTTGCCATGGCTGTTCTCGCGCTGTTTCTTGTCTTCTTTTTTCTGCGGGACTCCTATCTGGCCGTCGGTGCGTTGCGGGCGCTGGTGCCCTCCTCGGCCGGTGATCTCGTCGAGGCCATGGCGCGGCGGGCCTTCGAGGCGGTGGAGGGGTTCATGCGAGGGACCACGATCATCGCTCTCATCGACGCCACCTGTATCGGCGTCGGACTGTTGATCCTGGATGTTCCGGGGGCCGTGGGGCTGGGGGCGCTCGTGTTCGTCGGGGCCTACATCCCCTATCTCGGCGCCTTCATCTCGGGAGCTGTCGCCGTCCTCGTCGCGCTGGCTGATCGTGGGTTCGTCATCGCGCTGTGGGCGCTGGGGGTCGTGCTGGCCGTGCAGGTGCTCGAAGGGCATGTGTTGCAACCCGTGATCCAGAGTCGGACCGTGCAGATGCATCCGGCGGCGGTGATGGTCGCCATCACCGCCGGGGCGTCCGTCTCCGGGGTGCTCGGGATGCTGCTCGCCGTGCCGCTCACCGCCGCCGCGTTCGGGATCGCGCACGAGCTGCGGGAGCGTTACGAGGGCGCGGAGGACTCGCCGGTCGCCGACTCGTAGAGCTCGAACCAGATGCTCTTGCCCTCGCCCCGCGGGTCCACTCCCCAGGCGTCCGCGAGGAGTTCGATGAGCATCAGGCCGCGGCCGGAGGAGGCGAGTTCGCCGGGGCGGCGTTTGTGGGGGAGGTCGTCGCTGGTGTCGGTGACCTCGATGCGCAGGCGGCGGGCGCCGGGGCCTGCGCCGTGGATCTCCGCGAGGAGCAGCGCGTCGGCGTCCGTGTGGACGAGGACGTTGGTCAGCATCTCGGAGAGGAGCAGGACCGCGGAGTCGACCTGGTCCGGGGAGGGCCAGTCGTGGAGGAGGTCGCGCAGCTGTTCGCGGGCCACGGCCACGCGTTCCGGTTCCGCCTGGGCCACCGAGAGCATCGTGCGGCGGACCTGGGGCACGGGGACGGTGTCGCCGCAGCCGCAGCCGTCTCCCTCGCGGTGCAGCAGCAGGACCGCTATGTCGTCCTCGCGCCGGTCGGCCAGGGGGCCCGGGGTGTGGTGGGAGGAGGGGCCGTGGACCGCCTGGACCAGGGCGTCGGCGAGTTCTTCCAGGTCGTCGCCCCGGTGGGCTTCGAGGATGGTGCGGACGCGCTGCCAGCCCGTGTCGAGGTCGTGTCCGCCGGTTTCCAGGAGGCCGTCGGTGCAGACCATCATCGTCTCGCCGGGTTCGAGGGTGAGCCGGGTGGTCGGGTAGTCGGCGTCCGGGTCGATGCCGAGGGGGAGGCCGCCGTCGGTGCGGCGGGTCATGACCGTGCCGTCGGCCATGCGGATCGCCGGGTCGGGGTGGCCGGCGCGGGCGATGTCGAGGGCGCCGGTCTTGGGGTCGACCTCGGCGTAGAGGCAGGTCGCGAAGCGCAGGTCGCCGGGGTTCTGGTCGTCGTCGTACGTCATGCCGTGCAGAAAGCGGGAGGCGCGGGAGAGGACAGCGTCGGGGCGGTGGCCCTCGGAGGCGTAGGCGCGCAGGGCGATGCGGAGCTGGCCCATCAGGCCCGCCGCGCGGACGTCGTGGCCCTGGACGTCGCCGATGACGAGGGCCAGGCGGCCGTTCGGGAGCGGGATCATGTCGTACCAGTCGCCGCCGACCTGGAGGCCGCCGCCGGTGGGGACGTAGCGGGCGGCGACGCTCATGCCGGGTATCTCGGGGCCCAGTTTGGGGAGCATGGAGCGTTGGAGGCCGTCGGTGAGCTCGCGGGCGGATTCCGCGGCCTCGGCTCGGGAGAGGGCCTGGGCGAGCATGCGGGCGACGGTGGTCAGGACCGAGCGTTCGTCGGGGGTGAAGGCCACCGGGTAGGCGAAGGCGGCCATCCAGGCGCCCATCGTGCGGCCGGCGACCGTGAGCGGCAGGAACGCCCAGGACTGGCGGCCGAAGTGGGCGGCGAGCGGCCAGGTGACCGGGTAGCGGTCTCGATAGCGTTCGGGGGTGGAGAGGTAGACCGCTCGGCCGGTGCGGACCACTTCCGCCGCCGGGTAGTCCGTCGCCAGGGACATGTGCGTGAAGGGGTCCTCGTCGCCGGGCTGCTGGCCGTGGTGGCCGATGATCTTCAGACGGTCGCCCTCGACGCCGAAGACGGCCAGGCCGTCGGGGGAGAAGCCGGGCATGGAGAGGCCGGCGGCGACGCGCAGGACCTCTTCCGTCGAGCGGGCCTCGGCCAGGGCGCGGCCCGCGTCCAGCAGGAACGCCTCTCGGGAGCGACGCCAGTCGCCGGTGACCGCGGTGCTGCTGCGGGCCGCCGCGGTGGTCGGTGAGGGTTCGGTGACCTCCTGCATCGCGCCGATCAGGACGAAGGCGCGGCGCTCGGGGTCGTAGGACGGCTTGGAACGGCTGCGGACGACCCGGACGACCCGGTTCTGCTCGTCCATGATCCGGATGCGGACCTCGGCGAGGGTGCCCTCGGCGACGGCGAGCTGGATGACCCCGGTGATCTCGTTCCAGTCCACGGGGTGCATCCGGGCGCGTGCCTGGACCTCGGTGAGGGTGGTCGCCTCGGCCCGCAGCCCGAGCAGCCGGGCGGCCTCGGCGTCCACGGTGACCAGGCCCGTCGCGGTGTCCCAGTGCCACAGGCCGGTAGCGAGGGCGGCGAGTACCTCCCCCACGGCGGGCAGGGGCTCACCAGTGCGCATTGCCCCACTGTAAGAAGAGGTGATCGCACCGTGCCACTGATGGCCCATGCATGCATACGACGTAAAGGGTGGAGAGCCGATCTTGGGGTGGCCGGTACCCTTGGGAGGTCCGGGCACCATGGCCCGTTCCTGTCGGGGAGTGACCCTCGGCACACGCCCACACTGTAAGGACGATGAACGACGATGCATCGGTACAGGTCCCACACCTGCGGCGAGCTCCGCTCCTCTGACGTCGGCACCGACGTCCGGCTGAGTGGCTGGCTGCACAATCGGCGCGACCTGGGTGGCATCCTCTTCATCGATCTGCGCGATCACTACGGCATCACGCAGCTGGTCGCCCGCCCGGGCACGGACGCCTACGAGGCCCTGGACAAGGTCTCCAAGGAGTCGACGGTACGGATCGACGGCCGCGTTGTTTCACGTGGAACCGAGAACGTGAACCCGGATCTGCCCACCGGTGAGATCGAGGTCGAGGTGAGCGAGGTCGAGCTGCTCGGCGCCGCCGCCCCGCTGCCGTTCACGATCAACGCCGAGGACGGGGTCAACGAGGAGCGGCGTCTTGAGTACCGCTTCCTGGACCTGCGCCGCGAGCGGATGCACAAGAACATCATGCTGCGGTCGTCGGTGATCGCCTCGATCCGCTCCAAGATGGTGGCTCTCGGGTTCAACGAGATGGCCACGCCGATCCTGTCGGCGACCTCTCCCGAGGGTGCGCGCGACTTCGTCGTGCCGTCCCGTCTGAACCCGGGCAAGTTCTACGCGCTCCCCCAGGCGCCGCAGCAGTTCAAGCAGCTGCTGATGATCTCGGGCTTCGACCGCTACTTCCAGATCGCGCCCTGTTTCCGTGACGAGGACGCGCGTGCGGACCGTTCGCCGGGCGAGTTCTACCAGCTCGACGTCGAGATGAGCTTCGTCGAGCAGGAGGACGTCTTCCAGCCGATCGAGAAGCTCATGACCGAGCTGTTCGAGGAGTTCGGCAACGGGCGTCATGTCACCTCTCCGTTCCCGCGGATCCCGTTCCGTGAGGCGATGCTGAAGTACGGCTCCGACAAGCCGGACCTGCGGGCCCAGCTGGAGCTCGTCGACATCACCGATGTCTTCGAGGGCTCGGAGTTCAAGGCCTTCGCCGGTAAGCACGTGCGTGCGCTGGCCGTGCCGGACGTGTCCGCACAGCCGCGGAAGTTCTTCGACCAGCTCGGTGACTTCGCCGTCTCGCAGGGCGCCAAGGGCCTGGCCTGGGTGCGCGTGGCCGAGGACGGTTCGCTGTCCGGGCCGATCGCCAAGTTCCTCACCGAGGAGAACGTCGCCGAGCTGACCAAGCGCCTGTCGCTGGCCGCCGGGCACGCGGTGTTCTTCGGCGCGGGCGAGTTCGACGAGGTCTCGAAGATCATGGGCGCGGTGCGGGTCGAGGCCGCCAAGCGTGCCGGGCACTTCGAGGAGAACGTCTTCCGGTTCTGCTGGATCGTCGACTTCCCGATGTACGAGAAGGACGAGGACACCGGCGCGATCGACTTCTCGCACAACCCGTTCTCGATGCCGCAGGGTGGTCTTGAGGCCCTGGAGACCCAGGACCCGCTGGACATCCTCGGCTGGCAGTACGACATCGTCTGCAACGGTGTGGAGCTGTCCTCCGGCGCGATCCGGAACCACGAGCCCGAGATCATGCTGAAGGCCTTCGAGATCGCGGGCTACGACCGTGACACGGTCGAGGAGAAGTTCGCGGGCATGCTGCGCGCGTTCCGCTTCGGCGCCCCGCCGCACGGCGGCATCGCCCCGGGCGTCGACCGCATCGTGATGCTGCTGGCGGACGAGCCCAACATCCGCGAGACCATCGCCTTCCCGCTCAACGGCAACGCCCAGGACCTGATGATGGGCGCGCCGACGGAGCTGGAGGAGGCGCGGCTGAAGGAGCTGCACCTGTCGGTGCGCAAGCCGCAGCCGAAGTAAGGCGCAGCCCAAGTAAGGCAGTTGGGGTAGGAGGGCTCGAAACCGGCGTCGGTTTCGAGCCCTTTCCCTTGCGCACCACGATTCACAGCTCATTCCGATGTTCTCTCAGGTTTTCCCGGCTCTAGCGTCCCGTGGCATGACGGGACATCAGAAAGCCGATGAAACAGGCCAGTTGAGGCGTCGTACGGTCCTGGCGGCCGGCGGTGCCACGGTGACCGCGGTGGGGGTGGGCGGCGCCTTCGCCGTCAACGCGTCCGCGGGTGAGGAGCGGGTGGCGGCCGAGGCCTGCTACAAGCTCACCTCGGAGACCACCGAGGGGCCGTACTACATCGACGCGGACAAGATCCGCCGGGACGTCACCGAGGACCGGGAGGGCATCCCGCTGCTCCTCGCCCTCAAAGTGATCGACAACGAGACCTGCCGACCGGTCCGCGACGCGGCCGTGGACATCTGGCACTGCGACGCGGTGGGCGTGTACTCCGGGTACGAGGGGATGGGCAACGGGGGTGGCGGGGGTGGACCGGCGCCGACCGACTCGCCGACCGGCACTCCCACGGACGTCCCCACCGGCCCTCCCCCGGGCGGTGGCGGCGGCCATCAGGAGCCCACCGACGACACCCGCTATCTGCGCGGCACCTGGCGGACGGACAAGCACGGACACGTCACCTTCAAGACCGTCTTCCCGGGCTGGTACCGAGGCCGTACGGTGCACATCCACGTCAAGGTGCATGTCAACGGCGAGTGGACGGACGCCGGGTACGAGGGCGGCAACACCTGCCACACCGGCCAGTTCTTCTTCGACGAGGAGTCGGTGCTCGCCTCGGCGGCCGTGGAGCCGTACGCCTCCAACGCCGCCGAACGCACCACGCTCGACGAGGACACGATCTACGACGGCACCGGCACCGCGGGCGGTCTGCTGAAGCTGCGCTATCGCAAGGACCACATCGCCAAGGGCGTGCGCGGCTCGATCACGGTCGGTGTGGATCCCGAGGCGACCAACGACGGTTCGTGAGTTCCTGTGGGAGGGTCACAGCTCTCACCAGTGGCCCTCCCAGCTTTCTTACCTACGTTCGTCGCCCATGACGGGAAACCTGCAGAGCAACGAACCGAAGCACAAAAAGGATCTGACGCGCCGCAAGGTGGTCGTGGCGGGGGCGGGTGCCGCCGTGGCCGTGGGCGCGGGCGCGACCCTCGTATCAGGCGCCTTCGCGGACGACGCGACGGGCACCACCGCCTCCGCGAGCAGCAGTTCCAGTGCGGAGGCCTGCTACAAGCTCACCTCGGAGACCACCGAGGGGCCGTACTACATCGACGCCGACAAGCTTCGCCGGGACATCACCGAGGACAAGGAGGGCATCCCGCTCGTCCTGGACCTCAAGGTGATCGACGCCGAGACCTGCAAGCCGATCGCGAACGCCGCCGTCGACATCTGGCACTGCGACGCGCTGGGCATCTACTCCGGGTACGAGAGCATGTCCACGGGCGGTGGCGGCATCCCCAGCGGCGCCCCCACCGACGCCCCCACCGACGGTGCCACGCCCACCGGTGAGCCGCCGTCCGGGGCGCCCTCCGGCGGCACCGGTGGCTCCATCCACCAGGAGCCCACCGACGACGAGCGCTATCTGCGGGGCACCTGGAAGACGGACAAGCACGGCAAGGTCACCTTCAGGACCATCTTCCCGGGCTGGTACCAGGGCCGCTGTGTGCACATCCACACCAAGGTGCATGTCAACGGCGAGTGGACGGACGCCGGGTACGAGGGCGGCAACACCTGCCACACCGGCCAGTTCTTCTTCTCCGAGGAGTCCGTGCTCGCCTCCGCCGAGGTCGAGCCGTACTCCACCAGCACCACCACCCGCACCACGCTCACCGAGGACACCATCTACGACCAGAGCGGCACCACGGGCGGTCTCCTCAAGCTGAAGTACAACAAGAAGAACATCGCGGGGGGCGTCGTCGGATCGATCACGATGGGCGTCGACCCGGACGCGGAGAACGACAACACCACGATGTGACACGGGGCATGAGCGAGGGCGCCCGGGACGGTCAGGTCCCGGGCGCCCTTCGTCGTACGCGGCAGGCCTACAGGCCCAGCGCCAGGTACGTCGCGTCCAGCTCCGCCACGTCCAGGCCCGCCGCCTCACGGACCAGGCGGATCGCGCGGTAGATCTGGTTGATGTGGGCGATGTCGTGGCCGACGACCTTCTTGATCATGACCTCCATGGTCTCGCCGCCCTGCTCACCGTGGTGGCCGGTGCGCTGCCAGTCCTCGGGGGTGAGGGCCGCGAGGAGGGCCACGTTGGAGGCGCGCAGGCCGGTCCAGGCGTCGAGCATCTGACGGAACGGGAGGCGGGGCAGCGGGGCCCACTTCTCCTCGTCGTAGCCGGGGTAGACCGGGGCGTCCTCGGTGGCGACCAGGCGCCAGCGGAAGCCGTAGACGATGTCGACGTCGAAGAGGTGCCCGACGGTGAACGCGGCCGGCCACTCCCCCTCCTCCGGGACCGTCTCGGCGAGCTCGGTCGGCAGGTCGGCGAAGAGCCGGGCGGCCCATACCGGGGTCTTGGCGAGGACATCGAACGGGTCGCGCTCGGCGGCGACTTCGAGGAGCGCGGTGACGTAGGCGGCCGGTTCCTTGGTGGCGGAGGGGATGTCGATGCGGGGGACTTCGGTGCTGGTGATGGTCATTGAGGTCTCTCAGGTGTGAAGTGGCGGAGGAAGAAGGTCAGTTGGCGGCGGCCACGGGCTCCGGCGTCTCGGCCGCCGGTGCCTCGGTCTGCCGTACGCCGGGCTTGGCGCCGAGGACCAGGGCCGCGCCGAGGGCGGCGACGGCGGCGCAGACGATCCAGTGCAGCGGGGCGTTGATGCCGTAGAGCAGACCGCCGACGGCCGGGCCGAGGGTGCCGCCGAGGGTGTGGGCGAGGCCCTCGGCGCCCTGGTAGCGGCCACGGAGGTGGGCCGGGGAGAACTCGGCCGGGTAGGCGTTGGCGATCGGGGTGTAGATCGTCTCGGCGACGGTCCACACGACGACCGTCAGGGCCAGCAGCCACACGGCGCTCACGGCACCGGTCAGGCCCATGCCCGCGCCGAGCAGCAGCAGGCCGAGGGCGATGACGCGGCGCGGGTCGCGGCGCTCGGTGTGCTTGGTCAGGGGCAGCTCGATGACCACGCAGAGCAGGGCGTTGAGGCCGAGGAGGAGACCGTAGGCCGTGTTGGACAGGCCGGCGTCGGTGACGTGCAGCGGGAGGGTCGCGGTGGCCTGGCCGTAGACGAAGGTGGCGGCGACCATCGAGAGCAGGAACAGGACGTAGGGGCGGTCGGTGAAGACCTCGCGGTAGCCGCCCTTGCCGGTCGCCTCGGAGACGGTGACCGCCGCCTTCGGGGGTCGGCCGGCGGGCAGGAGCAGCAGGGCCAGGGTGCCGAAGGCGAAGGAGAACATGGCGTCGCCCGCGAACAGGTACGTGTACGAGGCCGCACTGAGCAGACCGCCGACGAGCGGGCCGACCGCCATGCCGACGTTGACGGCGAGCCGCAGCACCGCGAAGGCCATCACCCGCTGCTCGCCCTCGACGACGTCGACGAGCAGGGCGCCGGCCGCCGGGCGGTAGAGCTGGGCGAAGACACCGACCAGGCCGACCAGCGCGGTGGTGGTGACGAGGCCGTCGGTGAAGGGCACCGCGGCGGTGGCCGCCGCCGAGCCGAACATCGACACGGCGATGGCGCTGCGCCGGCCGAACCTGTCGGCGACCGTGCCGCCGATCATGTTGCCCACGAACGTGCCGAGACCGACCACGGCCAGCGCGAGGCCCGCCTGGGCGGCGGAGAAGCCCTGGGCGACCAGGAAGAGCACGAGGAAGACGTTGAGGAAGTTCCCGAACTTGATCAGGAACATCCCCGCGAAGATCACCCAGGCGCTGCGGGGCAGTTGGCGCAGGCGTCGGTGCAGGGGGGCGGTGTCCGCCATGAGGGGCTCTCCTTGGGGGCCTTGGGGATTCGGTCAGCAGGCGGACGCCAACTGCCTTGTTCAGGAGGGAAGGTCGGATGCGGTCTCGGCCGGCTGGGGGACGCGGCGCGCCGCCACCAGCACGGAGGCGAGCACCCCGCACAGCGCCGCGATGACGACGGCGAAGAACGTGGTCAGCTGGTCGAGCGCGCCGGTCGCGTAGCCGTAGCTGTCGGTCTCCGCCACGAAATAGGTCTGGAGGGTGATCTTCAGCCCCGCGCCGACGAGCGTGAGCAGAAACGCCATGGTGCTGAGAACGATGAGGAATGCCCGGGTGCGGGGCTCGTACATTGGCCGCATGACCTCGATGTTCCCGGCCGGGAGACGGCCGGGGAAGGGAATCGGGCGGGCACCAAAGTGCGTGGCACGAAAGTGCCAGCGACCCTTTTCCGAAGGTCTGCTGCGTCTTTTGTGCCGGGCATTCTTGTGCCACCCGGAAAGTATTTTCCCACGGGAATTCATGACACAGAGTTCTCGGCATGACCCAGCAATCAACGACCTCGCGGTCCACCGGTGACCACACGCTTCTCGTCGTGGGCGGCCGGATCCAGACGCTGCGCAAGGCGGCCGCCCTCGGTATCCGCTTCGTGCTGATCCAGCACCAGGACCACTTCGTGCCGGAGGCGGCCAAGCTCGCCGAGGCCGTGATCATCGCCGACTACACCGACTGGGAGACCACCCGCCCGCTGATCGAGGCCGCGCATGTCGCGTACGGCTTCACCCGGGTCGTGTCGATCACCGAGCCCGGTCTGGTGCCGGCCGCGCGGATCAGCGACCACCTGGGCCTGGGCGGCACCACCGAGCGCACCGCCGAACTCCTGCACGACAAGCGGGCGATGCGCGATCTGCTGGCCGCCTCGGAGGGCACCCGGGACCTGTCGGTCGCCGCCGCCGAGGTCACGAGCGCGGAGGACCTCGTCGCCTTCGGTGCCGAGCACGGCTACCCGTTCGTGCTCAAGCCGGCCGACGCCACCGCCAGCCTCGGTGTCGAGCGCATCGACGGCCCCGAGCAGGCCGCCGCCGCGTGGGCGAACGTGGAGGCGCTGCGGGCCCGCACCGACCTTCAGTGGGGGAACTTCTTCCACATCGAGCGCTTCCTGGTCGAGCAGTACATCTCCGGGCCGGAGTTCAGCGTGGAGTCCTTCTCCTTCGCGGGCCGGCACATCGTCCTCGCGATCACGGAGAAGCTGACCGGTGGCGAGAACGGGTTCATCGAATTCGGGCACGCCCTGCCGGCCCGCCTCACCCCCGAGCAGGAGCGCAGCGTCGAGGACACGGTCGCCCGCTTCCTGGACGCCCTCGGCCTCACCGACGGCGCCGCCCACACCGAGCTGCGTCTCACCCCCACCGGCCCGAAGATCATCGAGAGCCACAACCGCATGGGCGGCGACCGCATCTTCGACCTGCTCAACGCCGCCTACGGCATCGACATCGAAGAGTGGATCGTGGCCTGGCAGTTCGAGCTGATCCCGGTCCTGGACGCCCGCCCGGTGCCGGAGCGCTCCGCCGCCACCCGCTTCCTGTCCGCCCGCCCCGGCACGGTCGTCGAGGTGCAGGGCGCCGAGGAGGCCAAGGAGCTGGCCGACGTCATCGACGTCGAGACCACCGTCAAGCCCGGCGACGTCCTGGGCGAGCTGCGCGGCAACTGGGACCGCGCGGGCCAGGTCCTCACCACCGGCCCGGACACCACGGCGGCGATCGCCACCGCCGAGGCCCTGCTGGAGCAAGTCACCGTAGTCACCGTCGAGTTGGAGCAGAAGGTCGCGGCATGAGCAACAAGATCCTGCTGATCATGCGGAACACCTACGCGTGGCACCGCGAGCACATCGAGACGCTGGAGCGGATGGGTCTGGAGATCCACCTGGCCACCGGCGTCAAGCAGGCCGCCGACGACGGCCGTTTCGCCTCCGTGGTGCCGATCCCGGAGGAGCTGGAGGGCGAGTCGATGGCCCGCTTCTGCGCCGAGGAGGCCGGCAGGCTGGGCATCGACACGGCGATCACCTTCTACGACAGCGACATCGCCGTCACCTCCCGCGCCAACCAGCTGCTCGGCCACTCCTGGCCGCGCCCCGAGGCCGACGCGATCTCCCGCGACAAGCAGCTCCAGCGCAATTTCCTCACCGAACACGGCCTGCCCGCACCGCAGTTCGCCGGAGTGACCGGCGTGGAGACGGGCCTCAAGGCCGCCGAGGACTTCTCCTTCCCCTTCATCGTCAAGCCCAGCGCCCTCGCCGCGAGCATCGGCGTCAGCCTGGTCCGTGACCGCGACGAGCTGGAGCGGGCGCTCACCGACGTGGCGCGCCTCGCCGAGGAGTGGGGCGGCTACTTCCCGAGCGACGGCCCCGAGATCGCCCTCATCGAGGAGTTCCTGCCCGGCAAGGAGGTCACCCTCGACGGCGTGGTCGTCGACGGCGCGTTCCACCTCGTCGGCGTCACCAACAAGATGCAGATGCCCGGCCCCTACTTCGAGGAGGACTTCTACACCCTGCCCTTCCGCACTCCGGAGGAGGAGCCGGGCCTGGTCGCGGTCGCCGAGGGCATCGTCGCCGGACTCGGGGTCAGGAACTGCCTGTTCAACGCCGAGTTCCGGCAGGACGCCCAGGGCCGTTACCGGGTCGTGGAGTTCGCCACCCGCATGAGCGGCGGCCAGAACTACCGCAACCTGCGCGAGGTGCACGGCATCGACGCCGTACGGCTCTACGCCAAGGCCGTGCTCGCCGGTGACGACGCCGAGAAGCGGGCCGCCGTGCTCGACGGCGAGGTCCGCCGCGCCGCCACCCCCCGCGCCGCGACCTGCATCAAGTTCGCCTACCGGACCGGCACGCTGGTCCGCAACAACCCCGGCGACGCCTACCACTCCCCCTACTTCCGCTCCTACATCCCCGCCTCCAAGCCCGGCGACCGGCTGCGCCGCGCCCCCGAGGGCTGGTACGAGATCGCCGGCTCGCTCGCCGTCGCCGCGCCCTACCGAGGCGTGGAGGACGTCGACCGGGTGGAGCGGATCGCGGCCGACCTTGACGAGCAGCTCGACGTCGTGATGGTGCCGCCCGTCGTCAGGGGCGCCGCGTGATCTTCCGTGCGGGCATCACCGAGCCCACCGCCATCGACCCCTACAAGGCCCAGGAGGGCGAGGGCATCCAGGTCTGCAAGGCGCTGTTCACCGGCCTGCTGGCCCTGGACGAGGCCGGGGAGCTGATCCCGGCCACGGCGACCGCGTGGGAGTCCGACCCGACGGCCACCACCTGGACGTTCCGGCTGCGCACCGACACCGTCTTCAGCGACGGTGAGCCGGTCACCGCGCACAGCTTCGTGCGCGGCTGGCGCCGGGCCCTCGACCCGGAGGCCAACACCGAGACCGCCTACCATCTGGCCGGCGTACGGGACTTCACGGCCGTGGACGACGCCACGCTGGTCGTCGAACTCGCCGAGCCCGACGTCCAGTTCGACCTCAAGACGCTCCAGCCGATCTTCTTCCCGGTGCCGTCCTGGACGCCGGCCGCGCTGGAGGCGTCGTACAACGATCTCCCCGTCGGCAACGGACCTTTCGTGATGGACGGACCCTGGCGGCACGGCGAGTCGATCCGGCTGCGGCGCAACGAGCGGTGGTTCGGACCGGCTCCGGAGATCGAGGAGATCCACTTCGACATCCTCGACCCGGTCACCGCCCTGGACGACGAGTACGCCCGGTTCGTGGACGGTACCTACGACTACGCCCGGATTCCCCCGGCGAAGACGCGGGAGGCGGCTCAGCGGGCCGGCTACCTGGAGCAGGAGGGCGCCGGGCTCTTCTACCTCATTCCGTTCTGTCACCAGGCGCCGATGGACTCCGTCGAGGCGCGGCGCGCTGTGTCGGCCGCCATCGACCGGCAGGGCCTCATCGACACCTACTTCCACGGCAGCCGTACGGCCGCGCACTCGCTGCTGTCGCCGTGGTTCGGCAAGGCGCACACACCGCGCGGGGAGATGGGGGAGGAGGACTGGACGGCGTACGACCCGCAGAAGGCGCGGGAAGCAGCCGCGCGAGCGGGACTCGGTCCCGGTACGCGGGTCGACCTCGCCTACAACACCGGTGCCGGGCACGACGACTGGGTCATCGCCCTCGCCAAGGGGCTGGAGCAGGTCCACGGCTGGCAGGTCGAGTTGCTGCGCACCGACGCGCGCGGCCTCGTCGACCACCGTACGTCGGTGGCGGCGGCGGGGCTGTGCCGGGCCGGCTGGGCCTGTGACTACCCCACCCCCGACAACATGCTCTTCCCGCTGCTGCACTCCTCGTGCACCGCGCCCGACGCCGAGGGCACCGCCCACGGCGACAACGAAGGGCGGTACGTGGACGCCGAGTTCGACGCCCTGGTGGCCCGCGCCCGCGCCGCCACCGACCCCGCCGAACGCGTCGACGCCTGGCGGCGGGCCGACCGGATCGCGATCCGCGACCTCGCCCTCGTCCCCCTCTGGTACCGCACCGACCAGCGCGTGTACGCGGCCGACCGCATCGGCGGTCTGCGCATCGACTTCGACGGCAACCCGACCTTCACGACCGTGACCGCAAGGAGCACCCAGCGATGAGCACCACTCCCGTGTACGACATCCTCGGCATCGGCTTCGGGCCCGCCAACCTCGCCCTCGCCATCGCCCTGGAGGAGCGGAACTCCCCGCTGACCGCACGCTTCCTGGAGGCCCGCCCGAGCCCGGAGTGGCAGCCGGGGATGCTCCTGGACGGCTCCGACATCCAGAACCACCCCAGCCGCGACCTGGTGACCCTGCGCAACCCGCGCTCCCGCTACAGCTTCCTCAACTACCTGCACGAGCAGGGCCGGCTGCTGCGCCACCTGAACCTCCCCTCGGAGTTCCCGCTGCGCAAGGAGTACGCCGGGTACATCCGCTGGGCCGCCGGCTTCTTCTCCCACCTCGTCGACTGCAACCAGCGGGCCGAGGGCCTCCAGGTCGTGGAGGAGAACGGGGAGCGGCTGTATGAGGTGACGACCATGTCGGGGCAGCGGTACCTCGGCCGCACGCTGGTGATGGGTCCCGGGCGGACGCCTTACATCCCGGCGCCGTACGACTCGCTCCGCGGCGAGCGGGTGTTCCATCTGACCCAGTACCTGCCGAAGCTCGCCTCGCTGACGGCTTCCGGTGAGCCGGCCTCTGTCGCGGTCATCGGCGGCAGCCAGAGTGCGGTGGAGCTGGCGCTGGACCTCGGGCGGCGCTTCCCGCGGGCTCGGGTGACCACCTACACGCGGTCGCACTCGCTGCGACAGAAGGACACCAGCCCGTTCAGCGAGGAGGGGTACTTCCCCGAGTTCACCGACTACTACTTCCGTGCCTCGCGGGACGGCAAGAAGGCCCTCGACGCGTTCATGCACCCGACGAACTACTCGTCCGCCGACATCGACGTGCTGCGTGAGCTGTACCTGGAGATCTACGAGCAGGAGCTCGACGGGGACCAGCGGCTGTTCGTGCGCGGCAACCTGCAGGCCGTGTCGGTGGCCGAGGCGGACGGGCGGGTGAACATCGACTTCCTGGAGCGCAACACCGGGGAGACGGTGACGGACTCGGTCGACTTCGCCGTGCTGGCCACCGGGTTCCGGAACATGGGGCCGGGGGCGCACGAGGAGTTGTGCCCGCCTCTTATGGCCGGGCTGGCCGGGCTGTTCGCCAAGGAGGCGGACGGGCGGCTTGAGGTGGGTGTCGATTACGCGCTCAAGGCTGTGGCGGACGGGACGCCGCCGCTGTTCCTGAACGGGCTGTGCGAGTCGAGCCATGGGATCGGTGACGCCGGGTCGTTCAGCTTGCTGTCTCTTCGGGCGGCGACGTTGACGGACTCGTTGAGTGCGGTGCTTTCGAGTAACGACCGGAGCGCCGTTCTGGCTGCGGCCTGAGTGTCGCTGCCAGTCCGTTGTGGCTGGTCGCGCCCACGCGGCGGAGCCGCAAATCGACACAGCCCCGTGCCCCTAAAAGACAGGCGTCTCCCTTACCCCTTGGAAGGCACTACCCTCCATGACCGCAACCATTGATCACGCCGCCCCCACCTCCCCCGGGTACCCCGGTCCCTACGTCTCCGGCACCCTCCCCGGGCCCCTCAGTGCCGAGCTGCTCGACCGGCAGGCCGCCCGCGAGTCCAACTCACGCTCCTATCCGCGAAAACTTCCCATAGCCATACGACGTGGCAAGGGGAGCTATGTGGAAGATCTCGACGGAAACGTCTTCCTGGACTTTCTCTCCGGGGCCGGGGTGCTCTCCCTCGGACACAATCACCCCGAACCTCTCGCCGCCGCCCACCGCCAGCTCGACGAGTTCGTGCACGGGCTGGATTTCCCCACCCCCATCAAGGACGAGTTCACCTCGCTGACCATCGGGATGCTGCCGGCGCCGATGCGGGAGCGGACGAAGATCCACTTCTGTGGGCCGACCGGCGCCAACGCCGTGGACGCGGCGCTGAAGCTGTGCAAGACCGCCACCGGGCGTGAGGAGATCATCACCTTCCAGGGCGGGTTCCACGGCGCGACCATGGCCGCGATGAGCGTCACCGGGCTCGTCGAGCAGAAGGAACCGGTGCGTGGCCGGATGCCTGGCGTGCACTTCTTCCCGTACTCCAACTGCCACAGCTGCCCGCTGGGGCTGAAGCGGGAGAACTGCGAGGTCAACTGCGCCACCTTCCTGGAGCGTGCCCTCACCGACGTCAACGGCGGCATCACCCTTCCCGCCGCCGTGATCATGGAGCTGGTGCAGGGCGAGGGCGGCGTCATTCCGGCCGACGTGGAGTTCGTGCGGCGGGTGCGTGAGGTCACCAGGCGGCTCGGGATTCCGATGATCGTCGACGAGGTGCAGAGCGGGTGCGGGCGTACCGGTACCTGGTTCGCCTTCGAGCAGTACGGCATCGAGCCCGATGTGGTGTGCGCCTCCAAGGCGCTCAGCGGCATGGGGCTGCCGGCCTCCGTGATCCTCTACGACGAGAAGCTGGACGCCTGGGCGCCGGGCGCCCACAGCGGCACCTTCCGCGGCAACCAGCCCGCCTTCGCCGCCGCCGTGGCCACCCTCAAGGTCGTCGCGCGGGACCGGGTGCTGGAGAACGTCCGTGCCCGGGCCGAGCAGTTGATGGTTCATCTCCAGGGGCTGCGAGGCGTGAGCCCGTACGTCGCCGATGTGCGCGGGCTCGGGCTGATGACCGGTGTCGAGCTCAACGACCCCGTCACCGGGCAGCCCGCCAGCGAGCTCGCCAAGCGGGTGCAGTGGGAGGCCGTCAGCCGTGGGCTGATCCTCGAACTCGGCGGGCGTGACGACTGCGTCGTGCGCATGCTGCCGCCCCTGAACTGCTCCGAGCAGGAGATCGACATCGCCGGACGCATCCTGCGCGAGGCCCTCACCGCCGCCGAGGAGGCCCTCCGATGAGCGCTCACGACGTCCATGACCTGGTCGTCGCCGGGTTCGGGCCCTCCGGGATCGCCCTCGCCGCCGCCGTCGAGGACCACGACGACGCCAACGGGGGTGTGCTCAGCGCCCGTTACCTGGAGAAGGCCGGCGACTCCGCCTGGCAGCCCAACCTCGTTCTGCCCGGCACCGACATCCAGCACCACTTCCTGCGCGACTTCGCCACACCCCGTGACCCGCGCTCCCGCTTCGGGTTCCCGAGCTACATCCACCAGACCGGCCGCTTCTACCCGTTCACGCTGATGGGCGGCTACCCGAGCCGCCTGGAGTGGTCGGATTACGTGCAGTGGGCGGCCGGGCAGGTGCGCGGCCGGGTCGACTACCACCGTGAGGTGCTCGCGGTGGAGCCCGTGGTGGGGGACGGCGGGCGGGTGCTCAGTGCCCGGGTCGTCTCGCGTGATCCTCGCGACGGGTCCGTGCACCGCGTCGAGGGGCGCAACATCGCCCTCGCCACCGGGCATGTGGCCTACGTCCCCGAGGTGTTCCGGGGGGCGCTCGGCGAACGGGTGTTCCACGCCTCCCAGTTGCTGCCCAAGCTCGCCGCCCTCGGCTCCCTGGACCGTGTCGCCGTCATCGGCGCCGGGCAGACCGCCGGTGAGATCGTGCTGCATCTCGCCGGGCAGAACCCCGACGCCCACATCCACTCCCTGGTCCGGCACGCCGGCTTCCGGATGTACGAGCTGGGCCACTTCAGCAACGAGGTGTACTTCCCCGACGAGACCGACTACTTCTACGCCCTCGGCGACGACGAGCGCGAGCGTGCCCTGAACCAGGCTCGGGCCACCAACTACGCCGCCGTGGACCCGGACGTCTCGACCGGGCTGTACCAGGCGGTCTACCAGGACCGGCTCACCGGGCGGCAGCGGCTGCACATGCACCGGCGGACCGATGTCCGGGAGGTCTCCGTCGTCGGGGACGCCGTACGCCTGGAGACCGAAGAGGTCTTCACCGGGGAGCGCGGCGTCATCGAGGCCGACGCCGTCATCGTCTGCACCGGCTACCGCGAGCCTGCCTTCCCCCGTCAACTGGAGGCGTTCAAGCCCTACTTGAAGGTGGACGCGCAGGGGCGGCCGGAGGTGACCCGCGCCTATCGCGCCGAGACCACCGACGACTGCGAGGTGGGTCTCTACCTCGACGGCCTCACCGAGTGGCGGCACGGCATCGGCTCCGCCACCTCCTTCAGCCAGATGGCCGCCAAGGCCGACACCATCCACCGCGACCTGCGCAGCCGACTGCGGCAGCCCGTCGCCGCATGAACGGGGGGACCCCATGAGCGAGCAGAAGAAGAGCTTGATGCACGTGTTCACCGCGCACGAGGAGGACATGGTCTTCGAGGAGCCGTACAACGTCAGTGGCCGACGCATCTTCCCCTGGCCCGGCGCGGTCGAGGAGCCCTTCTGGGGCGGCGCCTGGGTGGACGTGGCGCCCGGTGAGACGTCCACCGCGCACCATCACGACGAGAACGAGATGTTCTTCATCACCGAGGGCAGCGGCGTCATGCGCATCGGCGAGGAGACGCGCCGGGTGCGGGCCGGGGAGACGGTGTTCATCACGCCGTACCAGGACCACGACCTGACCAACGACGGCGAGACCCGGCTGCGGTTCGTCACCATCTGGTGGGGCGGCGCCGAGGCGGTCGCCCGCGAACGCGCCAAGTGGGCCTCGGTGTTCGAGATCGACGACCCGTCCGGCCCGGTCAACTCCCGTGTGGTGGCAGGGGTGTCCGTCTGATGAGTCCCATCGTGCACGCGCACGCCGACGCCGTGGTCGTCGGCGGCGGGGTGATCGGCGCGGCCATCGCGCACCAGCTCGCGCTGGCCGGGCTCGGCCGGATCGTGCTGTGCGACCAGGGCCGGGTCAACGCCCAGGGCGCCACGTCCCGTTCGGGCGGTCTGCTGCGGCTGCACCACACGTCCGTCGCCGACACACGGCTGGCCGCACGCTCCCTGCCGGTCTTCGAGCAGTGGGCCGATGTCATCGGCGGGGACTGCGGCTACCGGCGCACCGGGTTCGTGATGATCGTCGGTGACAACCACGCCGAGGACCTGCGGCAGAACGCCGACGCGACGACGGACGCCGCCGGGCACCGGCGCGTCGAGATCGTCGAGCCGGGCGAGCTGAAGGAGATCTATCCCGGGCTCAGCACCGAGAACATCGCGCTGGCCGCCTACGAGCCCGAGGGCGGCTACGCCGACCCGATGATGGCCTCCGGGGCGCTGCTGGCCGCCGCCTACCGGCTCGGGGTCTCCCCGTCCGAGGGCATCCGGGCGATGAAGGTCCTGGAGCACGCCGGTGTCGTCACCGGCGTCCTCACCTCCATCGGCCGTATCGACTCCCCGCTGGTCGTCCTCGCGGGCGGCGCCTGGGGGTCCGCTCCCGCCGAGTACCTCGGCGTCCACATCCCGGTGACCGCCCGCCGGATCGGCCTCGCGCAGGCCGAGCTGCCGGGTGCCGGGCGGCGCGGCTCGCGGGCCTCGGTGCCCACCTGCATCGACGACACCACCGGCTCCTACTTCCGGCCCGACGGCCTGGACCGCTTCTACTTCGGTGTGCCCAGCAAGCCCGACACCGAGCTGGGCCGGGACGTGGAGCCGCTGACGCAGGCCGAACTGGAGGCGGCGATCAACGCGATCGCGGTCCGGGTCCCGCAGGCCGCCACGGCCCCGCTGGCCGGCACCCGCTCAGGCCTCGACGGCTACACGCCGGACAAGCGCCCCGTCGTGGGCGCCGCCGGGCCCGACGGGCTCTACCTCGCCCTCGGCTTCAGCGGCGGCGGCTTCAAGATGGCGCCCGCCGTCGCGGAGCTCGCCGCGCGGGAGATCATCGACGGCGGTGCCGTACCCGGCAAGGCGGTCCAGGAACTCCTGGAGCCCTACCGGCCGCAGCGGTTCCTCGCGGGCCGGCCGGTCAGACCGGAGGCGCCGTATGACCACATGTGAGCCAGGGCCGCGACTGCGGGCGCTGCTCGCCGAGGACATCGCCACCGTCCTCGCCAAGGACCCCGCCGCCTCCTCCCGCGCCGAGGTGCTGCTCTACCCGCACATCCACGCCCTGTGGACGTACCGGATCGCGCACCGCCTCTGGCGGCGCGGGCACCGCTTCACCGCCCGCGCCCTGTCGCTGCTGGCCCGCGCGGTGAGCGGCATCGAGATCCACCCGGGGGCGCGGATCGGCCGCCGCTTCTTCGTCGACCACGGCACCGCCGTCGTCATCGGCGAGACCGTCCGCATCGGCGACGACGTGATGCTGTACCACCAGGTGACGCTCGGCTCGGTCGGCTGGTGGAAGGACCTGCGGCGCCCGGCAGGATCCCGCCGCCACCCCGTCGTCGGCGACCGCGTGATCATCGGCACCGGCGCCAGCGTGCTGGGCCCGGTCACCGTCGGCTCCGACTCCCGCGTCGGCGCCCACGCCATCGTCCTGGACGACCTCCCGCCGCACAGCCGCGTGGTGGCCCCGACCTGCGAGGTGCTCCCGGCGCTCGACACCGGCGCCGTCCCGGAGCCCGCCCTCAACCAGCTCGCCTCCTAAGCCTTCTAAGGACTTCACGACCATGACCTCGTACGTCGTCACCAGCGCCCCGCCCAACCCCAACGGCGACCTCCACCTCGGCCATCTCTCCGGCCCGTTCCTCGGCGCCGACATCCTCAGCCGGCACCTCCGCCAGCGCGGCAACGACGTCCGTTACGTCGGCTACTCCGACGAGCACTCCTGCTACGTCCCGCGCCGCGCCGCCGAGATCGGCTCCACCGCGTACCCGACGGCCAAGCTGTTCGGCGACCGCATGGAGCAGACGCTGTCGCTGGGCTCCATGCACCACGACTGGTTCACCCGCCCGCTGACCGACTCCACGCACACCGAGTTCGTCCAGCGCTTCTTCCTTGAGCTGTGGAACGCGGGCGCGCTGAAGGTCGAGGAGCTGCCCGTCTTCCGCTGCGAGCCCTGCGACCGCTATCTGTACGAGGCCGAGGTGCGCGGCGAGTGCCAGTTCTGCGCCGACCCCTCCGACGGCATCTACTGCGAGGCCTGCGGTCTCGCCCAGGACCCGGCCGGCGTCGCCAACCCCAAGTGCACGTCCTGCTGGCAGGAGCCGGGCCTGACCACCCTGCGCCGGATCGTCTTCCCGCTCGACGACTACCGCGACCGCCTCCAGGCCTACTACACGGAAGCCCAGTCGAAGGCGGAATGGCGCCCGCGCCTGATCTCCTACCTGGACGGCCTGTTCGAGCGGACGCTCCCCGACACCCCGATCTCCCGCGAGGCCGACTACGGCATCCCGGTCCCGCTGGAGGGCTGGGAGGGACACATCCTCGACACCTGGTTCAGCGGCATCTTCGGCTACGCCGCCGCCACCGCCCGGCTGTCGGAGGCGCACGGCGACAAGGGCGAGTGGGAGCGCCTGTGGACGAACCCCGACACGAGGATCATCAACTTCATCGGCTTCGACTGCTCCTTCTCCCACGCCGTCCTGTGGCCGGCCCTCCTGCTCGCCCAGGGCACGCTGACGCTGCCCTCCCAGGTCGTGATCAACGAGTTCTACCGGCTGGAGGGCGACAAGTTCTCCACCAGCCGCGGCCACGCCATCTGGGGCGGCGAGTTCCTGCGCCGCGTCAACGCCGACGCGCTGCGCTTCCACCTCGCCCTGACCGGCCCCGAGCGGGAGCAGAACAACTTCTCCATGAAGGAGTTCGCCGACACCGTCAGCACGGTCCTCGCCGGTGGCATCGAGCGCTGGACGGACACCGTCCTCGACCTGCTCTCCCAGGACTTCCAGTCGACGGTCCCCGCCACGCCCCTCTCCGTCACCTTCCTCGACGAGGACCGCGCCGAACTGCCGGACCGTATCGCCGCCGCGCTCGGTGCGGAGACCTTCTCCCCGCAGAAGGCCGCCGCCGAACTGGCCGTGGTCGTCGACCGTGCCGTGGACGACCTGCGCCAGCTGTCCCTCGTACGCGCCGCGGGCCCCCGCGAGGAGTACGCCGCCCGCCTCGTCGCCCACCTCGAACTCCTCGCGGCGGTCGCGGTCACCTCGGCCCCCCTGATGCCGGGCTGGTCCGCCCACCTCGCCGGACAGCTGGGCGTGCCGGTGGACATGACGACGCAGATGCCCCAGTGGGACCGCCTCGAAGCCCGGTTGGTCCCGGCGGGCACCCAACTGCCGGACGCGGCACCGCTGTTCTTCCACGAGCTGTCATGAAGGACGTGACGGCGGCCGCGGTCCGCACCCTCGCCGCCGTCCTCGGCGCCGGTGCCCTGCTGCTGCCCGCCGCCCTCGCCCCCGTCCCGGTCGGGTACTCCGCGGTGGTCGCGCTCGTGGTGGCCGCCTGGTGCCTGCTGGTCGCCTGGGCGGGGGGTACCGCGCAGGGCGGCGCGGTCGGCTTCGTGCGGCGGCGACTGGGGTTCGGGGCCGCACGGGCCGTCACCGGCCTGTACTTCGCCGGGTTCGCCACCGGGCAGGCCGCGGTCGCCCTGACGGCCGGGGAGTTCGCGGCCCGGCGGTGGGGTGACGCGTACGCGTGGTCGGTCGCCGTTCTGCTCGCCGCCGCCACCTGGGCCACCTATCGCCCCCGCCCGCTGTCGACACCGGTACGCCGGCTGCGGCTGGCGGCGGTGCTGGCGGCGGCCGGGGGATGGTGGGCGCTGGGCGGGGTCCCCGACGCCACCGCGTCCTGGTGGGCGCTGCTCCCGCTGCTCTTCGGCTGGGTCGGCGTCGAAGGCTCGGTGCCGGGCCGGGCGGGCCTGACCGGAACGCTGCTCGGCGTCACGGCCGCCGCCGCCCTGTACGCCGTACTCCTGCGCCCGCCCGCTCCCCTCGCCGACCTCCCCCTGGCACCCCTCGCCGCGCTCAGTGCCCTCACGCTCGCCCTCTACTGCCGCACCAACCTCCAGGCCACCGGAACCCGTTGGCACGAACTGACCAGCCGTCCGCAGGCGGAGGGTGCCGCGGCTGCCGCCACCCTCGCCCTCGTCACCCTCACCCTCGCCCATCTCGCGGGCGGCGGCACCGCCGTCCTGCTCCTGCTTCCCGGCACCGCGACCGCGGCCATCCTCACGGCCGTCGCCTGTGCCGCCGTCCACACCCTCACGAACCGATCCAAGGAGACCTCCCATGACCACGACCACCACCGCCGCCCCCTCGAAGGTGCTGCGCGTTCCCGCCGCTGACCCCGCCGAGGCGCTCGCCCACTTCCGTGGACGGCTGTCCTTCGAGGCCGACGCCTCCGACGTGCACGCCGACATCGAGTCCGGCGCGAAGGGGTTCGTGCTGATCGACACGCGCAGCGCCGAGGCGTGGGAGCAGGGACACATCCCGGGGGCCGTCCATCTGCCGACCGACGACATCGCCGAGCGGGCCGCCGAGCTGGTGCCGGCCGGGGCGATGGTCGTCACCTACTGCTGGGGGCCGGGCTGCAACGGGGCCACCCGTGCCGCGTACGCCTTCGCGGGCCTCGGCCACCCGGTCAAGGAGATGCTGGGCGGCTTCGAGTACTGGTCCCGCGAGGGCTTCGAGGTCCAGGACGCGGCCGGCGTCCGCCGGCAGGCGATCGACCCGCTGACGGCCCCGGTCAGCGGCATCGCCTGCGCCTGCTGAAGTCCGTATGCCACCATCCCGCGTCGGACAGCCCGCTGCGCCTGCCGAAGTCGCTCCGCAGCAGCCCGTCCGGGACAGCCCGCCGCCCCTGCTGAGGTCCCCAGCCGCATCCCCTGGAACAGCCCGCGCCGGACAGCCCGCTGCCCGCGCCGAAGTCCCTGTGCCGCGGTCGGTGTCGGCAGCCCCGTTGCCCGCGTCGAAGTCCCTGTGCCGCGGTCGGTGTCGGCAGCCCCGTTGGCTGCGCCGGAGTCCCTGTGCCGCGGTCGGCGTCGGTAGCCCCGTTGGCTGCGCCGGAGTCCCTGTGCCGCGGTCGGTGTCGGTAGCCCCGTTGGCCGCGCCGGAGTCCCTGTGCCGCGGTCGGCGTCGGCAGCCCGCCGCCCCCGCTGAAGTCCCCCTACAGCAACCCGTGTTCGACGGCTCGCTGGCCCAGCTGGAAGCGGCTCTGCGCGTCCAGTTTCTCCATCAGCTCGGAGATCAGGCGCCGTTCGCTGCGCAGTGAGATGCCGAGGCGGCGGGCGGCGGCCTCGTCGGTGTAGCCCTGGGCGAGCAGGCGGAGCAGTTCGCGGGGCTGGGAGCCGGGGTCGTCGAGGCTGCGGCGGGCCGGTTCGCCGAACGGGGTGGCGGTGTCCCACACGGCGTCGAAGAGGGCGCAGAACGCGGCGACCGCGCCGGGCTCGCGCAGCAGGACCGCGCCGAGGGAGCTGTCGTCCGGGTCGATCGGCACCAGGGCCTTCTGCCGGTCCAGGATGATCATCCGCATCGGCAGGGCGGGGACGGTGCGCAGTTCGCCGCTGCGCTCGGTGAGCCAGCGGGCGTGTTCGACGCTGACCTGGTCGTTGCGGATGGAGTCCTGGTAGACGCCCTTGACCGTGACGCCGCGGTCGAGGAGCCCGGTGGTGATCGGTTCGCTGGCCTCGAACTGGGCCGCGGGCTGCGGGCCGCCGGGGTGGAAGCTGATGATCTCCGTGCGGACGTCGGCGGTCAGCTCGGTGATCTTGGCGCGGACCGCCTCGACCCCGAGGAATCGTTCCGCCTCGTGCTCGGGTTCCTCGGGGTGGAGCTCGGCGTACTGGGTCAGCAGTGCGTCGGCGGCGGCCTGGCTCTCGGCGAGGGCGCGCTGCCGCTCGACGATCTCGGCCTGCTGGTGGGCGAGCAGGGAGTCGAGGGCCGCCTTGGGGGCGACCACCCGCAGTCGGCCGTCCCGGCGCCAGGTGGGGGTGAGCAGGGAGAGACGGGTCAGTTCCTCCAGCTCCTCGCGCACTACGTCCTCGGTGACGCCGAGTTCCTTGGCGGCATCCGCGACGGCCAGGTCCGGCCGTCTGAGAATGGCGCGGTACAGACGGTCGGACTGCTCGGTCAGTCCGAGAGAAACCAGCACGCAAGCCCCCCAGCTTCGTGTCACGGAGGGGCAGCGGGTCCCGACAACGCTGGCGGCACCTGGGGAACGGGCTCGTCCCAGCCCCGGCGCGGCCACTCCGTGGGTCAAGTCATGCGGAGGGATTGTGCCGCTCCGCGGGGTCCCACCACAAGCCTGTCCGGGGGATGGACGCGCAGGTCAGCAGCATGACGTGATCATGCTCGTGGCGGTTCACCGAGATCACCCCGGGAAAGTGTGAAGATCCCGTGTTCGCACGTCGGGCCGTCCGGACCGCCCGCTGGCACACATGTGCCAGATCGTTTCGTGCCACGGAAAACACGCGACTCGAGGATCACTCGAACCCCAGTATGGAGTCACGCCGAACCGCCCGGAACGGCCCAACTCCCGCTAAAACACCAATACTTGGGGGAACCAAATGCGCCGCATGCTCGCCACGATCGTCGCCGTCACCGCCGCCGCCCTGATCGCCGTCCTCGGTGCGAGCGACTCCGGCGCCGACGCGCAGACGACCACCGTGGCGACCGCGACGGTCACCGACCCGGGCTGGTCCTAGTCCACACCGGCACCACACAGAAGGGGCCCGGAACCGCCACACGGTTCCGGGCCCCTTCGCCTGTTCACCCGCATTTCATCTTCTGGGCCAGCCAGCTGCACCCGCCAAGGTTGTCGATCATGGCGGGCTCACAGGAGCCGTACAGGCGTCCCGACGGCTGCGCACAGCGGCCGTGGGTCTGATGGAGACGTACGTACTCACCGGAAGCCTGGAGGTAGCGATGGTTGTCGCCGTGCCGCTCGCACTGTTGCTGATCGTCGGAGCGGTGTTCGCGGTCGTCGCGCAGCGGCGGCGGCGTGATCCGGACCCCGCCGAGGCACCGCGGTCCCCCGACCCCCCGCGGCATGAGGGGCGCGTTGCCGCCGAGCGACTGCTCGACCGGCTCGGCGGAAGCCTGGCCGGACTCGATGCCGGAGGCGACCGCGCCGCCGCGCAGGCCCTCGCCGACGCCGCCGAACGCTGCCGGGCGGCCCGGGAGCAGCTCGTGGACGGCCGGTACGCGCAGGTGGGGCACACCGCCCTGGAAGGCCTGCACTACGTCCGCGCCGCCCGTACCGCCCTGCGCCTCGACCCCGGGCCGGTGCTGCCGGGCCTCGGCACCCCCGCCGTGACGGCGCGGGACGGGCGGGTGGTCGTCGCGACGGTCACCTACGTCGTCTCCAACCGCTGGCAGGACGCGACGCCCTACTACTACGCCGGTGGCGAGGTGGCCGGGCGCCGGCTGCCCGGGGGCTGGTACAGCGCCCCCTGGTGGGCGGCGGCAACGCCGGTGGCCGCGATGTGAAAGCGCCCGGGACCACAGGGCCCCGGGCGCTTTTATGCACGAACCACCGTCCTACGACAGCGACTTGTACCCGCCGAACCCGGTCGCGATCTTCACCCGAGCCCCGAACGACCCCTTCCCGTCACCGCTGTTGCGGTACAGGTTGCCGCTCGTGTCGCGGGACACGATGTCCGGCTTGCCGTCGTCGGTGATGTCGCCGACGCCGACCACGACGTTGTACGAGCCGCCCCAGTCGGTGAAGAGCTTCACGCGGGCCTTGAAGGTGCCGTCGCCCTTGCCGTCGTAGCGGTACAGGACGTTGGACTTGTCCTGGGCGAGGAGGTCGCCGATGCCGTCGCCGTTGAGGTCGCCGGCGCCGACGATCTTCTTGTAGCCCTTCCAGTTGTCGTAGAGCTTGACGCGCGACGACAGCTTGCCGGTGTCGGTGCCCTTGTAGAGGTACACGGTTCCCGTCGACGCGTTGCGGGTGATCAGGTCCGGGCGGCCGTCACCGCTGATGTCGCCGGGCGAGGTCAGCACGTCGTACTGCGTCCAGCCGCTGGTCGCGAGCGTGGTGTAGGAGGTCGAGGGCTTGACCGCCTTGCCGCAGCCCGGCTTGTACAGGCGCAGTGCGCCGGAGCTGTAGCGGACCAGGACGTCGTTGCAGCGGTCGCCGCTCAGGTCGCCGAACGGGATCGCCTTGACGGACGTGGCCCAGCCGGTGCCCGTGTACTTGTCGCCGAACTTGCCGGTGCCGGTGCCGGACTGGAAGGTCAGGCCGCCGGAGGAGTTGAGGGTGAGCAGATCGCCGCGGCCGTCGGGGCCGTCGGGGCTGACGAAGTCGCGCCGGACCGCCGCCCCGTTCTGGAGGAAGCCCTTGCCGGTGGCCGCCGTGACCTCGGTCGAGGTGCCGAGCGCGGTCCCCTTCAGGGTCCAGGTGAAGGCACCGTTCGGGAAGCGGTCCCCGGTCACCGTGGTGCCGTACCAGTTGGTCGTCACCCACGCCTTGGCCCCGGCGCCCTTGACGGTGGTGGTGACCTTGCCCTTCGCGCCGCTCTGGACCGAGGTGAAGGTCACCGACCAGGAGCTGACCGGGCGGGACAGCAGCCACAGTCCCTCGAACTTCGTCCCGGAGGAGACGTAGTCGCCGGTCTGCGTCTCGAAGACCGTCAGCGCGGACGGGGTGACGCCCGCGGTGGCGACATGGGTGCGCTCGTACTCGTCGAACCAGGCCACCAGGCCCGAGTACTCGTCCACGGTCCAGCGGTAGCGCCGGTCCACGGTCAGGCCGTTGTCGGGCAGGCCGGAGGCGACCGTGCGGGTGGTGCCGGTGGCCGCCTCGGTGAGCACCAGGGTGCGGGCGGCGTGGTCGTGGCGGACCGTGAAGCCGTCCCCGAGGAGCACGTCACCGGGGGCGACCGCGGTCGCCGTGGCGGCCTTCGTGTCGTACACGCCCGCCGAGTCCGTGCCGCACGCCCAGTACACCCAGCGGCCCGCCGCCTGGAGCTCGCTCGGCACGCAGGCCAGGCCCGGCACGGTCACCGTGGAGAGCGTCTTCGCCAGCGGAATGCTGTACGAGGTGAGCTTGCCGGCGGTGGAGGTGGCGCTCCAGAGGGTGGAGCCGTTGAGGGCCGCGGCCCGCACGGACCGCTTGAGCCTCTCGCCCTGGCCGAACTCGCCGACGTACTGCACCGGCGACGTACCGCCGGAGTCGTAGACGGCGTAGTCGTCGGAGACGTCCACGATCGCGCCGTCCCGGCCGCCGAAGTCCAGTTCGTGGCCGCCGATCGCGACCAGCCGGTCGTCGCCCAGGCCCTCGCCCTCGTCGGTGCCGCCGTTGGTGTCGAGGTAGACGTCCTCGCCGTTGACGTTCCCCCACAGCGGCGCGCAGGTGGTGTCGGCGTACGGGCAGACGGCCATGGAGTTGTAGGAGGCGTCGGCGGTGGCGTCGTACGCCTTCAGCGCGGTGGAGCCGTTGGTGGACAGCTCGCGCACGGACGTCGTGCGGTCGGACTCGGCGACGCGCAGGCTGCCGCGGCTGAGCGCGATGCCGGTCTTGGCGTTCTCCAGCGCCGGGGCCTGCGACACCTTCTCCAGGGCGGGCGTGCCGTCCTCGGCCAGGCTCACCCGCCGCACCCACCAGTCGGTGGCGTCGGTGCCGCCGCTGACCAGCGCGGTGCCGTCACCGGCGGCCAGCGTGTACGCGCCGGCGCTCTCCAGCAGCGTCCGCTGCTGGGTGGGGTCGGTGATGTTCACCGCGATCAGCTTCGAGCCGAGCGCGCTGGAGGACAGCGGCAGCACCAGCCAGTCGCCGACCAGGACCGGGTCGCCGTCGAGGGCGCCGGGGTTGGCGGGCAGGGTGATCACCTGCTCGGCGGCGGTGAGGTCGGTGCGGGACTTCAGGTGCAGTTCGGCGGTGCCGTTGTAGTACCAGCCGACACGGTCCCCGCTCATCAGGTACGTCGCGTTGCTGGTGCCGCTCTCGAAGGCCTGGGTGCTCACGGCCGACGCGAGGTCGATGTAGTGGAGCGAGCCGAAGGTGCTGTTCTGCACGAGCAGCCCGGAGGCGTCGGCCGCGAGGACGCCCTCGGACTGGATGTTCACCGTGTCGCCGGTGACCTTGCGGGTGCGCCACTCGCCGTCGACCCGGTCGATCAGGGAGTTGGTGGTGACGATCGTGTCGCCGGCCAGCGCCCGGTAGTAGCCCTGGCCGTACTGGAGCGAGCTGTTCCAGCTCACCTTCTTCGAGGTGGCCGTCGCCGGGTCCCAGAGGGTGGCGTACGCGTCGGTGGCCGTGGCCGGCAGGGCGACCAGGTCGGCGTCCACGCCGTACCAGGCCGTACGGCACTCCGAGCCGATGACGGTGCAGCCGGTGCCCGGCGTGTAGACGCCGTCGGCGTTCTCGACCGTGACGGTCGCGCCGGTCGCGAAGTCGGTCCACAGCAGCCCGTTCCGGCCGGTCTGCCGGTGCAGGAAGCCGGTGTCGCCGTCGACGTACGGGCGGTCGGTGCGCGGTGTGGTGCTGCTGGGGTCGGTCAGGGTGACCGTGGTGGTGCCGGCGGCCTCGGCCGCCTCCGCGGAATCGCCGCCCTCCGACAGGACGACCACGGATGCGGCCGCGACGGCGACCGCGAGCGAGGAGACGGCAGCGGCCAGGCCGCCCCGTCTCAGGGCGTGTCTGCCCACGTGAGGTTCCCTCCCCTGCGAGAGCCCCTGCCCTCGCACAAGTGGCCGGATATTACCAAGACTTCCTAAAGTCGCCGCGGTGCCCCTGACCCGACCTCACCCGGGTACATGCCGACGCCCCCGAAGAGGACTTCGGGGGCGTCGGGACACGCGAGCCGGATGTCAGCGCGCGACGTACTGCGTGAGGATCGCCTGCACCTCGTAGATGTCGACGCCCTTGGTGAACGTCTTCTGGATCGGCACCGACTGGCCCGAGACCCAGATCTTCAGCTCGGCGTCGAGGTCGAAGGTGCCGGCCGTCTCCACCGCGAAGTGCGTGATGCTGCGGTACGGGACGGAGTGGTACTCGACCTTCTTGCCGGTGATGCCCTGCTTGTCGACCAGGATCAGCCGACGGTCGGTGAACATGATGACGTCGCGCACCAGCTGGTACGCCGCCTGCACGCCCTCACCCGCGCCCAGCAGCTTGGCGAAGTCCGAGGCCGCCTGGCCCGGGTCGATGGTGTGCGCGTTGCCGAAAAGTGCCATGGATGAAACCCCCCACTAGTGATCTTCGGGCATGTATAGCGCGTTGCCGGGGCCCCTGCCTAGAACATGTGGAGGAATAGTGATCGTCACGCGTCGTAACTCCCGTCCCAGGGCGCCCCGAAGCCCAGCCGGTCGGGATACAGCTCGGCCCACCCCTCCCCGTCCTCCTCCCCGGTGACGAGCCCGAACAGCACGCCGTCCACGACGAGTTCGAAGGGCCGTATCGCGATGTCGGTGTAGGTCCGCCGGGGCAGGCTGCGCAGCCGCGTCGCCAGATGGGCCCGGGCGCGCGCCAGCACGGAGCCGTCCCGCTGCTGTTCGGCCCAGGTCCCGGCACACCAGATCTCCGAGTCGCGGTAACCGCCCTCGGCGTCGAAGGTGTGCAGCACGGAGTAGAGGCGCTTCTGCTCCTCCCAGCCGTCGTCCGGCCGGAAGCCCTTGGGGAAGGCGTAGGTGACCGACCCCAGGAACTGCCCCTCCGTGTAAAGCCCGATGGCCTCGGTACGGCCGTGCGGCTCGTAGGCGATCGGGATGATCCCAGGTACTGCCATGGCGCAAACCATACGTATGTTTCCTGGCAAGTTCCGCCCCCTGGCCACAACTTGATCACCGACCGACCCAAAGTTTTACGGCAACCTTTTGGATCTCCACGACCACAGAACAGTCGGAAGTACCCCCCCAAGTACGTAAGGACTCACCTGTGGTTGCTCCTTCCCACCGCCGTTCCCTGCGCAAGCGGCGCACCCTCGTCGTCACCGCCGCCGCCGTGGCCGCGGGCGTCGGCGCCGGTGTCGTAGTGATGAACGCGAACGCCGGGACCACCGCCGCCGCCGACCTGTACCACCAGACGCTCGCCGCGAAGGACGGCTGGGCGTCCTCCGGCACCGGCACGACCGGCGGCACGAAGGCCGACGCCGCGCACACCTTCACCGTCTCCACCCACGCCCAGCTGGTGAAGGCGCTGGGCTCGGCGTCGGACACCACCCCCCGGATCATCAAGGTCAAGGGCACGATCGACGCCAACACCGACGACGCCGGCAAGAAGCTGACCTGCGCCGACTACGCCTCGGGCACCGGCTACTCCCTCACCTCGTACCTGAAGGCGTACGACCCCTCGACCTACGGCCGCTCCAAGCTCCCCTCCGGCACCCAGGAGAAGGCCCGCGCCGCCGCCCAGACCAAGCAGGCCAAGAACGTCGTCCTCAAGGTCCCGGCGAACACGACGATCGTCGGCGTCCCGGGCTCGAACCCCGGTCTGAGCGGCGCCATGCTCCAGATCCAGAACGTCGACAACGTCATCGTCCGCAACCTCACCTTCGCCGCCACCGAGGACTGCTTCCCGCAGTGGGACCCGACCGACGGCGACGACGGCAACTGGAATTCCAACTACGACGCGGTGACCCTGCGCGGGGCGACCCATGTCTGGGCCGACCACAACACGTTCACCGACACCCCGCACCTGGACTCGGCGAACCCCGAGTACTACGGCCGCGAGTACCAGATCCACGACGGCGAGCTGGACGTCACGAAGAGCTCGGACCTGGTGACGATCTCCCGCAACGTCTTCTCCAACCACGACAAGACGACCCTGATCGGCAGCAGCGACAGCGAGCCGGCCGGCAAGCTGCGCGTCACCCTCCACCACAACGTCTACAAGGGCATCGTCCAGCGCGCCCCGCTCTCCCGGGTCGGCCAGATCCACATCTACAACAACTACTACGACGTCACGCCGCTGAACGGATACGCGGTGCAGTACAGCATCAACTCGCGGGCGAAGGCCCAGGTCGTGGCCGAGAACAACTACTGGAAGGTCCCGTCGAGCGTGAAGGTCGCCAAGCTCCTCAGCGGCGACGGCACGGGCTCGATCAAGGGCAGCGGCAACCTCGTCAACGGCACGGTGACGGACCTGGTGGCTGCTTACAACGCCGCGTCGTCGAAGGACCTGAAGACGACCGTCAACTGGACGCCGACGCTGACGGCGGGGCTGGAGTCGGGCTCGGCGGTGACCAACCTGCCGACGTCGCTGGGGAAGACGGCGGGGGCGGGCGTTCTCACTTCGTGAGCTGAAGGGGTAGGAACCGCCATACGCCGTCGGACTGATGGCCGTTGATGCGGCTGAGGGTGTGGAGGTGCAGCTCCGCACCCTCTTCGCGGATGGTGCCGTTCCGTTCGACCGTGCCGTAGATGTTCGTGGTCGCGAGCGTGACGCGGTCGCCGTCGATCTGATATCGCCCTGTACCCGGGCTCGGATGGGGCCGGTTGAACCATGTCAGGGCCTTTTCGAGGGGATAGGCGACCGTCACACCCCGCACAGTGCCGTCTGCGAAGAACCTGAGCATCTGCGTGAACGCTGAGTCCGCCCCATCCGGATGCGCATAGACCCCGTCGTACCGGATGCCGACGGAGGTGCCCCTGACCAGCGCCAGCGACCGCAGCAGCCTCCCGAAACCGTCCTCCGTGAACAGATCCACCCGGTGCCACCTCTGCAACCGCTCCGGGACCTCGCAGTCCTCCAGGCGGGCCGGGATGACGTAGATCGTGCCCTCGGGCTGGTGGTCGGCGAAGTCGAGGACGAGGCCGATCTCCTTCTGGACGTATCCGGTCTTGGTGACCGAAGCCCGTGAGAGGCAGACCAGGACCAGGTCGGAGGCGCGGATCGCACGGCGGATCTCACGGTCCCAGTCCTGGCCCGGGAGGATGTCCTCCTCGTCGAGCCAGGGCTGGAAGCCCGCGGACAGCAGTTGCCTCCGCAGGCGTCGTACGTCTTCTTTGTCCCCCGAGGAGTGACAGAGGAAGATCTTCAGCACGTTCCCGGCCCCCGTCCGCTGGGTACCCGCTTACTCCGCCGTGCCGCCGAAGCGCTCCTTGTACGTCTCCAGGTCCTCGTCCGTGAGCTTGGCGAAGAGGACCGGGGGGACGGTGAAGGGGGTGCCGGCCGGGACGGAGGTCAGGGCCTTCGCCTCCTCCTGCGACACCCAGGTCGCGGTGTCGTCGGCGAGGGAGAAGGCCTGGCGCATGGCCGCGGACGTGGCCGGGATGAAGGGCTCCGAGACCACCGAGTAGAGGTGGATCAGGTTCATCGCCGTGCGCAGCGTGAGCGCGGCGCCGTCCTTGTCGGTCTTGATCTCCAGCCAGGGGGCCTTCTCCTCCAGGTAGGAGTTGCCGGCCGACCACAGGGCGCGCAGCGCCGCCGCGGCCTTGCGGAACTGGAGGGCCTCCATCTGGGTCTCGTACTCGCCGAGGAGGCGGGCGATCTCCTCGCCCAGCTTCGCCTCCGCCTCGCCCGGGGTGCCGCCCTCGGGGACGTCGTCGCCGAAGCGCTTGCGGGAGAAGGACAGGACGCGGTTGACGAAGTTGCCGAGGGTGTCGGCGAGGTCCTTGTTGACCGTGGCGGTGAAGTGCTCCCAGGTGAAGGACGAGTCGTCCGACTCCGGGGCGTTGGCGATGAGGAAGTAACGCCAGTAGTCGGCCGGGAGGATCTCCAGGGCCTGGTCGGTGAAGACGCCCCGCTTCTGGGAGGTGGAGAACTTGCCGCCGTAGTACGTCAGCCAGTTGAAGGCCTTGACGTAGTCGACCTTCTTCCAGGGCTCACGGACGCCGAGTTCGGTCGCCGGGAACATGACCGTGTGGAAGGGGACGTTGTCCTTGGCCATGAATTCCGTGTAGCGAACCGCGTCGTCCGCCTCGTACCACCACGACTTCCAGTCCCGGTTCTCCGGGTCCAGGTCGGACCACTCCTTCGTCGCGCCGATGTACTCGATCGGGGCGTCGAACCACACGTAGAAGACCTTGCCCTCGGCCGCCAGCTCCGGCCAGGTGTCGGCGGGGACGGGGACGCCCCAGTCCAGGTCACGGGTGATGGCACGGTCGTGCAGGCCCTCGGTCAGCCACTTGCGGGCGATGGAGGAGGCCAGCTGCGGCCACTCGGCCTCGTGCCGGGAGACCCACTCCTCGACCTCGTGCTGGAGCTTCGACTGGAGGAGGAAGAGGTGCTTGGTCTCACGGACCTCCAGATCGGTGGAGCCGGAGATCGCGGAGCGCGGGTTGATCAGGTCGGTGGGGTCGAGGACCCGGGTGCAGTTCTCGCACTGGTCGCCGCGGGCCTTGTCGTAGCCGCAGTGGGGGCAGGTGCCCTCGACATAGCGGTCCGGGAGGAAGCGGCCGTCGGTGGGGCTGTACACCTGGCGGATCGCCCGCTCCTCGATGAACCCGTTCTCGTTGAGGCGGCGGGCGAAGTGCTGGGTGATCTCGACGTTCTGCTCGCTGGAGCTGCGACCGAAGTAGTCGAACGCGAGTGCGAAGCCGTCGTAGACCGCCTTCTGGGCGTCGTGCGCCTGCGCGCAGAACTCGGCGACGCTGAGTCCGGCCTCCTTCGCGGCGAGCTCCGCCGGGGTGCCGTGCTCGTCGGTGGCGCAGATGTAGAGGACGTCGTGGCCGCGCTGGCGGAGGTACCGGGAGTACACGTCCGCCGGGAGCATGGACCCCACCATGTTGCCCAGGTGCTTGATCCCGTTGATGTAGGGAAGGGCGCTGGTGATGAGGTGTCGAGCCATCGGGGGCTGCTCCCAGGTCGGTTCTGTTTCGGGTTTTCGAACCTTGAAATCGTAGCCGACATGTGTATGCCGCCCGCTTCCCGTATTACGGGGTGAGAAGCGGGCGGCACGGGTGTTGCTACGAGTGTTGTTACGGGCGCCAGTCGATCAGTACGCCGTCGTAGAGCTCCGCGTCCGTGAGCTCCTTGGGGGTGGGGCCCGCGTGGAAGAAGGCCGTGTTGTCGGTCTTCAGCTTGCGGAGGTAGTCGAAGGCCTTGTTCTCGTGCTCGCCGAACGCGACGAAGGAGAAGAACACGGAGGGGTGGCTCTTCGCGGCCTCGGTCAGGGCCTGGGTGGCGGGGGTCTTCGCGTCGGGGGCGCCGTCGGTCTGGAAGACGACGAGGGCGGGGGCGTTCGCGTCGGGGGTGGTCGTCTTGTCGTAGTGGGCGAGTACGGCTTCCACGGCTGCGTGGTAGCTGGTGCGGCCCATGCGGCCGAGGCCGGCGTGCGCCTCGTCGATCGCGTCCTTGGGGGAGGCGGGGGTGAGGTCGATCGTGCCGTCCACTTCCGTGGAGAAGAAGACGACGTGGACCGAGGGGTCGCTGTCCGCCGGGGTGAGGCGGGTGGCGAGGGCGAGAGTCTGGTCGGCGAGGGCCTGGGCGGAGCCGTCCTTGTAGTACGCGCGCATGCTCGCGGAGCGGTCGAGGACGAGGTAGGTCCTGGCGCGGGCGGTGGTGAGGCCGGCCTTGGCGAGGGCGGTGCTGACCGCGTCCGCGTCGGCCTCGGCTTCGCCGTCGGCGTCCGAGGTGTTCCCACCCGCACCGTCCGTGCCGCTTTCGTCGTCGACTGCGGGTGGCCCCTGCGGGGCGGCCTCGCCGTCGGCGGCTGCGGCGATCGGGGTGGGTTCGGGGGTGGAGGCGGGGGCTGTTTCGGCCTCGGCGGCGGCTTCGGGCTCCGGGGTGCTTTCGGCCACCGGCTCCGGGGCGGGCTTGCTCTCCGGCTCGGGGGTGGGAGTGACCTCGGCGACCGGCTCGGGGGCGTCCCCGGTGATCGGCTCCGGTTCCGGCGTGGTCTCCGGCTCGGTCTCCGCGACCGGCTCCGGCTCCTCGGCGGCGGGCGCCTCCTCCGTGCCGGTCTCCTGGACGGCCGTGGGCTCGTCGGCGGGGGCGGCCTCCGGCTCCGGCTCGGTCTCCGCGACGGGCTCGGCTTCGGCGACCGGCTCGGCCTCGGGCTCCGGCTGGATCTCCGCGACCGGTTCGGCGACGGTCTCCGCGACCGGCTCGCTGACGGTCTCCGCGACCGCCTCCGCCTCGGCGACCGGCTCAGGCGTGGTTTCCGCGGCGGGCGTCTCCTCCGCCGCGGGTTCCTGGGCGGCGGCCGTGGTCTCCTCGGCGGGGGTGGCCTCTTCGACGGTCTCCGCCTCCGTCACGGTCGCGCCCTCGACCTCAGCCGCGGGCTCCGCCACCACGCCCACCGGCTCGGCCTCAGCCTCAACGACCTCAGCCACCGTCTCCTCGGCTTCCGCGATCGGCGCAGTCTCAGCCTCCGCCGCCTCGGTCTCCGCCTCAGCCACCGTCTCCCCGGCAACCGCCGGCGCCGCCGGCTTAGGCACCGAGACGTTGTCGAAGGCCGCCGAGACCAGATCGTGCTCGTCCTTGGTCGAGAGCGACGTCGAAGCGGACGTCGAAGCGGACGTCGCTGCCGACGCACGCTGCTCCGGAACCTCCGCCGACACCCGGGACGGCTCCGGCTCGGGGGACGGGGAGGGCACCGTCGGCTGAGCTGTCGGCTGCGTCCCCTCCGCACCCTCTGCCTCGGCGGTACGCCCCTTGCGTGACCGGCCGAACGCGTTCCGCAGGAGAGTGAGAATGCCCATGTGCGCAACCCTTCGCATGAGTTGATGCCCGTAAATCCCTGGCCAGGACGGACACGTAAGGTTAGCGGCCCCGGAGGGAGATCTTGGGCCGGGGAGGGCACCGGAGGCCGCTCCAGTCAAGGCCCGTATTCGGTCTTACTGCGCAACCCACCCCCAACTCCCACCCGGCAACTCCGGATTCACCGCGCGTTCACCACCAGTCCCCGCTCCCGCACCCCCACCCCCCTAGCGTCCGAGGCGCGGATTCAAGGGGAGTCCATGGGGAAGCAAGGGGAAGACAAAGTGCGTATACCGCTGCCGTTGATCAGTACGCCGTCGTCCGACGGACACCAGGGCGGCCGTTCCGCCATGACCTGCCTCTACCGGTGCGGCAACGCCTGTTTCCACGAGGTGCCCAACACCAGTGGCAACGAGTACGTCGGTGACGTCATCGCCGGCGCCCTCAGCCGCCGCTCCATGATGCGGACCGCCGCCGTCGTCACCGTGGCCGCCGCGGCCGGCGCGAGCGTCGCCGCCGCCCCGCAGGCCCACGCCGCGACCGGCACGGCGCCGGCCACCTCGTACAGGCCGGGTCGCGGCAGCAAGGCGGCCCGCGGTCTGCGCTACACCCCCGTCGCCCCCAACACCGCCGACGCCGTGACCGTCCCCGACGGTTACGCGCAGAACGTCGTCATCCGCTGGGGCGAGCCCATTCTGCGGGGCGCGCCCGCCTTCGACCCGGAGAAGCAGACGGCCGCCGCGCAGGCCGGCCAGTTCGGGTACAACAACGACTTCCTCGCCCTGCTCCCGCTCGGCCACGGCAAGCAGCTCCTCGTCGCCAACCACGAGTACACCGACGAGGTGCTCATGTTCCGTGGTTACGACGCCGCCAACCCCACCCGCGAGCAGGTCGAGATCGCCTGGGCCGCGCACGGACTGTCGGCGGTCGTCGTCGAGGAGGACCGGAAGAGCGGCAAGCTCACCGCCGTCCCCCGCCACCCCCTCAACCGGCGCGTCACCGCCACCACCGAGTTCCGGCTCACCGGCCCCGCCGCCGGCTCGGACCTCCTGAAGACCTCCGCCGACCCGACCGGCACCAAGGTGCTGGGCACGCTGAACAACTGCTCCGGCGGGACCACCCCCTGGGGCACGACGCTGCACGGCGAGGAGAACTTCAACCAGTACTTCGCCAACAGCGGCCGCGCCACGGACAAGCGGTACGGCATCGGCACCGGCGCGAGCGAGCGCAAGTGGGAGCGGTTCGACAAGCGCTTCGACGTCGCCCAGGAGCCCAACGAGGTGCACCGCTTCGGGTACGTCGTCGAGTTCGACCCGTACGACCCCACGTCCACCCCGCGCAAGCACACCGCCCTCGGCCGCTTCAAGCACGAGGCCGCGACGGTCCGGCTGACCGCCGACGGACGCCCCGTCGTCTACTCCGGCGACGACGAGCGCTTCGACTACTTCTACAAGTTCGTCAGCAGCAAGCGGGTGAAGAAGGGGACCTCGCGCGCCGTCCGTGAGCACAACCTCTCCCTTCTCGACGAGGGGACGCTGTACGTCGCCAAGCTGACCGGTGACTCCCCGACCATCGAGATCGACGGCACCGGCAAGCTCCCGGCCGACGGCGAGTTCGACGGCAGCGGCGTGTGGATCCCGCTGGCCACCGCGACCGCCAAGGGCGCCGTCTCGCATGTGGACGGCATGACCGCCGACGAGGTCTTCGTGTTCACGCGTCTCGCCGGTGACAAGGCCGGCGCCACGAAAATGGACCGCCCCGAGGACATCCAGCCCAACCCGGTCTCCGGCAAGGTCTACGTCGCCCTCACCAACAACACCAACCGCGGCCTCACCGGCTACCCGGCGGCCGACGAGGCCAACCCGCGCAGCGCCAACAAGCACGGGCACATCCTGGAGCTGACCGAGCGCCGCAACCGCCCGGAGAGCGACGCGTTCGCCTGGTCGCTCTTCCTGGTCGCGGGCGACCCGACCGACCCCGCCACCTACTTCGCCGGGTTCCCCAAGGACCGGGTCAGCCCGATCTCCTGCCCGGACAACGTGGCCTTCGACCCGTACGGCAACCTCTGGATCTCCACCGACGGCAACCAGCTCGGCTCCCACGACGGCCTGTTCGGCGTCGCGACCAAGGGGGACCGGCGCGGTGAGCTGAAGCAGTTCCTGACCATGCCGACCGGCGCGGAGACCTGCGGCCCGGTCATCCAGGACCGCCGCGTCCTGGTCGCCGTGCAGCACCCGGGCGAGATCACCGGTGCGACGGTGGAGAACCCGGCCAGCACCTGGCCCGACGGCCCGGGGAAGATCGTGCGCCCGGCGGTCGTCGCCGTGTGGCGCAAGGACGGCGAGGACATCGGCGTCTGAGTCAGCCGGTCATCGGGGTGGCTGGGGCCGGGACAGCGGACCGTTCCAGCCACTCCCGGTACGCCGGCGCCTCCCGCGCGGCCTCCCAGTACGCCTCCTCCAGCGCGGGATGCACCCCGTCGAGGTCCGTCTCCGTACGGGCGGCGAGCAGCAGCCGCACCCCGAGCGGGTCGCCGTCGAGGCGCCGTACGGCCATCTCGGGGCGGGGCAGACAGGACGGCTGGCACACGGTGACGACCTCGCCGGTGGCCACCAGGGCGGCGGCGGTGTGGTAATCCCCGTACAGCACGCGGGGGTTGATTCCGGCCACCCGGAACATCCGCTGCACGGCGTCCCATTCGCCGTCGACGGTCGGGTCGATCATCCAGCGATCGTGCGCCAGGTCGGCGAGGGCGACATCGGCCTTCGCGACCGCCGGATGATCGGCGGGCAGCGACACGAACTGCGGTTCCCGCTCCACCAGCACCCGCAACCGCAGCCCCTCCGGGATGCGCAGCGGCGAACCCTCCACCTCGTGCACGAACACGACGTCCAGCTGCCCGTCGGCGACCATGCGGAGCAGGGCGTTGGGTGAGACGTCCATGTGCAGGGTCGGCTCCTGCCCCCGTCCCCGCAGCCGTCGCAGCCACCCGGCGAGCGCACGGCTGGCGGTGGACCCGACCCGCAGCTGTGGCCCTCCCGCGGCGGCGGCCCGCGCCTCGGCGACCAGTGAGCGCAGTTCGGCGACGAGCGGCCGGGCCCGGCTGAGCACGAGCCGCCCGAGCGGGGTCGGCCGGCACCCACTACGCTCCCGCCAGAACAGCGCCCCGCCCAGCCCTTCCTCGATGCGTCTCAACTGCGTGCTCAACGAGGGCTGTGCGACACCCAGTTGTCTCGCCGCGCGGTGCAGACTGCCGGTGTCGGCTATGGCGCACAGCGCACGGAGATGCCTCACCTCGAGCTCCATGCCCAGGGAGCGTAAAGCGGAGTCACAGCTTTCACCAGAGGTTGCCGATAGCCCGGCCCTATCACCGATTGCCATCATCCCAACCGCCGCACGCCCCCCGAGACTCACATCGACGACTCACCCCCCACCAAGGAGTCCTCGATGCGCAAGCACACGTACGCCCTCGCGGCCGTCCTCACAACAGCCGCGCTGGGTATGTCAGTTCCGTCGGCGTCAGCAGCGCCGACGACGGCCGGTTTCACGGCGAAGGCCACGTCGACGGACACGACGGACGCCTTCTTCCAGGCGGTCCTGGCCTCGGTCGCGGAGAAGCGCGCCGCGAACCCGACCAGCACGGCAGCCGTGACGGTGATCTACGACGCCTCCCGCGCCCCGACGTTCAGCACCCAGATAGCGCGCAGCACGCAGATATGGAACAGCGCGGTGTCGAACGTGAAACTCCAGTCGGGCACGTCGTCGTCAGCCGACTTCACCTACCGCGAGGGCAACGACTCCCGAGGCTCCTACGCCTCCACGGACGGCCACGGCAGCGGCTACATCTTCCTCGACTACGCCCAGAACCAGCAGTACAACTCCACCCGCGTCACGGCCCACGAAACCGGCCACGTCCTCGGCCTCCCCGACCACTACTCCGGCCCGTGCAGCGAACTCATGTCCGGCGGCGGCCCGGGCACGTCCTGCACCAATGCCCAGCCGAACGCCACGGAACGCTCCAGAGTCAACCAGCTCTGGGCCAACGGCCTGGCCGCGGCGATGGAAAAGTCCCTCCAGAAGTAACCCACCCGACCTGACCCCACCCCCCACAGGTGCGGCCGCCCTCCTGCACAGGGCGGCCGCACCCTTGTGTGTGGGGCCGGCGTCTTCAACGCAGACCTGTGGGGCCGGACGCGTCCGACTCGGGCGATGCGTACGTGACAGGGGTTGTGGCGTGCATGGAACTTACGCCTCGCACCATGCAGCGCATCGTTCTTCGGCTGATTCAGGGGCCCGGCCCCCTCACCGCGGCGAAGCGATGGCCCGAGCCGCTGCCAGTTCCTGGCGGAGGGGTTCGAGGACGCTTCCCGAGGGGCCCGTCAGGTCTGTGCGGACTGCGTAGAGGGTTTCTGCTTTCCGGACTCCTTCCGCCAAATCGCGCAGTTGCAGCACCACTTGGGTCACCTCCGCCTCCGACGGGAGGGGTGCGCCGTGTTTGGTGCGGACGCGGGCCGCTGTCGTCGCGTCCACGATGCGTTCCACCGCCACCACCAGCGGCCACCACGCCGCCGCGCGGCGGCCGGTGGGGGGTGGCTCGGTCAGAGCGCGTTGGAACTCTGTGCGGATGACCGAGAGGTCGCGGTAGAGGCCGCGGCGCATGCGGGCTCGGGACGGGGGATCCGTCGGGTCGCCGCCGAAGGCTGATTCGACGTACGTCGCCGTGTCGTCCACCGCCTTCGCCAGGCGGTCGCCGACGCGGGTGTGCCAGCTCTCCGGCCAGAGCAGGTAACCCGCGATCAGGGCGATGCCGCAGCCCATCAGGGAGTCCAGGAGGCGGGGCATGAGGAGGGCGGTGCCCTGGTGGTTCAGGATGTCCGAGAGGAGCAGGATCACCGGGGTGATCGCGGCTGTCTGGTAGCCGTAGCCCCGGGGGGTGAGCGCGGGGATCAGGGGGGCCAGCAGCAGCATCACCGGGATGTCCCACCAGCCCCTCGGCACCTCCGCCAGGACCGCCGCCGCGATCACCAGGCCCGCCACCGTGCCGAGCGCGCGGAGCAGCGCACGGGAGAAGACCGAGCCGAAGTCCGGTTTCAGGACGAACGTGATGGTCAGGGCCACCCAGTACGAGCGGGGTACCGGGAGGATCGACACCAGGACCTGGGCCACGCCGATGCACAGGGCCAGGCGCAGGCCGTAGCGCCAGGACGCCGCCGACAGCGCCACGTTGCGGGTCGCGCGCGCCGCGCGGACGCGCAGCGCCGCCGGGCGGCCGAGGCGGTCGTCGAGGCCGGCGGGGTCGACGTCCGGGGTCCTGACCACCTCCGCCGCGTGGCGCAGGGCGTGGTCCACCGCGCGGGTGGTCTCCGAGGTGGGGGTGGGCAGGTGGAGGGCTATCGGGCCCTGGTAGCCCGTCTCCACGGCTGACGCCAGGTGGCGCACCGCTTCGGGGACCTCCGGCGGGAGCGGTTCGCCCGTGACGTGCGCCGCCGGGGCCGCCTCCACCACCGGCGTGATCGCGTTCAGTTGCGCCAGCAGACGGGTCAGGTCGGGGCTTCGGCCGTGATGGCGGGCGCGCCGGGCGAGGATGAGGTCGTACGACTGGTTCAGGGACTGGGTGACGGTGTGCCGGGCCTCGTCGTACTCCTCCCTGCCGCAGGCCGCCATCAGTGTCGCGACCGTGCGGTACGTGGCCGCCACCGCCGCCCGTTCCGGTACGCCGGACCGCAGCGGCCAGGCCAGCAGCGCCAGGGCGAGGACCAGGAGGCCGCCGCCCGTCATCAGCAGCGGTGCCAGCCACCACTCGCCCGGCATCGGCAGCCCCGCTCCGACGACGGAGTTGAGCAGCAGCAGGAGCCCTGACACCGACGCCACCGCGCCGATCGTCGAGATCATCCCGGAGAGCAGGGCGACCAGCGTCACCACGGCCACCGCCAGCCATCCCTCGCCGAACACCAGGGAGCCCACCGTCACGCCCACCGCCCCGAACAGCTGCGGGATGGCGATGTTGAGGATGCGCATGCGGTACGCGTCCGCCGTGTCGCCGATGACGCCGGACAGGGCGCCCATGGAGGCCAGGGCGCCGTACTCCACCTTGCCCATGGCCAGGCCGACGGCCAGCGGCAGGGTCATCGCGATCGAGGCGCGGGCCACGGCCGCCCAGTTGATGGGGGCGGGCTGGGACCGGAGGTTCCTGACCAGCCAGTCGGGAGGGGTGAGGCCGATGGGGAACTCTCTGGACATGGGCCTATTACACGTCATCCGCCCTGGTGCAGGTCCAGCTCCACCAGCAGCGCCCGGTGGTCGGTGTCGGCCAGGTCCAGGAAACGGGCGCGCTCACAGGAGAAGTCCGCCGACACCAGGACGTGGTCGATCTGCGCGCCCAGCGTCGGGGCGGTGCGGGCCGGCCAGCTCGGGGTGCGGGGGTGGCCGGCCAGACGCGCGGCATCGTGGAGACCGGCGTCGAGGACGCGGCGGAACGCGGCATGGTCCTGGGAGGCGTTGAAGTCACCGGCGAGAAGCAGAGGTGCGTCCGCGTGCCGTGCCGCGAACTCCCGCAGCGACCTCAGCTCCCGTTTCCACAGGTCCACCTGACCCGGCAACGGCGGCATCGGATGGGCGAGTTGGAGCCGTACGGCGTGTCCGTCCACGTCCGCCACGGCTCCCGGCATCCCCATCGTGCCGGGCACCGGGGCGGCCGCGGCGAGCGGGTAGCGGCTGAGGATCTCCGAGCCGTCGGAGCCCGCGCCCGGCACGGTCGACCGGTTCGGGTAGGCGACCCCGAGGGTCCGCTTCAGCTCCGCCTCGCAGGTGTACTCGCACTCCTGGACGAACACGACGTCCGGCTTCTCCCGGCGCACGACGTCCACCAGGGCGCCCGTGCCACGCCCGAACTCGACGTTGGAGGTGAGGACGCGGAGCGAGGCGAGCACCCTGCCGTCGGGCTCGCTGATCTTCCCGTACGGCTCGATGAACCACGCCAGCAGGCCGAGCAGCGCCACTCCCCAGACGAGGCCCACCCACCACCGCGCGAGCAGCGCGAGCAGCAGTCCCAGCCCCGTCGGTACCAGCAGCCACGGCAGGAAGGCCAGCAACTGGGGTACGGGGGTGAGGGCGTCCGTGTCGGCGGTACGGCATCCGACGACCACGCTCACGGCGGCGAACAGCAGCCCGCCGAGCCAGATCCCGGCCCGTCTGCCGCTCCGCTTCTCCGGCATCGCGCGTACATCGGTTTCCCCCGTGATGGACTGGTACGTCACGGACCCGAGACTACGATCGGCCGTCGATCCGTGTCAGGAACGTCGCCAGCGCCGCGTTGAACTCCTCAGGTCGTTCCAGGTTCGGCATATGGGCCGCCCCGGAGACCACCAGCAGCTCGGAGTCGGCGAGTGCCGCGTGCATCGCCTCGGCGTCGGAGACCGGGGTGTACTCGTCGTCCGTGCCGACCACGACCAGCGCCGGGACCTTCACCCGGGTCAGCAGGTCGCGGTAGTCGGGGCGCAGCGCCCGGGCCCGCAGGGCCGCCGCGGCGCCCTCGGGGGAGGTCGCCGTCATCATGCGGTGGACGTGGGCCTTGACCTCCGCGGTCGCGTACGGGGCGACCATCTTCTCCAGCACCTCCTCGGCGTATCCGTCCAGGCCCTCGCGCAGCAGCCGGTCCGCCGTCGCGTTGCGGGCTGCGACCCCGTCGGGGGTCTCGGGTGCCGTGAACGTGTCGGCGAGGACCAGGCCGCGGACCCGGTCCGGGAACTGGCGGTGGAAGTCCATGACGACCTGGCCGCCCATCGACAGGCCCGCCAGTACGGCGGCCGGGACCCGCAGTTCGTCCAGCAGCGCCGCGATGTCGCGGGCGAATTCGGGGAACCCGCTCACCCCGGGGAGGACCGGGGAGGTGCCATAGCCGCGCAGGTCGGGGGCGATCACCCGGCGACCGCCGGAGAACGCCTCGATCTGCGGGGCCCACATGGTGTGGTCGAAGGGGTGGCCGTGGATCAGCACCAGAGGCGCGGGATCGGTCATGATCCCGACCCTAGGACGCTCCCCCACCTCGGTGCAATAAGATCTTTGCCCTCGGTGCAATCGCGAGTGGTACGGCAGCAAGCGCAAGTGGGGGAAGTGTGGACGACTATCGGGCCATCGCCGACCGGCTGGCCGACGACATCACCGCCGGACGGCTCAAGCCCGGCCAACGCCTCATGCCGCAACGCCAGTTCGCGCGACGGCGCGGGATCGCCGGGTCGACGGCGGGACGCGTGTACGCCGAACTCGTACGGCGGGGCCTGGTCGTGGGGGAGGTCGGCCGCGGCACCTTCGTGCGGGCCGCCCCGAGCGACCCCAGCGGCCGTGCCCTCATCGAGCGGGCGGGTGCCGCGCCGGTGAACATGGAGCTCAACTACCCGGTCGCGGACGGGCAGTCCGAGTTGCTCGCCCCGCTTCTCGCGCCCCTGCTGCGGCCTGACGTCCTCGCCGAGGCGCTGCTCCCGGCCGCGGCGACCGGCACCGCGCCCGCGCGGGAGGCCGTGGCGAGCCTCCTCGCGCCCACCGGCCCGCGCCCCGAACCCCACCGCGTGCTGTTCACCGGCAACGCCCGCCAGGCCATCGCCGCCACCCTCGCCTCCCTCGTCCGGCCCGGCGGCCGGATCGGCGTCGAGCCGCTCACCTACCCCCTGGTCAAGGAGATCGCCGCCCGGCTCGGCGTCGTCCTGGTGCCGCTGGCCGCCGACACGGACGGGCCGCTGCCCGAGTCCGTCCTCGCCGTCCACCGCACGGCCCCGCTGTCCGCCCTCTACCTCCAGCCGACGCTCCACAACCCGACGTCCCTGACCATGAGCGACGAGCGGCGGCGGCAACTCGCGCGGGTCGTCGGCGACTTGGGCCTGCCCGTCGTGGAGGACCGCATCTGGTCCTTCCTGCACCCCGACGCCCCCACCCCGCTCGCCGCCCATGCCCCCGCCCTCACCCACGTCGTCGACAGCCTGTCCAAGCGGGTCGCGCCGGGGCTCACCGTCGGGTTCGCGGTCGTACCGGAGCACCGGGTCGACGCGGTCGCCGCCGCGATCCGGTCCGGCGGGTGGAGCGCGGGCCGGTTCGCGCTGGAGGCGGCCGTGCGGCTCATGGCGGCCGGGGTGGTGGAGCGGCTCGTCGAGGCGAAGCGGGCGGACGCGGCGCTGCGGCAGCGGATCGTCGGCGAGGAGCTCGACGGGTTCGCCGTACGGGCCCATCCGCAGGTGTATTACGCCTGGTGGGAGCTGCCCGCACCGTGGCGGGCCGACACCTTCACGGCCGCCGCGGCGGCGCACGGGATCGCCGTGACACCGGGGCCCGCGTTCGCCGTGGACCCGCACCGGACGCCGGACGCGGTCAGGCTCGGCCTGGCGTCGGCCGCGGTGCCGGATCTGCGACGGGCGCTGCGGACACTCGCCGACGTCGCGCGTAGCGGGCGGTGAGCCAGGTCGCGCAGGCCGCCGTGAGACCGAGGGCGACCAGCAGCCAGGAGACCGTGCGCAGGGTGGCCGTGAGGGCGTCGTAGATGACGCCGGCGGCGCCGCGATGGTCGTCGTCGGGCAGGTCGGCGAGGGTCATCCGGCGGCCGAGGGCGACCGCGAGCCCGAGCAGCGCGCCGCCGAGCGCCGTGCCCAGCGAGGTCGCCGTCACCGCGCGGCGTCGGCAGGCGGCGACCGCGATGCCGGCGGCGGCGAGGACCAGCGCGCTGACGGGCAGCCAGAAACCGGCGAGGTCGAACGGCACATAGGCGTCGGTGAGTTGACGTCTGACCTGGGCCAGCTCGACGGTCACCCAGTACGCCGCCCAGGCCGACACCACACTGAACGGCACGAGCAGACAGGCCAGGGCGATGAGCGTGGCCGAGAGGGCGTTGCGAAGACGTGGACGCACCTCTTCAGGCAACGGCGCGGGCGACGCCGCCGCGAGCGGGGTGACTCCATCCGGGCGTACGGCGTCACACCCCGGTCCCCCCAAGCCCTCCCGCTCTCCGGTGGAGGGTTCACCCGAACGGGTGTTTCCTGGTTCTGGGGAGAAGGAGGCCGATTCATGCGCACCACTCCGGCCCTGCGGACCCTGGCCGCGGCCCTGCTCACCGGCGGCACTCTCGTCGCCGCGGGAGCGGGCACCACGGCCGCAGCCGCCACCCCGCCGACCTACGCCGACGGACATGGCGGAGGCGGCGGATCCGGCGGTCCGATCTGGGGCACCATCGTCTCCGGCGTCGACCTCAATGTGAGAGCCGCGCCCACCACACACTCGCCCGTCGTGGACCAGCTCTCACCCTGGAGCCAGGACCGCGTGGACTGCAAGGTCCAGGGGCAGAGGGTCAACGGCAACCCTTACTGGTACTGGCTCGTCGGCGCCCAGGGATGGGCGAGCGCCGAGTTCGTCGACACCGGAGGGCAAGGGGTGCCGAGCTGCTCCGATCCGTGTCCCCAGTGGAAGGACGGCTCCTGGACCAACTGGGACGACCCGTACGAGAACGACTCCTGGAGCGTGTCCGCTTCCGGGACCTGGACCTTCTCCGGCTCCTTCAGCTGGAGTGTGACCGGGTCCTCGGTACTCGCCCCGGGCGGGTGATGAGAGAGAGGGAGACAGAAGGGCCCGGCAGCTGCTGCCGGGCCCTTCTGCCGAGCTCGCCGAGGCGTCAGCGGATGCGGTTGCCCTCGCCGTCCTCGCGCGTGTAGTAGCGGTAGAAGAACACGGCGAAGACGCCCGCCGTGACCACCAGTCCGAGCGCCGCGGACCGCAGCACGCTCTCGCCGGTCTGGCTGTAGAGGAAGCCGACCGCCGCGCCCGCGAACGCGGACTTCACCAGCGAGTGCAGTTCGCGCTTGAGCAGCGGGGCGAACGTCGCCACCGCGATGCACAGCACGATGAACGCCAGCGCCGTCACAAAGCCGAACAGGATGTTCCAGCCGGTGATCTCGCCGCCGCCGCGCCGGTTGGCGGCGGCCCAGTAGCCGTAGACGAGCCCCAGGACGACGGGAATCCCGTACCGCGCCGCCAGGTGGACCTGTGGGCTGAAGACATCGGGCGAACCGCCGGCCATTCGGACCGGGCCGCCGGACGCGGGTGCCGCATGAGCCATGAGAGGACTCCTCTCTCCTCGCCCCCGCCTACCAGAGCACACCTGGGAGAGGGGCCTGGCAAGTCGGAGTGCGGGCCCGGTCGCCCCGTGCTTCGCTGACGTGCATGAAGCACGGGCGAGGGCCTGTCCGGCGGATCAGGCCGCAGGAAACCGGCGCCACCGCATGTGGCGCCGGTGAGCGGGGCTCGGCGCGACGGGCATGCCGGACCCCGCGTCTGCGGCACGATCCGCCGGACAGGCCCTAGGCCGATGAGAGGGCGGCGGCGGGGGCCGGTCGTCCGGCTGTCCCGGCCCGGCGGGGAGTACGACGTCCGGCGCCGCCACCAGCTGCTGCGGATCCGGGGGCACAGCGTCGCCTGGGTGCCGCCGCTGCTGGTGCTCGTCGCGATCACGGCGATCGACTTCAACACGGCCGGCGAGTTCCGGATGATCTCCTGGGTGGTGCTGGTCCCCGGTATCGCCGCCGCGATCTGCGGGGTGTGGGGCACCGCGGCCTTCGCCGTGCTGGCGCTCGTGACCTACTTCTTCGCGGACACGTCCTACCCCAGCCGGTACGAGAGCTCCCTGCCCGACTTCATCCTGGTCGGCGTCGGCGGTGTCCTCGCCGTCCTGGCCTGCGCGGTCCGGGTCCGCGGCGAGCGGCGTCTGCTGCACATGCGGGACATCGCCGACACCACCCGCCGCACCGTGCTGCGCCCCCTGCCCCCGGACTGGGGCGGCCTCGACCACGCGGCCGTCTATCTGGCCGCCGACGTGGAGGCCCGGGTCGGCGGCGACTTCTACGACGTCCAGCAGGGCCCGCACGGCACCCGGGTCCTCGTCGGCGACGTCCAGGGCAAGGGGCTCGGCGCGGTGGAGGCGGCGGCGGCCCTGCTCGGCACCTTCCGCGAGGCGGCGTACCACGAGGAACTCGGCACGGTGGCCGAGCGCCTGGAGATCCGCATCCTGCGCCACGGCCGGCATCTCACCGCCCTCGGCCGCGACGACGGCGACCGCTTCGCCACCGCCGTCCTGATCGGTTTCCCCGACGACGAACGGGACGTGGTGGACGTCGTCGTCTTCGGCCACGAGCCCCCGCTGGTCGTGGGCCCCGACGGCGTACGGCACCTGCCGGCCGGCCATGGACTGCCGCTCGGCCTCGGCGAACTCTCCGACGACGGGCCGCCGCCCGTACAGCGCGTCCCCCTCGGCCCCGCCGAGACGCTGCTGATCACCACCGACGGGGTCACCGAGGCCCGGGACGCCCAGGGCCGGTTCTATCCGCTCGCCGCCGAGGTCGCCGACGCCGTCGCCGCCGATCCGCGGGTCTCCGAGCCCCGCCGCCTGGTCGCCCATGTCCGCGACGGCACGCTGCGGCACAGCGGCGGGCATCTCGCCGACGACACCACGGTGTTCGCGGTCCGCCGCTCGCCGCCGGCGACGAGCGGGACCGGAACCGGCCGAACCGGAACCGGCCGAACCGGAACCGGCCGAACCGGAACCGTCCGAAAGGGACGTTCGCAGTCCTGAGGCCCACCTTTGCAGCCGCAGCGGTTACGGTGCTGCCGTACGTGATCGACGGGGGATGGGGAGGGACCGATGCCCGGAACCGTGCTGCTGCTGGCCGTCGCACCGGCGGGCAAGGGCTGTCTGGTGGACGCCGCGTCCGTCCTGCCCGTCCTCGCGGCCGTGCCGCCCGCCGTGCTGTCCGGCGCGGACACCGCCAACGTGGTCGAGCTCGCGGACCCGTTGGAGCCGCAGGCCGTGCTGACCCGGCTGCGCGCCGCCGCCGCGGCCCCGGGACCGCTCACCGTCTTCGTCACCGGCCAGCTCCAACTGGACCGCCGACAGCGGCTGCCGCATCTCGCCCTCGCCCGCACCACCCCGGCGACGGTCCGCTACAACGGGTTCCCCTGGCACTGGTTCAAGGACGAGCTGCGGCTGCGCCCGGCCGGCGCGACCGCCTTCGTCCTCGATCTGCACGCCGACACGGAGACATGGGAGTGGCTGCGGGCCAACCCGCTGGAGACCGGCCGCAACAACGCGGTGTACGGGCGGATCGCGCCGCCGCCGTCCCGGCGGAGCCTGGGCACGCCCGCGTACATGAAGGCGGTCGCGACGATCCTGAGGAGTGGGCACCGGCCGCCGCTGGACCAGTTGCACCAGCAGGCGCTCAGCCGCCTCCCGCAGGAGAGCGTCGGCTACGTCCTGAGCGCGCAGGGCCCCGAGGCCGGCGACCCGCACGCCTTGATCTCGGCCGCCGTCGCCGCCCGGCGCCACGGCGACGCCGACGCGCTCGCCGCGCACCACGAGCTGAACGCCGTACGGGCACATGGCCCCGCCTCCGAGGAGGCGCTGCACTGGAGTGAGGTGCGGGCCGATCTCGCGATGTTCGCCGGGGACCCGGTGCGCAGCTGCCGGGCGTGGCTGGCGGTGGCCACCACGCGGCTCGGGGCCGGGCAGGCGCCGGACGCGCCCGCCGTGGAGTCCGCCGCCGACCGCGCCCACCACCAGTGGGGCCGTATCGACGACCCGGTGCGGGCCCGCGAACTGGGGCCCGCGCTGGCGGAGTTGAGGGCACGGGTGCCAGGGCGCCGGGAGGGCGCCCTGGACCATGTGCACAAGCACCTCAGTCAGTTGCAGACGCTCAGCTCGTGAAGGTGAAGTACTTCCAGCCGCCGTACGTCGTGGTGTTGACGCTGTCGCCCGAGCCGCTGACATAGGAGTTGCGGACCCGGAAGCGGACGCCCTTGGGCGGGGTGCCGGTGAGCTGCACGGCGGACTTGCCGGCCGAGTCGAGCTTGAAGTACTCGCGGTACGTCGTCACCCAGCTGGTGCCCGACCAGTACTGGACCTGGAGGAGCTGCTTGCGGCCCCCGTACGGCGGCAGCGTCGCGGTGACGACCGGGTCCTTGGACTGGCGGAAGAACAAATACGTGTGGTTCCAGGTGTACTTGGACTTGTAGGCGCCGCTGACCGACGTGGAGATCGACACCTTGGCGCCGACCGTGCTCTGCGTCGACTTCGGCGCGTAGCGGGCGTCGCCCGCGAACTTCGCGGTCAGCTCGGTCTTGCGCTTGAGGTCCACGACGACGGACAGGTTGCCGTCGGAGTTGACGGTGCCGGTCTTCACCAGCGTGTTGGGCTTGTCCGCGCCGTACGGGTTGGCCCAGATCTCGACCGTGCGGTTCTTGTACGTCGCACCGAGGTGCGCGGTGAACTTCACGTCCTGGCCGTACGAGTAGACCTTGCCGTTGTTGTTCAGCGTCAGGGTCGGGGTGGCGCGCGAGACGTCCACGGTGTCGGAGGCGGTGGCCGCGGTGTGCGTGGCGTCGCCCGCGTACGTCACCGTGTACTTCACCTTGGCGCCGGCCGGCGGGACGTCCGTGAAGCTGAACTTGCCGCCCGTGCCGAGGGACTTGGTGCCGAGGGACTTGCCGTTCGGCGACTCCAGGTCGGTGCGGGTGACCGTGACCGGCGTGCCGGCGGGCAGGGCCAGGTTGGCGGTGAGTGTGCCGGTCACCGTCAGGGTCTTGGCCCGGGGCGCGGAGGCGGGGGCGTTGACCTTGAGCGTCGCCGCGTACTTGCGGGGCTCGTCGATGACGCGGAACTGGGGCGTGTAGTAGGTGTCGGTGACGAGGAACAGCTTGCTGCCGTCCGCCGACCAGTTGGTGAGGTGGCCGCGCGGCATCCATTCGCTCGTCAGGTTGCGCACGTTGGCCGGCCGGTTCTCGTCCGTGGCGAAGACGTACGTGTCACCGGCGTCGTCCGTGTCGAGGACGGTGGCGGCGACCGTGCCGTCCGGGGCGACGCTGACCGACTCCGGCTGGGAGGCGATCGGGAACGTGCGCACCGTGGCCAGGTCGGAGAGGCGGTACTCGACGAGGCCGCTGCCGGCCGTGATCAGGTTCTGTCCGTCCGGTGTGAGGGCCGCGTCGTGCGGGAAGCCGCCCTTGTCGTCCTGGACGCGGATCACCGGCGTACCGGAGGCGATGTCGTAGACGATGACAGGACCGGAGCTGATGCCCGCGTCTAGGGCGACGAGGGTGCCCGGGTTGTCCGGGTCGGCGAGCAGCACCGGCGGGCTGGCGTAGTCGTGGCCCGCCGAGAGGTCGAGGGTGACCGTGGGCGTCTCGGCGGTCAGGTCGACCACGCCGAGCCCGGAGTCCCACTGGTCGCCGTAGCCGAACCACAACTTGCCGTCGGCGTAGGCGACATGGGAGGGGATGGTCCCGGCGCCGGTCGCGTACTCGGCGGTCCGCGCGAGGGTCGCCGTGTCGAACGCGACGATCTTGTCGGCGCCGTAGACCGCGGCGTACAGCGTGCTGTCGTCCGGGCTGAGCGTCAGGTCGCGGACCTGGGGCAGACCGGTGAGGGTGCCGACGACGGCACCGGTGCCGTCGGTGACGGCGATCTGGTTGGTGGACGGGTCGCTGATGAACACCCGCTGATGGGTGCCGTCCACGACCGTGTCGGACGCGTCCTCGATCGCCGAGACGGGCCTGACGGAGTCGGCGAACGCCGGAGTGGCGGTGAGGGCCGCCGAGCTGAAGAGGACCGCCAGTGTGGTGGCGGCCGAGAGGGAGCGCATACGCACTTGGGTTTCGAACCCCCCGGAACGAATGTGGAGGCCGCACGCGGCAGGTCACGTGCGGGACCTGTGCGTCGCGTGTGGCGAGTGAGCGAAGAGTAAGTCATGCCACGGACAACGACGGCACAGGGGTCACATGTGGGCCAGGGCGCCCGCGACGAGGGCCCGCACCCCCGGTCCCACCACCGACAGGTCCGGCGCGAAGTGCGGGCTGTGGTTGCTGGGGACCGCGTCGAGCTTCGCGAACAGGTCGTCGCCGCCGGGCGCCGCGTCCCAGGTCGCGGCCGGGGTCGTCGTCACGAACCAGTAGGCGTACGGCTGCCCGTCCGCGGCCAGCAGGGAGAAGTCCTCGCTGCCCATCGCCGGGCCCGGGTCGAACACCGTGCCGTCGCCGAAGACCTCGCGGTGCACGGCGGCCACCCGCCGGTCGGCCTCGGCGTCGTTGACGGTCGCGGGGAAGGAGCCGCCGAGCGTCACCTCCGGTTCGCGCGGGCAGCCCGCGGCATGGCACTCGCCCTCGGCGATACGGCGGATCGCGGCGAGCATCCGGTCCCGGACGGCCTCGGACCGGGTGCGCAGGTTGAGGGAGATCCGGGCGGTGGACGGGATGATGTTCGGCGCGCTGCCCGCCTCGATGCGGCCGACGGTCAGCACGGCCGACTCGCGCGGGGCGATCTCCCGGCTGACGACGCTCTGGAGCCGGGTGACGAGGTACGCGGCCGTCACCACCGGGTCGACGGTCGTCTCCGGCCGTGACCCGTGCCCGCCCCGCCCGTGGACGACGATCTCGACGTCGGTGGTGGCGGACAGGATGAGCCCGGGGACGTGTGGATAGAGCCCCAGCGGTCCCGGTGCCGCGTGCTGCCCGAGCAGCACGTCGGGGCGGGGTACGCGCGCGTGGAGCCCGTCCGCGACCATCGCCGCCGCCCCGCTGCCGGTCTCCTCGGCGGGCTGCCCGACGACGACCAGGGTCCCGTTCCAGGCGTCCCGCCCGGCGGCCAGCGCCCGGGCCGCGCCCGCCAGCCAGGTCACGTGCAGATCGTGCCCGCACGCGTGCATCACGCCGTCGGTCTGCGAGGCGTACGGCAGCCCGGTCTCCTCCCGCACCGGCAGCGCGTCCATGTCGGCCCGCAGCAGCACGACGGGCCCGTCCCCGTTGCGCAGCACTCCCGTGACACCGGTGCCGCCGATCCCCTCGACGGTGTCGTACCCGGCCGCCCTGAGCCGCTCGGCGAGGCGGGCGGCCGTCCGGTGCTCCTGGAACGACAGCTCGGGGTGGCGGTGCAGATCCCGATAGAGCTCCTCCAGATCGGGAAGCCCGAGATCGGCGGTCAGATCCAGCGCGGTACGAGCGGCGACGGAGGTCATGCGGGGCAGCGTATGCCGACCGGCGTCCTCAAGCAGCGCCTTGAAGGGGCGCGGTCATGGCGGGCGACGTCGAGGCGGCCGCCGACGCAGAGGGGGGAGTGCGCGTCGACGGCCGCCGTGGGAGGGGCCGTGTCTCAGAACGCCGGGATGGCGTTCTTGGCGGCCGAGTCGGCCTCGCGGGCCTTGTTGATGTTGTCCTGGAGGTTGCCGGTCAGCGGGAAGTTGGCCCGGCCCCAGTAGTTGTGGTCCTTCGCGTTGGTGTTCCACAGGGCGTTGCGCGGGGTGTCGTCCATCATGTTCATGTCGACCAGGGCGGGCTCGTCCCACGTGCCGTTGCCGTAGACCCGCGGGACCTCGCCCCACTTGGCGAAGCGGAAGGCGTGGGTGCTGGAGCCGTCCTTGTGGTAGACGATCTCGACGCGGTTGCCGCTCATCGGCACCTCGCTGATCGCCGGGTGTCCTCGGTGCGCGGGCTGACCAGCAGCCATCTGGCCGTCAGCCCCGACGGGCGGCTCCTGGTCGGCGACAACCGCGTCGCCTCCGGCGGGAGGAGCACCGGCCGCAACCTCGTCCAGGGCGACCAGATCGGCGCCCTCGCCTTCAGCGCCGACGGCGCCCTGCCGGCCGTGGGTGACCAGACCGGGCGGGTCGCGCTGTGGGACGGGGCGGTCGAGCACCGGGCGGGCATCCTGCGCAACGTCTTCCCGGCGCCGCGCGGCGACACCCCCGAGGCGGTCACGGCCCTCGCGTTCAGCCACGACGGCCGCACGCTCACGGTCGGCGGCGACGCGGGCGGCGTACAGCTGTGGGACGTGCCGAGCCGGCAGCCGCTGGGCGGACCGCTGACCACACCGGGGGAGCGGATCGAGTCCCTGGCCTTCGCGGCCGACGGCGGGACGCTGTACGCCGGGAGCCCGCACGTCCCGCTCCAGCGGTACGTCGTCGATCCGGAGCGGGCGGCGCGGACGGTGTGCGCACGGGCGGGCGGCGCGGGGCTGACGCGGGCGCGGTGGACGACGTACGTGCCGGACGTGCCGTACCGGGAGGTGTGCGGCGATCGCTGACGCCCCGGCTTGATGGAACCTTTACCGGGGCAGGGGCGTTGTGCGGATGAGATCACTCAGACGAGTACCGAGGTGACGTCAATGGCACTGTTCGACCGGCTCAAGGACCAGGCCAAGGGCTTGCAGCAGCAGGTGCAGGGCGGCGGACACGGCACGAGCGGTGGACACGGCAGCGGTTCGCGCGGGGGCTCTCACGGCGGCGGCTCGCGCGCCCAGCTGGTCGGTCTGTTCAAGACCCAGCTCGGCTCGATCAAGACCGAGCTGAAGAGCGGCGCCTACCGGGACGCGAGCATGGCGATGTGCGCGCTGGTCGCGGCGGCGGACGGTCAGGTGGACGCGTCCGAGATGCAGCAGATGGAGTCCATGATCCTCAGCAACGAGGTGCTGCAGAACTTCCCGCCGGAGCAGCTGCGCACCCGTTTCCACAAGCATGTGGAGCAGCTCACCCGCAACTTCGCGCAGGGCAAGTCCGAGGCGCTCCAGGACATCGCCAAGGCTGCCAAGAAGCCGGCCGAGGCGCGCGCGGTCGTCCAGACCGGCATCGTCATCGCGGGCGCCGACGGCCACTTCTCGCAGGCCGAGCAGATGGTCCTGCGCGAGGCGTGCACGGCGCTGAACCTGAACCCGGCGGAGTTCCAGCTCTGACCGGGAACTAGTCCCGCTGGAGCTGCTGGACCTGGCCGACCTGGTCGGCCCGGTGGTCCTCCGACGCCCGGGCCGGCCCTGCGTTCGCCGCCAGGACCAGGGCCGCCACGGCGACCACGGCGGCTATGACGCCCCTTGCGTAACGCTCGGTGGTGCTGGTGCTGCGTTCGAGCACGACGACCTCGCAGTGACGACGGTGACGACAGCGGTTACGGCTTTCCCCCGCCTATTTACGTACTGCCTATTAAGCAGGCTTAATACGCCGTTTAACCTAGAGCCCGGCGGAGCCGAACGGCAAGAGGCACAGGGGGAGTTGGCCCATGTCCGACCGTGACGACCCGGAGACCATCGGGCGCAGGGTGCAGCACCTCAGGGTCGAACGCGGGCTGACCCAGCGGCAGCTGGCCGAGCCCGCCTACACCGCCGCCTACGTCTCCACCCTGGAGTCGGGCCGGGTACGCCCCTCCGACCAGGCGCTGCGCCATCTCGCCGACCGGCTCGGCGTCGGCTTCGACGAGCTGGCCACCGGCCGCCCCGCCCGCCTCGTCACCGATCTGCGGCTGCGGCTCATCGAGGCCCAGCGCACCCTCGCCACCGGTGACACCGAGGAGGCGGCCCGCAGTTACGCCGCACTGCTCGCCGAGGCCGAGGAGCTCCAGCTCGCCGAGGCGCGCTACGACGCCCTGATCGGGCTCGGCGAGTCGGCCGTGGAGAGCGGTGAACTCATCGAGGGGCGGCAGTACTTCGAGCGGGCCGAACTGGTCCTCGCCGACGCCCCGCTGCCCGCCCGGGTGCCCGCCCTGCGCGGCCGCGCCCTCGCCCACTACCTGGCCGGTGAACTCCGCTACGCCGTCTACCTGCTGGAGTCCACCCTCGACGAACTCAACCGCGGCGGCCTCCACGACCCCGACGCCCTTCTGCTCCTGTACGCCAGCATCATCGGCCCGTACATGGACATGGGCGCCCACGCCCGTGCCGCCCAGGCCGCCGAACTCGCCCTCGCCCTCGCCCCGCAGGCCGGCGATCCGGCCCTGGTCGCCCGGATGCACCGCTCGGTCGCCCGCACCCTCATCGCCGAGGGCCGCGTCGCCGAGGCCGACGCCTCCCTCGCCAAGGCCGCCGAGCTCTACCGCGGCCTCCAACTCCGTACGGAACTGGCCAACTGCCACTGGATGCGCGGCTACGTCTGCGCACAGAACGGTGAACTGGAGCGCGCGGAAAGCGAGTTGAGACAGGCGCTCGCCATGCTGTCCGCCAAGCGCGCCGCCCTCTACTCCAGTCAGGCCGCCGTCGAGCTGGCCGACGTACTGCACCGCCGCGGCAAGTCCGACGAAGCCGCGGCCCTCCTCCACGACGTCCTCGGCGACCTGTCCTCGGAACGCGGCGCCGTCCACTCCGCCGCCGCGCACCGGCTGCTCGGCATCATTGCCGAGGACGCCCGCGACCCGGAGACCGCCGAGGAGCACTACGTCCGCGCCCTGAGCCTGCTGGAACGCGCGGGCGCCGCCGGCGACCTGGCCGACCTGTGCCGTCTGCTGGGCGATCTGCTCCGCCGCGAGGGCAGGGTGGAGGCGGCCCTGGACGCCTACCGCACGGGCCTCGGCCACCGCACGGCCCCGGGCACCACGACCCTGGGCCCGGCACCCGCACAGCCTCCTCTATGACCGTCCCGATCCTGCGCACAGGACCCGCCGGTTAGCCTGCGCGAGGACGAGAGGGCAGGTGTGGAGAACCAGCGGAACATGGCCGCCGACGGGCTGCGGATCGCCGTACGCGCGCTCGTGTACGCCGTCGTCGGCGGGGCCGCGCTCCTCGCCATCGCGACCGTCGCCTCCGTCCTCGGCCCGACCCTCGCCCTGGACCTCTACACCCCGCCGGTCGCCGCCTGGTGGACGGTGTTCACCGCGATCACCGTGCAGGGGGTGCCGTTCCTGCTGCTGGGCACCGTCGTCTCCGCGGCCATCGGGGCGTTCGTGCCGGAGCGGGTCTTCACCCGGCTGCTGCCCCGCAACCAGGCCCTCGCCGTACCGCTCGCGGGCGCGGCGGGGGTGGTGCTGCCGGGGTGCGAGTGCGCGTCCGTGCCGGTGGCCGGAAGCCTGATGCGCCGCGGGGTCGCCCCGGCCGCCGCCCTCGCCTTCCTGCTCTCCGCGCCCGCGATCAACCCCGTGGTGCTCGTCGCCACCTCCCTCGCCTTCCCGGCCCAGCCCGGTATGGTCCTCGGCCGGCTCGTCGCCTCGCTCGCGACGGCCGTGGTGATGGGCTGGCTGTGGGCCCGGTTCGGGCGGGAGGAGTGGCTGCGGCTGCCCAAGCCCGCCGCCCCTTCCGGCAAGGGCCTGCGCGCCTTCGGAGCCGGGCTGGAACACGACTTCCTGCACGCCGGCGGTTTCCTCGTGCTCGGCGCGGGGGCCGCGGCGACCTTCAACATCGCCGTACCGCGGTCCGTGCTCGACCTGTTCACCGGCTCTGCCTGGCTCTCGGTGCCGCTGCTGGCCGTTCTCGCGGTCGTCCTGTGCGTGTGCAGCGAGGCGGACGCCTTCGTGGCCGCCTCCCTCAGCGGCTTCTCGCCCACCGCGCGCCTCGCGTTCATGGTGGTCGGCCCGATGGTCGACCTGAAGCTGATCGCCTTGCAGGCGGGCACGTTCGGGCGGGCCTTCGCGGTCAGGTTCTCCGCGGTGACCTGGGTGGTCGCCGTCCTGAGCAGCGTGCTCGTGGGGTGGTGGCTGCTGTGAGGCGGTACGGTTCCGCGCTGCTGCTGATCCTGGTCGGCGCGGCGATCCTGCGGATCTCGGCGTTCGGCGAGCTGTATCTGCGCTATGTGCGGGCGGGGCTGCGCCCGTACCTGGTGGTCTCCGGGGCCGCGCTGGTCCTGCTGGGCATCGCCATGGCCGTCGTACGACGAACCGGGCACGGGCGCGAGGACGGCCATGGGGACGAGGGCGGCCATGGGGACGAGGGCGGCCATGGGGGCCACGGTCCCCGTACCGCTTGGCTGCTCGTCCTCCCCGCGCTCGCCCTGCTCCTCTTCCCGCCGCCCGCCCTCGGCTCCTACAGCGCCGAACGCGAGGCCGCGCAGCGCGCCGCGCAGGGGGTCGGGACGTTCCCGGCGCTGCCCGCCGGGGACCCGGTGGAGCTGACCGTGGGCGAGTTCGCCTCCCGGGCCGTCTACGACAGCGGGCGGTCGCTGAAGGGCCGCACGGTGCGGCTGACCGGGTTCGTCACCCACGGTGACGACGGCACCTGGTACGTCACCCGCCTCCTCGTCTCCTGCTGCGCCGCCGACGCCACCACCAGCAAGGTCGAGATCCGCGACGCCGACCCGCTGCCCGCGGACACCTGGGTCACCGTCACCGGCACCTGGCACCCCGAGGGCGGGCTGGGCACCGACTCGGCGTGGCCGCCGGTGCTGGACGCCGCGACGGTCGTCCGCGTGAAGCAGCCGGCGGACCCGTACGAGAAGCGGTGAGCCGACCGGCCTGGGGGCGCGGGTGACGGGGCGGCGGGAGGCGCCCCGGTCGGGGAGGTGCGGGCGGCTCCTGCACGGGATGGACGTCGTGTGCGACGCAGGGACGGGTCCGTGGCTATGACGAGGTCTACCAGGCCGTCGGCATGACGAGGTTCGACGGCGACTGACCGACGCGGGGAGCGCCGCCCCGCCGCGCGTCCGCCGGTTCACACCTGCACGCGGGCCTGCTTGCGTACGTCCGTCAGACGCTTGGCGGCGAGTTCGGCGACCGCCTGGGTGATCTCGGCGTAGACGTCGCCGAGACCGCCGTTGGTGAGGAGCAGCGCGTCGTCGCCGATGCGCACGGCGGCCACGTCGAGGGTGAGCGTGGTCTCCTCGCCGTCCGCGTTCTGGCTGGTCAGCGTCGTCCGCAGGGCCTGCCGGGCGTCCCCGATCCCCGGCAGCCGGCCGTCGACCACGGCCGCGTTCTGCACGACGCCGGTGCCGGTCGCCGCGGTGAACGTCCCGCACTTCTTGGGCAGGGTCTTCAGCCAGGCCATCGTCCGGTCGGCGTCGGTGGGCCGCACCGCGACGACCTGGTGGTGCAGCTGGGCGTCGTCCCAGGTGTCGTCGAGCCCGGTCGCGGCCCGCACATGGGCGCTCGTGCCGAAGAGCCGCTCGGAGTAGAGGGCGTCGAGCAGCTTCTGGCAGTCGGGCTTTTTGGTGGTGGCCTTGAGCAGCCCGTCCCGCCAGGTCGCGGCGCCCGCGGTGGGGGCCCAGGGCTCCCCCAGGTCCGTGTAGGTGATGAGCGCGGCCTGCGCCTGGGAGGGGGTGAGGGCGGGCGCGGAGGCGGGGGTGGGGGGTGCGGTGGTCCTGGTGGGGGAGCCGGAGGGACTGGCGGAGGTGGTGGCCGGGGCCGCCTTCTCCGTCCGGATGGCCGAGCAGGCGGTGGCGGCGAGGGGGAGGACGAGGGCGACGGCGAGGAGGGCGCGGCGGGTCATGCCTCAACGGGAGCATCGCGGGTGGGAGGCCACCACCGGTCCGGGCTGTATGGGTTACGCGGCTCGCGCCCAGCAGTTCCTCCGGCAGCTCGGCGCCGTACGCTCAGCCGCCCTCCACCACCGACAGCCACAGCTTCACGTACCGCTCGACATCGACGGCCAACGCCACGTCCACCATGCGGAGTTCACGCTCGCCCTCGTGGATCTCGGCCTCCCCGGGCCGCGGGCGCCGGTCGACGATGGTCTGGCCGCGGGTCGGGCCGGGGGCGAGGGAGACCTCGACAGGCAGGAGGCCGGTGGTGATGCCGCCGGGGTCGGCGACCGCGCACACCGCCCCCGCGTCCCCGAGGCCGCCCGTCGGCGTGGGATCGCCGGACGTGGCCGGGTCGCGGTGGGCGAGCAGCTCGCCGGCCAGCCGCAGCCGGGGGTCGGAACTGCCGCGCAGCCGCTGGACGTCCGCGGCGGGCACGATGACCTGACGGAAGACGTCCAGGCCGTACATGGTGATCGGCACCCCGGCGGTGAGCAGGATCGCGGCGGCCTCCGGGTCGTGCCACACGTTGAACTCGGCGACCGGCGTGGCGTTGCCGACCTCCACCGCGCCGCCCATGAACACGATCCGCTCGATGTTGCGGGTCACCTCGGGGTGGGTGCGCAGCAGCAGCGCGATGTTCGTCAGGGGGGCGGTGGGGATCAGGGTCACCGGCCGCGGCGAGGCGAGGATCTCCCGCCGCAGCAGGGCGACCGCGTCGAGGTCGACCGGGCGCCGGGTCGGCGCGGGCAGCCCGAGGTCGCCCATGCCGTCCTGTCCGTGGACGTGCGAGGCCGTGCGCACCGGCTCGATCAACGGCCGCTCGGCGCCCCGCGCGACCGGGATGTCCCCGGCTCCGGCCGTCTCCAGCACGGTCAGTGTGTTGCGTACGACCCCGTCCACGTCGGTGTTCCCGGCCACGCAGGTGATCGCCCGCACGTCGAGGCCCGGGTGGCGCACGGCGAACAGCAGGGCGAGCGCGTCGTCGACCCCGGTGTCGCAGTCGATGATCACGGGAATGGGCTGGGCGGTCACGGGGACTCCTTCCGTCGTGTGCCCGACCTTACGCAGCCGCCCACAGTTCGGCGCCGCGAGTCCGAGCGACGGCCCCGGCCCTCGCCAGGAGTTCGTCCACCGGTACGGCACCCGGCCGCCGCCCGTCCCTGAGTCGTACGGCGGCCAGATCGCCGTCGGCCTCCCGCGCCCCGACCACCGCGACGTACGGCACGAGCCGCGCCTCTCGGACGCGGGCGCCGAGGGTGCCCTGCTCGGGTCCGGCGAGCTCGGCCCGTAGCCCGAGGTCGAGAGCGCGCCGTACGACCCCTGCGGCCTGCGCGTACTGCTCCTGCGCCACCGGCAGGACGACCAGCTGCACGGGCGCGAGCCACACTGGGAACGCCCCGCCGTGTTCCTCGACGAGATGTGCGACGGCGCGCTCCACGCTGCCGATGATGCTGCGGTGCACCATGACCGGGCGGTGCTTGGCGCCGTCGGGGCCGATGTAGTGCAGGTCGAAGCGTTCGGGCTGGTGGAAGTCGATCTGGACGGTGGAGAGGGTGGACTCGCGTCCTGCGGGGTCGACGATCTGCACGTCGATCTTCGGCCCGTAGAAGGCGGCCTCGCCCTTCACGGCCTCGTAGTCCACCCCCTCCAGCACCTCTTCGAGGAGCGCGGTGGCCCGCCGCCACAGCTCCGGGTCGGCCACGTACTTGTTGCCCTCGCCCGGCAGGGACAGCCGGTACTTGGCGGCGCGGATGCCGAGGTCGGCGTAGGCGCGGCGGATGAGGGCGAGGGCGGCGCGGGCCTCCTCGACGGCCTGGTCGAGGGTGCAGAAGACATGGGCGTCGTTGAGCTGGATGGACCGGACGCGGGTGAGACCGCCGAGGACGCCGGAGAGCTCGGAGCGGTACATGCCGCCCAACTCAGCCATGCGTAGCGGGAGTTCGCGGTACGAGTGGGATCGCGACCGGTAGATGAGGGCGTGGTGCGGACAGAGGCTGGGCCGCAGCACGACCTCCTCGCTGCCCAGCTGCATGGGCGGGAACATGTCCTCGCTGTAGTGCGACCAGTGCCCCGAGATCTCGTACAGCTCCCGTTTCCCGAGCACCGGCGAGTACACGTGCCGGTAGCCGGCGGCCCGCTCGGCCTCTCTGACGTACTCCTCCAGGGTGTGCCGTACCACGGCGCCGTCCGGAAGCCAGTAGGGCAGCCCGGCGCCCATGAGGGGGTCGGTGTCGAACAGGTCGAGTTCGCGGCCGAGTCGGCGGTGGTCGTGCATGGCGGGTTCCTCTCCGGTGGGGACGAGAGGGCGGGCCCCGTACAGCGAAAAACCCCGGGGCACTCGCCCCGGGGTTCGCGTCAGCTCAGGTGTCAGCGCGCCGGGACCATGTCCGGCGTCGTCGTGGAAGACGGGTTGGCGCGCTTCATGGGGGGACCGTAACAGGGGGCCGGGTGAGCGGCGAACGGTTTTCCGGTGCCGGGCGCGGAAACGGAAAATGCCGGGCGGGCCGTCCCCTGGCCCACCCGGCATCCGTTCAAGCACCGCTTACGCGCGCGTGGCCTTCCGGCGCCGCGTGGCGAGGACGATCGCGCCGCCGCCCAGCAGCAGCGCCGCCGCGCCGCCCGCGATGATCGGGGTGTTGCTGCTGGCGCCGGTCTCGGCGAGGTCGTCGCCGCCGCCGTTCGGGGTGGCGGCCGGGGCGGTCGAGGACTCCGAGGCGGACGGGGCCGGCTCGGAGGCGGACTCCGAAGGCGTCTCCGAGGCGGAGGGGGTCGGGGTCTCGGACTCGGACGCCGGCGGGGTGGTCTCCTCGGCCGGGGTGGACTCCGAGGCCGTCGGGGTCGGGGTCGGCGTCGGGGACGGCTGCGAGGTGCAGTCCTTCGTGCCGCCGTTCCAGGCCGCGATCAGCTTGTCCTTGATGACCGGGTGGTCCGGGCCCTTGGGCAGGTCGCCGTGCTGGAAGCCGTCGTTGGCGTCGAGCTTGCCGTCGAACTTCGTGTTGCCCCGGTAGAGGTCGATCTGGGCGTAGCAGCCCTGGTCGGGGATGGCGATGTCGAGGGAGTCGCTCTGGCCGGCCTTGACGGTCACGGTGTCGAAGTCGTGGAAGACCTGCTCGCCGGAGGTGGCGAAGGTCGGACCGTGGGCACGGTAGGAGGCGAGCGAGGCCGTGCAGGTGGACGCGTTGCCGGCGGTGCGGACCGTGACGTGGACCTTGCCGTCGTCGGTCGGCTTGAGGTTCTGGTCGTCGACCTTGACGGAGGGGAAGAAGTTCTTGCCGTCGAGGGAGAACTCGCACAGCTCGGTGCCGGTCTCGGTGCCGGCGCCCGTGCCGGGCTTGTAGCTGCCGCCGTCGTCCCAGCCCTTGCCGCCGGGGCAGTCGGTGGCGGAGGCGACGGAGGCGGTGAAGGCGCAGATGGCGAGCGTCGCGGCGCCCGTCCCCAGCAGGCGGCGCACGGTGACACGTCTCGCTATGGACATGCGGATCCCATCAGGGTGGAGTGGTCAGAAGAGCACTGAGAAAACTCAGAAAACACTGGGCTCATAGGTCACATGCGCCACAGTGTGCGGCCATCGTGGATCTCGGCCCGGAACACTGTCAACCTGCGGGAATGCAAGCCCTGTTCAACCGTCATCACAATTTCGCCACACGGGGAACGGAAGACTCCGCCCATGGCCGAGGTTCGCCCTTCCACCTGTGTGGACAGATTCCCCTTTGTTCGCCTTTTCCGCCCGCACGGAACAGCCAGGAGCTCCGCTTGACCTCCGACCTCTCCCCCAAGGACCCGAACTGGTGGCGACAGGCCGTCATCTACCAGGTCTACCCCCGCAGCTTCGCCGACGCCGACGGTGACGGCCTCGGGGACCTGAAGGGCATCACCCAACGCCTCACCCACCTCGCCGCCCTCGGTGTCGACGCCCTGTGGCTGAGCCCCTTCTATCCGAGCGAACTCGCCGACGGCGGCTATGACGTCGCCGACTACCGGGACGTCGATCCCCGCCTGGGCACCCTCGACGACTTCGACGCGCTGGCCGCCGAGGCCCACCGCCTCGGGCTCAAGCTCATCGTCGACCTCGTCCCCAACCACAGCTCGCACCGGCACGTGTGGTTCCAGGAGGCCCTCGCCGCCGGACCCGGCTCCGCCGCCCGCGCCCGCTACGTCTTCCGCGACGGACGCGGCGCGCACGGCGAACTCCCGCCCACCGACTGGCAGTCGGTCTTCGGCGGCAGCGCCTGGAAACGCGTCCCCGACGGGCAGTGGTACCTGCATCTGTTCACGCCCGAGCAGCCCGACTTCGACTGGGACAACGACGAGGTCCGCGCCGACTTCCGCACCACCCTGCGCTTCTGGTCCGACCGGGGCGTGGACGGCTTCAGGGTCGACGTCGCCCACGCGCTCGCCAAGGACCTCGCCGAGCCCCTGCGCGACCTGGGCGCCGCCGCACTCGGCGGCGAGGACGCGCTCGCCGAGTTCCCGCCCGGCACCCACCCCTTCTTCGACCGCGACGAGGTCCACGAGATCTACCGCGACTGGAGGACCGTCCTCGACGCCTACCGCCCGCCCCGCATGGCCGTCGCCGAGGCCTGGGTGCCGAGCGCGACGAGGCGCGCGCTGTACGCCCGACCTGAGGAACTGGGCCAGGCCTTCAACTTCGAGTACCTCCAGACACCGTGGGACGCCGACGCGCTGCGCCGGGTCATCACCGACTCCCTCGCCGGCGCCCGCGAGGCGGGCGCCTCCGCCACCTGGGTGCTCTCCAACCACGACGTCGTACGCCACGCCTCCCGCCTGCTGCTCCCGCCCGGCACCGACGAGAACGCCTGGCTGCTGTCCGGCGGCCACGCCCCCGGGATCGACACCGCCCAAGGGTTGCGCCGGGCTCGCGCCGCGACGCTGCTGATGCTGGCGCTGCCGGGGTCGTCGTACGTCTACCAGGGTGAGGAACTCGGCCTGCCCGAGGTCGCCGAGCTGCCCGTCGAGGTGCTCCAGGACCCCGTGTGGGAGCAGACGGGGCGGGTCCGCAAGGGCCGCGACGGCTGCCGGGTGCCGCTGCCGTGGACCCGGACCGGGCCCTCGTACGGCTTCGGCGCGGGCGGCGCCTGGCTGCCGCAGCCGGAGAGCTTCGCGGCCTACGCCGTCGAGGCGCAGGAAGGCGTCGAGGGCTCGACCCTGGAGCTGTACCGCACGGCCCTGAAGCTGCGCCGCAAGCTGCTGGAGGGGGAGGAGCTGACCTGGACCGACGACAGCCCGGCCGGCGTGCTGGACTTCGCCCGGCACGGCGGCTGGCGGTGCGTGACGAACCTGTCGCAGACGGCGGTCGCGCTGCCGGAGAGTGAAGTGCTGGTCACCAGCGGCCCGTTGGAGGACGGGCTGCTGGGACCGGACACCACGGTGTGGCTGGCCTAGAAGGGCCCGGCTGGAACGGTCAGCCGATCGTCGGGCTCGGGGTCGTGCCCGCGCCCGCGGCCTCGCCCGGGATGGCGATCGGGGTGGACGTCGGGCTCGCCGGCGGGCTCAGGACGACCATGGGGGCGCCGGGCTGGGGGGCCGGCGGGGTCAGGTCGGTGGCGGGCAGCTTGGGCGGGGTGGTCTGCTGGAAGAGGGCCTGGTCGAAGTTGACGAAGCCGGTCTTCTCCATGACCGTGATGTGGTCCAGGACCGTGTTGTTTGCCATGTCCGCCAGCGAGCGCACCAGCGAGTTCTTGGTGGTGGAGCGGACCTTCGCGATCGTGTTGAAGATCGAACCGTGGGTGATGCGCAGGATGTTGGCGAAGTTCGAGTCGAACTCCCGGCCGGAGCTGGAGTCGATGGTGTTCACGAAGCCCTGCTGCTGCGGGCTCGCCACGTTCGGCAGGGTGACGTTCAGCATCGGGGCGATCTTGCGGCAGGCGGCGTCGAGGGCGGCGTGCCCGTCGATGAGGTGCCGGCCGGCCTCCTTGACCTCGGGGGTCGTGCCCTTCTCCTGCGCGATCTTGCCCAGCGGGTACTCCCACAGTCCCGCCGCCCGCACCTTCACCACGAAGTCCCGGTCCTGCTCGGTCAACGGCCCCCACTGCGTCTGGGCGATGACGCGGTCCTGGGCCGTGGACACCTGGTTGAATCCGAGCATCGTGGGGTAGGCGAGCGCGACGATCGTCAGGCTGAGCGCACCGCCCACGAAGAGCGTTCCCGTCGCGTTCCGCGAAAAGCGCACCGTGGCTCCTGTCCGGTCGGGGGTCGTACGACCCTGTGTACGGACGAGGGGCCACGGTTGTTCACGCTGTGACCGGGGCCACGACGAACACGCGACGGCCCCCATCAATCAGGCGACGGCTTCCGCCATACGGCCGCACAGCGCGCGTTCCCGGCGGCGACGGACCGCGACAATCGCAGCCAGGGGTGGCACCGACCGACCGATCTCGTCTCGACAGGGAGCCGCACACCATGAGCAGGTTCAGGAACACCCTCGCCCCGGCGGTCGCGGCGGTCGCGCTCACCGCCCTCGGCGCGATCACACCCGGCGCCGCCCACGGCCGTGAACTGTGGGGCGACGTCACGATCCTGCCCGGCCGGGCGGGCATCGTGCAGATCGCCGGGTACGAGGGGGACCAGCTCGGCCCCGGGTCCCGGCTGACCCTGACCGCGCCCGAGGGCGCCGAGGTGACCGACACGCCCCTGGCGGTGTCCGGCTACCGCGGCACCGTCGACACCGACCGCGACAGCGCGTCGTACACCTGGACCGGAGCGGTCGAGGGCCGGCCCTGGCACGGCCGTTCGTTCCCCTTCGTGCTGGCCGTGCCCGCCGACGCCGTGCCCGGCACCCGGCTGGAGGGCTGCGCGGTACGGCTCACCGACGTACGGGGCACCCGCAAGGAACGGGGGAGCTGCGCGGTCACCGTCGGCCTGCCCGAGCCGACCCTGACCCGGCCCGCCTCGGGTGTCGCGCTCGGCGCCCGGCCGGGGGCGGGGGGCACGGCCTACCCGGGCGCGCAGATCACCGTCCGGTACGAGGACACGCAGGACGCGGGCGTGACCGGGCAGGGCCCTGACCTGGGGACCGAGGTGTGCACGGCGACGGCGGGTCCGGACGGCACATGGTCCTGCGCGCCGGCCACCGCGCTGCCGTCCGGCCCGGGACGGCTCCAGGCGACGGCGTCCTACAACGGGGTCGCCGCGGTGAGCGAACAGATCTACGTGGTGGTGGGCGAGCGACGCTGAGCGCGGCCGGCGGGAGGCGGCGCTACGGCTTCGCGTAGGCCACCCGCCGCAGCACCGTCGGGTACGGCAGCGTCTCGGCGAGCTCACGGACCCGGGTCGCGCAGCCGGCGGCCTCCTCGGTGCGGCCCAGGAGCGCGAGCGCCGCGGCCTGGGCGGTACGGGCCTCGCACTCGGTGACCGCCTCGCCCGCACCGGCGGCCCGTGCGGCCTCCGCCGCCGCGACCTGGGCGGCGCGCGCCGGTTCGCCGGCCGTGAGGTGGGCCCAGGCGGCGAGCACGGGGACGCCGGTGCCGGACACCTCGGACAGCAGGGTGAGAGCGCGGTCGGGGCGTACGTCGCGCAGGGCCAACTCGGCCTGGGCGGTGCGGACCTCGTACTCGGCCTGGCGGTCGGGGCGGCGGGTCAGACAGTGCGCGGCGCGGGTCAGCAGCTCTCTGGTGCCGGGCAGACCCGGGCGGCGGGGGCCGCCGCGCAGCTGGACGCGGGCGAGGGCGGTCAGCGCGTACGGCAGACACCAGCCGGCGTGCGCCTGGGCCTCGTCGACCGCCTCCGTGGCCAGGGCGGCGGCCTCGGTGAACTCGCCGAGCAGGAGGTGGACTTCGGCGAGGTTGGCCCGTTCGAAGGCGGCGGCCTCGGGGTCGCCGCAGCGGTCGGCGAGGTCCAGGGCGCGGCGGCCGGTCGCCACGGCCTCGTGCAGACGGCCGGATCGGCGGGCGTGCTCGCGCAGGATGGACAGGACGGCGGCGAGGAGGCGGGGGTCGCCGTGGGCCTCGGCGTGCGGGAGGGCGGCGTCGGCGGCGGCACGGGCCTGGGGGAGGCGGCCGGTGAGGGCGAGGGACGTGGACTGCTGGGCGAGGGCGCGGGCGAGGTGGGCCGACGCCCCGGCTTCGCCGTCGGCGGTCGCGGCCGTCCGCTCCGCCGTCCTCGCCGCTGTCAGGGAACCTTCGTAGTCGCCGGTCACGAAGCACAGGAGGCCGCGGGCCAGGTGGTGGGCCGCGTGGACGCGCGGGGGCGCGTCCTGGGGCGGGCGGTGGGTGTCCAGGAGGCGGAGACCCTCCCGCGGGGCCCCCGTCCTCGCCAGGCACTCCGCCAACTGGGCGGCCGCGGCGGCCTGTTCGGCGGGGGTGCCGTGGCGGCGCAGGTCGGTCAGGGCCTCGCGGAGCACCCGTACGGCGTCCTCGTGGCGGGCCATGCGGCGCAGTACGGCCGCGTGGTCGAGGCGGATACGGGCGGCCTCCACGGCCACCGCGTCGAGACGGGCGGTCAGTTCGCCGTAGTAGTGGTCGGCGCTGTCGTCGGCGCCGACCGCCGCGGCCCGGCGTGCCGCCCGGTGCAGATGGTCGGCGGCCCGCGGATCGTCGGCGCCCGCGAGATGCGCGGCCACCGCGTCCACGGCACCGGGCCGCCGACGCAGCAGCGACTCGGCGTACGCGGCGTGCAGTTGACGCCGTCGCGCCTGCGAGAGCCCCTCCCGGCACACCAGCCGTATCAGCGGATGCCGGAACCCCAGGCCGGGGACGGCGACCCCGTCGGCGGGCACACTCCGCTCCTCCAGCACGGCAGCGGCGAGAGCGGCCTCGATACCGTCGACGACGCCGGTGGAGGGCGTCACGGTCGCGGATCCCGGTGCTCCCGCCTCCGCCAGTTCCTCCACCTCCGCGAGTGTCGCCACGCCGCCCGAGGCCACCGCCACCACCTCGATCACCCGTCGAGCCGCGGGGCTCAACCGGGACAGCCGGGCGTCGACCAGGAGCCGGATGCCCTCCGGCGCGGTGAGGTCCTCGGGCCCGGCCGGCGACTGCGCGGGGGCTTTGGCCAGCTCCAGGGCGAACAGGGGGTGGCCCAGCGACAGCTCCCACACCCGGTGCAGAGCCGCCTGGGTGTCCGGCGCCGCCGGCATCGCCCCCGCCGCGAGCGCCAGACACTCCCCGCGGCCGAGCCGCCGCAGCCGTAGCCGGTGGGCCGTGCCCTGCCGGACCAGGGTGTCGAGCAGAGCGCGACGCGGGTCGGTCTCCGGCAGGTCCTCGGGCCGGTACGTCGCCAGGAACCGCAGCCGGGGCGCCGAGGGGGAGGGCGTACGACGGGCCAGGCGGGCCAGCAGCCGCAGGGAGGCCAGGTCCGCCGCGTGGACGTCGTCGAGGACGACCAGGGCACCGGCACCGCCCGCGGTCCCCGGGGCCGCCGCGATCGTCAGGAGCCCCGAGACCGCCGAGAAGATACGTTCCCGCTCGTACTCCGGGCCACCGGCCCGCCCCGGTCCGGGACCGACCTGCCCCAGCGCCGGCAGCAGCGCCGCCAGCTCGGGATACTCCGCGCCGATCCTGGCCCGGTCCGTCGTGGAGCGCCCCGCGAGCCAGCCTTCCAGGGCTTCCACGAACAGCCCGTACGGCGCCTGCGGCCCCTCGTCGTGGCCCGCGCCCCACAGCACGGCCGCGCCGTTCGCCGCCGCCCGTCGTGCCGCCTCCGCGGCCAGCCGGGTCTTGCCGATGCCGGCCTCGCCCCCGACCACCGACAGGGCGGGCCGGGCGGGGTTGAGGAGCCGTTCCAGCTCCGCCCGGCGGCCCACGAACGGCGCCTCCGAGAGGGAGCGCAGGACCGCGGGCGGGGGCGTGGGCCGCACGGGGGCCGGGTGGTGTCGCACCGAGGGCGTGTCCGTGCCGAGGGCCGCGCGGTGCAGGGCCTCCGTCTCGGGGCCCGGCAGCACGCCCCACTCGGCGTCCAGGGCGCGCCGGCACTGGTGGTACTGGGCGAGGGCACGGCGGCGCATGCCCTGGCGGAGCGAGGCGCCGATGAGCACCCGGTGGGCGCGCTCCTCGGCCGCGCTGTCGGCCAGCACGGCCCGCGCGACGGCCGCGGCCCGCTCGGTCTCACCGTCGGCCAGCCAGGCCTCGGCGAGCGCGAGCCGCACGGAGTCCCGCAACGCGTCCAGCCGCTCACGACGGGCCTGCACCCAGGGGGTGTACCGGTGCTCGGGCAACAACTCACCCCTGAACGCCTCCAGCGCCCGCGCCAACTCGACGGTGCTCCCGGCCCACGGCGTCCGCTCGGCGCCGGTGCCGGCGTAGAACGTCCGCTCGGCGACGCTTCCGGCAGGCTGTGCCTGCTCGGCGGGGGGTCTGGCAGGGGGCGCCTGCTTGGGGGTGTTTCCGGCGTGTGGCGCGGGTTCGGTGGGGTGTCCGGTGTGGGGTGTTCGGTCGGCGGGGTTTCCGGTGTGGGGTGCTTGGTCGGCGGAGGGGGCGGCAGGGGATGGCTGGTCGGTGGTCCCGCTGTGTGGTGGCCGTGCGGTGGTGCGCCGGCCGTGCGGTCCCGGTTCGGTGCGGCCCCTGGAGTGCGGTGTGCGTGCGGCGAGGCTCTCTGCCCGCGGAGTGTGTGCGGTGCGGGGTGTCGGCCTGGCCGGGGTTTCGGTGTGCGGCGGGCGGTCGGTGGGGGTGCTGGGTGGTGGATGGTGGTCGGTGGTGTGGAGGGCCTGTTCGGCGAGGGTTTCGGCGTGGTCGGCGTCGATCCACACCGTCTCCGTCGGCAGTCGCAGCAGCGCGCCCTCGGAGACCAGGTAGGCCGAGGTCGCGCGCGGGGGCAGCTCGGGTTCCAGGGCGCGGCGGGCGGCGTGCAGGGCGACGCGGAGGCTGCCGAGGGCGGCGGGGGTGCCGGCCGTTTCCGGCCAGCACATCTCGATGATCTCCTCCCGGTGCCGGGTACGGCCCGGGGAGACGGCGAGCAGCTCGACGAGTCGGCGGGCGCTGGGGCGGGGCCAGCGGTCGGCGACGGGGGCGCCGCCCTCGCGTTCGGCACGGAAGCCGCCGAGCAGGTGCAGCCGCAGCCCGGGCGGCGTCGTACGCCGGCCCGTGCCGTCCGCTGTTCCCGTATTTCCGCTGCTCATGAGGGCGGCACTCTAGCCCGGCTTCCTGTTCCGGCGAGATCGCGGCCGGATTCGTGGTCGGGAGTGAGGTGTGGGGGTCCCGCATTACTTGCTCGAAGAGCAACCTCATCGGCGCACGGGACCCCCGGGTGTATCCCTACCCCCCACAGGAGGGATACGGCGGCTCCCGTCCCGAGGGGCATGACCCTGCCCTGCTGCTGGCCAATGTTCGGAACAGGGCCGAGGAAACGACCTTAGGCAGCGGGCGTTACTGGCGCATTACTGAGTCTTTGGCTCCGGAATACGGACAATCCGGTGTTTGATCTCCCGTATTCCGTACACCGGTTGACCGTCGGTTGACCAGTTCGCGGCAGACTCCGGACCGATTCGCGGGCGAGTCGATAACCGGCCCGGCCCTACATTCGGCGCATGCCCCCACAGCCCTCCCGGACCTTGCCCGTTCTCCCGTACCGCAAGCCCACCAAGGGCCGCGACTACTGGGTCCTGGACGACGTCCTGCCCGACGCGCACGCCGTACGGGAGCGGTGCCTCGCCAAGGACGACTGGGTCGAGGGCTACCCGCACCGGCCGGAGAGCTGGCCGGGGCTGCGGGCCATGCCCGGCCTGGAGCCGGGCGAGCTGGCCCGGGTCGAGCGGCTGGTGCGGCAGGCCACCGGCGCCAAGGAGCTGTGGGTGCAGTCGGCGCCCGGCGGCGGCACCCTCAACCACAACTGCGTCCAGGTCGTCGGCGAGGGCGAGAGCACGCCCCGCCCGCACACCGACTCGCGCGCCCTGTGCCGGTACGCGGCGGTGCTCTACCTCAACCCGAACGTCCCCAAGGACTGCGGGACCAGCTTCTACCGCCAGTCCCTGCCCGGCGGCCGGCTCGGCGGCAATGTCGTGCAGGCCCCGCACAACAACCTCGTCGAGGCGCTCGGCACCCGGTTCGTGGCGGCGGACGCCTTCGAGGAGGACGTACGCGTCCCGCATCGCTTCAACCGGCTGCTGCTCTACAACGCCAACCTCGTGCACAGTGCGACCGGTTACTGCGGTACGGCGCTGGAGGAGAAGCGGATGACGGCGGTCTTCTTCTGGATGGCCTGAGCCGTTCCCGAGGGCGTGCTCAGTAGCGGACGGCCCGCGCGACCTCGGCCTTCACCTCGCCGGACAGGTCGCGGTTGCCGCGGGCGGTGGCCTTCTTCGAGCCGCCCGCCGGTACGTCGCTCACGGTGACCGCGACGGCGTCGGCCAGGTCGCCGTCGCCGTTCTTGAGGTTCACCTGCACCAGGAAGGACTTCCGCGAGTCGGCGGTGTTCTCGACGGTGACCTCGACCGTGGCGCGGCCGTCGGAGCCGGTCGCGGGGGTGCCCAGGGTCACGTCGTCCTTGACGTCGACGCCGTTCTTGACGTCGTCGAACTTCTGCCCCGCCTCCGCCGTGGCCGACGCGAACACCTCCGTGGCCTGGGAGGCGATGGACGCCGCCTTGCTCGCCACGGAGGAGGGCGTGTCGTCGTCGGAGCAGCCCGTCAGGGCGGTCAGGGCCGTCAGCGCGGTGAGCAGCGCGACGGTCGTGAGGGGGGCGCGGTGGGTCCGGTGACCGGTCATGTCCTCCAGTGAAGGTCCTCGCGCCCGCCGTCGCATGCGGGCCGTCACCCGAACGGCTCAGCCCCCGTGGGCGCCGCCCCCTTCTCGCGCGGATGGTCGAAGCATCACCGACACCGATGCGCGGACCCGCGCGAGAGACGGGGTACGGACATGACCCAGCAGCCGCACAGGACACCGCCCAGCACGCCCACCACGCCGCCCGTGTGGGACCAGGGCCACCAGCAGACCGAACCCGCGCCGCCGCCTGGCCGCCCCGGCGGGGAGTGGGCCACCGGCGGGCTCGTCTTCGCCGGTGTGCTGATGCTGGTCAACGGGGTGCTGGCGATCCTCCAGGGCATCTCGGCGCTGGCCGCGGACGACGTCTACGACCGGATCGGCGACTACGTCTACAAGATCAGCCTGACCGGCTGGGGCTGGATCATGCTGGTCCTGGGCGCGGTCCTGGTGGGCGTCGGCTACGGCGTCCTCAAGGGCGCCTGGTGGGCCCGGATGACCGGCATCTTCCTGGCGTCGGCGGCGATGGTGCTGCACTTCCTGTTCCTGCCGTACCAGCCCGTGTGGTCCGGGATCATGATCGCCGTCGACTTCTTCGTGATCTGGGCCCTGGCGACGGCGCCCGGCACTCCCCCGCGCCGTACCGCCTGAGACAACACCGCCGGCCTCCCCGCGTCACACGGCGTGACGCGGGGAGGCCTGTGTGCGATGCCAGGTGTCAGACGTGTCCGATGCCGCCGCTGCCGAAGCCCCCACTGGACCCCGGAAGCCAGCGTTTGCGGTTCTGGTCCTTTCCGCGTCTCGTACCCGAGTGATGGAGCTGGTACGGCATGAGCCGTTCCTGCTCAGCGAGCGGGAGCTCGTCCGGTTCCCGCATCTCTCTGATCTCGTGGATCGCGCCGGTGCTGGGAAGACTGGGCTGTTCCTCGGGGCGCGGCCGGGGGAGTTCCCGGTCCCGGACCCGCATGCCGAACTGTACGGCCCAGATCAGTGCCCCGGCGATGACCGCGCCACCGACGAATGCGGCGATCGCGTTGAGCACATCGCTCCCCGCGGCCGCTTCTACGAACGCTGCCGTACTCATATCGCAATTATCACCGAAACGGCAGAAATAGGGAGTGCTCCCGAGGGGTTCCGACGTCAGCCGTGACGTTCTGTGGCGCGTCGGACGCAGAACGTGCACAGCCCGGATGTGAACGATGTGAACGCCAGGACGGCAACCCGTTCCGGACCGGCGCCGACTGAGAGGTGAAATCCCGACCCCACGAAGGGAGTTCACTTCCATGCGCATCCGCGTCGCACGACTGATCGCCATCCTCACCGCCGTGCTCGCGGCGGCCTTCACGACGGCCGCCCCCGCACAGTCGGCGGACAACTGGAACCCGCCCTCGAACCTGGTCCAGCCCCTCAACGAGGTCTGGAACCACGTCTCGTCGACCTACCCCGACCTCTACGGCTTCAAGAACTACGGCTGGGACCAGGTCATGGCCAACAAGGGCAGCATCAACTACTGCGTCCGCTGGGAGTCGGACGCCCCCGTCAGCACCGCGCTGCGCGACCAGATCCACGCCGCCCTGAAGAAGCAGTGGGGCAAGTGGATGGCGGCCATGCTCGACAACGGCACCGGCACCAACGCCTGGCCGTACGCGAGCGTTCCGGTCAACATCGTCGGCTGGGCGGTGAAGAACCGCTCCACGCTCCAGTGGACGGACAACTCCGTCGACATCTACGCCGGCAACCTCGACAGCGCAGGCGCCCCGCAGTGCGCCCCCGACTGCGGACGCTTCTTCCACCAGGACGGCAACTACTCCAGGTGTCCCGGCGGAGTCACCCGCCACTACGACCAGTCCCTGTGGCTGACCAAGGGATTCCAGGGCGGCGCCGGCGGTGACTGGGGACAGCGCGTCGGACAGGAGTACTTCACCGGCGCCCTGGCCCAGGAGAACATCCACATCTATCTCCACGAGGTCGGCCATACCTTCGGTCTGGACGACTTCTACGACTGGACGCCGACCGGCCAGTGCTGTTTCCTCATGAACGCCGGATCGGCCACGCAGATCACGGACTTCGACAAGTGGATGCTGCGTGACTTCTGGCGCCATCTGAAGAGCCGTTACGGACTCTGACCGGCACGAGGAGCGCGGGTGGGCGAGGTGGACAGACCGGCGGCGCCGGTCCTGGTGACCGGCGGCAGCGGCTTCGTCGGCAGTCATCTGGTGAAGCGGCTCCTGGAGCGCGGCTACCAGGTCCGCACCACGGTCCGCGCCACCGCCCCCTCACCGAAGACCAGGCCCCTGTTCGCCCTGCGGGACCGATTCCCGGGCAGGCTCGACCTGTTCGCGGCGGACCTGCTCGTCGAGGGTTCCTTCGACGAGGCGGCGCGGGACTGCGCGACCGTCTTCCACGTCGCCTCCCCGTTCCTCATGCCGGAGAAGATCAAGGACGGCCGGCGGGACGTCGTCGAGCCCGCGCTGCTCGGCACCCGCAATGTCGTCGGGTCGATCGAACGTTCCCCGACCGTCCGCCGCCTGGTGTTCACGTCCACCGTCGGCGCGATCTTCGGCGACTACATCGACGTACTGGAGACGATGAGGGACCAGGTCCTCACGGAGGAGTACGTCAACACCACCAGCACGGTGGAGAACAACCCGTACCACTACGCCAAGACGGTCGCCGAACAGGCGGCCTGGGCGGCGGCGGAGGCGCAGGACCGCTGGCGGATGGTGGCGCTCAACCCCGGGCTGATCCTCGGCCCGTCCCTCACCCCCGCCTCCGAGTCCGGCAGTCTCTTCCTCCTGGAGGAGTTGTTCAAGGGCTACTTCTTCTACGGGGCCCCGGACTTCAGCTTCACCACGGTCGACGTGCGGGACGTCGCCGACGCGCACATCGCGGCGGCGGAGCACGAGGACGCGCACGGCCGGTACATCCTCGCGGCGGAGACCATGAGTTCCTTCTACGACATGGCCCGCGTCCTGCGCGCCCACCGCCCCCGCGACCTCCGGCTGCCCCGAACCCGTCTGCCGCACTGGCCGGTGCGCATCCTGGGCCCCGCCTTCGGGCTGTCCCAGGACTACATCCGCAAGCACCTCGGCATCCGCTTCCGCGTCGACAACCACCGCAGCCGCGACGAACTCGGCGTCACCTACCGCCCGTTCGAGGAGACGATCCTCGATCACCACCGGGCCTGGCGGACGCCGACGGGATGACCGTCACCCGGTGGAAGTTGCACACGTCCGCCGTGTCGGCCTGCGGCGCCTGATGGGCCTTGAGAGCCATGCTGACCAGGCTCATCAGCAGATCGACGTCCGTGTCGCAGTCGAGGTGGACGGTGACCCAGCGGGAACCCGGGACCAGCCGGATGGCCGTCGACTCCGAGAGGTCGGCGGCGAAGCGGTCGAGTGCCCGGTCGGTGAGATGCAGATCCACGTCGTGGGCGGAGTGGAAGTGCACGATCTCGCTGCGGCCGGCGCGCAGGGCGCTTCCGGTACCGCAACTGGCCTGCCCCGTACGGAGGTCGGGCCAGACTCGCAGGCGCTCCAGGGCGCGCTCGGCCAGCGTCATGCACCCATCGTCGCCCGCTCACCGCGTCGCAACCAGGGGTTGAGCGAAACGTAACCGGGGCGTGAGGTCCCTCCTTCGGAGGAAAAGTGACGTCCCTTTCGGTTCAACAGGCAACCTCGACACACCATTTACCAGTCTCACAGGTTGCTCACAGAACCGGTCCAGGCGCGTTGGGGTGCGCCCGTAGCAGTGGCCGGCCGGTGGGCTGTCCAGTCCGATGCCACTGACCATGGCACTCGCAGACGAGGAACCGATGACCAGTCAGTACCAACGCAGCCGCGCCCGACGCGTGGCGCTCGCGGCCTCGGCCGCGCTCACCGTCGTCGTCACCGGCGCCGGGGCCGCTCCCGGCGCCGGCGCGGCGCAGGCGGCCACACCCGGCAAGCCGAAGCTGAAGCTGATCGCCGCGTCGAACGCCGTGACGCTCGACCGGTGGGAGGGGGAACCCGGGGTCTACCTCGACCTCGGGACGTACGTCACCGTCGACAACGCGCCGCTGGAGTTCCAGGTGAAGCGCAAGTCGTACAAGGACCCGGTGGTCGCGCAGCAGATCCTGCGCGACGCGAAGGGCAGGAAGATCGGGAGCAAGGCCCTGCCCGCGGGGCTGGTGAAGGACTTCTCCGGGCTGCCCGGCTTCCTGGAGGTGTCCATCAAGAACGCGCAGGGCCAGGAGGTGTCGAAGTCCAAGGGCACGTTCTGCCCGAACAACGCCTCGGGCCGGCTCCGTCCGGACGCCCCGGCGACCTCGCACTACCCGGAGAGCTGCCCCACCAACCCGTTCACCCTGGGCTCGGTGTGGGGTGTCGAGAAGGGCTGGGCGGCCAACTCCTCCACCGTCGACTACGACAAGCCGGTCGACCTGCCGGCCGGTGAGTACACGGCCAAGGTGTCCGTCGCCAAGAAGTACCGGGACGCCTTCGGCATCCCGAACGACCAGCGGACCATCAAGGTGACCGTCCGCCAGATCAGCGACGGCGGCGGAGGCGGGGGTGCGGGCCGCGGCATGAGTGCCCTGCACGGCGGCCACGACATGGCCGGCATGTCCGGCACGGCGGACCACTCCATGGCCCACCACTACGGCCCGCGCGGCGCCGACGAGCCCACCCCGGGCGCCCTGTCGCACGCCCTGGAGGACCGGGGCCTGGCCCACCACCTGGGCGACGGCGCCGGGCACACCGACGGCTCCCGGATCGCGCCCGCGCTCAAGCCCAACGGCAAGCGGCCCACCGGCCGGGCGGGCGTGGCGTCGAACGTGCCCAAGCCGGACCTGCGTTCGCTGCCCGCCTGGGACATCGCCATCACCGACGGCGAGGACGGCGACGTGGCGGGCAAGGACTACCTGGCCTTCAGCGCCAACGTCTGGAACGCGGGACCCGCGCCGCTCGTCGTCGACGGCTTCCGCAAGCCGGGCGCCGACCTGATGGACGCTTACCAGTACTTCTACGACGCCAAGGGCAAGCAGATCGGCTACGCGCCCACCGGCACCATGGAGTGGGACCCGCGCGTCGGCCACGAGCACTGGCACTTCACCGACTTCGCCAGCTACCGGCTGCTGAGCGCGGACAAGCAGGACATCGTCAAGAGCGGCAAGGAGGCGTTCTGCCTCGCCAACACCGACGCGATCGACTACACGGTGAAGAACGCCAACTTCAAGCCGTACAACACCGATCTGTCGACGGCCTGCGGTCAGCAGAACTCCATCTCGGTCCGTGAGGTCCTCGACGTCGGCTCCGGCGACACCTACACCCAGTACCGCCCCGGCCAGTCCTTCGACGTGACGGACCTGCCGAACGGCACGTACTACATCGAGGTCATCGCCAACCCGGAGAAGCGCCTCCAGGAGACGAACCTCAAGAACAACGTCGCCCTGCGCAAGGTGGTTCTCGGCGGTACGCCGGGCCACCGCACGGTCAAGGTCCCGCCGGTCGACCTGATCAACGCGCCCTGACGGTGGCACCGGGCTGAGGGGGTCAGGGCAGTGGGAACGCCGCCCTGATCTCCCAGCCGTGCCCTTCGCGAGGTCCCGCCGTCAGCTCACCGCCCAGCGCCGTGACCCGCTCCTTCAGACCGACGAGCCCGAATCCGCCGCCGTGCGCGGCGTCCGGGAGCTGGGTGCCGCCGCGCCCGTCGTCGGCCACGGACACCACCAGCCGCCCGCCGTCGAGACGGAGCCGTACGTCCACCCGGGTCGCGTCGGCCGCGTGCCGGCGTACGTTCGTCAGCGCCTCCTGCACCACCCGGAAGGCCGCCGCCTGCACCTCGTGCGGCAGGTCGGCCGGGACGTCGGAGCGCAGAGTGACGGTCTGACCGGGCCCCTGGTCGGGGTGCTGGCCGGGGTTCGCGAAACGCGAGGTCAGTTCGGCGATGCCGGCGAGGTCGCCGACGGGCCGGTGGTCCGCCGCCCCGCCCGTGGCGTCCCGCAGCACCCCGACCGTGCGGCGCATGGAGGCGAGCGCCTCGGTCGCGGCGCCCTCGATACCGGCGAGGACCGGGTCCAGGGCCTGCGGCTGGGTGGCGGCCATCATGCGGGCCATCTGGGTCTGCACGAGGATGCCGGTCACATGGTGGGCGACGAAGTCGTGCAGGTCGGCCGCGATGGCGAGGCGTTCCTCGCGACGGGTGTCGGCGACGGCGACGGTCCTGCGGTAGTCCAGGGACCGCAGATAGGCGGCGAGCGAGGCGACGAGGGCGGCGAGCAGCGCGCCGACCAGGAGATAGCCCGGCGCCTCGTTCTCGGTGAGCGAGCCGTAGTACCGGGCGGGTGTGGTGAGCAGCGCCGCCGCGTCCAGCAGTCCGCACACCACGGCCCAGCGGGGCGGACAGTGCCGTACGGCGATGAACAGCAGGCACAGCAGCACGGCGGTCTCGCCCGGACCGAAGACGCCGGTGCGGTGCCCGGCGTACGCCGTCGCCGTGTAGAGGAGCGAGGCGAGCGCGGGCACGGCGGTGCGCAGTGGCGGGGTGAGCCAGGCGGGGCGACGCGCGGACGGCCACAGGACGGCGGCCAGACCGACGGCGAGGACCAGCACCGGGCGCAGGGCGCCGAAGCCCGCGCTGCCCGAGGACAGCACGTCGACGACCGCCAGCACAAGCAGCGCACCGACGCAGGCACCTCGCCCCAGGCCCCGGAGGGAAGGGGACTTCATACGGCTCACGTTAGGCGGCGGCGACGTCCGCGACCTCGGCCGAACGGCCGAGGGACGGGTGGGGCCGGCGGGAGTTGTGAAACAAGGCGTGACGCGTGGGGGAGATTCGGTACCGGACTCCTGTGGGCGGCGCACCTGCGCGAGAGGCTCGGATCCCGCAGGGCTGGTGTTGCCGTGAAGTGAACCGGCCGCCCTGTCGCGCCATCGCTCGGAAGGCCCTTTTGAAGTGAACGCTCCCACCCCCCACAGAACCGCCGCCGCACGTCTCGCGCTGGCCGTCGGTTCCGCCCTTCTGCTCACCTCGTGCGGGGTCGTCGACGCCGCGGACGGCGGCGACAGCACGCAGCGCCCGGAGAAGCGGGAGGACCTCACGGTGGGGCTGCTCCTGCCGGACAAGGAGACCAAGCGGTTCGAGAAGTTCGACTACCCCCTCATCAAGGCCCGCGTCGCCGACCTCACCCACGGCAAGGGCAAGGTCCGCTACGCCAACGCCGAGGCGAGCGCGAAGCGGCAGAGCACGCAGTTCGACCAGATGATCGCCGCGCGCGTCGACGCGATCCTGGTGGACGCGGTCGACGCCAAGGCCATCGCACCGGACGTGCGCAAGGCGAAGGAGGCGGGCATCCATGTCATCGCCTACGACCGTCTCGCCGAGGGCCCGGTCGACGCGTACATATCCCACGACAACGAGCTCGTCGGCGAGGTGCAGGGCCGCGCCATCATGGAGGCGCTCGGTACCGAGGCCGAGACCAGCAAGATCGTCATGCTGAACGGCTCACCCGCCGACCCCAACACGGCCCGCTTCAAACAGGGTGCGCTCGGCGTCCTCCAGAACAAGGTCTCCATCGCCAAGTCGTACGACGTCCAGGAGTGGCTTCCGAAGGTCGCCGAGGCGGACATGGAGAAGGCCATCGCGGCGGTCGGCCTCAACAACATCGCCGCGGTCTACTCGGCGAACGACGGCATGGCGGGCGCGGCGATCGACGCGCTGAAGAAGGCGGGCGCGACCACGCTCCCGGCCGTCACCGGCCAGGACGCCGACCTGCCCGCGGTGCAGCGGATCGTCGCGGGCGAGCAGTACATGACGGTCTACAAGTCCTTCCTGGAGGAGGCCAACAACGCCGCGGAGATCGCCGTCGCCAAGATCCAGGAGCAGGACATCATGTTCGACTCCCTCACCCAGGACACCGTGGACAGCCCCACCCAGGACGACATCCCCTCGATGCTGGTCCCGGTGGTCGCCCTGACCAAGGACAACATCAAGACCACGGTGATCAAGGACGGCGTCTACACGGTCAAGGACATCTGCACACCGGAGTACGCGGCGGACTGCGCGGCGATCGGGCTGGAGTAGGGCGGGGTGGGGCGGTGCCGGCCGCTGGTCTGATCGTCAGCGGCCGCTTAGGGTCGGGGGTATGTCTCTGAGCGTGACGGACGTCGATCGTTTCGAGGCCTCCAGGTATCGCCTGCAGGCTCTGGCCTACCGGTTGCTCGGCTCGGTCGGGGAGGCCGAGGACGCCGTACAGGAGACGTTCCTGAGGTGGCAGGCCGCCGACACCGGGCGGATCGAGCTGCCCGAGGCCTGGCTGACGAAGGTCCTCACCAACCTCTGCCTCAACGAGCTGACCTCCGCCCGCGCCCGCCGTGAGACCTACGTCGGCCAGTGGCTCCCCGAACCCCTCCTCGGCGGCGACCCCATGCTCGGCCCCGCCGACACGGCCGAACAGCGCGAGTCGGTGTCGTACGCCGTGCTCACCCTGATGGAGCGGCTCTCGCCGAACGAGCGCGCGGTGTACGTGCTGCGCGAGGCCTTCGACTACCCGCACCGCGAGATCGCCGAGATCCTCGACCTCACCGAGTCGGCCTGCCAGCAGATCTACCACCGCGCCAAGCAGCACGTCGCGGACGACAAGGCGCGCAGGGCCCGCGCGGAGACCGACGAGGCCGCCGCCCGCCAGATCGTCGAGGAGTTCCTCGCCGCCGCGACCAGCGGCGACACCAGCTCTCTCGTACGCCTGCTCACCGACGACGCGATGAGCGTCGGCGACGGCGGCGGGAAGATCCCCGCCCGCACCACCCCGTTCGCGGGCGCCCTGTCGGTCGCGAAGTTCCTGCGGGGCCTGTTCAAGCCCGCCCAGGTCAAGCGGGACTACGCGGGCGGCCGGGCCGAGATGTACGCCTGGACGGCGAACGGCGAGCCCGCCGCCGTCGCGGTCGTGGACGGCCGGGTCGTGGGGATCATGTGCCTGGAGGTCACCACCGAGGGCATCGTCGCGGTCCGCAACCAGGTCAACCCCGACAAGCTGACGCGGGCGACCGAGCAGTGGGCGGCCGTCGACCACGGAAAGCCGCTGTTCCTGGCGTTCTGAGCAGGCTTCGGAGGGCTGTGACGCAGCTCACATCCCGCCTCTGTCAGGAATCAAGTCCCTGTCCGGTTCAAGGTGCGAGCCCGAACCCGAACCGGACAGGAGCCCGAACCATGAAGCACCACATCGTCGTCCTCGGAGCCGGCTACGCCGGAGCGATCACCGCCGGGCGCATCGCCCGCCGGCTGCGCCGCGACGACGTCCGGATCACCCTCGTCAACGCCGAGCCCGACTTCGTCGAACGCGTCCGCATGCACCAGCTGGCCACCGGCCAGCACCTCACGCCCCGCCCGCTCGCGGACCTGTTCAAGGACACGGGCGTCGAACTCCGCATCGGCCGGGTCACGTCGGTCGACGTGGACGCGAAGACGGTCACCGTCGACGGTACGGCCGAGGAACGCCTCCCTTACGACACCCTCGTCTACGCCCTCGGCAGCCGCTGGGCCGACCAGGGCGTCCCCGGTGTCACCGAGCACGCCCACCAGATCGCGAGCCGCCCGGGCGCCCTGCGCCTGCGCGACCGCCTCACCGAACTGACCGCCGGTGCGCCCGTGGTCGTCGTCGGCGTCGGCCTCACCGGCCTCGAACTCGCCACGGAACTCGCCGAGACGCGGCCCGACCTCGACGTCGCCCTCGTCGCCCGCGGCGGTCTCGGCGACTGGCTGTCCCCCAAGGGCCGGGCCCACGTCCGCAAGGTCGCCGCGGACCTGCACATCACCGTCCACGACCACACGACGGTCACCGCCGTGGAGGACGGAGCGGTGCGTACGGCGACCACGGCCCCGATCCCCGCCACCGTCACCGTCTGGACCGCCGGCTTCGGAGTCCACCCCATCGCCGCCGCGACCTCCCTGGAGGTCACCGGCACCGGCCAGATCGTCGTGGACGACACCATGCGCTCGGTCTCGCACCCCGACGTCTACGCCGTCGGCGACGCCGCGTACGCGATGGGCCCCGGCGACAAGCCGCTGCGCATGTCCTGCGCCTCGGCCACCCCGGCCGCCTGGCAGGCCGCCGACGCGATCGCCGCCCGCCTCGCCGACGTCAAGGTCCCCAAGGCGCCGATCCGTTACTTCCACCAGTGCATCAGCCTCGGCCGCAAGCAGGGCCTCATCCAGATGGTCAAGGCCGACGACACGGTGACGGACCGCGCGTGGGCGGGGCGTGGGGCGGCCCGCTACAAGGAGTTCATCTGCAAGGGCGCGTACTGGGGGGTGGCCAAGCCGGTGATGTATCCGGTGCGGCGCCGGAAGGTCGTGGCTGGGGTGGGGGGCGGGGTGCGGGCGGTTGAGAGTACGGCTGTGTGAGGAAGGCTGGCCAAAGGGTCAGAACAGGGGGAGCCCCGGGAGACTGCGCCACTTGCGGCGTTCGATGGTGTGCTGGATGTCGGGATGGTCCTCGTCGAACCGTCGACGCTGGCGAGCGAGAGTGTCCTCGCGCAGGGCGTTCGCTTCCTCGGTCCGGCCCAGGACCGCGAGGTCGATGGCGAGATTGGAGGCGGTGCGCAGGGTGTCACGGGCGTCGTCGCCCAGCTGCTGGCGTAGGCGGGCGAGAGTGTCCTCGCCCAGGGCGACGGCCTCTTCGGTGCGGCCCAGGACCGCGAGGTCGATGGCGAGATTGCCGGCAGTGCGCAGGGTGTCGGGGGCGTCGGCGCCAATTTTGAGCCGCAGCAGATCGAGGGACTTCATGTCCAATTGGCGGGCGTCTTCGTGGCGCCCCTCGGAGGCATGGGTGTGGGCGAGGCAGGCGGCTGCCGCCAAGGTGAACCCGGAGTCTTCGCCCAGCTCCCGTTGCCAGACCCAGTGCAAATAGTGCAGCCTGCGCGCGGCCCGATGGACATCCTCTTGGCCCACCAGAACCCAACAGGCCCTGACCGCCTCGGACCGAGCGCTGTCCGTGGTGAGGTCACGCGGTTCGATGGCGAGCAGATGGGGCAGAAGTGCAGTCCGGCGCTGCTCGTCGGCCGGCGTGGTCAGCAGCCGGCTGGCTTCAACGGCGGCCTGGGTGTGCTGCTCGGAGGTGAGCTGGTTGCGCAGGACGGCCTGGGTCAGCCGGGACATCTGGATACTGCCCCCGAACACCCGGGCCAGCCCGAGCCGCTCCACCAGCATGAGGCGTTGTCGGAAGGTGTGTGGGCTGGCGTCCAGGGCGGACGGGTTCAGCGGAAAGGGGGCGGGTGCGAGCAGCACGCACGCTCGCACCAGGAGGGCTGCTTCGGCACTCTCCTCGGCCAGCCTGTCCATGCTCTTCGCCAGCTGGGAGGCCAAGGACCCCTGGTAGTCGGGTGGCCCGTCGTCATGGAGAGCATCTGCGGCACGCTCTTCCAGCAGTTGCAGGTACTGATCCGGAGGGAAGACGTACAGCGCCTCGGATGCCTGGAGCAGTGCGAGCGGCAGCAGGTCAAGGGCTTCGGCGAGTTGTGCCGCGTCCTGTTCTGTCAGGTCGCGAGTGCGGGAGGTCAGCAGGGCGACCGCGTCCGAGGGAGGCAGGACAGGGACGTCGAGTGTGATGGCGAGCTGACGCCAGTGGGGGTTGCGGGAGATGATCAGCACATGTCCGTTGCCGCTCGGCAGGAAGTTGCCGAGATCGTCGAGGGTTTCTACGTCATCGAAGATCAACAGCCACCGTGACCGGGCGACCAGCTCCAGACGGAGGGCCGCCATCACCTCGCTTTGGGAGCTGTCGGGCGGTGCGCAGCCGATGGCCAGCGCGAGTTCGACAAGGTCCGAGCTTCGCGCCCCCCGCATGTACCAGACCAGGTCGTACTCGTCGCTGAGCCGGTGCGCGTACTCGATGCCCAACTGCGTCTTGCCGACCCCGCACGGCCCTGTCAGCGCCAGGGGCCCGGCGGCGGGCGCGTCCACCAACTTGGCCCTGATCTCTGACAACAGGCCATCCCGCCCGACGAACCCGGTGTTGCGCGTGGGTACGTTCCACACGCTCGGCCGGCTCCCCGGCGACCGAGCCTCTGTCGTACTCGACGCCGGGAACGCGGGCGGAGTCACCGGTGTGGCAGCCGGGTTGGCGACCGCCCGCAGCAGCGCCTTCCGCGCCTCCTGCTCGGCCACTCCGAACAGGTCGGTGACCCCGTGCCGTTGCAAGGCCGGCGGCAGTTCGGTCTCCTTGATGCGCACCGGCACGAACTTCTCCGGTATCTGGAGCAGCGCCGGCAAATCGTCGACGGATATCTCACCTTCGCCGAGCAAGGACACAATCCGGTACTGATCGGGGAGGGTCAGCAGATCGGTGGCGAAGCTGTTTTCCGGCCGTCCGGGCCAGTCCTCGTCGATTTCGTAGCCTGCCTCCCGCAAGTTCCAGGCCACCCACTCCGCCCACGCCTGATCCGCGTTCGCGTGAGCGATGAATACGTGACCTCTCTCCGAAGGAGCGGGCGTGTCGAAACGGACGTGGGGGGAGTCAGAGCGAACCCTCGCGGTGATCGACCTGGCGACGTCCACCAGTTGATCCTCGGCGAGGCCGTAGGACGGCAGTGACTGAACGAGGGCTGGTAGGCCGCGCAGGACACGCTGGGAGCCGACGACAGGAAACACCGTGCGATCGGACTGTTCGTCCAAGGTCTGGCGGAGGAAGTAGTTCAACTCGTCACGGTGCCAAGGGTCCACGGAGTCGCGGGCCAGCAGGATGAGATGGCGGCAGGTGTCGATGGTCGCGCGAAGGCCTTCCCGCGGGCCGGCGTCCACGCTGGTCTCGAAGCTGGACAGGCCCTCCGCTGTCAACAGGGTCGCGAGTTTCCTGGCTTCCCCATGCGTCTTCGACGTACCGCAGATGTAGAAGTCGTACTCGTAATTGCCCCCACGCCGCCCCGTCCGCACCGCCGCGTCCACATACGCGTCCCGGCTCTCCGTGAACAGCCGCGCGTCCTCCAGGTTCCGGGCGATCAGCGCCGCGATGGAGGCGATGCTGTGGCTGATCAGCTGGGGGTTGCGGAAGTCCTCCGTGATCACCGGGAGGTCCTCGCCGAAGGACCAGTACGCGGAGTAGGGGACCGTGCAGTTGTCGAGGACCCGTTCCACGGGGGAACCGTCCGGGACCCAGGCGTCGTAGCTGGGCTTCAGGTCGCCGCGCAGCCTGTCACGCCATTCCGCGGCTCGCTCGTACTCCTCGCTCATGTCGAAGCGGCAGAGCAGGGGCAGCGTGAGGAGGCGCGAGCGGTCGTAGGGAAGTCCGTTGCGGGCGACGGCCGCGCGCCGCACCACGTCCAGCACACCGTCGACGTTCTGCTGGTTCGCGGTGAAGGCGAAGGCGAGGATGTGCGGCAACTGCGACGTGCAGATGCCGCCGGAGTCCGAGATCCCCGTCCGGCTGTCCACGAAGACGACGTCGTACGAGTCGATCCAGTGCTCTCGCCACTCCTCCAGCACGTTGCCGAAGTCGCGCTCCCGGTACAGCGCGTCCCAGTCGATGCTCTGCACCTTCGCTACGTAGTCGTCCCCGACAGCCCCCGCGGGGATGAGGTCGAGGGTCGCTCCGCCGGGCAGGTTGACCTGCGTGACGTCGTCGAGCGCCCCCACCCGCTCCCCCTCCCGGACCCGCAGCACCATGTCCGTCAGCCCGCTCCGGGGGACGGACATGAAGGGGCGGAAGTAGTAGTGCAGGCCGGGGGCTTCGAGGTCCCAGTCGATGCAGAGGACCCGGTAGCCCCACTGGGCCAGCAGTACGGCGGAGTTGGAGAGCAGGAAGCTGCGCCCCACGCCGCCCTTGTAGGAGTAGAACGTCGCGATCCGGCCCTGGGCCTGAGGCATGGTCATGGTCGTCACAGCCTCGGGACGGAGTTCTGCGAGGACTCGGCGTGGGCGGCCGGGCGGACGATCGGCCAGCCCTCCTGCCACTCGGGCGCGCACGCGAGACAGGCCGCGACCTCCTCGGCGACCGTACGCATCCGGTCCTGGAACCCGAGATAGGCGGGGGTGTCCCGGAACTGGGGCCCGTCGTAGCCGTACTTGGTGAGCTCCTTGTACTGCTGGATCTTCTGCGCCTCTTCGGGGAAGTGGTCGCCGTCCATGAAGTTGATCGGGTACACGAGAGTCGGCGCCTGGCCGTTCGCCGCCGACAGCGACTCCTGCCGTCGCTGCATGCTTTTCCACTCCGCCATGCACCACTCCGAACGGAAGTACGGCGGCGACCAGATCGCCACCAGGCAGCGACTGCGCAGCAGCGCCTGCTCCAGCCGTTCCGGCCAGGGTGAGCCCGCGGGTATCTCGAAGTCGACGAAGATGCGGGGGTCGTCGGGAAGCAAGTCCTCCAGATACAGCTGGAGTTCGCGGCTGAAGTGGTTCTTCACCCAGTCCCGCACATGTCCGCGATGGCTGTAACTGATGAAGACGTCGTAGTCGTAGTCCACCGTGCCCCCTCCGGCGTGCCGCACGGCGCCAAATGTAAGGCAGGGCAGTCAGTCACGTCCTGTCACTCGCCACACCTGACCTGTCACGTCGTCACGACCGGGGTTCGGAGCGGGTCAGTCTCCCTCGGCGAAGAGCTCCTCGGCGTGCTCGACCGTGACGGCTCGGGTAGCCCAGGTGTCGAGGAGGTCGAGGTCGGTGCAGGTGGTGACGCGCTCGCGCAGGGCGTCGGAGACGGGGACGCCACGAACCTCGAGGACGCGCAGGATCATCTTGGCCTCACCCTTGGCCTCACCCTCGGCTTCGCCCTGTGCCTTGCCCTCGAGGTAGACCAACTCCATCGCATGCCCCCGGCCAGGGAAGTAGTTGACGAAACCCATGATGTTCCTCCACTTTTCACCGGCGGGGCTCTCCGCCAGGGTGACATCCAGGAATTGGTAGAAGTAGTCGGCGAGTTCCCCGTCCATGCCCTGGAGGGCCTGTCACCGGAAGGTTGTCCGGTCCGATGACCAGGGGGCAGGTGCGCTGGGCCGTCCAGCCTCGTGTCCCGCATTCGAAGGGCCCGGCAGCCCACTTCGCGGTGGCCCGGTCGTGACGGTCGCCTTCTCGGACAGCGGCAGACCCAGCGCCCGGAAGACCGGCGTCAGGATCTCGGGCCGCTCCTGGAAGATCCGGTGCATGCCCTCGTGAGCTGATGTGACCATGTGCGCAAGCTAGGTGGATCAAGCGCGGGCCTGGGCGGATACCTTGGCTCGTTCATGCTTTCGGGTGGCGGGGAAACGTTCACGCGTCTCTCTGTGCCGTCTTCGGCCAGTACGCCGACTGTCCGGCCCGCCCGAGGTGAACAGGGCGGGCCGGACAGTCGGCGCTTCTTGGCTTCTACAGGATGACCTGCACCCCGCCGAACGTCACCACCAGGCTGCCGTTCGAGGCGAACGACCAGCCGAGGGCACCCGCGTACGAGGAGCAGCGGGAGCCGTTGGTGCCGGACCAGAACTGGTTGGAGCTGTCGGCGTCACCGACGTACCGGTCGTTCGCGCCGCTGTTGCAGGAGGTGTTGGAGCGGAAGACCGACGTACCGGTCTCGAAGTTGAAGTTGCGTTCCGTGTTGGCGACGGACACGTTGCTCGTGATGGTCATCTTGCCGGGGTTGCTGTTGTACGTGAACCCGTGATGCCCGTTGCCGTAGGCGATGCTGTGCTGGACGACGTGGTTGACCGCGATGGAGTCGCCGCCGAGCTTGTAGCCGTTGCGGTCACCGTTGCCGGCCTGGGAGCCGTCGCTCAGGGTTCCGTTGCCGTACGACAGCGAGTATTCGATGGTCACCGGGCCGATCGCGCCGGTGTCCGTCTTGGTGTACAGGTCCCAGCCGTCGTCGATGTTGTTGTGCGAGACGGCGTACCGGAAGACGTTGCCCGTGCCCGTCGTCAGCTTCGCCGCGAAGCCGTCCGCGTCCTCGCCGTCGGAGTCGGCGTTGTCGTGCGACTCGGCGCTGAGGATGAGGTTGTTGGACGGCCACTCGCTGCTCGGTGTGGAGGAGGCGATGCGGCCCAACTGGAGGCCCGTGTCACGGTTGTAGCGGGTCACCGTGCGCTCGACGACGTTGTTGCTGCCGCCGACGTAGATGCCGTTGTCGCCCGCCCGCTCGACGACGAGGCCGTAGATCCGCCAGTAGTTGGCGTTCAGCTGGATGCCGCGGTTCGATGAACTCTCGCTCTGCGCGGAGAAGTTGAGCACCGGCGTCTCGCCCGGGTAGGCGGACAGGAGGGTGCGGGCGCTGGACGTGCCGTTGCTGCCGGCCGGGATCGTCACGGTGGAGGAGTAGGCGTACGTCCCACCGCGCATGTAGATCGTGCCGCCGGAGGCGATGCGGCTGATCGCCGACGTCAGGGTGGTCGGCGCGGTCACCGTGCCGGCCGCGCCGTCCGTACCCGTGGGCGAGACGTACAGGGCGCTGGAGGAGGGCGGGGTGGTGGTGCCCGAGGTCTCCACGTCGACGTAGTCGATGTTCGCCAGACCGCCCGCGCTGGTCGGGTTGAGGCGGATGGTGTTGCTGCCCGCGTTCACCGGCACGGTGAACGTCTTCGTCGACCAGGTCGTCCACGCGCCGGTGCCCTCGAAGGAGGCCGATGCGGAGGTCGAGCCGTTCACGACCACGTCCGTGGCGCGGGCCGTGGTGGTGCCGTTGGCGAACCGGACGCTGACGGTCGCGGTGCCCGCGGCGGAGGCGGTGACGGTGAACTGGTTGTAGGCGCCGGACGCGTTGTTGCCGTTGCAGTAGCCGGAGCCGGAGTAGCCGGTCCACTCGGTCTCGACGGCGCCGGTGCACACGGCCGGCGAGGTCTCGGCCTCGTAGCGGGTGGTGGCGGCGTTCGCCGTGGTGCCGGAGAGGGCGACCAGGGTGCCGGCGAGCAGGCCGACGGTGGTGGCCATGGAGGCGGTGATGCGTCTCGTACGGGGACCGGAGAGCTTGGTCATGGGGGCCGTGCCCTTTCTGTTGCGGGTTGGGTGTGGCAACGTGGCGTGTCGCGTTCGTGTTCGCGTGAATGAACGTGAAGGAACACACCACGTTGCGCCGCACCTCTTCCAGAGAGGGGAAAGCGCTTTCTCCGGACCGTAAGGGCCTGCCGTGTACGCGTCAATAGACGTGTACGTGATTACTGTTCATGACCATGAACTAATGAGGGGGTTGGGGTCAGCTCTCCGTGGCCTTGGGTGCCGCCTGCTGCACCACCTCGAAGGACCACAGCGTCGCCCCGCTCGCGGCGGGCTTGGGCCGCTCACCGGCCTCACCGCTTCCACCGTGCGCGGCCTGCGCCATCCCGGCCCTCCACTTCTCGAAGTCCTCCTCGCTGCGCCAGCGCGTGTACACGAGGTAGGTGTCGGTGCCCTCGACGGGCCGCAGCAGCTCGAACCACTCGAAGCCGTCCGAACCCTCCACGGAACCGGCCCGCGCGGCGAACCGCTTCTCCAGTACCTCGCGCTGTTCCGCCGGGACGGTGAGTGCGTTGATCTTCACAATGCTCATGGGGTCATTGTCGCCGCAGGGGGCTCCTGAGCCGCGGCGGGCCGGGTGCGGAACGTGCGGCGATAGGTGTCCGGCGGTACGCCGACCGTGCGGTGGAAGTGGCGGCGCAGGGTCGTGGCGGTGCCCATGCCCGTGGCGGTCGCGATCGTGTCGACGCCGTCGTCGGTGGTCTCCAGCAGCTCCTGGGCGCGGCGGATGCGCTGGGTCAGCAGCCACTGGAGCGGGGTGGTGCCGGTCGCTGCCCGGAAGTGGCGGGTGAGGTGGCGCGAGCTCATCCCCGCCCGGCGGGCCAGGTCCTCCACCGTCAGCGGTTCGCCGAGACGTTCGATCACCCAAGGCAGCAGCGCGGCGAGCGGATGGTCGTCGCGGGCGGGGACCGGCGCGGCGACGAACTGCGCCTGCCCGCCGGCCCGGTGCGGGGGTACGACCAGTCGGCGGGCGGCGGCGTTGGCGACCGACGATCCGTGGTCCTGTCGTACGAGATGCAGGCACAGGTCCATCGCCGCGGCCTTCCCGGCGGAGGTCAGGACGGTGCCGTTGTCGACGTAGAGGACGTCCGGGTCGACCTCCACCTCGGGATGGCGGGCGGCCAGTTCATCGGTGTGCGCCCAGTGCGTGGTCGCGCGTCGGCCGTCCAGCAGCCCGGCCGCGGCCAGCACGAACGCGCCCGTGCACAGGGACGCCACCCGCGCCCCCGCCTCATGGGCCGCGCGCACCGCGTCGACCAGCTCGGCCGGCGGGTCCACGTCCACGTCCGCCCAGCCCGGCACGATCACGGTGTCCGCGTCCCGCAGCCGCTGTAGCCCGTGGTCGGGTTCGAGCCGGAACCGGCCGACCTGGACCGGGGCCGAGCCGCAGACGCTCACCTCGTACCAGGGGACGCTCACCCCGTCCGGTGCGGCACCGAACACCTCGTACGCCAGGGACAGTTCGAAGTGCAGCATGCCGTCGGTGACGGCGAGCGCGACGGTAGGGGCCATGTCCGGAATTGTACGGGGCATGTCGTTCCGGACACTCACGGTGGAGCGAGGTCGGCGCCCAGGATGGTCGTCAACGGATCAGCCGGGCAGAAACTGGGGGAGTCATGGGAGCGGGAGCCGGTCAGAAGGTCGCGGTGTTCGGGGCGTACGGGCACACCGGGCGCTTCGTGGTGGCGGAGCTGGCGGCACGCGGATTCGTGCCGGTCCTCTCCGGCCGCGACGCGGAGAAACTGAAGGTCGTAGCGGTCGAGTACGACGCGGAGGCGCGTCCCGCGTCGGTCGACGACCCGGTCTCGCTGGACCGTGCGCTGGCCGGTGCCGCGGCCGTGATCAACTGCGCGGGGCCGTTCGCGACGACCGCCGCGCCGGTGATCGAGGCGGCGCTGCGGGCCGGGATCCCGTATCTGGACGTGGCGGCGGAGATCGAGGCCAACGTGGACACGTTCGCCGGCTTCGCGGACCGTGCCCGCGCGGCGGGCGTACCGGTCGTGCCGGCGATGGCCTTCTACGGCGGGCTCGGCGACCTGCTGGCCACGGCCGCGATGGGGGAGTGGACGGCGGCCGACGAGGCGCATGTCGCGTACGGCCTGAACAGCTGGCACCCGACGCCGGGGACGCGGATCGCGGGCGAGGTCTCGCGGGGGCGGCGGGACGGCCGGCGGGTGCGGTTCAGCGGGGGGCGGCTGGAGTACCGGGACGACGCGGCTCCGGTGCTGAAGTGGACGTTTCCGGAGCCGCTGGGGGCGCGGGAGGTCATCGGGGAGTTCACGATGGCCGACGTGGTGACCGTGCCCCGGCATCTGGCGATTCCCGAGGTGCGGACGTACATGACGGTCGAGGCGGCCCGGGACCTGGCGTCGCCGGAGACCCCGGCGCCGGTCGGGGGCGGGGCGGCGGACGGGGGCGGGGCGGCGGACGGGGGCGGGGCGGCGGACGGGGGTGCGGACCGGCGGTCCGACCAGACCTTCCTGGTGGACGTGGTGGTCCGGTCGGGCGGCACGGAGCGGCGGGCGGTGGCGCGGGGCCGGGACATCTACGCCGTGACGGCGCCGCTGGTGGTGGAGGCGACGGAGCGGGTGCTCTCGGGGCGGACGAAGGTGGCGTCGGGTGTCGTGTCGGCCGGGGAGATGTTCGACGCGGCGGACTTCCTGAGGGCGCTGGCGAACCATGCGACGGTGGAACTGCCGTAAGGGCCACGGCAGTTGCTGTGCCCGGCCCGGTCACCCTTGACGTCGGGGTGGCGGGTCGGCATGGTGGGAGCGCTCCCAGACGGCTGATCTCAGCTGGCCCCTCCGCTGTCCGCTGTCCGAAAGCGTGCCTTCGTGGAAAGCGTGTGTGTGCTCATGCAGAGTCAGACCAAGCGCCGCCTGTCCCCGGCCGACCTCGACGCCCTGCTGCGGGCCTCGGCGGGTACGGGCTGCCGGGTGGAGACCGAACTGACCGACGGCTGCTACAACACGGCCTACCGGGTCCGTCTGGACGACGGCCGCCCCGCGATCGTGAAGCTCGCCCCGCTGCCGGAGGTCCCGGTCCTGCGCTATGAGCGCGGCATCATGGCGACGGAGGCGATGGTGTACCGCCGCCTGGCCGAACTCCCGGCCGAGCGACGAGTCCCCGGCCCCGAACTCCTCTACGCGGACGACGAGTTCCTCATGGTCTCCCTCCTGGAGGGCACGCCCTGGGACAAGGCGGCGACCGCCCTCCCCTCGACGGCGGCAGGCACCCTGCGCCGTGAACTGGGCGCGCTGACCGCCCGCTTCAACGCCATCACCGCGTCGGACGGCCGCTTCGGCTACCCGGCGCCGGAGTCGGGCCTGTCGGCGCCGGACTGGCGGACGGCGTTCACGCTGATGGTGGAGGCGCTGCTGGAGGACGCGGCGCACTGGAACGCGGCCCTGCCCGAAGAGCCGGACACGATCCGCAAACTGGTGGCCGAGGGCGGCTACGCCCTCGACGAGGTCACCGTCCCGCACCTGGTCCACTTCGACCTGTGGCCCGGCAACGTCTTCGTCACCGACGGCCCCGCCTCCCGTATCACCGGCCTCATCGACCACGAACGCGCCTTCTGGGGCGACCCGGCGGCCGAACTGATCTCCCTGGCCTTCGGCGGCGACGCGGGCCCGACGAGCGACGTGGTCGCCGGCTACGTGGCAGCCGGCGGCTCCCTCGACGTCACCCCGACCCACGACTTCACCCCGGCCCTCCACCACCGCCTCGCCCTCTACCAGCTCTACCTGGCCCTGATCCTCGTGGTCGAGGACGGCCCCCGCGCCACGGACGACACCGGTCATGTGGCGTGGAGCCGGGGGTACTTGGCGGAGGCGGTGGGGCGGGTGCGGGGGTTGGGGTAGGTCCGTCGATTGCGTCGGCCCTCCGGTAGGGGGCCTGACCGAGGCTGAACCTGCATGCTGCTGCGCGCGCAAGCATGGAAACGAGGAGGCCTTGTGCCGTAGCTGGCCTTGTGTGGAGGCCTCTTCCCCAACACGTTTTCCAACTGTGGTGGTGGGGTCTTGCGCTGCGTGCAGGGCGTTCACGTGCGCTCATGGGCGACTGGTCTTGGGAGGGGCTCCCGCCTTCGGTCCCGTCTGAACGTACGTGAACGGCACTGAATGAGACGGAAACTGAGACGGTCGGCCGACGGCGGTACGAGGGTGCGGCCACGGCCAATTGAGGTCTATGTGGCGGGAGATCCACAGCGCTCACGCGGTCGATGCCGTACACCCCGTGCATCGCCCAGCAGCATCAGGGATCAGCAGCGAACTGAGTTGCGGTCCGGAGACGGGCAGCTACTCGGCTGGATTGACCCGAGCCAAGGTAGCGCCTGGGTCGAGCGCGACCAGCACTCCTCCAGAACAGCTACCACTCAAGCGGCGTCGAACAAATGAATCCGATGCCAAGATGAGATGCGCCGTATTACGTATGGCCCCTGGCCGGATCCTGGTTGCAGAATTGACAGCGGCTTGATGGGTGGACAAGCAGTGACTAGCACCTCATGCTCGCCCCGCGACATAACTATGTCGATGACACATTCAGGAAATGAGGGGTTCCTATGTTTGGTTACGGAGAGAACATCAAGGTCACGTGCCCCCATTGTAGGCGTGAGACATGGGTTAGAGACGGTCATAACGACCCGTGCGAGTATTGCGGGAAAGTAATTCAGACGCACTGATCGATACAAGTGGGTGTTAATTGTCAAATCCGGCAACCTCGGCGATTCGCTTGGCGGTCAAATGGCACGGAAGGCTCGAATCCCACCGTTCGGGTGCGCGGTATTCTCGATACCCTTCCTTGGGGGTGCCTGGTACATCCTGGCGACTAAATCGGTGGATTTCGAATCTCAGTCCAGCGACCTAAATGCAAATACTCTATGGATGGGATTGGCATTCTTTCTACTATTTGTCGCAGCTGTTCTCTTGCTAGGGTTTGCCGTGGAGGCGCTGTGGACCATAGCGCTGGGGCGAGAAGTTCCAGAACAATGGTCAGCATTCGGAAGTAAAGAGAGGGCCAAAAAGAAAGCGATTGACGAGGCCAAGTCAGGAAGACTGGCAAAAGCTACTTGCCGGCCCGGCGATAACGAGGCCACGCCTGGCGTGGTTCATTGCTGGCTCGTCGTTGACCACGGCGAGGACCGACGTATGGCTGACGAGCGGTGGCCAAGAGGCCGCATCCGCTGGTATTCGTCTATGAAGTGCGAGAAATGCGGCGCCTTGGGGGCCACTCATACGGAGTGGGAGTCGGATTGCTGAGTGCAAATCCCTCAAGCTGCTGAGGCCTGATGCACCCGTAGCATTGTGCAGTGACCAGGGCGTTCACTTACCACAATTGCCATGCAGATGGCGCAGTGTGATGAGCCCTGAGCTTGGGAAGCTGAGGTGATCTACGGCCGCTTTCCGGACTGACCTGCGCCTGCGGCACCCGGACGCCAGCGAGGCGCACGGTCGGGGTCTGTTGCTGGTCGATTCCATCGCCGAGTCGTGGCACTCCGGGCCCAGCCGATTCGGCGGCACGGCGGTGTCCGCTCTCGTGTCCGACGCCTGGCCGGCGAACGAGAACTTCGGCTACGTCCTGCTGTGAGTTTGCATGTCTCGCTGGGTCTGATTGACCCGTTGGACCCGGCCAATCTCAACGGGCGGCGTTCGCACTGCCGCCGAGTGAGCGGGGGGTCGCCGTGGTGCGCTGACCTCGGCACATGCCCGCCCCCTGGTACATGTCCTACTGTTGGTACATGTCCATGAAGCGCACCAACGTCTACGCAGACCCCGAGGACCTGGCGATCATCAAGGAGGCCGCCAAGCGGCGGGGGATAAGCGAGGCCGAGATCATCCGGCAGGGCATTCACCTCGCTGCCATGGCGAACCGCGTTTGGGACGAGCCCCTGTTCTCGCGGACCTTTGAGGGGGCGGGCCGGACGCCGTCCACGGCCGACGTTCGGGACGCGGTCGCCGACGCGGTGCTGCGTGAGACCCGGACCGATCCGGGCAGCGCCGCGTGATCATCGTCATCGCCGACACGTCGGGTCTGCTGGCGGCCCTGGACTCGGCCCACCCGGAGCACGCGGCGGCCAACGAGGCGATCATGGCGGCCGGCCTGCTGGTGATGTCCCCGTTGCTGCTGGCCGAACTCGACCACGTGGCCACGCGTGAGCTCGGGCGGGAGGCAGCCTTCAGTGCGGTCGAGGACATCCGGCGCTGGATGAGCCGGGGACGCGTCGTCGTGCCGGACATCACGGAGGATCATCTGGGCGCCGCGCAGTCCGTGCGGGTCCGCTACCGCGCGCTGGACCTCGATCTCGCCGACGCGGTGAACGTGGCGCTGGCCGCCGACTACGACACCGACGCGGTCCTCACCCTCGACCGGCGCGACTTCCGTGCCGTACGGCCGCTGGGGCGGCATAAGGCCTTCCGCGTCCTCCCCGACGACCTGCCCCTCTGACTCAGCCCTGACGCTCCCCCTGAGCGATGTTCACCATCCAAGTCACCCCGAACCGGTCCGTGCACATCCCGAAGACATCGCCCCACATCTGCTTGTCCAGGGGGACCATCACCGTGCCCTCGGCCGAGAGCTTCTCCCAGTAGCCGCGCAGTTCCGGGTCGTCGTCGCCGCTGAGGCTGATCGAGTAGTTGTTGCCGATGGTCAGCGGCATGTCCGGGTGGGCGTCGGCTGCCATGAGGGTGAGGCCGGACGGGGTTTCCAGCATGCCGTGCATGATCTTGTCGGTCAGGGCGGGGTCCTCCTGGCCGAAGGAGCCGTAGGTGTTCAGGGCGAGAGTGCCGCCGAACACGTCCTTGTAGAACTCCATCGCCTGTCGAGTGGTGCCGTCGAAGCTGAGGTACGGGTTGAGGCGCGCGGCCATCAGAAACCTCCCAGGAGGAGTGCGATCTCCCTCGGAGGCTAACCGGGGCCACTGACAACGGCACCCGGTGAGTGATACCTTCGCGAAGGAATTTTTCGAACGGGAGGGGCTGGGAATGACGGTGGTCGCGGGCATAGGCAGCGGCGAGATACGGGTCGACACGGCGTACCGGCCGGCCTACCTCGTCTTCTGTGACGTCGACGAGACGCTCATCGACTGCAAGAGCATGTTCGAGTTCCTGCGCTTCCAGCTGGTGCGGAGGTACGGGGAAGAGGGAGAGCTGCGGTACCGGCTCGTCGAGGCCGACCTCAAGGGGCGGTCCGCCGCCGGGGTGGCCCGCGAGGACGTCAACCGGGCCTACTACCGCTCCTACGCCGGGGAGAGCGCCGAGGAGATGGCCGCCCTGGGGAGGGAGTGGTTCTCCCTCGCCGCTTCCGCACCCGGCTTCTTCATCGCCTCCACCGTCGCCGAACTGGCCCGGCACCGCGCGGCCGGCGCCGACATCGTGCTCGTCTCCGGCTCCTTCGCACCCTGCCTCGACCCCGTCGCCGAGTACGTCGGCGCCCGGCACGTCCTGTGCTCCTCGCCCGTCGTGCGCGACGGCCGCTACACCGGTGAGCTGCCCGAGCCCGTGATCGGCGAGGGCAAGAGGGCGGCGGCCCTGCGGCTGCTCGCCGAGCACCCGGGCGTCAACCCGCGCGACTGCTTCGCCTACGGCGACCATCCCTCCGACTTCCCCCTCCTCGACTGCGTCGGCCACCCCCGTGGCGTCGGCGACGACCCCGTCGTACGCGGTTATCTCGCCCGGCGTGCGGACCGGGCCGCGGTCGCCGTCTCCGGGTGTGCGCTCGCCTGCTGGTCCATGGGCCGCGACGAGCAGTCCGAGGGCTGCACCGGGGAGTGCGCGCTGCCGCTGGGCTGAGCGCGCGCACGGACAGAAGAGGGGCGGAGGCCGTGGTGGCCTCCGCCCCTCCCCGTGTCGCATCCGCCGGTTCAGTCGATGCTCCGGCAGATGTGCGGCTCCAGCTCCGCGTCGTCGGCGTCGCCCGCCAGGTGGAGGACGGGGCGCTTCGCCTCGGGCCCGGTGTTCAGCAGGTACCAGGTGCCGCCGCGCTGCACCGAGGCCGAAGCGCCGTTGGCCAGGACGTGCAGGGTGCGATGGGGGGTCGTGGTCGGCAAGGTGAGCATGGGTTCTCCTGAAGGCCGTTGATGGTCTGCGCACGCGTGGGGTTTCTCCGTCGTGGTGCTGATGGCTTGCTCGGCTGTCCGTCCGCTACCTCGCCCCCGCCAGCGCCGGCTCGCGCAGCGGCACCCGCGTCTGCGTCCGCTCCCTCGCCGGGCGGGCGTGCGCTGTCGGCGCCCAGCGGAACAGGGCCGAGCCGACCGACATACCGCCCCCGAAGGCCGACAGGACCGTCAGGTCGCCCTCGGTGAACAGGCCGCGGCGGTGGGCCACGTCCAGGGTGATCGGGACGGACGCGGCGCCGGTGTTGCCGTGGTGGGCGAGGGCGAGGTGCATCCGGGCGGTGTCCAGGCCGAGCGCGGGCCACACCTCCGCCAGCATCACGCCGTTGGCCTGGTGCGGGACGAAGTGCCGTACGGAACGGGCGGGTACGGCCGCCCTGGCCAGCAACTCATGGATCGCACCCGGCAGGTTGTCGTGCACGAAACCGCGCACCCCGCGCCCGTCCATCGTGAACCAGTGCGCGCCCTCCGCCACCGTCTGCGCCGACGCCGGCCGCCTGCTGCCGCCCGCCGGCACGCTGATCAGCCGGTGCTGGTCGCCTCGGGTCGTCAGACTGGTGGTGATGCCTCCGGTCGCGGCCGGTACGGGCCCGAGGACGACGGCCCCCGCGCCGTCGCCGAACAGGATGGCCGTCTTGCGGTCGGCCGGATCCAGGATGCGCGAGTAGACGTCCGCGCCGATGACCAGGGCGTACGGCCCCTGCCCCGACGCCGTTCCCGGCTCGGCGCGCAGCATGCGGTCCGCCGCCGTCAGCGCGAACATGAAGCCGCTGCACACCGAGTTGACGTCGAACGCGGCGGCCCGGCGCGCTCCGATGAGGTCGGTGACGATGGCGGCGGTGGCGGGCTGGGGGTGGTCCGGGGTGGAGGTGGCGACGATGACGTACGCGATCTGGTCCGAGGTCAGGCCCGCCTGGCGAAGGGCTCGTTGGGCCGCGTGCGCCGCGAGGTCCGACGTGGCCTCGTGCGGGGCGGCGCGGTGTCGTCGTCGTATGCCGGTCTTGCGTTCGATCCACTCGGCGGTCACACCGGCCGCCGCGCCGACCTCGTCGTTGTGGGCGACGGTGGCGGGGAGGTAGGAGCCGGTGGCGATGATGCCGATGGAGGAGCCGGGGTCGGTCATGGTCACTCCTGAGGTCGCAACGGATGGAAGTCCCAACGGATGGAAGTCCCAACGGATGGAAGTCCCAACGGATGGAAGTCCCAACGGATGGAAGTCCCAACGGATGGAAGTCCCAACGGGCGGAAGTCGTAACGGGCGGAAGTCGTAACGGACGTATGCATACGGTCAGTTCGCGGGCCGCGTCGTGAACTCCCCGAAGCTCGGGCCCTGGAGCTTGAGCTGGGCGTGGATGTCGCCGCCGAGGCCGAAGTGGCCGATGGCACCGCCGTAGTTCTGCTGGTAGCTCATCCACAGCACGACCACGTTGATCACCCGGTTCGCGCCGGGGGTGCCCGGCGCCGGGAAGGGGTTGGGGAGGCTCGCCCGGTAGTGCGCCATGCCGTTGCTGTCGCTGATGAACGCGTTCGGCACGCCGAGCGGGCCGGGACGGGTCGGGCCCGCCGGGTCGAGGTCGTGCTCGCGCAGCGACATGACCGTGTAGAGGCTGTCGGGGATCAGGCCCGTGAAGGCGAAGGAGAAGTCGGCGCCGCGCCCGTGTGCCGGCACATGCACCTCCAACTGCCCGCGTGCCTTGGTCCACTGGCCCAGCGTGATCGGCTCACGCAGCTTCGGACCGTCCTCCTCGCGCAGGTCCGGGATGGGCGCCCCGTGCAGCGGATAGCTCGGCCGGCGCACGTCGTGCGCGTCGGGGCGTTGCTCCGGGGCGAACAGCATCGGGTAGTTGTTGCAGGGAAGGGGGAGAGGGAGCGTGAACAGCTGGACCTGGGCGTCGGGCCCGGTGGGGTCGGTGAGGTCGAGCTCGCGGACGATGTCGTACGGCAGGTTCTGGCCGAGCGGGGGCAGCGGGCTGTCCGGGGAGACCACCGCACCGCCCCACCCGGAGACGGTGGAGCCGTCCGCGCCGGGCCGGTTGACGCGGCCGATGACGACGAAGTCGCCGTTCTCGTCCACGATCTCGCTCGGCGGGTAGAGGGGTCCCTGGGTGGTGACGCTCAGGTCGTAGGTGCGGGTCATGGGGGCGGCGGGGGCGGGCGCCGCAACCGCGGGGACCGTGGGGGTGGCTACGGGTGCCGCGGGGGCCACGGGGGAGATGGTCATGTCGGGTGCTCCTTCGCGGATACGGACGGCCGGCCGCGCAACGCCGCGCGGGTGCACAGGAGTTCAGCGGCCGGCCGTGGGGCGGGAAGGGGAGTCGGCGTCAGGCGGTGACGCGCTCGTAGATGCGGGTGTACAGGCCGTTGTCGCCTCCGGTGATGTAGGTGTCGCCCGCCTCGCGGACGATCTGCTGGTAGCGGGGGGAGGTGAACGCCTCCATGTACTTCGCCGGGTCGGCGTCGAAGCCGGACACGAACATCACGCCGGGCTCGGTGCTGGCCAGCGAGTGGAAGGCCTGGAAGCTCTTGACCTCGTCCGTGGTGCGCACGACGTCGAAGATGGTCTCCTCGCGCCAGGCGCGGTACTGCCGGTAGACCCGCGGCACGACCTCGACGTGCCGCATCTGCACGTAGTGCGTGTCGGGCAGCGCGCCGGCGGCCGGCTTGGGCGCCTCGACGAACTGCAGGAACTGGCGGCGGAAGTCACCCTCGCCCAGCGGGCCGACGGCCTCCCACAGCTTCCACCAGTCGGCGCGCAGCTCCTCCATCTGCTCGAACCCGCGGTCCAGCGAGGCGAGTTCGAGGACGGAGTTGCTCTCCAGACCGCGGTAGAGGATGCGTCCTTCGAAGCCGGACGCGTCGTTGTGGGCCTGCCAGGCCTCGGCGACGGCGTCGAGCTGCTCGGGCTTGGCGAACAGTTCGGTGGCGGTGATGAGGGCGGCGGAAGCGGACATGACGGATCTCCTTGAGTGCGTGAGTGCGTGAGTGCGTGAGTGCGTGAGTGCGTGAGTGCGTGCGTGATGTGCGTGCGTACGGGCGTGTGTACGACGGGAGTCGCGGAGTCGTGCGGTGCTCAGACGGTGGCCAGCACCGGCTCCGCCGGCGTGATCGTCTGCCGCGCGTTGCGCAGCGTGTGCTCCACGGCGAACTGGCCCCGGCGGTGCTCCTTGGCCTCGATGACCGGGGCGTCGAAGGCCGTGTAGGTGACGGTGGTGATGGAGGCGCGGCGGTCGGCCTGGTGCAGGGAGATCTCCGCGGCGAAGGACAGCCGGTCCGGGTTGTCGAGCTCGGCGCGCAGGGAGTGGTAGACGACGGTGGCGTCGACCGGGAAGAGGAAGTTCTCGAAGGTCGTGTTCATCGACTCGATGACGTAGTAGTACGAGCGGTCCAGGTAGCGGGCGGCGTGGTAGCGCTCGCTGACCGCGAGGAACATCTGCCGGGCCGCCTCGACGGCGACCATGCCCTGGACGTGCTCGCCGGTCTGGTGGTCGATGAGCAGTTCGTTGTCGTTGTGGACCCGCAGGGTGGCGGAGAAGAGGTCCGCCCCGTCCCGCCTGAGGTCGGCTATCAGGGTGTTGTCGCTTCGGTGTTTGTGGGCCTCGCCGCGGCCGGCCAGGGCCGGCGGGCGGAAGTCGAGGTCGAGGCGGTCGCCCAGGCCGAGCAGCAGGGCCGCGTCCCGGACCAGGTCCGCGTCCTCGGCGGTGACGCCCTGACCGGCGCGGACCCGGACCGGCCGGCTGTCCCAGGAGTACACCCCGAGGCGCATCTCCTCGATGAACTGGCTGACGGTGAGAACGTCCTGCTGGGCGGCGAATCCGGCGAAACGGTCACCGACGAGCAGCAGGGTCCGGAGGGAGGCTGTGGCTGACATGGGTGTCTCCTTGGGTGTCCTTGACGAGGGAGGAGCATCGGAGTCATACGGGCCTGCCGCCTCTTCCGCACCGGATCTCCTGGGGATTCCCGGGGTGGCGGGGCCGATGTGAAAGACCGTAGAGGAGTCTCGGCCTGAGTGCAACCATCTAGTTGGTTTTTCTGGTTCACCTGAACCATCCAGTTGGTTGTGCCGTGGACTACGCTGTTCCCATGGCTGAGACACCCAAGGCGCAGGCGACCCGCGCCAAGCTTCTGGAAGCCGCCGAGGCGGAGTTCTCCGAGCACGGGCTCGCGGGTGCCCGCGTGGACCGCATCGCCGAGCGCTCCGGCGTCAACAAGCAGCGGATCTATGCCTACTTCGGCAACAAGGAAGCCCTGTTCGCGGCCGTGATGACCAAGGTCTACGCCCATATGTCGGACGCCGTCCCCATCCCCGTCACGGAGGAGGGGCTGCGCTCCTACGTGGGCGAGGTCTTCGACTACCACCGCCAGTCCGACCTGGTGCGGCTGCTGGCCTGGGAGGGTCTGCACTACCGGGACAAGCCGATCCCGGACGAGAAGGAGCGCGAGACGTACTACGTGCACAAGACGGCCGCGCTCAGCCTCGCCCTCGGTGTCGACGACCCCGCGACCGCCGCCCGCGTGCTCATCGCCCTGATCGGCATCGCCTCCTGGCCGTTCATCGTGCCGCAGCAGCGCCGGCTGATGCTGGGCCCGGACGGGGACACGGAGAGCGGATGGGCGCTGCTGCGGGCGAGCGTGGTGGCACACGGGCACTCGATCATCGACAACGTGCTACAGGGGTCGGTCTGAGCGGCACCGCCTCGTAAGTCGGCCGTACGGCAAGGGAGTCCGGGATTTCCCGGGCTCCCTTTCTGCTGGTCGGCAGGGTGTAACCATCTGGTTGGTTCTTAAAAACCAACTAGATGGTTGCGGACTCTCCTGAACCGGGCTACCTTCTTCATCACCAGGCCGGACCCGCTCAGTCGGGGGCCGCCGGTGAGATGTGACGAACCGTCAATCAGGGGCGCGAGCCCGGAAACCGAGGTCCCCGTGAACAGCACCACGCCCGTCATCGTCGTCAGCGGCGCCACCGGCGGCATGGGCTCGGCCGTGGTCGAGGAACTGGCCCGGTCGGACGCCACCGTCGTCCTGCTCGGCCGGGACGCTGCCCGTCTGGAACGGGCCCGGCGGGAGATCGACGCCCGCTCGGGCGGTGCGGGGCGGCTCGTGACGTACGAGACCGACATCAACTCCACCGCCTCGGTCGACGCCACGGTCGCCGTCCTGGTCGCCGAGCTCGGCCGGGTGGACGGCCTGGTGCACACCGCCGGCGACGGCCCGCTCGCCCCGCTCGCCGAAGCCGACGACGCGATGTGGCAGGCCACCTTCAACGGCAAGCTGATGGGGGCCGTACGGCTCACCCGGGCGCTCGCCGGTCCGCTGGCCGAGGGCGACGGTGGCTCGGTCGTCCTGGTCAGCGGTGTCTTCCGCAAGGACCCCGACCCGCTCTTCCCGGTGAACAGCGCGGTCAACGCCGCCGTCGCGGCCTTCGCCAAGGCCGTCTCCAAGGACCTCGGGCGCCGGGGCGTCCGGGTCAACGTCCTCGACCCCGGTGCCGTCCGCACCCCCCTGTGGGACGAGATCGCGGGGGCGATCGGCGACCGCACCGGCGCCACCGCCGACGAGGTCACCGCCCAGGTCGCCGCCCAGACCCCGCTGGGCAGACTGGCCGACCCGGAGGACGTGGCCCGCCTCGCGGCCTTCCTCCTCTCGCCCGCCGCCCGGCACCTCACCGGCGCCGCCCTCACCCTCGACGGCGGAGCCTCGGCCGGCCTCTAGGGCCGGTCCGCCCTCTCCTTCAGCTCGACCCTCAACCCACCTGCGCCACAAGGAGCTTCGTCATGCCCATCCTCTCCATGACCACCTGGCCGAACCAGACCGACGAGAAGTGCCAGGAGCTGATCGAGGAGCTCACCGCGACCGTGCACCGGGTCATCGGGGCACCCCTCGACAAGATCACCGTCTTCATCCAGGAGATCCCGCAGAACCGCTGGGGCGAGGGCGGGGTGCTCGGCACCGACCCGGAGTTCGCCGAGCTCAGCCGCCGCCGCGCCGCGCCGGTGGACGCCTGAGCCAACCCGCCCCGGCCCTCCCTGGCGAGGCCCCTCCCCCCACCACCCCTTCCTCTCACAAGGAGAGTTCCCATGGCCATCCTGACCCGGCCCGCGCGGACCGACCGGCCCCGCACCCCGGACGGAACGGCGGCGGACCCGTCCGCCCCCGCCTCCCCCTCGACCTCCTCCACCACCACCGTCCTCGCGGCGGCCCTGCTCGCCTTCTTCGTCATCTCCCTCGACGGCTCGGTCGTCAACGTGGCCCTCCCGGCCATCTCCCACAGCCTCGGCGGCACCATGGCCGACCTCCAGTGGATCGTCGACGGCTACACCCTGATGTTCGCGGCGTTCATGCTGTCGGCCGGTACCTTCTCGGACCGGATCGGTGCCAGCCGCGCCTACGCCTGGGGTCTGGCCTCCTTCACCGTCGCGTCCCTGGCCTGCGGTGTCGCCCCCAACCTGGGCACGCTGATCGGCGCCCGGATGGTGCAGGGCGGTGCGGCGGCGCTCATGGTGCCTGCCTCGCTCGCGCTGATCCGGCAGACCTACACCGACCCCGGCAAGCGGGCGCGGGCCATCGCGATCTGGACGGCGGCCGGTTCGGTGGCCGTGGCGGTCGGGCCGGTCATCGGCGGCATGCTCACCAGCGGGCTGAGCTGGCGCGCGGTGTTCTACCTGAACCTCCCGGTCGGTGCCCTCGGGCTCGCCCTGCTGACCCGTATCGCCCCCTCGCCGCGCCGGGCGGCCCCGGTCGACCTGGTCGGGCAGCTGTCGGTGGTGGCGTCCCTGGCCGGTCTGACGTACGCCGTGATCGAGGGCGGCCGTGCGGGCTGGGGGAGCGTGGACGTGCTGGGCACGCTGGCGCTGGCCGCGGTGGGGATCGCGGTGTTCGTGGCGACGCAGTCGCGGCGTGAGCAGCCGATGGTGCCGCTGAGCATCTTCAAGAACCGCACGGTCCTCGTCTGCCTCGCGGCGGGCTTCACCATCAACGCGGTCTTCTACGGCACGATCTTCCTGCTCGGCATGTACTTCCAGCAGGTGCGCGGCGCCTCCCCGGTCAGCACCGGCGCGATGTTCATCCCGATGTGCGCGCTGATCTCCGTCGTCAACATGGCGGGCGTCAAGCTCGCCGCCCGTAAGGGCGCCTGGGTGCCGATGACGATCGGCCAGCTGGTGATGACGGCGGGCTCGCTGCTGATGCTGACGGTCACCTCCTCCACGTCGTACTGGATCCCCGTGCTGCTCCTCGTCCCGATCGGCCTGGGCGGCGGACTCGCGGTGCCCTCTCTCACCGCGGCCATCCTGGAGAACATCGACGGCGACCGGGCGGGTACGGCGGCGGCGGTGCTCAACACCTTCCGCCAGGTGGGCAGTTGCATCGCGGTGGCCGCCTTCGGCGCGCTGATCGCGGACACGGGGCACTTCCAGCGGGGCTTCGACACGAGCTTCGTGGCGTGTGTGGTGATGCTGCTGGCCACGGCGGCGGGTACGGCGGTGCTGCTGCCGCGGGGCGCCAAGAAGGGCGGTGCGTCGTAGGACTTCGGCCGCGGGTTCGTCGTGGCTGGTCGCGCAGTTCCCCGCGCCCCTCGGGTGGGCGCGGGGGACCTGCGTTTTCAGGTCCCGTTTCGTCAACAGTCATTAAAATACCTTCACGAAGGAATTTAAAGCAGGCAGGATGGATGCCATGACCGTGATGGAAGAACGCACCCTTCCCCAACCCCCACCGGACACCACCCGCACCCGCCTCGCCGAGCTCCAGCTCATACGCGAGCTCGCGCACGAGGGCCCCGCCCCCGGCGCGAGCGACCAGCAGCACGCGCGGGGCAAGCTCACCGCCCGTGAGCGCATCGAACTGCTCCTGGACCCGGGGTCGTTCACCGAGATCGAGGCGTTGCGGCGGCACCGCGCCACCGGGTTCGGCCTGGAGGCGAGGCGGCCCTACACCGACGGTGTCGTCACCGGCTGGGGCACCGTGGACGGCCGGACCGTCTTCGTCTACGCCCATGACTTCCGTATCTTCGGCGGCGCCCTCGGCGAGGCCCACGCCACGAAGATCCACAAGGTGATGGACCTCGCGCTGGCCGCCGGGGCACCGCTGGTCAGCCTCAACGACGGAGCGGGCGCCCGGATCCAGGAGGGCGTCGGCGCCCTCGCCGGGTACGGCGGGATCTTCACCCGCAACGTCGCCGCCTCCGGCGTCCTGCCGCAGATCAGCGTGATGCTCGGGCCCTGTGCCGGCGGCGCCGCCTACTCCCCGGCCCTCACCGACTTCGTCTTCATGGTCCGCGGCATCTCCCAGATGTTCATCACCGGCCCCGACGTCGTCCAGGCCGTCACCGGCGAGAAGGTCAGCCAGAACGGCCTCGGCGGTGCCGACGTGCACGCCGATGTCTCCGGTGTCGCCGCCGCGGCCTACGACGACGAGGCGAGCTGTCTTCAGGACGTACGGCATCTGCTGTCCCTGCTGCCGGCCAACAACCGCGAACTCCCGCCCTACGAACCGCCGTCGGACGACCCCGAGCGGCGCTGCGAGGCCCTGCTCGACCTGGTGCCGGCCGAGCCTAACCAGGCGTACGACATCCACCGGGTCATCGAGGAGATCGTCGACGACGGCGACTTCTTCGAGGTGCAGCCCACCTGGGCCGCCAACCTGGTGTGCGCGCTCGCCCGCCTCGACGGCCATGTCGTCGGCGTCGTCGCCAACCAACCCGCCGCCACCGCGGGGGTGTTGGACATCGCCGCCTCGGAGAAGGGCGCGCGGTTCGTGCAGTTCTGCGACGCCTTCAACATCCCGCTGGTCACCCTCGTGGACGTCCCCGGGTTCCTGCCGGGCGTCGGGCAGGAGCACGCCGGGATCATCCGGCACGGGGCCAAGCTGCTGTACGCGTACTGCAACGCCACCGTGCCGAGGATCTCGCTGGTGCTGCGCAAGGCGTACGGCGGCGCCTACATCGTCATGGACTCCCGGTCCATCGGCGCCGATCTCGCCCTCGCCTGGCCCACCAACGAGATCGCCGTGATGGGGGCCGAGGGGGCCGCGAACGTCGTCTTCCGGCGGGAGATCGCCGCCGCGGACGATCCGGAGGCGGTGCGCGAGCGGCGGATCAAGGAGTACAGGTCCGAGCTCATGCACCCCTATTACGCCGCCGAGCGCGGACTGGTGGACGACGTCATCGACCCGCGTGACACCCGGGCCGTGCTGGTCCACGCGCTCGCCATGCTCCGCGCCAAACACGCCGACCTGCCCTCCCGCAAACACGGGAACCAGCCGGTATGAGCGCACCCCCCGAAGAGCCGTTGCTGAGGGTGCTGCGCGGCGCGCCGACCCCCGAGGAACTCGCCGCCGCCACCGCCGTACTGCTGGAACTGGCCCGGCGGACGCCTGCCGCGGAGGAGCCCGCGCCCGCCCCGGTCGCCGCAGCGAACTGGCACCGCCCGGCCCTGACCACGCACCGCACCGCCGCGTCCTGGCGCCGCTGAAGACCGTCCGACCCTCCCCAGAGAAGGATCACCATGTCCGTGAGCGACACCACGACCGAGTACGCCGCCTACGACCGCAAGCGCCCCACCGCCTACGTCACCACCCATGCCGAGACCTACTCCCTGGAGGAGGTCGTCCGGATCAGCGGACTCGACGCCGACACCCTCGGCTGGTACGAGCGGCAGGGGCTGATCGAGGGCGCCGAGGAGGACCCGTACGGGGTGCGCGCCTACAGTCCGATCCATCTGCGCTGGCTGGAGTTCCTCAACCATCTGCGCAGCACCGGGATGTCACCGGCGGACATGAACCACTACGTCGAGCTGTACCGGGCGGGCGACTCGACCATCGCCGCCCGCCGTGAACTCCTCGAAGCGCACCGGGAGTCGCTGCGCGCACGGACCGGCGAGTTCACCGCCACGCTCCGCTACCTGGACTGGAAGATCGGGTTCTACGCGGAGCGCGAGGCGGTGCTCGCACGGACGGCCGCCGCGTCCGTCCCCGTGCCGAGCGCGGTGGAGGCGTAGGCCGCGGCCACCGGCTCCAGGCGGAGCACACCGTGCGAGGCGACCGTGTGGACGTCCCGCCACAGGCGGGTCAGTTCGCCGGAACCGGTGCGCAGTTGCGAGCCGCCGGTGCGGAACAGCCGGTCCACGGCGTCGGCGAGGAGGCCGACGGCGACGGCCGCGTCCCGCTGGTTGCCGGTGACGAGGGCCGGGGTGACCGGGTCGGAGTCGGCGCGCCGCGCGGCCCGTTCGAGGAGCAGGCCCGCCGCGTCGACGTGGGCCGAGGTCACCGCGAGCGTCTCGCGCACCGCCGCGCTGTCGTGGGGCGGGCGCCCGCTGCCCGGTGTCTTGGCCGCCGCCCACGCGGACCACACCGCCAGCGCCCTGCGGGCCGCGCCCAGCGCCGGCGCGCAGAACAGCAGACCGCCGGCGAGCTGAGCGGGTGCGGTATGGCAGCGGGGCATGCCGGGGGCCGAGCCGCCGCGCATCAACTCCGCGAAGAGGAAGGTGAGTTCGTGTGGGACAAAGGCGTCCTGCACGACCGCGGTGTGGCTGCCGGTGCCGCGCAGCCCGGTGGCGTCCCAGGTGTCGAGTACGTCGACGGCGGCGCCCGGCACCGCGAACACCCGTGTCTCCCCGTCCGCCCCCGGCGCGGCCGCGAGCACCCACTCGGCGCTGTCGACCCCGCTGACACATCCCCAGGTGCCGGTCAACCGCCAGCCGCCCGGCGCCGGTTCGGCCCGACCGGCGGGCGGCATCAGCGCCGCCGATATCCGTACGTCGGGGGAGTCCCCCCAGATGCTCCGCTGCCCCTCCTCGGGCAGCAGCGCGGCGTACCTGCCGTGCGCGGCCCACAGCATGCCGACCCAGGCGGCCGACGTACAGGCCTCGCCGACCTCGGCGACCTCGTGCAGCAGGTTCGTGAACGTGCCCTCTGTACCGCCCCATTGGCGGGGAACGAAGTGCCGGGCAAGGCCCGTGGCGGCGAGTGCGGCGACGACCTCGGCTGCCAACCGTCCCTCACGGTCGGCGGCTTGAGCGTGTTCGGCGGCTGTGGCTGTTGCGGACGTGGGGGGCATGTGACTGCTCCTAGTCATCTCTGTCAGGATCAGGTAAAAAAAGTGCGTTCAAGAAGGTATTGTTCGAGGCAATCGGCCGAAGGGGACCGTGATGGCGAAACAGGCGCGCTCACTGCGCACCCATGAACTGGTCCTCGACGCCGCCGCGGCCGAGTTCGTGCGACACGGGTATCCGCGCGCCAACCTCCAGCACGTGGCGGCCCGCACCGGGCTCACCAAGGGCGCCCTGTACGCCCACTTCGCCTCCAAGGAGCAACTGGCCCGGGCGCTCACCGAGCACCTCGACCAGGTCGTCGACGAGCTTCTCGCCCGGCACAAGGACGGGAACCTCCCGGCGCACGAGCGGTTGCGCGCCCTGTGCTGCGCCCTGGCCGAGCGGGTGGAGTCGGACGTCCGGTTCAACGCGGCGCTGCGCCTGGTGATGGACGAGGCCCAGTCGACGCCCGAACCCCCGCGGCTCCCGGCCGACTTGAGGACGCTGTCCGCCGAGTCCTTGGCCGACCTCGCCGTGGTGATCCTGGTGGGCGCCTACTACACGGCCCCCGATCCGGAACGGCGCGGTCTGGCCGAGCGGGTGCGGGGGCTGTGGGAGACGGTGGACGGCGCTCAGGCCGTAGAGGAAACGGGCACCCGGTGATCCACGTGAGCGGCACCGTCCGCCGCCCGGGTGCCCCACAGGGTGCGGCAGGTGGCGAGCGCGGTGCCGTTCTGTACGGCGTCCAGGGTGACCCGGGTCCGGCCGGACCCGGTCTCCGGCGTGCGCTCGCGCACCACCAGGTCGATGGGGGCGTCGAGTTCGCCGAAGGCGAGGCAGTCGGACTCCATGCCGAGGAGGGTGTGCCCGGCGCCCCGCGCCATGTCGCCGGGGTGCAGCAGCAGATGGCCGAGCTGGCGGAAGCCCTCCAGGGTGACCATGAGCGGGACGTGGTCACTCGGGTGGTCGAAGAAGATCGGGTGGTTGACGTCGACGAGCAACTGCCAGGGTCCGTCCGTGCGTTCGCGCACCAGGACGCTGTCCTTGGCGCGCAGCCGGCCCACCGCCGCCGGGTGTACCCGCTCCAGCGTGCGCGGGGCCGGGCCGGTCACCGCGACACCGCGCGGCTTGGCGCCCCGGCCGCGCAGCATCGCGTACCGCTTGTCGTCCACGGCGACGACGTGCAGCGCGCCGCGCCCGCAGGTGCGCCCGCCGACCGTGAGGACCACTTCGAGCCGCATGCCGAATCGATGCGGCGGACGGTTGCCCACCCACACCCACTGTGCCTCCAGGACCACCGGGGCCGGTTCGCCGCCGATGCGCAGGGCGGCCGGGTCGGTGATCTCGAACTCCGAGCCGAAGCCGATGAAGCGGTGGGTGAGCGGCACCTCGTAGTAGGCGTGCGCGAGGTAGACCAGGGCCTGGCGGATCGTCTCCATGAAGAGCAGCGGGTCGCTGGTGCCGTCGCTGCCCGGCGAGTAGAGCGCGTGGTCGCGCGGCCACTGGGCGGCGACCAGGAAGGAGTGCTCGTCGGTGCGGACGGCGTCGGTGAGGAAGACCTCGGCGATGGCGGCGCGGTGCACCATGTGGCGCGGGACCGGCTGGAGCCAGCGGAGCTGCGGACCCTGGGCTTCCGCTCGTACGGCGGTCGAGGCCGCCGTGGCGCGTATGGGCGTGGAGACAGGTGTGGCGACAGGCTGATGCATGGTCTGAACCCCCAGTGAATGTATTCACGCAGACAGCAACACCGGCACAACATCCGCACAGGACTGGCGCCGGTCGAGCCGCCACTTACAATACATTCCCGAAGGTATATTTCAAGGAACGCCAGAGGATCGCCAGAGGATGGACAGCATGGCCGTGGAACGCAGCGCAGCCAGGTCCCGGCCCGCCCGGGGCACCGCCCCCCGGCACCGGGACACGGGCCTCAAGCAGGAGCGGGCCGTGCGCACCCGCGGGCAGGTGCTCGACGCGGCGGCGGAGGCCTTCGCCACCCAGGGCTTCCCGGCGGTGACCGTGCAGGACGTCGCCGCGCTCGCCGGGGTGACCAAGGGCGCGGTCTACTTCCACTACGCCAACAAGGAGGCCCTCGCCCAGGCCTGTGCCGAGGAGTTCTACCACCGTCTCGGCGTCATCGGGCAGGAGGTGGAGGAGGCCGAGCTCTCCCCGCTCCAGGCGGTGACCGAGCTGCTGGAGCGCACCGCACGCGCCTTCCGCGACGAGACCATGGTCCAGGCCGGCGCCCGCCTCCAGATCGAGCGGTCCCTGATCGGCGCCGAGATGCCCATGCCCTACCTCGGCTACACCGAGTCCCTCACCGTCTGGCTGCGCCAGGCCCAGCAGACGGGCCAGCTCCCCGCCGGCACCTCCCCCGAGGCCACCGCCCGTGTCCTGGTCTCCGCCTTCTTCGGCGCCCAGCACATCTCCTGGGTGCTCAACGACCGTGCGGACATCGCGGAGCGGGTACAGGAGATCCTGACGGCGGTGGTCCCGATGGCGGCGAAGAGCTGACGCGAGGGCGGGCGAGGGAAGGCGAGGTGAGGACCGGTGTGGGAGTGGCATGACCCGGAGCGGGACCCGGGCCCCGAGCGGGACGTGGACCTGGACCGGGCGATGGCCGTGGCGACGGAACTGGCCGCCTGGGCCGCCGAGTTGCTCCGCCGCCCCCGCCCCGAAGCCGTCCGGGAGAAGGACGGCCCCGCCGACATCGTCACCGACACCGACGAGGCCGTGGAGACACACCTGCGCGAGACGCTCGCCGCGGCCTTCCCGGACCACGGGATCGTGGGCGAGGAGTACGGCGTCACCGAGGGCGCCCCCGACGCCCCGCACTGGGTCATCGACCCGGTCGACGGCACCACCAACTACGCCCACGGCATCGGCTGGTGCTCCCTCTCCCTGGGCCTCGCCGCCCCCGACGGCACCCCGCTGCTGGGCGTGGTCGCGGACCCGTGGCGGCACGAGACGTTCACCGCGATCAGGGGCCGGGGCGCCCGCCTCAACGGGACCCCGGTCCGAGCCGCGTCCCACACCACCCTCACCGGCCATGTCTTCCTCACCGAGTGGGCGGCCCACGCCCACTGGCCCGGCATGGACCCCCTCCTCGCCGACCTGGCCGGCCGCCACTGCACGGTCCGCGTGATGGGCTCCACGGCCCTCTCCCTCGCGCAGGTGGCGGCGGGCAGGGCCACGGCGGCCGGGATCGGCTCCTTCCACCACGTGGACGGCCTTCCGGCCCTCCTCGTCGCACGCGAGGCGGGCGCGCTCGCCCTCCCTGAACTCCCCTCCTACGGCGAGCCGTTGCTGCTGGCGGCGCCGGGGGTGGCGGAGGAGGCGACGCAGGTGTGGCGCAGCCACGTGAGCACGCGGACCTAGCCCTCGGGAGCGAGTGCCGCGAACGCCTCGTTCAGCAACCCGACGAGATCGAGGGTGCCCTCGGAGTCGCTCCAGTGGTCGACGGCGGCGTTGAGGCAGTCCAGGGCGGCCGAGGCACGGACCCAGTGGGCCAGGGTCGGTTCCGGGCTGCCGCCGCGCTCCGCGAGGGCGTGCGCGAGGGCCGGGCGCCACCGGTGCTGCTTCGCCAGCCGGCGGTCGCACAGGGCGGGGGTGTCGCGGATCAGCCGGGTCAGGGCGAGGGCGGCGGCCGGGTCCTGGTGGTAGGGCTCCAGTGCCGCCTTTGCGAGCACGCGCCGCAGCGCGGTCCAGTCGTCCTCGTCGGCGGCCCGCGCGCGCAGCGCCTCGGCGACCCGCTCGCCCTTCGCCTCCGAGTCGCTCTCCAGGGCGCTGAGGACCGCGTCCTCCTTGGTGGCGAAGTAGCGCAGGAAGGTGCTGCGGGAGACCCCGGCGGCCCGGGCGAGATCGTCGACCGTCACCTTGTCGAAGCCGTCGCGCCGGAACAGCTCGAAGGCCACCTGCCCGAGCTCGGCGCGCACGGCGGCCCGCGCGATGTCCCGGGTGTTCGTCCGTCCTGCTGCTGTCACGCCGCGATCGTACCGCCCGGCACGAACCCCACTTGCAGGAGTGCGACGGGATGCCTACTGTGACACTCAGTCTCACATTCCCTTCTCGGTGTCAGGAGGCACGGTCGTCGTGACCACGCGCACTCTCGGGCTCATCGGCAGCGGCATGATCGGCGGCGCGCTCGCCAATCTCGCGGTGAAGGCGGGGCTGAACGTCGTCGTCAGCAACTCACGTGGCCCGGAAACCCTGACCGACCTCGTCGCGGCGCTCGGCGAGCGGGCGAGGGCGGGCACGGCGGAGGAGGCCGCGCGGGCGGGGGACGTGGTGGTGGCGACGATCCCGCTGAAGCACTACGGCACGCTCCCGGCGCAGGCCCTCGCGGGAAAGGTGGTGATCGACACGATGAACCACTACCCGGAGCGGGACGGACGCCTTGCCGAACTGGAGACCGGCGACCGTGTGACGTCGTCGGAACTGGTCCAGCGCCACCTCACCGGCTCCCGGGTCGTGAAGGCCTTCAACAACATCGACTTCCGCCGTCTGACGACCAGCGCGCGGCCCGCCGGGGCGGACGACCGCAGCGCACTGCCCGTCGCGGGCGACGACGAGGCGGCGAAGGCGGAGGTCGCGCACCTGCTGGACGCGCTCGGCTACGACACCGTCGACCTCGGCGCGCTCACCGACAGCTGGCGCAGCGAGCCGGGCACCCCGGTGTACGTACAGCCGTATCTGGCGGCCCGCCCCGAAGGGCTGGACGAGGAAGCCGCCCGACGCTGGTTCTTCGAGACCCTGGGGGTGCCGGTCCCGGCGGCCCGCGTGAAGGAGCTGACGGGCCGGGCCGTACGACGTCCAGGGGCCGTCGCGTCCGCCGAGGTGACGATCCCGACGCCCGACGGAGCGGCCGACGCGTACCTGGCCCACCCGGCCACCGAAGGCCCTCACCCCGCCGTGCTGCTGTACATGGACGCCTTCGGTCTGCGCCCCCATCTGCGGTCCATGGCCGACCGGTTGGCAGGAGCCGGGTACGTCGTCCTCGTCCCCAACGTCTTCTACCGCCACGGCCCCGCGCCGGTCGTGGAACTCCCCGACTTCATCAACCCCGCCGAACGCCCCGAGATCTTCCGCAGCCTCGGCGAACCCGCGCGCACCCTGACACCGCAGGGCGCGATGCGGGACGCGGCGGTGTACCTGGACTGGCTGGCCGCCTCACCGCTCACGGCGGACGGCCCGGCCGGGGTCGTGGGGTACTGCATGGGGGCGGGGCTCGCGCTGCGCACCGCGGGCACCCACCCGGACCGGGTCGCCGCGGCGGCCGGCTTCCACGGCGCCCACCTGGCCACGGACGCCGCCGACAGCCCCCACCTCGTCGCCGACCGCATCACGGCCGAGCTGTACTTCGGCCACGCGGACCAGGACTCCACCAACCCCGCCGAGCAGATCGAACGCCTGGACAAGACCCTCACGGAGGCGGGGGTCGAGCACCGGGCCGAGGTCTACGCCGGAGCACACCACGGGTTCACACAGGCGGATACGGCCATGTACGGCGCGGAGGCTTCGGAACGGCACTGGGTGGCGTTGCTGGAGCTGTTCGGGCGACGGCTCTGATCAGTCGGCGGTGAGGATGACGGCCTGTCCGCCCGCCTCGACCATGGCCACGTCCAACGTGGTCGCCGAGGTGACGGACGAGAGCGTGCTCACCACCACCGGCGTACGGTACGGACTCGTGCCCGCCGCCCCGTCCGCGTAGACCGTCGCCGTGTACGTCGTGTCGTCGTCCAGGAACGTCAGCGGGAGCGAAAGCGTCCTCGCCGTCTCGTTCGTCATCGCGCCCAGGTACCAGGTGGAGCCGTTGCGGCGGGCCACCGCCGCGTACTCTCCGATCGAGCCGGCCAACGCCCTGCTCTCGTCCCACGTGGTCGGAATCGCGTTGAACCACGGCAGGCCGGGCCAGTTCCCCGGGGTCGCGTATTTCGAGGGCTTGTCGTACCAGAAGAGGAAGTTGAGGGGCTGGTAGTACACCGCCGCCATCGCCATCTGGTGGGCGTTGGTCGTCCTGTTGCGGGACTGGCCGTAGCAGATGGTGTAGTCGAGGGGGCCGCCGATGTTGCGGGCGAAGGGCAGGGTCACGTTGTGCGTGGCGGTCGGGAACTGTTCGTTGCCGCGCACGCCCTCCAGGCTCAGGTAGTTGGGGTACGTCCGCTCAAGGCCGCACGGGCGTACGTCGTCGTGCATGTCGATCAGCAGCTCGTGCTCGGCGGCCGTGCGGGCCCACCCGGTGATCCGGTCGGTCATCGACTGGGTGCCGTCGTTGATGAAGCCGAGCTTGATGCCGGTGACGCCCCAGCCCTTGTAGAGGGCGAAGAGCGCGTCGGCGTCGGTCAGGGCCAGGCGGTTGACGTAGAGGAACACGCCGATGCCCTGACTCGTGGCGTACGCGATGACCGACGGCAGGTCGATCGCGGCGATCGGGGCCGTCGCGTCGACCGTGGTGAACTCCGGGCCGTACCAACCCGCGTCGTACTCGATGTGGTCGATGCCCCGGGCCACCGCGAAGTCGACGCCCGCGAGACCGGCGGCGGTGGTGAGTTCGCAGCGGAAGACCTTGCCCGGCTTGATCCAGGAGGTGTCGGGGAGGACGTTCGGCGGGGCCAGGTTGAGGACCAGTTCGGCGTTGTCGACGAGTTCGGCGTGCGTGGAGCCGATCACCACCGCGCGCCAGGGCGTGGCGAAGGGGGTGGTGACGGTGGAGGTCGTCTCGACCTCGCCGGTGCCACGGGCCGTGTGCTCCATGAGGAAGGCGGAGAGGGCGTTGGGGGTATCGGCGGCCGAACCGAGCATCAGGCGCGGGTAGTCGAGCCGCGCGGACTCGCAGACGCACGCGATGAGGCCCTCGGAGAGCGTCGCGGTCAGGGGGAGGTCGGTGAGGGGGCCGTTGTCGGTGGTCGAGGTGCCGGTGACCGGGATCGCGCCGGGGGCCACGGGGACGTACGCGTCCTCGTCGCGGGCGCTGTAGACGGTGGTGCCCTCGGGGAAGGTGAACGTCGTCAACTCGTCGGCCAGGACGGCCGTTCCGGTGCCGAACAGCACGTACCGCAGGGCCACCCCTGACCTGTACGCGCGGAACTGGACGCCGAAGCGGATGCCCGTCGCCGCGTCCCGCAAGTGCCAGCGGCGTTCCTGGTAGTGGTCGGTGACGGTGGCGTTGCGGCCGTACACGGGAGACCAGGTGCGGTGCACGACCGTGGAGCGGCCGTCGTCGAGGACGATGACATCGTTGCCGAGCACCGTCCCGTCGGCCAGGGTCAGGCCCAGCGCCGAGGTGTCCACGACCGTCCTGCCGTCGCGCGTCGCCGACCAGCGCAGCGCCCCGTCCACCACCGACAGCGTGAGGGCGTTGCCGCCCATGCGGGCCGTGGCGGCGCAGTCGCGAGGGCCCGCCGCGTACGCGGTGCCGCCCAGCCCCACCACCGCCGTACCGGCCGCGAGCGCCGCGCCCTTGAGCACTCCCCGCCGGGACGGTGAACCCGGGGCTCCTGAAGCTCTCATCGACAAGGGACCTCTTCTCCGCGGAGCAGAATGTGGTAGTAACCGTTTACCGAAACGGGAACGTATGCCCGGGGGGATCGCGGGTCAAGAGTGCGGGAGCAAGGAACTGCCCGGTCCGTCTCTGCGGCGACGGACCGGGCAGCGGGTGATTCAGAGGGGTGGTGATTCGGGGCGCCGAGTCAGACCGTGGTCACGAGAACAGCAGCCGCCACGTCAGCGGACCCGGCGTGCCGTCCGCGTCGCCGCGCAGTTCCTTGCGGGACTTCTGGAAGTCCCGGACGTTGAGCCGGTCCGCCTCGCCCCAGGTCCTGCTGGGCCCGACCTTGTAGTGGTCGCCGAACCCGCGCTTCACCAACTGCTTGCCCAGCCGCAGGACATGGGCGTTGGACGCGCCCTCCGTGAAGTACTTGCGGCCCGGGAAGGCGGGGATCTTCGGCTTGGCCGGGGTGGTCTTGCCCCCGCTACTCCCGCTACCCCCGGTACCGCTCGGGGTGTCGTCGTCCACGTCCAGGTCGGCCTTGGCGTACTTGAGCAGCTGCGCGAAGTCGACGGCACCTGGATCGCCGTGGACGTTCTCGGGGACATGCATATGCCCGCAGACGCCCTTGAAGCCCTTCCACTCGGCGCCCGTGAACCGCTGGCCACCGCTGCCGTACGACTTCGGGTAGGCGGGCCACTCCGTCGGGCCGGACAGGGGAACGCCGTGCTGCTCGTGCATCCACGACAGGAAGCGGGCGACACCTTCGAGCGCCCAGTCGGGGGCATCCGGCCAGTAGATGTGGGCCTGGCCCGCTGCCATCCACTTCTTGTGCGTCTTGGGGTCGCAGGTCCCGACGAGCTCGACCTGGCAGACGTTCATGGTGTTGGTCTCGACCCCGCCGCTCAGGTTGACCAGGGCGCGCGAGGAGGTCTCCACGTCGAAGTGCTGGTACCACTTCAGCTTCTTGGCGGCGAGGTCGGGGACCGCCGTCAGGTTGGGGGCGGTGCCGCCGCCCTCGTAGCCGGGCAGGGTCCGGCCCTCGGTGGTGTGCAGGACGACGACGTTGACCTCCATGGGGTCGCCGCCGAAGTCGTCCTGGTACCAGTTGGCGCGGCTGGCGCCGGGGTAGCGCTGGGGTCCTGTCTTGGTGCTCATCGCGGACTCCTGAGATGAGGAGAGTGGGGAGTGAACCCGGTCGCTGTCACCCGCGGTGACATGTCCGGAGCCATGGGGCCCGCCGCGCGCAGCTGCCGGGCGGACGCGGTGTGGGTGTGCGGCACGACGTCGCGGGGGAGTTCGGGCAGCCGGGGGCGACGTGACGGGAGTTCACCGGAGTGGGGTCCTCCTGGGCGGCTGTGCCTGGTGCGAAGGGCCGCGGACGAACACGGTATGTGGCCGTCTGGTCAAGCAGTCAACCAACGGTACGTTGCGCGGCTGTTGTTCCGGTGTTGTTCGGGGCGGGTGTTCCGACGATGGGGTGACGGCGACTTACGCCATTCGCGTGACCGGTGCGCAGTCGGACGGTTACTCTCGGCTATGAGTCGAGCCTGCGAGGGGTGACCGCCCGTGGCGAACGTCCGCCGAGACCTTGATCCCAGCGCGTCCCCGCTGGACTACTACGGCTACGAGCTGAGACGCCGCCGCGAGGGCGCGGGGCTGACCTTGAGCGAGTTGGGGTCGACCATCTTCTGCACGGGGTCGCTGGTCGGCCAGATCGAGTGCGCGCAGAAGGTGCCGACGCGGGAGTTCAGTGAGCGCGTGGATGCGGCGCTGGGGGCGGAGGGGTTCTTCTCGGGGTTGGTCGGGTTGGTGTTGCAGAGCCAACTGCCGAGCTGGTTCCAGCCGTTCGCAGGAATGGAGGCGAAGGCGGCGTACATTTCCTCGTTCCAGTGCCAGGTGGTCTACGGGCTGCTGCAGACGGAGGAATATGCGAGGGCGCTGTTGAGCGTGGGCCACCCTGACGAGGTGGACGAGCAGGTGGCAGCGCGACTTGAGCGGCAGCGCATTCTGAGCCGGGAAGCGCCGCCCCCGCTGTGGGTGGTGCTCTCGGAGGCGGTGCTGGACCAGCAGGTCGGCGGTCCAGCCGTCATGCGGGGGCAACTGGAGTACCTGTTGGGCTTCGCGAAGAACCCCTGGGTGCAGATTCAGGTGCTCCCGTCCTCGGTCGGGCAACACCCGGGGCTGATGGGCTCGTTCACCTTGCTGCGCTTCGATCGCGACCCGGATCTCTTCTACGCCGACGGCTACGATCAAGGCCATATGACGGCCAACCCACAAGTGATCAGGGAGCGTTCGGTCAGTTACGCTCGCTTGCAAGCCTGCGCCCTCTCCCCGGAGGACTCGGCGGAACTGATCGGGCGCGTCATGGAGGATCGCTATGGGCACCAACCAGGACCTGACCGGAGCACCGTGGCGTAAGTCGTCGTACAGCGGCACCAGCGGCGAGTGCGTGGAAATGGCCCCCTTCCCCACCCACATCGCCATCCGCGACTCCAAGACCCCCTCCCTCCCCCCTCTCCGCGTCACCCCCGCCACCTTCACCGCGTTCCTGAACTCGCTGCGGTAGGCCACTCCCAGCCGATCCACAGGTCCCTGCCACGTTGGCTTTAAGTGTCAACGAAATCGTCACCGGCATGGTCAACTCATCGCACGGACACGGACACAAGCCCCGCACCCCCGCCGCGCACCGCTCGCGCCGCTGGTTCATGAACAAGGCCCTTCTCGCCGGCGGCGTCTCCGCCGTCGCCGTCATGGGCGGCTACGCCGCCACCCAGGCCGGTGCCGAGACGACGTCCGCCACCGAGGCCGACGCCACGGCGAGCGCGAGTGCCGCCCCGTCCGGCCCCCCGGCAGGCGGTGGCGGCTTCGGGCAGACCATCGCCTACGACGACTTCGTCGGCGTCACCACGGACGGCACGGTCATCGACGACCTGTACGCGATCCACCGCACCGGCGTCTCCACGACACCGGTCGTGCGCGCGGGCGCGGCCTTCGTCAACTCCCTCACCGACGACCAGAAGTCGGCCACGCTCTTCGACATCGATGCCGACCAGTGGCTCGACTGGACGAACGTCGACTCCAACGACCGTGACGGTCTCGCCCTGCGCGACATGACCGAGAAGCAGTACAAGCTGGCGATCAAGCTGCTGAAGGCGGCGCTGTCCGCGCGCGGCCTGGAGAACGCCACCCAGATCCGCAAGCTCAACCACTACCTCGGCGAGGCCAGTGGCGACACCACCAAGGCGCTCAACTTCGACGCCTACTGGTTCACGATCATGGGCACACCGTCGGCGACCGCTCCCTGGGGCTTCCAGTTCGAGGGCCATCACATCGTCGTCAACTACTTCGTCCTGGGCGACCAGGTCGTCGCCACCCCGACCTTCCGCGGCTCCGAGCCCACGAAGATCACGTACGACGGCGTGGACTACCACCTGTTCAGGGAGGAGACCGCCGCCGGACTCAAGCTGCTGCGCGCCCTGGACGACACCCAGCTCGCCACCGCCGCCCCTGGCACCGAGACGAAGACCGGCACCAACCTCACCGCGGGCGCGGGCAACGACAACGCGGTCCTGCCGTACAAGGGACTCCAGGGCTCAGCCCTGAACCGCAGGCAGCAGAAGCTGCTGCTGGACCTCGTCGAGGTCTACACCGGCACCATCGACGAGGGCCACTCCCGGGTCTGGCTGCGGGACATCGAGAAGCACCTCGACGACACGTACTTCTACTGGATCGGCGAGTCCGAGGACGACTCGGCGTTCTACTACCGCGTCCACTCCCCGGTCGTCCTGATCGAGTACGACGCCGAGTCCCCGCTCGCCTACCACGAGGACGGCGACACCAGCTCGGGCGGCCCCAACGGCACCCCCACCCAGCAGCACATCCACACCATCATCCGCACGCCCAACGGCAACGACTACGGCGTCGACCTCCTCAAGCTCCACCTGGAGACCGACCACTGAGCTGCCGGGCGCTCACCAGCCGGTGCGCAGCAGGTGGTTGAGGAGCAGGGCCAGTACCGCCTGCGCGGCCAGCCACGCGCGAGGGTGGGTGAGCAACGCACCCGCCGGGAGCAGCCACACCGCGAACGGCAGCCAGATGCGTTCCGTCTCCGCCTTGCTCATCCCGGACAGGTCGGCGATGAGCAGGGCGGCGAGGGCGGCGGTCACGAGGAGCGCGAGACGCGTCGTCGCTCCGCAGTGGGCGCCGCCTTCCTGTCGTACCCGCCGTACCCGTCGCAGCAGCACCGCGCCCGTCCGGCGCAGGCCCGCCGCCGTCGCCAGGCCGGTGATCAGGACCGTGCAGGCCAGGTTGGCCCACACCCAGTAGCCGTAGGGGCGGATGCCGCCCGCGCCCTGGCGGTAGCGGGTGACGAGCAGGCGGTACGCCTCCCACCAGTCGAACCCGGCGAGCGTGAACAGGGCCGGGACGACGGCCAGTCCGGCGAGCAGGGGCAGGAGGAGGGCGGGGCGGGCCCGGATGCCGGGGCGGCCGAGGGCGAGGACGGTCGCCGCGATCAGGGCGACGAGTGTGAGGCCGTAGGAGAGATAGCAGGTCAGGCCGAAGAGGAGGCCGGAGGCGCCCGCGCACCCCAGCGAACCGCGGGTGACCGCCAGCGCCAGCAGCGCCACCGCCCAGGCCGCGACCGCCGCGAAGTACGCGTCCGCCGACGTGCCCATCCACACCGCCGCCGGGGCCAGGACGAGGAAGGGGGCCGCGCGGCGGGCGAGCCTCTCGTCGGCCAGGGCGCGGATCGTGACCAGCACCGCCACGCACGCCGTCGCGCCGATCACGATGCACCACATGCCGGCCCCGCCGCCGCCCCGCAGCCCGAGCCGGTCCAGGAGGACGAAGGTGAGGGTGGCGGCGGGCGGGTGGCCCGCGATGTGGGCAGGCCAGTGGTCGGGGGAGGTGAGGAGGATGTGGTCGGTGAACGTGCGCAGGGTGCCGGGGATGTCGTCGAAGCGGTCGATGACCTGGAGATACTCGTAGCGGGTGGTCAGACGGCGGGCGATGCCCCGGTGCCAGCCGTCGATCAGGGCGAGGGAGAGGATCCACGCGAGCGCGGTGCCCCAGGCCAGGGGAAGCAGGGCCCGCCAGGGGAGCCGGGCGGCGAGGCCGGGGCCGTAGGCGACGGTCGCGGCGGCGACGAGGACGGCCGCCGGGGTGCCGGGGCCGAGGTGCGGGTCCCAGGAGGCGAGCAGTGGGGGCCAGCCGACGAGCAGGGTGCTGGTGCGGGGGCGGCCGACCAGGACGGCGACCGTCACCAGCAGGGCCGCGGCCCCGGCGGCGTACAGGTCACGGCGGAGGGAACGGGTCACGCCGGGAACGCTAGGCCGGGTGGCGGCCGCTGAGCGGTCTCCCGGGCCGGACGTCAGCGTTTCGTCATGGGTCGCGCACCCTTTCTTGGGGTGGTCCGGGCCTACGGTCGGCCCATGCGAGACGATCCGCGGCTTCCGTCCACCCCCGGTTTCTGGCGCAGTCCCCTGCGCGGCCCCTGGTTCACCTCGGTGCTGGGCCTCGTCCTGCTCGTCGGCATCACCCTGCTGTTCGTGACGGGACTGCTCTCGTACGCCGCCTACAACCCGGACCTGTCCCCGGTGAACGACAAGACGCCGGACAAGGGCCTCCTCGGCTTCTATCTCTTCGCCTGGCCGACCGACCCGCACTGGCTGTACCGCCTGAACCAGGGCGTGCACGTGACGCTCGGGATCACTCTCGTCCCGGTGCTGCTGGCCAAGCTGTGGTCGGTCGTCCCGCGGCTGTTCACCCTGCCGCCGGCCCGCTCCCTCGCCCACGCGGCGGAGCGGATCTCACTGCTGCTCCTGGTCGGAGGCGGCCTCTTCGAGTTCGTGACAGGCGTCCTCAACGTCCAGCTCGACTACGTCTTCCCCGGCTCCTTCTACCCTCTGCACTTCTACGGCGCCTGGGTCTTCTTCGCCGCCTTCGTCGCGCACGCCGTCCTCAAACTCCCCGCGGCGCTAAGGGCCTTGCGGCAGCTGAGGGCGGAGCCGGACAGCGACCTCGTGTCCCCGCGCCCCGCCGCGCCGACCGTCTCCCGGCGGGGCGCCCTGTGGTTCGTCGGGGGCGGCTCGCTGCTGCTCTTCGTCACGACCGTCGGGCAGACCCTGGGGGGCCCGCTGCGAGGTACCGCCCTCCTGGCCCCGCACGGTCGTGACCCCGGCAGCGGACCGAACGGCTTCCAGATCAACAAGACCGCCGCGTACGCCGGGATCGACGCGGCGGAGACCGGCGCGCAGGCGTGGCGCCTCGTCGTGACGGGGCGTACCGGAACGGTTCGGTTGAGCCGCGCCGACCTCCTTCAACTGCCTTTGCACAGCGCCGCGTTGCCCATCGCGTGCGTGGAGGGCTGGTCGACCTCGGACCAGTGGTGGCGGGGGGTGCGGCTGCGTGACCTGGCGGCTCTGGTGGGCTACGACCGGGAGGATCCGCCGGACGTGTTCGTGGAGTCGCTCCAGCGTCACGGCGCCTTCCGCCGCGCGGCCCTGCGCGCCAACCAGGTCGCCGACCCGCGCTCCCTCCTCGCCCTCTACGTCAACGGCGAGGAACTGTCCCCCGACCACGGCCACCCGGCCCGCGTCATCGTGCCCGCGGCACCGGGTGTGCTGAACACCAAGTGGGTGGCCCGGCTGACCTTCGGAGACCTGTGATGCGCCGACCGAGGATTGTTGTCGGGAGCCCTTTCGAACTCCTTTTGCTGGCCTGCTCGTTCGCCCTCGCCGCCTACGCGGGGGTGCGGCTGCTCGCCGACGACTGGTTCGGGGTGGCGCTGTGGCTGGTGGGCGCGGCGCTGCTGCACGACCTCGTGCTGCTGCCGCTGTACGCGGTCGCGGACCGGCTGGTCGTGCGGGGGCTGGGTGCCGCCGGCCGCCGAGAGTGGGCGATGTACGTGCGCGTGCCGGCGGCCTTGTCCTGCCTGCTGCTGCTCGTGTGGTTCCCGCTGATCAGTGGCGTCGGCAGGGTGGACCGGCGCTACCGGTCCGCCACCGGGCTGTCCCCGGACGGGTTCCTGGGGCGCTGGCTGCTGATCACGGCCGTTCTGTTCGGCGGCTCGGCGCTGCTGCTGGCCCTGCGGGTCCGCAGGGCGACGAAGGTGCGACCGTCGGCCGACCACTGACCTTCCCGCTTCCAGCCGCGGGCGTACCGCAGCAGCGCCGGGGTGCCGAGGCGCGCCCAGGGGAAGGGGGCGCCGGTGGTGGTGCGGGCGTCGGTGAGATGGACGTGGACGCGTTCGTCGATGTCGACGGGTGCCGTCTCGGCGATCAACAGGCCATGTGGCTTGAGGAGTTGGGCCACTCGGGTCAGCAGGGCGTGCGGGTCGCCGCCGATGCCCACGTTGCCGTCCATGAGGAGCACCGTGCCCCAGCGGGCCTCGCCGGGGAGCGGTTCGAAGACGGAGCGGCGCAGGGCCTGGCCGCCGAGGCGGATGGTGTGGGCCACGGCGGCCTCGCTCACGTCGATGCCGAGGGAGGGGACGGCACGGGTGGCCAGTTCGGCCACCAGCCGTCCCGGGCCGCAGCCGACGTCCAGGACAGTGCCCTCGCAGTGGTCCAGTACGGCGCGGTCGACCGCGTCGGCTCGGGCGCACCAGCGTTCCACTTCCAGGGGGAGGAGCCAGCCGTCGGTGCGGCGCAGGAAGAGGGGGCCGCGGCCGGTGCGGAGGGCTGTCGTGTAGGGGTCGGCCGTCGCCCAGGCGGGGGCGGTCATCGGGTGGGGTTGTGCGTGGGGTGCGGGTGGGTGGGGGCTGGTCGCGCAGTTCCCCGCGCCCCTGGGGAGTCGCACAGGGCGAGTTCTGCCGCGAACCGCCCGTCAGGCACCAGTCGCGCCACCGCCTCCGCGTCCGCCGCCGTGTCCACGTCCCGCAGCCGTGGCAGATCCCGCACCCGCAGCCCCGCCGCCACCAGCCGCTCCCGCTGCACCGCCCCCGTCACCGGCGTCGACATCGGCACCCCTCGCAGCAGTCCCGGATCGGGGTCGGCCAGCCCCAGTGCCCAGAACCCCCCGTCCTCCGCCGGGCCGAAGTACGCGTCGCAGTCCGCGAAGTCCACGGTCAGCAGCCCCGGTGTCACCTGCGGGGTGTCCATGCCGATCAGCAGCGCCGGACCCGTGCAGTGCGCGAAGGCGTCCGCGAGACGTTCGTCGAGGCCGCCCGCGCACTGTCGTACGACGTCGAAGCCGGGCGGCAGCCAGGGGCCGGGCTCCCCGGAGAGGACCAGCAGCCTGCGGTCGGCCGGGGTCGACGCGACCGTGCGCAGGGTGTCCGCGAGGGACGCCTCCGCCAGGGCCGCCGCCTCCTCGGGGGCGAAGGGCGGGGTCAGCCGGGTCTTCACCCGGCCCGGCACCGGTTCCTTGGCGATGACGAGGAGTGTGGTCACCGTACGGCCCTCCCGGCGGTCGGCGGCTCGGCCAGGACGCGGCTCATGTCCCGTACCGCCTGCCAGGTCCCGCGCCAGGTGCCGGTCACCTTCGAGGCGCCGGTGCGGGGGAGGTAGGGCACGTCGTGCTCGGTGATCCGCCAGTCGGCGTCGGCCGCGCGGACCACCATCTGGAGGGGGTAGCCGCTGCGCCGGTCGCTGAGGCCGAGGGCGAGCAGGGGCTCACGGCGGGCGGCGCGGAGCGGGCCCAGGTCGTGCAGGCGCAGTCCGGTGCGGCGGCGCAGCATGCGGGCGAGGGCGAGGTTGCCGGCGCGGGCGTGGGCGGGCCAGGCGCCCCGGGCCTGCGGACGGCGTCGGCCGAGGACCAGGTCGGCCTGCCCGTCCAGGACCTCGCGGACGAAGGGGAGCAGGAGGCCGGGGTCGAGGGAGGCGTCGCAGTCGCAGAAGCAGACCACCTCGGCGGTGGCCGCGGTCAGCCCGGCGTGGCAGGCCGCGCCGAAGCCGCGGCGCGGTTCGTGCACGACGGTCGCGCCGAGTCGGCGGGCGAGGTCGGCGGAGCCGTCGGTGGAACCGTTGTCGACGACGAGGGCGCGCCAGCCCGCCGGAATCCGGCCCAGCACCCAGGGCAGGGCCTCGGCCTCGTTCAGGCAGGGAAGCACCACGTCGACGTCGGAAGGTGTCGTCGTCACGGTTTCACCCTACGAACGAGAATCGGGCATATCGGACTCCCGCTCCTTACGAAACGCGGACGTCGGCCGCCGGGGGCCGCTCGGGTGCGGCGTCGGAGGGTGCCCGGTGCCAGGCTGGAGGCATGCAGCAGCCGAATGTGGACGGCGGTCCCTCCCGGATCCTCGTCGTCGACGACGATCCGACCGTCGCCGAGGTCGTCGCCGGGTATCTGGACCGCGCGGGATACCTGGTCGACCGCGCCGACGACGGGCCGACCGCCCTGACCCGTGCCGCCGCCCACTGGCCCGACCTGGTCGTCCTGGACCTGATGCTGCCCGGCATGGACGGCCTGGAGGTGTGCCGCCGGATACGCGGCCACGGACCGGTGCCGGTCATCATGCTCACCGCCCGGGGCGACGAGGACGATCGCATCCTCGGCCTGGAGATCGGCGCCGACGACTATGTCACCAAGCCCTTCAGCCCCCGCGAGCTGGTCCTGCGGGTGGAGTCGGTACTGCGCCGCAGCAGGCCTGCCGGGGGCGGACAGCGGCTGGGCGCGGCCGGTCTGAACCTGGACCCGGAGGCCCGCCGAGCGGTCAAGGACGGCGCCGAACTCGCCCTCACGCTCCGCGAGTTCGACCTGCTCTCCTTCTTCCTGCGGCATCCGGGGCGGGCGTTCAGCCGGGAGGACCTGATGCGTGAGGTGTGGGGCTGGGACTTCGGCGACCTGTCGACCGTCACGGTCCATGTCCGCCGGCTGCGCGGCAAGGTCGAGGACGATCCGGCCCGGCCGCGTCTCATCCAGACGGTGTGGGGCGTCGGCTACCGCTTCGAACCAGGCGGTGAGTGAGCATGCGGGACACCCTTCTCATCGCCGTGTACGCCTTCGTCGGCGCCGCCGCCACGGGCCTCGCCGGAGCGGCCCTGCTCCGGGTCGTCCGGCGCCGCTCGCTGACCGCGTCCATGGCAGTCGTCGCCGCCGTCGGCGTGGTCGCGATGCTGGCCGGGACCCTCGCCGTCGCCTGGGCGATGTTCCTGTCCCCGCACGATCTGAAGGTCGTCACCACGGTCGTGGCGATGGCGGCCGTGGTGTCGCTGGCGACGGCGCTGCTGCTGGGCCGCTGGGTCGTCGCGCGCAGCCGCGAACTCACCGTGGCCGCACGCTCGTTCGGCGACGGGGGTGAGTTCGCCGCCCCTGCGGCCCCCGCCACCGCCGAACTCGATTCGCTGAGCCGGGAGTTGGCGGCCACCAGCGCCAAGCTCGCCGAATCCAGGGAGCGCGAGCGGGCGTTGGAGACCTCACGGCGTGAACTGGTCGCCTGGATCTCGCACGACCTGCGCACCCCGCTGGCCGGACTGCGCGCCATGTCGGAGGCGCTGGAGGACGGCGTCGCCGCCGACCCCGACCGCTACCTCCGCCAGATCCGCACCGAGGTCGAACGCCTCAACGACATGGTCGGCGACCTCTTCGAGCTCTCCCGCATCCATGCGGGCACGCTCCCGCTGTCCTATACCCGTATCTCCCTCTACGACCTGGTCGGCGACGCGCTCGCGGGCGCCGATCCGCTGGCGCGGGAGCTGGGCGTGCAGCTGGTGGGCGGCCGGGTCGAGCCGCTGCCGGTGGAGGTGGACCCCAAGGAGATGAGCCGGGTCCTGGGCAACCTGCTGGTCAACGCCATCCGCCGGACCCCGGCCGACGGAACGGTGGCGGTGGCCGCCGAGCGCGGCACCGGCGGCGCGGTCGTCCTGTCCGTCACGGACGGCTGCGGGGGCATCCCCGAGGAGGACCTGCCCCGCGTCTTCGACACCGGCTGGCGCGGCAGCCACGCCCGTACCCCTCCGGCGGGCGCGGGTCTCGGCCTCGCCATCGTCCGGGGGATCGTGGAGGCCCACCAGGGGCGGGCGACCGTACACAACATCCCGGGCGGCTGCCGCTTCGAGGTGGTGCTGCCCGCTGCCGCTTCCTGAAACGGGCAGCACCACCGGCCTTGTGACCCCCTCTTATACGGCGCCCACCCCGCCCCCGGATTGCCCGTCCCGCATTCCGGCCCGCGCGAACTCCGCCATCCCGTCCGCGAACCCGACCTCCGCCTTCCATCCCCACTCGGCCCGCAGCCGCGCCGAGTCGGCGGTGATGTGCCGTACGTCCCCCAGCCGGTACTCGCCGGTGACGACCGGCGCGGGCCCGCCGTAGGCGTCGGCGAGCGCCCGGGCCATCTCCCCGACGGTGTGCGGCTCACCGCTGCCGACGTTGTACGCGAGCAGCGCCCCGCCACCCGAACCCGCCTCCAGCGCGGCCACATTGGCCGCCGCCACGTCCCGCACATGCACGAAGTCCCGCCGCTGGCGCCCGTCCTCGAACACCCGCGGCGCCTCACCCCGGGCGAGCGCGGACCGGAAGAAGGAGGCGACACCGGCGTACGGCGTATCGCGCGGCATCCCCGGCCCGTACACGTTGTGATACCGCAGTGCGAGGGCCGACCCGCCCGTACTCCGGGCCCAGGCGGCGGCCAGATGCTCCTGGGCGAGCTTGGTGGTCGCGTACACGTTCCGCGGGTCGACGGGCGCGTCCTCACCGATCAGACCGGGCGAGAGCTCCGCCCCGCAGACCGGGCAGACCGGCTCGAACCGTCCCGCGTCAAGGTCCTCGACGGCCCGCGGCCCCGGCCGCACGACCCCGTCCCGCGCACACGCGTACCGCCCCTCCCCGTACACGACCATCGACCCGGCCAGCACCAGCCGCCGCACCCCCGCCTCCGCCATGGCGGCGACCAGGACGGCGGTCCCGAGGTCGTTGTGCGCCACGTACTCCGCGGCATCGGCGACCCCGTTGCCGAGCCCGACCATGGCCGCCTGATGACAGACGGCGTCGACGCCCCGCAGCGCCCGCCGAACGGCCCCGGCATCCCGCACGTCGTCCCGCGGATCGACCCGGACGTCGTACACGACGACCTCATGCCCACGCCCGCCCAGCGCCTCGACAACCTGGGACCCGATGAACCCGGCACCGCCGGTGACCAGTACACGCATGGGGCCACGCTAGATCCGCGATCGTGCGGGGCGAGGGGAGCACGCGGGGACGTCATGACTCCGTAAGGGGTTCAGCGCACCGGGAACCCGAAGCTGTACCCCTGCTCCTTCAGCCAGGGCAGGACCTGGCGCAGGGCCTCCACCGTCTGGGAGCGGTCGCCGCCGGCGTCGTGGAAGAGGAGGGTGGGGCCGTTGGCGATCTCCTGCTGGACGGTGGTGACGATGGCGGCGGTGCCGGGGAGTTCGAAGTCCTTGGTGTCCACGTTCCAGCCGAGCGGGCGCATGCCGTGGGAGGCGGCCAGCTTGCGGCTGTAGGGGGTGAAGGCGCCGCCGGGGGCGCGGTAGTACATGGGGCGAACGCCGCCCGACGCCTTGGTGATCATGCGTTCGGCGTCGAGGATCTGCTGGGACTGGTAGGCCTCGGACTTCTTGTCCATCGTGGTGTCGTGCGACACCGAGTGGTCGCACAGCCGGTGCCCGGCCGCGACGACCTGCTTCACCAGCTCCGGGTGGGCCTGCGCCTGCGTTCCCACCATGCAGAAGGTGGCCTTGACCCCGTACTCGGCGAGCACGTCGAGGACCTGGGGCGTCCACTCGGGGTCGGGTCCGTCGTCGATGGTGATGTTGACGCCGTGCGCCCCCGCGTCGGAGGCGTGCACGATGGTGACGTCCACGGGCTTCACGGCGGCCGGCTCGGCCGACGCGCTCGTCTTCGGCGAGGAGCCCACGGCACCGGCCTGCGCGGTCCACATGGACGCACCGGTGGCCAGGATCGTCACCCCGAGCGCCGCCCCGATGACCTTGCCGTACCAGCCCCGCCCACCACCGTGCCGCGCCATGTCCGCCCCACTCTCCCGCAGTTCCTCGCCGACCTTCGCATGGCAGGACGGGGAACCGCGGGCCCGGGCTGCGTCCGTTACCGATCACGGACAATTCCGGGGGAGTTCACGGACAACCGCGGCACTACCGAGCCTTTCTCACGTGCAGCACACTGCCGTCGAGGGGCAGCGGCGCGAGGCCCACCAGGCTGAGGCCCGCGTCCGCGAACAGGCGGGCGTAGTGGTCCGCGTGGCGTTCCCGCCCGCCGACGTTGCACATCATGTGCAGGTCCCAGGCGGTGGCCAGCGAGCCGGAGCCGTCACGGGGCAGCACGCGTTCGACGACCAGCAGATCGGCGTGGTCCGGCATCGCACGGGCACAGTGCCGCAGGATGCCGACGCAGCGTTCGTCGTCCCAGTCATGCAGGACGCGCGACAGGACGTACACGTCCCCGCCCGTCGGCACGTCCGCGAAGTCACCGGCCAGGAAGGCGCATCGGGCGGAGAGACCGGCTTCGTCGAGCCGTCGCCGGGCCGCCTCCACGGCGTGCGGGCGCTCCAGCAGGAGCCCGTTCAGGCGCGGGTGCGCGGCGAGGACGCGGCCCAGCAACTCCCCGTTGCCTCCCGCGACATCGACCACCGTGGCCCCGCCGGGCGCCTCGGCCGCCGCGGTGAGCACCGGGTGTGCGGGGACCGGGTCGAACATGGCGGATCCGGCGGCCATCGACTGGTCGAAGAGCTCGGCGAGCCGGGGGTCGCGGGCGAAGTGGTCGAAGTGGTTCTCGCCGAAGAGATGCTCGAAGGCGACCTCCCCCGTGCGCACGGTGTGTTCGAGCTCCCCGAAGGACCGGTAGAACGGCCCGCCGTACATCAGCGCCAGCGCCCACATCGAACCCGGGACACCCGCCCGCAGCAGAGCACCCGACGCGGTGAGCCGGAAACCGTCACGTCCCTCCGCCACCACGCCCACCATCACCAGATACCGCAACAGGATCGCCAGGTTCTCCGCCCGCGCCCCGACCGTCCGCGCCAACTCCGCGACCTGGACTTCGTGTTCGACATCCATCGCGTCGGCCACCCGCAGCCGGGCGAACGTGGCCAGCGCCTGCGTCGTCCACGCCCCGGTCAGCAACCGAAGGAGCGTTTCCGCGGGTTGCCGGAGGCGATACGCGTCGAGATGGTCGGCCAGCACGTCCCGGTGGTCGCCGGGCACGTACAACTCCACCCGCCGGTACGTCACCTTCGCCTCGACGGGCACACCGAAGTAGAAGACCGTGCCGTTCTCGTGCGGGTTGTACCCACCGCCGTCCGGCGTGGCCCCGTACCGCGCGAAGCTCGCGCACAGCCCGCGCAGCACCAGCGGATCAGGCGCTACGACGTCGAAGGCGACGTGCGCCTCGTGCTGCCGCGCCCGCTCGGCCGCGGCGACCGCCTCAAGGCCCGAGCCCGGCGGCACGGTCAGCGCGAACACCTCGACCGTCCGCCGCTCCCCGTCCACGCCGATGACCTCGGGGCGCAGAATGCCGACGTCCAGCTCGGCCGCCGACCGCCGATGCCGTACGGCCAGCCGCTCGCGGACGACGACACTCGGCCGCGGCGATGCCTCGACGCAGAGCCCGCAGTCGGCGAGCATGGCGCCCAACTCCCGCTCGTCGGAAGGGAAGACGAGCAGCGCGGCATGCGAGAAGCGGCACTGCTCCGCGACACCGCGCAGCTCCGGGCCGTCGAGGCCGGGCAGCAGCAGTGGGAGCAGTGCGGTGGTGTCGTGCTCCTTGACGAAGTCGACCGTGGCGGACAGGCGGGACGTTTCGCCTGACAACGTCGTGATCATGGGGCAGTCCTCTGTCGGGGTGCGGATGACGCGGGGTGGAGCGAGCGGGGTCATACGCCGACGTAGTGCTCGGCGAACCAGTCCTGTCGGCTGCGGGAGGTACGAAGCGAGGCGAGCCGGGAACGCCGCAGCGCGTCATGGAACGGCGAGGAGCCGTCCGCGCCGGGCCGGGCGGGGCGGTGCAGCAGCCCGATCATCCAGTGGGAGAACTCCTGCGCCCGCCAGATGTACGGCAGACATCGCGCCGAGTACGTGTCGAGCCCCGTGGGGTCGCCGTGGAGGAGGTCGTCGGTGAGCGCGCGGGCGAGCATCTCCGCCTCCAGGACCGCGAGGTTGGCGCCCTTCGCGGCAGAGGGGCTGATGAGGGCGGCGGCGTCGCCCGCCAGGAACAGCGCCCCGTGGCGCAGCGGTTCGAGCACGTCCGACTCCAGGTCGACGACGGACCGCTGGACGAATGGCCCCCGGCGCAGCGGGCCGTACTCCTTCGCCCGCATCCGCAGCTCCAGCTCCTCCCAGATCCGCTCCTCGGACCAGGCGTCGGCCGGAGTGCCGCGCTCGCACTGCACGTAATAACGGGTGATCTCGCTGGTCCGCGCCATGTGCCCGGCGAACCCGCGCTCGTGCACCGCGTATCCGACGGCGTCCAGGCTGGGCGGCGCCTCGGCCAGCAGTCCCAGCCAGCTCACGCCGTGATCGCAGTCGTACCGGCGTACGGCACCGGCCGGCAGCGACCGCCGGGCCGCACCGTGCCGCCCGTCGCACCCGGCGACATACCGCGCCTGCCACCGGCCGGGCCGGCCGTCCGCCTCCCGCACGGCCACCGAGGGCCGCCCGGTGTCGGCGTCGAGGACGGCGACCGCCTCGGTACCGAACTCGACCCGCCCGCCGACGGCCAGGAACCGCGTCAACAGATCGCCGACCAGCAGCTGTTGGGGATAGACGGTGTGCCGCTCCCCGAGCCCGAGCCCGCCGTACTCCAGCCGGAACCGCCCGTCCTCGGTGCGGAACTCACAGGCGCTGTGCGCCTGTCCGTACCGGAGCAGCCCCTCGGCCAGCCCATGCCGCTCCAGGATCCGCACGGTGTGCGCGGCCAGGAACCCGGCCCGCGCCCGCGTCACGAGGTGCGCGCGCTCGGCCCGCTCCAGGACGACGCAGTCGATCCCGCTGCGCTGAAGAAGATTGCCGAGCGTGAGCCCGGCCGGCCCCGCCCCCAGAACGACCACGTCGGCCGTCCCCCCGATCTGACTGTCTGTCACGAGATGGGATGCTAAGCGGCGGAAAGTGGGCCGACTGACCTGATTCACCTGAATGCGCGGCCGTTGTCGATGTTGTTCCCGGAGCGCCCCGCGTCCCGTCCGCCCTTCCAGGGCACCCGCGTTCTCCCTGATCAGCGTGTGTTCCAGCGTTCCAGCGTCCCGAAAACCCCGCTGGGCATGGCGGCTGGGACGGATCACCTCACAAGCTTCTGTCGTCCGGTCACCACCCGGTCATCACAGCCACCCGACCCTCGAAGGGGCCCAGCGACATGTCCGACCTCCGTACCTCCCGCACCCGTCTCGTGGCAGCCGCCGCGACCGCCGTTCTCGCGGCGCTCTCCCTGACCGCCTGCAACGACGGAACGGGCACTGACGACGAGGGCGCGTCGGCGGCCACCTCCACGAGCCCCTCGCCGGGCGCGGCCTCCTCCCCGAGCACGGGCTCCGACTCCACGGGTTCCACGGGGTCGGCAGGGCCGACGGGGTCCAGCGGCTCCTCCGGCACCTCGGGCTCCGCCGGCTCCTCCGGCGGCACGTCCTCGGGCGGGTCCACCACCGGCGGGTCCAACGCCTCCGCGTCGAAGGCCCCCGGCGGCTCCTCCGCCACGCCGGTCACCTGCGAGGGGTCCAACACCAAGACGGTCGCGGCCCCGCTGAGCCGTCCCCTGAACCACATGCTGCTCACGGTGACCAACACCGGCGGCAAGCCCTGCTTCCTCTACGGCTACCCGAGTGTCCAGTTCGCCGACGCCCAGTCCGAGCCGCCGGTCATCGAGGACTCGCAGCCCCAGGCCGTCGTCACCCTGGAGCCGGGCCAGTCCGGATACGCGGCCGTGAGTCTCTCCGCCGCCGACGGCAGCGCCTCGAACGGCCGTACCGTGAGGTCCCTGACCGTCTACTTCTACGGCCGTTCCATGAGCGAGAGCGTCGGCTCCTCCGCCCACCCGTCGCTGCCCGCCAAGGGCGTCCACATCGACGACTCGATCAAGGTCACGTACTGGCAGCAGGAGATGAGCGACGCCGTCAACTGGTGACGGCCGATCACGGGGCGGCCCGGCGCGTGCGCGGGGTGTCGTGGCCCCCGGAGTACCGTGGAAGGACCGAGGATCTCGCGCGCGCCGGCCCCGTAGCCGGTGCCGTCCCCGGTGAGCGACGATGCCGGGGCGGACGCGTCCGGCCCGGAGCAGGGATCGCGTCATGGCCGTGCACGTGCTGGATCCGCCGAGCAGGGAACGGGGCGCGTCACCCCGGGCAGGGGCGGTGCTGCGCCCGCTGACCCGGTGCCAGATCGACGACCGTCTCCAGGAGCTGGGCGATGTGTACGCGCGCAGCCCGGACGCCGGCGAGGCCGCCCGCGCCCGCTTCCTGCGGCGCCTGGCGGAAGCGGTACGACGGCCCGGCTTCGCCCTGATGCTCGCCGGGAACACCGACCCCGTCGGACTGGCCTACGGGTTCCCCGTACGGGTCGAGGGAGGCCAGGGGGAGGGGCTCGGCGCGTATCTGCCTCCGGGGCTGTTCCGGCTCGCGGCGGCCGGGCGGCTCTTCGCCATCCCCGAGATCGTCGTCCCGCCCGAGACGGGCCGGCGGTACCAGGGCCGCGACTGGAACCTCGCCCGGCGCCTGCAGATGCAGCTGCTGCACGACAACGACGCGGCCCTCGGCGTCACGCTCGTGCGCCGCGGCGACATCAGGATGCTGGAGACCTTGCGCTCCTGGGGCTGGCGCTGCGTCCCGGCCGGCCCAGGCGCGCACCTGCCCGCCCTGCGCCGGGCCCTGATCCTCCACCCCTGACACCGGGCGGACCTGGCCCTTGAGGCAGCGTCCGGGTCGGGCGGGGGAGTTCGCGCGGAGCAGGGGTCGACGGCCCGGTCGGGCGGGGAGTTCGCGGAGCACGGGTCGACGTACGAAGCCCGGGAACATCGGGCTCGTCGGCCCCGGCGCCCTTCCCGGCGGCCGGGGTTACGGTGGGGAGGCGAGGGCGCGTCGTCCGCCGGTCCGTTCCCTCTCGTCCCGCGGCCAGCCGCGGACACCCGGGCACGGCCAACCGGCCCTGTCCCAGACAGGAGTGCCTTGATGGCCGCCGTCCTTCAGCCCCCGTCCTCCCTCCCCACGGCCCGACTGCGGCTCGCGCCACGCGGCGCCGTCTCCCTGCGCGTCGACGGCGCGTGGTGGCCCCGCTCCCATCACCTGCTCTCCGAACTCCCGCCGCTGATCAGCGCCTTGCCCCCGGAGTGGGGAAAGATCGTCACCGTCACGGTGAACACCGAGATGTGGGGCGATGCGCCGGGCCGGATCCTCGCCGGCCACCACGTCGTCCGGCTGCGCAGAGAGTCCGTCTGGCGCCGCCGCCACACCGTCGGCCTGTTCGAACCCGATCACGCCCGACGGGACCTGCTGGTGGTACCCCCCGAACTGGCCCCGGAGGACGCCGAGTACCTCATGGCGGCCGTGGCGGCCTACGGCCACTGACCCGACCGCGCCGCACAACACGAGCACCACGCCTTTCCCGACCTGCCCGGCAACCGCTACGCCGAGGTCGCGCCCCGGCTGCGGGAGCTCTGCGAGCGGCACGGACTGCCCTACGTCACCGGCCCGTTGTGGCGCCATTACGCGTCGATGTGGGGTCGGGTGCCGCGCCACGTACTGCCGCCGGCCCCGGCCGGCGTCAGATGGCAAGGACCGCGCGCACCCGGTTGCCACCGCCGCCGGTCCGGTCCATCTCAAGGCGTTCCGCCAGGCAGCGCACCATGGCGAGACCCCGCCCGCTCTCGCCCGAGCCCGTCAACGGTCGCACGTGGGGCCGACCCGGGCTGCCGTCGTACACCTCGACGGTCACGCGGGTCCCGGACACCCGCAGACTCAGCCGACAGGCGCCGCCGTGCCGGGTGGCGTTGGTGACCAGCTCGGAGACGACGAGCGCGGCGTCGGCGATGTGCTCGGCGTCGATCCCGGCGGTTCCGGGGCGGGACATGGCGAGGAACCGGGAGGTCAACCTCCGTGCCTGGCCCGCCGATTGGGCTTCGTCGGGGAGCAGGTACTCGACCCGTTCGGAATGCCGATGGGTACGCCGATGCGTACGCATGGCGGATCACTTCCCCTCCTGGGCTGCCCGACCGGGCCTGTCCCTGTGCGATGCCCGGTACGGGTGATCGCCAACCGGGAACCGGTCAGGCGCCTGTCACCGACTCGCTTTCCGCCCGGTCCCTCAGGAGCGCGGTCGCGGTGCGGCGGAGCGCGGGGTCGGCCGCCGCCGCCATCATCCGCCCGGCCGCGGACGCCTCGGTCCCGGGCGGCACGACCAGCAGGTCCCAGTGGCCGACGCCGTAGGAGAACAACCGGATGGCATGCGGGTCGAACCCGGAGGTGAGCCAGGCGGCCTTCACCGTGTGACCGGCGACGGGGACGTCGTACGGTGCCTGGTCCCAGGTGTCACGGTGTGCGGTGAGGCGGGTCACCCGGCCCCGCGAGGAGTCGAAAGCCTCGATGAGCGCGGGCAGTTCGGCCGACAGATCCCCGGAACGGGGCCACCAGGCGCCGCTCACGGGGCCGTGCGGAAAGGTCGGCGGGCGCAGGGTGAGCCGGAGTACGGCGGACGGTGCCCGGTCGGATGGGGCGAGTTGACCGGTGGGCGCGTTCATGTCGCGGTCCCTGTCCCCGGACCGCCGTGCGGCGGTCCGGTGCCGTGGTGCGCCGGGAACGACGCCGACGAGGGGCCGGCGTACGGAGAACTCCCGGTACCTTCCACGCTACTCCCCGGATTGTCCGGGGGGTTCTCACGCGGGAGAAGCGCACATAGGGTGGTGATGTTCGGTCGCCCGTGCAGATCCGCAGGAACGCACACCGTTCGGCAGCTGACAACCAGAAGCTGCCCGTGCCCCGTGACCCCGGGCAAGGACCGTTTAGCCCTCCCCGCAGAGCAGTTGGCTGCCTCTTGCCTCCCCTCGTCGCGAGACCTGCGCGGTGCTCCCGCGTGCCGTCGCACGGCCCGATGCGGGGCACCCGGCTCCTGAACGCGCGCCCGAGAGGGGGGAAGCGGACGCGCCAAGGAGCCACCGATGGCCGCCGTCCGCGTTCACAGGCGCGGACGGCGGCCGTCGAGTCCTTGCCCGCGGTCGCCGGGGTCTTCGAGGTCCTGGACGTCGCCTACACGCGCAGCAGCCGCTGGGTGATCTCCCGGTACTGCCGGAGCGCGAGCCGGAGTTCGGTGGAGTCCGTCTCCGGGTCCCGGCCCTCCCAGCCCACGCGCAGGGCCCGGCGCTGTTCCGCGAGGGCGTTCGCCAGCTGCTCGGCGGCTTGGTCGAAGGCGCTCTCGGCCTCGTCGAGCGCCTCGCGCGGGGCGTCCGTGAAGGCGTTCACGGCGTGGCCCAGACGCCGGACGATCTCGTCCCGCGCGTCCGGCGGGAGCAGCGGCTCGGGGCCCGAAACCCGGCGGCCGGAGTGGCCCGGTGGCTGGTCGGCGGGCTGTTGGGCGCGGGTCTGGTCGTACATCTTCGTGTGTACCGCTTCCGTCGTGTCACGGGGCAGCGCCTGCGCCGTGCTGCCAGTCAACGTCCGGCGACGGGCCGTGTCAACGCGGGGCCGAGGGCAGCGCGCCGCGGGAGGGGGCCGATCGGTGACGGCCCGGTGGTTCCGGCCGCAAGGGGAGTACGGTGGGGAGAACGAGGGTGTCTCGTGCCCACCGGACAGGTCGTCTCCAGCACACCACTCACCCTTCAGGGGCAGCCCGTGACCCCGGCCGCACCTCCATCCCAGCGGCCCTCGCCCAGGTCCAGGAGCACCCCTCTATGTCTCTCAGCCCCATCCTGCCCACGGCCACAGCCCCTCCGCGGTCCGCCTACGACGGCACCTCCCCCTTCCCGCCGGACGGCCCGGCACCCGCCCGCGAGGGCGCACAGCGCCTGTACGTCGCCGTGACGGGGGTGATCGTCGTCCTGCCGTTCGTGGCCCTCGCCCTCGCCGGCCGGCTGCTGTGGGGCAGCCTGATCCACCCCGCCGACATCGTGCTCGCCGTCGTCTTCTACCTGGTCACGGGCCTCGGCGTCACGGTCGGTTTCCACCGCGGGCTCACCCACGGCGGCTACCGGGCGAAGCGCCCCGTGCGGATCGCGCTCGCGGTGGCCGGTTCGTTGAGCTTCCAGGGTGATGTCATCGGCTGGGTCGCCACCCACCGCCGCCACCACGCCTTCACCGACCGGCCCGGCGACCCGCACTCCCCGTACCGCTACGGCACGCATCTGCGCGGCCAGTTGCGCGGAGTGCTGCACGCCCACGTCGGCTGGCTGTTCCGCAACGACCGTACGCCGCCTGAGCGTTACGCCCCCGACCTGCTGGCCGACCGTGACATCGTCGCCGTCTCCCGCGCCTTCCCGTGGCTGTGCCTGGCCACCCTCGCGCTGCCGTTCGCGGCGGGCTGGGCGATCGGCGGATCCTGGCTGTACGGCGTAACGGCCCTGCTGTGGGCGGGACTTGTCCGGATAGCGCTGCTCCACCACGTCACCTGGAGCGTCAACTCGCTCTGTCATCTGATCGGTGAGCGCCCGTTCCGCACCCGGCGCCACGACCGGGCCACCAACCTGTGGCCGCTCGCCCTGCTCTCCTTCGGCGAGAGCTGGCACAACCTCCACCACGCCGACCCCACCAGCGCCCGGCACGGCGTCGACCGCGGACAGATCGACCTGTCGGCCGCCGTCATCCGCCTCTTCGAACGCCTCGGCTGGGTGCACGACGTGCGCTGGCCGACGCCGGAGCGGGTCGCGGCCCGCCGCGCCTGACGTCAACCACCCGTCCGTACACCGTAGTCGGCAGGAGCATCATGGCCATCGCACTACAGCCCCCGCTTCCCTCCCATCCCCTCCTGCGACTGCGCCTGGCGCCCCACGGCGCGATGCCCCGGCCCATCGACGGGGCGTGGTGGCCGCGCTCCTACGACCTCCTCGTGGAGCTCCCGCGCCTGCTGGCCGGGTTGCCCCGCGCGTGGGGTCATGTCACCAGCGTCACCGTCAACGGGGCGGCGTGGTCCGCGGTGCCCGGCCGGATGCTCGTCTCCAACCAGGTCGTACGACTGCGCAGGAACCTGACGGCGTCCGCACCGCACACCGTCGTCCTGCTCGCCCCCGGACGGGGCCGCTGGGACCTGCTGGTGGTGCCCCCTGACACGGCCGAGGAGGCCGCGGAGCCGCTCATGGCGGGCGCGGCCGGCGACCTCGGCGGCCCCGCGTCCCACGGCTGACCGGCACCGGGGCGCTGGTCGGCCCCGGTCAGCCGCGGCCGGCCCGCTCAGCTCCGGTCCTCCGCGGGCTGCTCCGGTGCCGGAGCGGGGATGTCCGCGGTGTCGAAGTCGCCCGAGATGATCCGCGTGGCGAGGTCCGACAGGCGCAGGTGGCGGGCCCGGGCGTAGGACCGGAACACCTCGAAGGCATGGTCGACGGAGGTGTTCCAGCGCTCCGCCAGGACGCCCTTGACCTGCTCGATCAGGATGCGGCTGGTGAGCGCGGACTCCAGCTGGCTGTTCTCGACGTGCGACTGCTCCAGCGTGCGCTGCTGGAGGATCGCGATGGTGGCCACGTCGGCCAGGGCCTGGGCGAGGGCGATGTCGTCGCCGCCGAGGCGGTGTGGTGTGGTCTGGAAGAGGTTGAGCGCGCCGACGACGCGGCTGCGCAGGCGCAGGGGGATGGCGTGGGTGGTCACGTACCCCGTCTCGCGGGCCCGAGCGCTGAAGTTCGGCCAGCCCAGGGTCGTCTCCGGGCGGGTCAGGTCGATGTTGGTGCGCTGGGTGCCGGTGCGGTAGCACTCGACGCACGGGCCCTGGTCGTGCTGGAGCGCGAAGAGTTCCAGCAGGCGGGTGTGCTCGTCGGAGGCGGCGATGATCTGCAGCTCACCGTGGGCGTCCGCGAGCAGGATGCCGGCTGCCGACACGTCGAGCAGTTCGACGCAACGTGTGGAGAGCCGGTGCAGGAGGTCGATGACGTCGAAGTCCTCGACGAGGGAGTCCGCGACCTCTACGAAGATCTCGGCCAGACGTTGTTCGCGGGCCATGCCGATCATCCCTTTCCACCGTCGGGCGAAGTCGGCCCGCTCTTATCGTCGTCGAATCGGAGCCTGCGGGCCACCACGTCCTGCGCCACGTCGCCGAGGGCGCGCTCGCTGGCGTAGGCATGGGCCCGCAGGCGCAGCAGGGCGATCTCCATGGACACGTCCAGCTGGACACTGACCATGCCGGTGGCCTGGTGCACGGCCGCGCGGTGCAAGGACGAGGCCTGCGGTACGTCGATGCCGGACCAGGGAAGCTTCTCGCCCCGCTCCCGGGCCTGCTCCTCGTCCAGACAGGCCGCGGTCAGCGCGGAGGCCAGGGCGGCGGCGTCCCGGTACTGCTGATCGGCCGGCGGCCGGTCCGGGTCGCACAGCACGGTCAGGACGCCGACACGGATCGCCCCGATGCCCAGCGGGAAGCAGCACACCCCGCGCACCCCCATGTCCCGCGCGGCCGGCAGCAGCGCCGGCCACCGGTCGGGGCGGACCCGTGTCAGGTCGGGTTCCAGCACCGGCGAGCCGGTACGGAGCGCTTCGTGTCCCGGGCCCTCGCCCAGCGTGAACTGGAGTTCCTCGAACTGTGCGCTGAGCTCCGGATGGCACCACAGGGGTTCGGCGAGCCGGTTCACGCCCGCGAGCAGCGTCAGCGCGACGCCCTCGGCGCCCAGGGCCAGCACGGAGGCCTGCGCGGCGCCGTTCACCCCACTCAGGCGGAGCGACCGCAGGACCTCGGCCATGCCCTCGCTGATCACCGTGCTCCGTTCCGCCGCGGGCGGGGGTCCGAGGGGCGGGGCGCCGCCCGGACACCGCAGTACATCACGTATCCCAGGGCGTCGCCGTACCGCAGACCGGGATGCGGGCACATGCGGCCCGTCTCCTCCGAGCAGGGGTGGCTTTCGCCGTGCGCAGGTCCTAGGTGCCGCTGCCGTCGGTCTCCGGTGCCGCCTGCCGACGGAACCGGCTCCACGCACCCACGCTCTGCCGCGCCTCGAACCGGTGGACCAGGCGGGTCGCGGCGACGACCAGGATCAGCAGGGCGCTCACGGCCAGGGCGGCGACCACGGCGGTCAGGCCCCCCTGGCGAGTCGATGACCCGGGACGGGTGCCGGGAGGGCGCCGCCGCTGCCGCCCAGGCCGGCCTCCGGGCGCCTCGGGCGGGCTCGTTCCGCCGCCATGAGCGCGCTCGCGGTGATCGGTGGGCCGGTGTCCGCGCCCGCGGCGGCCATCAGCCGGCCGGCCGAGGCGGCGCCGGTCTCCGGGGGGACGACCAGGAGGTGCCAGGAGCCCGCGGTGAAGGACATCAGCAGGATCGCGTGCGGATCCAGCTCCGCGGTGAACCAACCGACCTGCACCACATGCCCGTTGACGTGGATCCTGGGCGGGATGACCGGCCAGTTGCGGGGGTTGACCGCGATCCGGGTGATCCGTCCCCACAGTGGGTCCAATACGTCCGCCAGGGCGGGGAGTTCGATCGACAGATCGCGCGAACGGGGCCACCAGGCGCCGTCCAGGTCGGTGGGCCGGATGGAAAGGCTCTCGGACTTCAGCGTGAGGCGCGCTGTCGGGGTGTGCGGGGAGGCGGGGAGCGCTGACATCGCGGACATCACGTGAACGAACCTGTCTCCGGACCTCTGCGGGAGGCAGCCGCCCGGTGTTGTCACTCACCGGGAACGGCACCGACGTCGGGGCCGGTGCGCGAGATGCTCCCGATGTGTTCACGCTACTCCCCGAAGGGACCGGGCGGACCGTTCGAGGGCGGCCGTCTCAAGTGCGGCGACGGGCCTGCTCCGTGGACCGGCTGGTCTCCAGCCACGTCCGTGCGGGTTCGGCCGCGCGCGTGGTGTCCACGGTGAGCTGGAGGCGGGTGCCGCCGTCGGCGGAGGCGGGGTAACTGCGCTGTTCGGTGGCGGCGAAGCAGCGGCGGAGCACCTCCGCGATCCGGCGGGCGACCTCGGGGGAGGCGGCGACGATACGGACCTCGGCATGCCCGTCCGAAGGTGATTCCGTGGGCTGCATGGCGACCTCGGAGTTCGATGGCCCGGGTTCGATGTCCTGGCACGGGACGGAATGGATCTTTCACTGTACTCCGGGCATGTGTCACGGGTGGGGACACAGTGCAACACCGGGGAGTACGGTGAAACGAGGAAGCCGTACGGTTTCCATGTTCCGGGCAGGCAGGCGAGAACGATGTCAGACTCCGGCTCTCGTGTGACCAGGCTTCTGCCGGACGCCGTGCACGACATCGTGCGGCCCGGGACGGCCGTGGTGCGGCTGGAGACGACACACGAGCGGCAGGGATCGCTGGACGGGGCATGGTGGCCTCGCTCGCGCGACGTCACCGCCGAACTTCCGGCCCTGATCACCGCACTGACCGAGTACCTAGGACCCATCACCCGCGTCGGCCTGGACGCCGACGCCTGGGAGCAGCTGCCGACGCGGATGACCGTCGACGGCCGTGTCGTCCGCATCGACTCCTCTGCGGTCGGTGACGACACCGTCCTCGTCACCCGGGGCGAGCAGGATCTCTTCTCCCTCCTCGTGGTCCCGCCGCACGCGACCCCCGAGGCCGCGCGCGCCGCCATGACCGAGGCCGTCCGCGCCGACAGCGCGACGCGGGCCGGACAGATCCTCATCGACACGGGTACCGGACGCACCGCGCCCGCGACGTGAGAACGGCCGTCGCCCGACGGTCCGTTCGTCCTGTCCGCGGAGTAGGCTGAAATCACCGAGGATATTTCGCGCACCGGCTTCCTTGCTCGTGTCGTTTTCGGCGATCGAATATGCCGGGCCGGTTCGCGGCCGGCCCGGGGCAGGGTCCGCGTCATGACTGCGCCCATCTCCTCCTCGTCCGACCTGATGTGCACGTCGACCGCGAGCCGGTTGATGGAAGAAGCCGCGAGCCTGCGGACGGTGTACGAGACCGACCGGGCCGTGGCAGAGGTCCGGGACTCCGAAGAGGGACCCGCGCCCCGCGATCCGGCCGTTCGGCCACGGATCCCGTGCGTGACCGCAGGGCTGCCGCAGCAGCGGGTGGGACGACCACTTGACGCGCTGCCAGGCTCACCGCGCCACCCCGCAGCCCAGGACCCCGGCCGCTCCGACAGCAACCCTGAACGGAGAAACGGAGAAGCCATGCTTCTTCCCCCGCTGGCCGTCTACCGGCACGACCGCACCAGCCACACCCTGATCACCCTCGCGGGAGAGATCGACCTGGCCACCGCCCCGCTCGTGAGCGCGGCCCTGGCCGGCTGTGTGCGCGACGGCATCCACACCGTCGACGTCGACCTCACGGCGGTCACCCGCTGCGACGCCGACGGACTCGGCGCCTTCCTCGACGCATCCCGGCTCGCCGGCGAAGCCGGTACGGCCCTCCAACTGCACTACCCGCCAACGGCCGTGGCCCGCATGATCGAGGTCAGCGGCACCGGCTTCCTGCTCGACGGGCCGCACGCCGCCCGGTCATCGACCCACCCGGGCGGTGGCTCGTGACCGCCCCGCTCTCCCCGGAGGAGCCTCGGCGTGAGACCGGCACCCGGACTCCCGCCCACGCGTTACGCCTGCGCCGGCTGAACCGCTGGCAGACCGAGACCGTGCGGGAGGAGCTGGCCGACCTGTACGTGGAGTCCACCCGGGCCCAGCCGGGCCAGGAGTACCGGGGCCGGGAGGCGTTTCTCGGGCGGCTGGCGAGCGCCGTCCGCCGACTCGGCTTCTCTGTGCTGCTCGCGGAGGACACGGCCCTCGCCGGATGCGCCTACGGTTTCCCCGTTCCGCGCCAGGGGACTTGGTGGCGCGGATTCGACGGGACCCTTCCGCAGAGCGTCGAACAACTCACCGCGTCCGGGCACGTCTTCGCCGTCACTGAGATCGTCGTACACCCCCACACGGCTGACCGGGAACTCGCCCGCAGGCTCCAGGAGCGGCTGCTCGCCGACCACCATGCCTCGCTCGGGGCGACCCTGGTCGCCGAGACCGACGCCACGACCTGCGACGCCTTCCTGTCGTGGGGATGGCAGGACATCGGCTCGCTCCGCCGGCCACCGGATCCCACGGCCCTGCACCCGGCGGACCCCGTCCTGCTGCGGGCCCTGATCCTCCCCACCGGCTCAAGCACGGCCGCCCGCCCGGACGGCCTCGCGCACGAAAGCCGCACGCAACGGCCCTACTGAGCACCACCGACGCGGTCGACGGCCGCGGTTGTCACGGCGTCGGCAGCCGCAGCGCCAAGAGGGCCACGTCGTCCGTACTGCCGGGTGGCATACGCGCGAGCAACTGGTCGCACAGGGTGTCCAGCGGCGCGTCGGCGAGCGCGAGGGCGTGGCGGCGCAGCCGGACCAGGCCGGAGTCGAGGTCGCTGCCGGGGATCTCGATCAGGCCGTCGGTGTAGAGGAGGAGGGTGGCGCCCAGCGGCAGGGGCAGCGTGGCGTCGGGCCTGGTCGAGCGCGAGCCCGGGGGAACGCCCAGCAGGAGGCCCTGTCCGGCTTCGAGGTACTGCGCGTGTCCACCGGACGTCAGGAGCAGCGGCGGCGGATGTCCGGCGCTGGTCCACCGCAGGGTCCAGGGACCGGTGTGCGGGTCGCCCTCGACGCGGGCGAGGACGAGGGTGGCCATCGACACGGTGGTGATGGCGGGCATGGCGTCGTCGAGGCGGTCGACGACGGCACTGGGCGGTTCGGCGCGGTCCCAGGCCAAGGACCGCAGGATGCCGTGGAGTTGGGCCATCCCGGCCGCGGCGGTCAGGTCGTGGCCCACGACGTCCCCGATGACCAGCGCGAGCGCGCCGTCCTTCAGCTCGAAGGCGTCGTACCAGTCGCCGCCGACCTGGGAGCCGACCGGAGCGGGCTGGTAGCGGGCGGCCAGCCGCAGGCCGCCCGGCTGGGGCAGCGGGGCGAGCAGGTTGCGTTGCATCGCCTCGGCGACGGCGCGCTGACGTCCGTACCGGCGGGCGTTGTCGAGGACGAGGCCGACCCGGCGGCCGATGTCGCTTACCACGTCCAGGTCGGCGGGGCCGAAGGGATGCGCCGGATCGGTGCGCACCAGCGTCAGGGCGCCGGTGATCTGCCGTCTGGCGCCCAGCGGCACCGTGATGACCGATGTCGCTCGCACGGTGCGCAGGAAGTCGTCGTGGAGGGCGGCCAGCGGGGAGTCGGCCGGGGCCGCCGTCCGCGCTTTCCCTCCCTGCGGCGGACAGGCCGGCGCCCCCTCCTGCCGCAGCACCGGAGCACCGCCGTTCAGCACCTGGACCAGCGGTGAACGGTCTCCCTCCGTCGCCTCGGGAAGGCGCTCGCGCCCGCCCTCCAGCACGGCGTCCCGGCCTGCCGGACCCGTCACCGTCACCCGGTGGACCTGCCCGGAACCGGCCCGGAGATCGACCGCCGCCCAGTCGGCGAGACGGGGGACCAGCAGCCGGCCCAGCCGGGCCAGGGCCTCGTCGGTCTCCAGCGTCTGCCCCAGTACGTCGGTGATCTCCGCGACCAGCGTCAGCCGCTCGTTGAGGTCCTCCAACGCGCTGGTGTACGCGGCACGTTCGCGGCGTGCGCCATGGTCGCCCGTGACGTCGGTGAAGAGCACCGCCATGCCCCTGAGGGAGCCGCCGGCCGCCAGGGGGGAGGCGGACCAGGAGATCGTGACCAGCCGACCGTCACCGCGCAGGTAGCGGTCGCCCTCCCCCCGCACGGCGACCCCCGTGGCCAGTGACCGGAGCAGGGGGCACTGTTCCCGCGGGGGCGTGCCGCCGTCGGTGTCCCGGTGCAGCAGGTCGTGGGCGTCCCTCCCGCGCATCGTCCGGGAGGTCCGGTCCAGCAGCCGTTCGGCGGCCGGGTTGACGGCGAGGATCCGGCCGACCGGATCCACCACCAGCAGGGCGGTGTCCAGCTGCTCGACGACCTCCGGCCAGAAACCCGGCCCGGCCGCGGGCCACGACGTCCCGTCACCTCCCGCGTCCTCCACCATGCCGCCCTCCAGTTGTGGCGGCCGTCAGCGGACGGGGCGCCGTCTGGCGCGCCGGGACAGCCGTACCGCGAAGAAGACCAGGTCGGCGACGAAGATCGCGATACCGATGGCCAGGAGAAAGCCCAGGCCGTCGGCTGCCGTACCGATGATGCCCAGCGCGACGGCCACGAGGACGAACAGAAGAAACAGCGCCATCAACGAGATCACTTCCCTCCGTGCGGCGTGTGCGGCGGGCGCGGTGCTTGTGGTCAGCGGCGGGCGAGCTGACGTTCGCCCCCTGCTCCCGGCTGGTACTTCATGCCGTAGTGCCGGAAGATCTCCTCCTCCTGCTCGGCCGGCAGCACGTCGTCCGTACCGATCGAGGGGGCCTTGCGCACCAGTCCCCTGTCGTAGGAGACCTTGACGTAGCCGGGCCCGAGGGTCACGTCGTCGAGGGGGACGAAGACCAGACGGTGGCGGGTGGGCAGCCCGGTACGGACGGTGGCCATGGCCGGTTCGTCGCTGGCCGTGTCGACGTAGACCCCTTCGAGCATGCCGATCTTGCGCTGTTTCGGGTCGACCACGGCGAGGTTGCGCCACTCACGGATGTCGGCTGCACGGATCATGCCCTGCTCCCTGTCTGCGCGCTCCATCGGCGGTACGACGGCCGGGCCGACCTACTCGTCATCGTATGGCCGAAACGTCCTGCCGTCGTCATGGGACGGAACCCACGGGTCGACCTACGGGGCTGTGTCGACACACGGGTGCGTGTGAAGTCGTTCCTTGGCCGGTTGTCCGGTCCGTCGGACCTCTTCGAGGAGTACCCTGGAATCACCGAGGATATTTCGCGCACCGGCTTCCTTGCTCGTGTCGTTTTCGGCGATCGAATATGCCGGGCCGGTTCGCGGCCGGCCCGGGGCAGGGTCCGCGTCATGACTGCGACCGTTTCCCTCCCGACGGCAGCCGCATACGAAAACGAAGCCGAAGACCGGTCCTCGTCATCGTCACTTCGCCTGTCGCTGGCTCCCGCTGGTTCCGCACCACCGCTGCTGGACGGCGCCTGGTGGCCCCGCTCCCGCGATCTGTCGGCGGAACTCCCCTCTCTGACCGCCGTGTTGGACCCGCTGTGGGGGCGGATCACCCGCGCCACGGTGAATCCCACCCACTGGCCGGTCGTCCCGCGCAAGGTGCCCGTCGCCGGGCACGTGGTGAAGGTGGGCTGGTTCCTTGCCGAACAGGACCCGCACGAACTGCTGTTGCTCTCGTACCACGTGGGCCGCTGGAACCTCCTCGTGATCCCGCCGCGTACGGACCCCGTCTCGGCCGCCTGGCTGATGGCCGCCGCGAGCGACCCACTGGGCACGTCGACCGCGAGCCGGCTGATGGAGCAGGCGGCGCGTCGGCGGGCGGTGTCCGAGGCCGACCGGGCCGTGCGGGCGGTCTGGGACTCCGAGGGAGGCCATGCGTCCCGCGAACCGGCCCTACGGGCGACGGGCAGCCGGTGAGCACCATGGAGACGTTGGTGACCGGGCTGGTGCTCGTCGCGATCGTCGCCCTCGGGGCGTTGCTCATCCACCGGCTCTACGCACTGCACGGCGACCGCATCGCGGCCTTCCACTACGGCGGCTCCGGAATGCCGGTCGCGGGCCCGCCGGGATCGTCGGGCCCATCGCGACGGCGGAAGCGCGGGCTTCGCCGCCGGCGCCGGATCCGCAAGAGGGACGGGTGAACTCCCGCCCCTCCGGCACGCCCGCCGCCCTCCTGCACGTACTCCCCTCCGTCGCCGAACGCACGAATGGGCTGATCCGAACCACGAACCTTCCGACACACACCGCTACCACCGCAGCCCGTGACCCCGGCCGCAGCACCACTCATCGCAGGCCGGGGTCCTCGCGTGTCCCGCCCCCTCCGAGCCGACGACAAGGCTCCCGAGGGGCCACCGTGCGAACGGCCGACCCGGTCACCCCTCTTCCCGACTCCCCGAATCGAGGAGCCATGCTTCTCCCCCAGCTGCACGTCCACCGAGACGACCACGTCGACCGCACCCTGATCGCCTTCGCGGGAGAGATCGACCTGGCCACCGTCCCGCTCGTACGCGCCACGCTCACCGGATGCGTGCGCGACGGCATCCGCGCCGTCGACGTCGATCTGGCGGAGGTCACCTTCTGCGACGTCAGTGGACTCAACGTCTTCCTCGCGGCGTTCCGACAGGCCGCCCACGCCGGAACGGCCCTCCGGCTGCACCGTCCCCCGCCGGTCATGGCCCGCGCCATCGAGATCACCGGCTCCGGCTTCCTGCTCCACGGACCGCACGCCGTGGCCGGGGACGGTCGCCGTACCGCCGCCGCATCGCGGCCGGTCGCAGCCGTCATCCCCGCCTCGCGACTGCTCAGAGGGTGAGCTGTTGGTGTCCTGTGACGGAGAGCAGTTCCAGCTTTCCCTGGCTCTCCGTGCCGGGGCGGGCGGACAGGACCACCAGAGTCTGGGCGCGGTTCTCGGTGAACAGGACCTGGGCGTCGACGTCGATATTGACGGGTGATACCCGCGGGCGTCTCAGGGGCGATCGGGCCCCCGCGTGTTCGAGCCGAGCGGCACGCGCCCTCTTGATCAGCTGTCGCCGGGAAGGGCGCTGTGGGGCGCCTCGTGCTTGGCACGCTTCCGGTACTCGGCGTTGATGCGCTGAGCTTCCTCGAGCTGATCCTCGAGGATGACGATGCGGCATGCCGCATCGATCGGAGTGCCCCTGTCGACGAGCTCGCGGGCACGCGCGGCGATCCGCAGTTGGTAGCGGGAGTACCGGCGGTGTCCGCCCTCCGAGCGAAGTGGAGTGATCAGACGAGCCTCACCGATGGCTCGGAGGAAAGCCGGAGTGGTGCCGAGCATTTCGGCGGCCCGCCCCATGGTGTACGCCGGGTAGTCATCGTCTTCCAGACGATCACTGAGGGGGATATCTGCTGTCATGTCACCTCGTTGCGCAACGCGTCGAGGGGCCCTGGTGCCGTACGGCACCAGGGCCCCGAAGGAAATTCAACACCATCTGTCGGCCCTACTGCTGTGCCGACCTTCTGTTTCCGCTACCAGCCCTGCAGAGGGGGTGCGGGGATCGCGGCTGCGTGACCGGGGACCACCTTCCAATCCGGGGTCTTGCGGTACCCGGCCGGGTGCTCCCCGGGCCGGGCGATCCTGATGGCGTCTGCGTCCTCCGTCCTTCCTCTGAACCAACTGCTCGATGAACTGCTACTGCGGTACTGCCACCCGCCAGTTCGTGTCTGCCGGGTTTCGCTTGACCGGTGTCTACGAGAAAAAGGCTAACCGCAGCAGGGCTCAATGTCTACTCTTGCAAGAGTAGATTTCAGCTCTTTGGGGGAACAGATAGCCTGCCACCTGCAACAACGCGTGACGCAGGTCGTCGCGGCCGGCGGTTCGGTCGTGGAGAAACGGACGGCGTGACAGCCGTGAGGGCCCTGCCGACAGATGTCGGCAGGGCCCTCACGGGGATCCTGGTGGCGGCTTGGCCGCCCGGCCTCATACGTCCATGGAGGCGGCGCCGAGCAGGTCCGACGCGGTCTGGAGCGGAGCCAGGACAGGCACGGGCGCGGCGTCGGGGTGGGCGTGGCAGGTGAAGCCGAGGCGGGTCATGGCCCGGATGACCTCGCCGCCGGTGAAGTCGCGGCGGTCCTGCCGGGTGATGACCTGGCCCACCTGCTTGACGGGGTAGCGGCGGCGGCCGATGGTCACGGACTCACCCGTGACGATCTCCGGCGTGACGCCCCTCATCGAGGCCAGCACTCCGCTCTTGGTCAGATCGAACGGGTACCGGGCGATGACACAGCGCATGATGCCCTCACAGGGAGAAGGAGTACGGGCTGACCGGGTGCGGTGGATCAGCGGGAGAGGGCGAGAACGCCCGGGGCCCGCCCGGGTTCCCCGACGGCGACGGGCCGAGGTGCGGGCGAGGCGAACGGTCCGTCGAGGACGTCCCGGAGCCGGAGCCGGTCCGTGTACGTGGCACTGCGGCGGTGAACGGCGAGTTCGGTTCTGGTGATCGAGCCCGTGCACGCGTCGTCCCCGTCGCACAGGAGGAGGGACTCGACACCGGCACCGGCCATGACGGCCAGGGCGACCTCGACGGTCATGTCGTCCCGGACCCTGGGCCGGGCCGCGTCCGTGTCGTCGACTGCGCTCCAGGGGGAGAGAACCGTTCGAACCGTTCGTTGCCGCCGTGTCTGTACCGGTGTCAAAGCTGTCTCCTCGGGGATGCGGGGATGGGTGAGCTTCTGATCGATGCCTCTAGGCAGCCGGGTCGAGGGCGGGCCGCTGTGTCCTGCGCCGCCCCGCTCGTTCGGTGGCGTGCCCCTGGGCGGGACGGGCGCGGCGGCCTCGGGGCGAGGAAGCCGCGGACGCACCGGCGCGGCGGGGGCGTTCCGCGGCGGGGGTGGTGATGACGACGGGAATTCCGGAAGGGGCCTGGGCCCCGGTGATGCGGCTCAGTTCCGCCTCCCCCGAACGCACCGGGGTGATCCGGGGGGTGATGGCGGCCGAAGCCATCAGCCGGCTCATGGCGCGGCGCTGGCCGGGGGTGACGAGGGTGACGACGCTGCCGGACTCGCCTGCGCGGGCGGTGCGGCCGCCGCGGTGCAGGTAGTCCTTGTGGTCGGTCGGCGGATCGACGTTGACGACCAGGTCGAGATGGTCGACGTGGATGCCGCGGGCGGCGACGTTCGTCGCCACCAGTACCGTCACATGCCCGGTCTTGAACCGGGCGAGTGTCCGGGTGCGCTGGGGCTGGGACTTGCCGCCGTGCAGGGCCGCGGCGCGGACGCCGCTGTTCAGCAGGCGCTGTGTGAGCCGGTCCACGGCGTGCTTGGTGTCCAGGAACATGATCACCCGGCCGTCCCGTGCCGCGATCTCGGTGGTCGTCCGGTGCTTGTCCGCCTCGTGCACATGGAGCACGTGGTGCTCCATCGTGGTGACCGCTCCCGCGGAGGGGTCGACGGAGTGGACCACCGGGTCGCTCAGATAGCGGCGGACGAGCAGGTCGACGTTGCGGTCCAGGGTGGCGGAGAAGAGCATCCGCTGTCCTTCGGGCCGCACCTGATCGAGCAGGGCGGTGACCTGCGGCATGAAGCCCATGTCGGCCATCTGGTCGGCCTCGTCGAGGACGGTGACGGCGACCTCGTCCAGTCGGCAGTCGCCACGGCCGATGAGGTCCTTGAGCCGCCCCGGCGTCGCGACGACGACCTCTGCCCCGGCCCGCAGCGCCCCGGCCTGCCGGCCGATGGACATCCCGCCGACCACGGTCGCGATCCGCAGCCGCACGGAGCGGGCGTACGGGGTGAGCGCGTCGGTCACTTGCTGGGCCAGCTCGCGGGTGGGGACGAGGACCAAGGCGAGCGGCTGTCGTGGTTCCGCGCGCCGGCCCGCCGTACGGGCCAGCAGTGCGAGACCGAAAGCGAGGGTCTTGCCCGATCCGGTACGGCCGCGGCCGAGCACGTCACGTCCGGCGAGGGAGTTCGGCAGGGTCGCTCCCTGGATGGGGAACGGCACGGTCACGCCCTCGTGCCCGAGCGCGGCCAGCAGCGGTGCCGGCAGGGCGAGGTCGGCGAACGACTCCGCGGCGGGCAGCGCGGGCGTGATCGTCTCGGGCAGCGCGAACTCGCCCTGGCGGGCGGCCGGCCGACGTTCGTAGCCGCTGGAACGCCGCGACGCCCCCGAGCGCTGGGCGGCAGACCCCCGCGAGCGGTCGGAGGCACGGGTTGTGCGGGTCGTGCGGGTCGTGGGGGTCGTGGGAGCGGTGCGTGCGCGGTTCAAGCGGAACCTTCCTCGATGTGAGCACGGGGGCGCGTAGCAAGGAGATTCCGCAGCAAGATGAACGGCGCAGAGAATCGCGAGAACGGGCCGGAGATGAGGGGCGCCGATTCGGATCGACGGGGGTAATGGCATCACCGTTCGGTGATGCGGTGATGCCGTGAGGCATTCCGTCATGCGCCCTGAAAATGCAGCGAGCTGGGGCCCACACCCCAAGGTGCGGGCCCCAGCTGCGAAGTATGCGTTGCTGCTGGTGTCAGGCAGGAACGATGTTCTCGGCCGTCGGGCCCTTCTGGCCCTGACCGATGTCGAAGGACACCTTCTGGCCCTCCTGCAGCTCGCGGAAGCCCTGGGTGGCGATGTTCGAGTAGTGGGCGAAGACGTCGGCGCCGCCGCCGTCCTGCTCGATGAAGCCGAAGCCCTTTTCCGCGTTGAACCACTTCACGGTGCCAGTAGCCATGTCATTTCTCCTTCGGAGACGAAGCCCGGAATTCGCCCTGTGCGAATTCCGCGTCGCCGTGCTGATTGGACCGTCGGGAAATGAACCTTCTGGCAACCACACCTGCAACTGACAACTACGTTAGCACGGTGCGAGCGACTCTGTTCGGTCAGTAATTCTGCTCGGGTCGGCGATCGAGGAATACTCGCCGTGTACCGTGTCTATTTCTCATGCCGCGGATGCAGATATTGATCCGCGCGGATGAAGTCTTTCTCAGTCGGCCCGTGCGGCGGTCCAGGTGATGTGCGGTGGCTCGACGCGTGCGCACAGCGGCCCGCCCTGCGCGTCGGTCAGGCCGAGGTGTCCGATCAGCAGCCCGTCGCGTGCGGCTGCGGCGAGCACGTCGGCGGGGATGACGTCGAGCATGAGCTTGGCCCGGCGGAACATCGTGAAGGTGCCGGACTCGTCGACCGTGCCCCACGACAGATAGATGAACCGTCGGCCCAGACGGTCCTGCACGTAGGGGCCTTTGACCTCGGTACCGGTCGGCGAGGTGCTTGCGGTGCACTCCAGGGTCCAGGTCGCGGACGGTCCGCTGCCGGGCTGTGGCGCGAGGACTTCGGCGGGACGGTCGCGGCGTTGCACGGCGACGTAAAGGTCGCCGCGGGCGGGGTCGCCGTGGCCGGGCAGGTCGACGGCGTCGATGCGGATGCGCATGGCGGCCATCATCCCGCCCTCCGGCGCATGCGCGGGCTGTCGGGTGCCCGGGAGTTCCGTGGAAGAGCCGAGGATCTCGCGTGCGCCGGCGCCGTTCGTTCCCGGCTCGGCGGCTCCGGCATGTGCGCGGCCAGGACGCGATCCCTGCGCGCACAGCTCGGACGGCGGCCAGGCGGCTCGTGCCCGCTTCCTGCGGCGCCTGGTGGCCGCCGAATGCCGGCCCGGGTTCGCCCTGTTGCTCGCCGGGCCGCGACTGGAACTTCGCCCGACGCCTGCAGAAGAGGCTGCTGCACGACCACGACGCGGCCCTCGGCGTCACGCTCGTGTGCCGAGGGGACACCCGGATGCTTCAGGCCCTGCGTTCCTGGGGCTGGCCGCAACGTGGTTTCGCCCCACGGAGTTGAGGAGGGGGGCCTGGCCAGTCAGCCGCAGGCCCCACCGACCGTCTGCCTGCTCGCGTCCGGCCACGGCCGATGGGGTCTGCTGATGATCGCTGCCTCGAAGGGTGCCGTACCGCGGCGGGACCGTTGGACTCCCTATGTCGGAAGGTTGAGGGTCACAGGGGCGCCGTTCGCGGGCTTCTTGATCGGGACGTTCTTGACCTTGTACGTGTTCGTGTCGCCTTCATCGTCTTCGCAGACAACCTTGGCGGTGACGGTCGTGCCACCACTCGGAATTCCCGTGAGCTTGATCGTGTACTGCTCGACCTGCTCCTCGCCGGGCGTTTCGTCCGAGCCGGCAGTCCCCGTCTTGGGGGTGATCGTCACGAGCTGCGGCGTCGAGGCATCGAATTTGGCGCAGCTCACCGTTCCGGTGATCGTGACCTTCACAGCGGCGTGCGCGGTGCCGACCGCTGCCACGGACGCGGCGAGCGTCAGCGAGGCCGCCACCGCGACGGAACCGAGTGTATTTCTCTTGATGCTGCTGAATTTCCGCATGTCAGACTCCTGCCCCTGATTAAGACGGCTTAGCCGAGAGGCCTCACTGCGTAAAACGCAGGGCGTAGTGGTGAACCGCGAATTTTCGACGCGCACCGTGCCAACTTCCTTGCGCCGCAACGGCTACTTCAGGTGTGGCACCCGTAATTCGAGCCTAGCCAGAGGCCAGTGCCGTGTCCACTTGTGACCCGGCACCGCTGATTTCCGCATACAAAAACAGCCCCAAGTCGCTGACCTGGGGCTGCACATGGAGCGGGTGACGAGAATCGAACTCGCACTCTCAGCTTGGGAAGCTGATGTTCTACCACTAAACTACACCCGCGTAAGACGCCGGTCGGAACCGGTGTCGGAACGCTCCGCCACTGTACCTCATGCCAGACCCCCGGCGCTGGAGCCGTGGGGTCTGAGTGCGTTAAAGGGGTGTGACAGGGCTGCGGGGGGCCGGAGTTGGGGCGTACGGTGGAGGGGTGGGAGAGGGTCCGGGAGTGGCCGGAGTGCCGCCTGGAGAGTCGTTCCTTCCATCCCGTAATGTGGCATTTGTCGTCCGGCGAGCAGCAGCCGGACGGGGCTCTTGGGGAAGGGACTACAGGACTTGATGGAAAGCACCGTCGTCCGCTGTGCCGATGGGCACGTGTTCAGCACCGCTTCGTTCCCGATGCAGCAGGCCGAGCGGCTCGGCCCCGGCCGGCTGGTCCGATGCCCGCGGTGCGCTCGGCTCCGTAGCGTCGTACCGGTGGCCCTGGAGAAGCAGCGGCAGTAGAAGCGGCAGTACGCAGTCACAGCGGCGCGCGGCCTCCGATGCGAATCGGTCCGCGCGCCTTGCGTATCCTCGGGACGTGCTTCTCTCAGACAAGGACATCCGGGCCGAGATCGATGCCGGGCGCGTGCGGATCGATCCCTATGACGAATCCATGGTGCAGCCGTCGAGCGTCGACGTGCGGCTGGACCGCTTCTTCCGGGTGTTCGAGAACCACCGGTACCCGCACATCGACCCCTCCGTGGAGCAGGCCGATCTGACGCGGCTGGTGGAGCCGGAGGGCGACGAGCCGTTCATCCTCCACCCCGGGGAGTTCGTGCTCGCCAGCACGTACGAGGTCATCACCCTCCCTGACGACCTCGCCTCACGGCTTGAGGGCAAGTCGTCGCTCGGGCGGCTCGGGCTCGTCACGCACTCCACCGCCGGGTTCATCGACCCGGGGTTCAGCGGTCACGTCACCCTTGAGCTGTCCAACCTCGCCACCCTCCCCATCAAGCTGTGGCCCGGTATGAAGATCGGCCAGCTGTGCATGTTCCGGCTGTCCTCGCCGGCCGAGTTCCCGTACGGCAGCGAGCGGTACGGCTCCCGGTACCAGGGACAGCGCGGGCCCACCGCCTCCCGCTCCTTCCTCAACTTCCACCGGACCCAGGTATGAGCGAGGGCGGCGCGGGCGTGCGGGAGAACCTGACCTACGAGGCGTTCGGCACCGCCGTCCGTGAACTCGCGCAGACCATCGCCGACGACGGGTACGAGCCGGACATCGTGCTCTCCATCGCCCGGGGCGGGGTGTTCGTCGCGGGCGGGCTGGCGTACGCCCTCGACTGCAAGAACATCCATCTGGTCAACGTCGAGTTCTACACGGGGGTGGGGACGACGCTGGAGATGCCGGTCATGCTGGCCCCCGTCCCCAACGCGATCGACTTCTCCGACAAGAAGGTCCTGATCACCGACGACGTCGCCGACACCGGCAAGACGCTCAAGCTGGTCCGGGACTTCTGCCTCGACGCCGTCGCCGAGGTGCGCAGCGCCGTGATCTACGAGAAGTCGCAGTCGCTGGTGAAGTGCGAGTACGTGTGGAAGCGGACCGACGACTGGATCAACTTCCCGTGGAGTGTGCTGCCTCCGGTGGCGAAGGCGGGCGAGGCGCCCAAGGAGAACAAGGAAGCGGTCTGATCCGCAGCAGGAGAGCCCCTTGACTGATCGTCAAGGGGCTCTCCTGCTGCGGATCATGGTCTTCACGACAACCGCTACGCGGCCCTGGGCCGTGCCTTACGCCTGGCCGGGACCGAAGTCGGGACCGAGGCGGGCTCCTGTGTGTCCTCGTCCTCGGACCAGGAGAGCTCGTCGGCTCCGAAGTCCGGTGCCTGGAAGGGGCTCGTCGTCGGAGGCGGCGAGGGTGCCGTCGAACGGCGGGGTTGCCCTTCCACGGCGGAGAACAGCGACGTTGCGTCGATGGGAAGTCTGCCTTTCGTTACAGGCCCCGGACGGGGCCCGGTGTGCCGCGACCGGGCACTGCAGTCCTACAGCTTGGTCATCTTGGTGTACGGGCTCAGGATCCGCATCTGTGTGGCGCCGAAGTCCACGAGCGCCGCGATGCCGTCCTCGACGCCGATCACCCGCCCGAGACCGTACATGTCGTGGCTGACCCGGTCGCCCTCGGCGAAGTGCTTGGTGGCCGGTGCGACCGGGGCCCGGAAGGGGCTGGTAGGCAGATGACGCTTCGATGCCGCAGGCTTTGTCATGGCTCAGTATGCGCCTCCGCGCACCCCGCTCGCTGTGGCCATCGGCACAGATCACGACGAGGATCGCCGTGCCACGCCGCTGACCTGCTGCTTTGTGAACCGGTAGGGCAAAAATCGTCCACAGCCCGCCACCGGCCGCAGACCGCCCTACCCTGATGCGCACAGCGGCGGACGGTGGGGTGTGGGCAGGGGCGGGGGCCATGACGGAGTACGGGTATGCGTCCAGCGCCGGGCTGTGGCTCGCGCGGGGGCTGGGGGAGCCGGCTGACGAGGACTGCGGGCGCTATGTCGCCTGGGCGCCGGACGGACGGCTGCTCGCCGTGCCGAGCGGGCCGAGCCATGTGCGCATCCTTGATGTCGAGAGTGCTGACAGTGCCGAGAGCGTCGTGGAGGTCGCGACGTTCCGCAACGCCGGCGGCGGTTTCGTCAACCGGGTGTCCTGGTCGCCGGACGGGTCACGGATCGCCGGAGCCTGCGGGTTCGACGAGGTCAGGGTGTGGCGGCTCGACAGTCTCAACCGGCTCGACCGTCCCAACCGGCCCTTGCGTCTGAAGCAGCACGGGCGCTGGGTCGGCCAGGTCGCCTGGTCGCACTCCGCCGACTTGTTCGCCTCCGGTGGACAGGACGGCAATGCCGTGGTCTGGGACATCCGCAGTCGGGTGCCGCTGCACATCCTCCGCACGGGCGGCGGGTATGTGAACTGCCTCGCCTGGTCGCCGGACGATCGTCGGCTGGCGACCGGTTCGGCAGACGGGGTCGTCGTGGTGTGGAACACCGATGCCTTGTCCGACGGCGCCCGGGAGTGGAAAGACTGGGGTCAGTCGGACATCGTGACCTGCCTCGCCTGGTCCCCTGACGGCGAGCTGCTCGTCGTGGGTACCAGTGGGGGCCAGGTCACCTGTCTGCCCATCCATGAGAGTTCCCCTGACACGGGCCTCGTCCATCTGGAAGGTCACACCGACAGCGTCTCGGACGTGGGGTTCTCGGCCGACGGGACGCTCCTGGGGACGGCCTCGGCGGACGGCACGGTACGGCTGTGGCGCACCGACGACTGGACGACCGTCGCGGTTCTGGAGCTCCCCGGCGACATGGCGGCGGTCCGGGACAGGCCCCTCCGCCCCAGCAGCCCGGTCCTGCGCACCAGCATCGGCGTCCAGACCGACAACCCCCAGCGCGACGACGACCACTGGCGTTCCGCCCCCGCCCTCGCCTTCCACCCCACCCTGCCTCGTATCGCCGTCCAGTCCCGTCGGACGGGCGCGGCTCTCTGGGACTACGACCCCGATGTCCTCCTCGGTCGGCCCGCCCCCGTCGAATCCGTGCGCTACATGACGGCGAAGGTGGTGCTCGTCGGTGACTCCGGGGTCGGGAAGACCGGGCTCGGGTGGCGGTTGGCGCACGACGAGTTCCGGGAGCATGCCTCCACCCACGGACAGCAGTTCTGGGCCGTGGACGCCATGCGGACACGGCGCGTGGACGGGACGGACTGCGAGGCCGTGCTGTGGGATCTCGCCGGACAGCACATCTACCGGCCCGTGCACGCGATCTTCCTCGACAACGTCGATGTCGCACTCGTCCTCTTCGACCCCACCAACCGGCAGGAGCCGCTGAAGGGCGTGCGGTTCTGGCTCCAGCAGCTGTCCGGGGGACGGCAGTTGCCTCCCGCCGTGCTGATCGGGGCACGGGTGGACCGGGGTGACTCGGCCTGCTCCCGGGCGGAGTTGGAACAGTTCTGCCAACAGCAGGGGATCAGCGGCGGGTACGTCAGCACCAGCGCGGCGACCGGTGACGGCGTCGGCGGGCTGATGGAACTGCTGCGCGAGCAGATCCCGTGGGAGCGGATGACCACCACGGTCACCACCGTCACCTTCAAGCGCATCAAGGAGTTCGTCCTGACGCTGAAGGAACGGCCGGAGCGCGGGGAGGTCCTGGTGCTGCCGGCCGATCTCCGGCGCCGGTTGGAGGCCACCGACCCCGACTGGGAGTTCACCGACGCCGAGATGATGACGGCCGTCGGCCACCTGGAGAACCACGGCTATGTGTGCGTGCTGCGGACGTCGTCCGGCGCGCGGGCGATCCTGCTCGCCCCTGAGCTGCTGGTCGACCTGGCCTCCTCGATCTTCCTCCAGGCGGACAAGCACCCGCAGGAGCTCGGTGCCGTCAGCGAGGCCGCGCTGCTGGCCGGCGAGCACCGGTTCCCGGAGGTCGAGGCGTTGTCGCCGGACGAGCGTCAGGTCCTTCTCGACGCCGCAGTGGTGCGCTTCCTGGAGCACAACCTCTGCTTCCGGGAGACGCTCGGCGCGGAGATCCTGCTGATCTTCCCCGGGCTGATCAAGTACAAGCGGCCGCTGTTCGACACCGTGGAGACGGTCGACGACATGACCTACGTCGTCCGGGGCCGGGTGGAGAACGTCTATCCCGCGCTCGTGGTCCTGCTCGGCCACACCCGGCGGTTCGTCCGGGTCAACCAGTGGCAGAACCAGGCCCAGTTCGAGATGGGTCGCGGCGAGATCTGCGGGCTGCGGCTCCTCCAGGAGCGGGAGGGCGAGATCGAGCTCGTGCTGCATTACAGCGAGGCGGTGCCGTCGTACGGGAGAAGGGCCTTCCAGGGGTTGCTCGAAGGCTTTCTGTACGAGCGCCATGGCGTGACGGTGTCCCCGTTCCCGCCGGTCGCCTGCGGCAACGGGCACAAGCAGGACCGTACGGTGGTGATCGGCTCCCTGCGCGAGGAGCTGCGGACGATGTTCTGCTCCCGGTGCGGGGAGCGCATCACCCTGCCGGAGATCGAGGGGCCGGTCGCGCTCGGGGCGGAGGACAACCGGATCGTGGGCAAGGAGCGGGCGGTCGCCCGCGTGCGCAGTGCGTACGAGACGCGCCTGGTGCGGGTGAAGAGCTTCCGCGCGGACCGTGCGGCACCCCGGTGCTACGTCAGCCATCTGCCCGAGGACGCGGACTGGGTGGCGCTGCTCACCCGCGACCTGCGCAAGGCCGGTGTGCTGGTGGTGGAGGACGTCGAGGACGTACGCGAGGACGACGTCGTCCTCGCGGTCGTGACGTCGGAGTACGGCAGGACCCTCGCCCGGCCGGAGGGACCGCTGGCCGACGACGCCGGTCTGCTGCGTGCGCGGCGGAGTCCGCCCGGGGGCCCACGGAGCCGGGTCGTCCCGCTGATGCGGGGCGTCTTCGCGGAGGAGGCATGTCCGGCCGTGTTGCGGGGGCTGGTCCCCGGCGACTTCCGGGACGACCTCGCGTATGTCGTGAACCTCTTCGACCTGGTGCTGACGCTCTACGCGATCCCGTTCAGCCACCCGGCGTTCGAGGGGCTGCGCGGGGGTCTTCGGATGGCGCTCGTGGACACCACGGCCGAGCGGCTGTTGCAGCTGTCGGCCGAGGAGAGCGCGGACGTCTACCTGTCGTACTCCTGGAGCGCGGACAGCAACGCCCTGGCCGACGAGCTGGACCGCGCCTTCCAGGAGCGTGGCATCACCATGGTGCGGGACCGCCGGGACGCCGGTTACAAGGCGTCCATCGGTGACTTCATGAAGCGGATCGGCCAGGGCAAGTGCGTGATCCTCGTGATCAGCGACGCGTATCTGAAGTCACCGAACTGCCTGTTCGAGCTGCTTCAGGTCGCCGCGCGCGGCGAGTTCCGTGACCGGGTGTTCCCGGTGGTGCTCCCGGACGCCCTGATCCACGAACCGGTGGACCGCATTCGGTACGTCCGGTACTGGGAGCAGCGGACGAGCGAGCTGGACGAGGCGCTCAAGACGGTGTCGTCGGCCAACCTCGACGGGTTCCGGGAGGACATGGACCTCTACACGGAGATCCGGGCCCGGCTTCCGAGGCTGGCCGACATCCTGCGGGACATGAACACCCTGACCGTCGACCTGCATCGCGACGCGGCGTACACCGAGGTCTTCGAGGCGGTGATGGCCCGCCTGAACCCCTAGAACGTCCCCAGCTTCACGATCGACAGCAGAGCGATCAGCTGGATCGCGGACGCGCCGAGCGCCTTCGGCCACGGCAGGTCGTGGGACTTGGAGACCATCAGGGTCAGCAGGGCGCCGGCCGCCACCCAGGTGGCCCAGCCGAGGGCCTGGACGAAGGTCGCGTCGCCGCCGAAGAACATGGCGAAGACCAGGCGGGGCGCGTCCGTGAGGGACATGATCAGCATGGAGAGGCCGACCGTGGGCTGCCAGGCGCCGTCGCCGCCGAGCTGGCGGGCCAGGGTGTGGGTGACCACGCCCAGGACGAAGGACGACAGGACCATCGCGACCGCGGTCGTCAGGACGATCGGCACCGCGTTGGAGAGGGTGGCGTTGATCGCCTCCTCGCGGGCGCCGTCGAACCCGAAGACGGCCAGGAGGCCGTAGAGGAAGGTCACGATGAGGGCGGGCGCCCACATCGTGTAGTCGCGCATCTGGAGGAAGGTCTGGTTGGGGGCGGTGAGGATGCCCCTCAGCAGCGGCTTCCAGTGCAGACGGGGGCCGACGGGGCCCGCGGGGGGCGTGGAGCCGGCGCGGTAGGTACCGCCCTGGTTGTACGGGTCCTCCCCGACGGAGAAGGCCTGGGTGTGACCGGGGTTGTTCGCCGCGTACGGGTCGTGGCCCTGGCCGCCCTGGCCCCCATGCCCTCCCTGGTGGCCGTAGCCGCCGTCGCCGAAGTACTCCGGCTCGTCGTAGCCACCGCCCTGGTGACCGCCGCCGTACCCCTGCTGCTGCCCTGGGTACGGCTGCGGCGGCGCGGGGTAGCCGCCGTACGACGGTCCCTGCGGGGCCTGCTGCCCGTACGGAGGTTGTTGCGGTCGCGTATGAGGAGCGCCGTTGTCCCGGCCGCGTCCGATCCTGAATCCAGCCACGCCTTCGAACGTACCTGCTCCCGGAGAGTGACGTGCCGGGCCCGAGGGTTCGGGCCCGGCTTTGCTGCCGAGCTGTGACATCCCTTACGGGGGATCCCCGAGGGGTACCGCGAGTGGTACCGCGAGGTTCCTGTCGCCGTCAGCCCTCCAGGACGTCGCCGAAGTACGCGTCGCCCGTCGGGCCGCCCAGGGTCGGGCCGCTGAAGGACTTCGAACCCGTGGCGGTGATGCCGGACGTCGTGGACTTGAGGAACCAGACCGCGCCGTCGCTGCTGTTCTCGCCGGAGGCGGAGGCGACCAGCTCGGTGCGGCCGTTGTTGTCGATGTCCGTGAGCTGCACCGCGTAGCCGAAGTGGTCGTAGGACTCGGCCGTGCCGGGGACGTTCGTGGTGTTCTGGGAGAAGGACTTCGAGCCGGTGCCGGTCAGGCCGGTGGACGAGCCGCGCAGGATGGTGACCGTGCCCGCGTTCTTCGCCGAGCCGATGCTCTCCTGCTCGGCGCCGACCGCGATGTCGGCGTAACCGTCGCCGTTGACGTCACCGGCGGAGAGGCTCCAGCCGAAGAAGTCGTTCTTCTCGGCCGTGCCCGGGACGCCTGCCGAGTCCTGGGTGAACTTCACCGGGGTGCGGGACGAGAGGCCCGTGCTCGCGCCGTACGTCACCGTCACCGCGCCGCCCAGCCCGCCGTTCGGCTCGGACGTGGACTTCTCCATGAAGTTGCCGGTGACGATGTCGCCGTAGCCGTCCTTGTCGACGTCGGCGATGACACCCGCGTAGCCGCCCGCGAGCTTCTTGCCGGCCTTGACGGTGGTGGTGGCGTCGCCGCTGTAGAGGACGCTGCGGGTGCGGTAGTCGCCGGTGCTGGTCTCCTCCTGGCCCATGACCAGCAGGTCCGTCTTCCCGTCGCCGTTGACCTCGCCCGCGATCAGGCCGTCGGGGTAGATCGTGGTCTGGTCGACGGTGTCGATCCCGACCAGCGAACTCGCCTTGCCCGTGCGGGAGATGGGGCCCTTGAAGATGTTCAGGGCCGGCGTGGAGTTGTTGCCGGCCGCGAGGTCGGTGTGGCCGTCGCCATCGAAGTCACCGGCCGCGATGACCCAGCCCAGCTCGTTGCGGTACTCCGGCAGCGGGGAGGAGATGTCGGTGCCGGACTTGATGCCGGTCGCGCCGCCCCACAGCACGGTCAGCGCGCCGAAGGAGTCGGTGGAGCCGATCCGCTCGCCGTGCACGCCGACGACGAGGTCCGTGTAGCCGTCGCCGTCGAAGTCGCCCGAGGTGAGGCGGTCGCCGAAGTAGTCGGATGCCTCCGGGGTGCCCGGGATGCCGTCCGTGGCCTGGCTGATGATCTGGCGCTTGCTGGTGTCGAGGCCGCTCTTGGTGCCGTAGACGACGGCGACGTAGCCCGCGCCGGTCTTGCCGCTCACCTTGGCGATGGGCGCGGCGACGGCCACGTCGCGGTAGCCGTCGCCGTTGAAGTCGCCGGCGAGTCCGGAAGGAGCCGCGGACGCCGTCGTGGCGGCCGTGAGGGTGAGCAGACCGCCGGTGAGGGCGGCGGCGGTGGCCGTCGCGAGCGCGGTTCTGAGGGGGCGCATAGAGGTGCTCCAGTAAGAGGGGGAAGGTACGTCAGTCGAGGAAGCCGCCGCCGAACTCCGGCAGGTGGAAGGAGCCCGTCGCGGTCGGCGTGGTGCCGGTGCCGGGCATGAACAGGGCGTCGCCGTTGGCGCCCACCGTCAGGTCGGCCTTGCCGTCGCGGTTCAGGTCGCGCAGCCGGACCGGGGCACCGAAGGAGGCGTAGGAGTCGGCCGGGCCGATGACCGTCTGCGGGATCCAGGTGGAGCGGGTGCCGGTCAGGCCGCCCGAGCCGCCGCGGAAGACGGTGACGCCGCCTTGGTCCTCCTTGCCGTCGACGTCCTCGAAGGGCACACCGACCGCGAGGTCCGCGTAGCCGTCGCCGTTGGTGTCGCCGGCCGACACGGAGTAGCCGAAGTTGTCGCCCGCCTCGGGGCTGCCGGAGACGCCGGAGGAGGCCTGGTTGTACGTCATCGAGCCGCTCGGCCCCGAGGACGTGCCGCGCCAGACGCTGACGATGCCCTTGCCGTCGTTGTTGTCGGGCAGGCCGACCGCGATGTCGCCGTACCCGTTCTTGTCGAAGTCGCCGATCGTGGCGCTCCACGGCTCACTGGCGTACGTCTTGGAGGCGCCCGAGGTCAGGCCGGACGAGGCGCCCTTGAGGTACCAGATGCGGTGGGCCGGCTTGTTGTCGACGAACTGGGTGCCGAGGACGACCAGGTCGGTCTTGCCGTCGGCGTTGACCTTGCCGGCGGCGAGGCCGTTCGAGTACCAGCCCTGGTCCACCTTGTCGATCTTGCTGACGCTGCCCGTCGTACCGGACTTGGTGAACGGGCCCCGGTACAGCCACGCCTCGCCGCCGCCGATGACCGCGAGGTCGGGCGAGCCGTCGCCGTTGAAGTCGCCGCTGGCGAGCGCGCTGCCGAAGTGGGACTGGGAGCCGCTCGCGCCCGCCTTCGGAGCGAGGCTGGTGCCGCCGGACAGGCCGGTGCGCGAGCCCCAGACGATGGTGACCGTCCCGCGGTACTCCGCGCTGCCCACGTGCTCGCTGTCGTTGCCGACGATCAGGTCGGCGTAGCCGTCCTTGTTGAGGTCGGCGCTGGTGAGCGACCCGCCGAAGTAGTCGTCCTCCTCGCCGGTGCCGGGGATGCCGGGGCTGTCCTGGTGGACGACCTGGGTGTGCGAGGTGTCGAGGCCGCTCGCCTTGCCGTAGACGATGTTGACGGCGCCGCCGGTCCAGCCGTCGTCGCCGGAGATACCGCTGTAGTAGTGGCTGTACGCGAGGTCGCGGTAGCCGTCGCCGTTGAAGTCGTCGTAGTGCTTGGCGACGGCGGCGGAGGCCGGGGCGGCGAGGAACAGCGGGGTGAGGCCGGTGGCGAGGAGGGTGGCGGTCAGGGCCGCCGCGGTGCTTCTGCGCATGGAGTGCTCCCGGTGAGGGTCAGCAGATGAGGTGTGAGGGAGGTGGGCTCTGCCGGCGGACGTCAGTCGGCGAAGTTGACGCCGAACGCCGGGACGCCCGTCGTGGAGACGCCGACCGCGCTCGGGGAGACGGTGCGGGAGCCGGCCGTGGTGAGCTTCGAGCCGTTGGAGGGGAGGTAAAGGACCGCGCCGTTGCCGTCGTTCTCGTACGACCCGACGAGCAGGTCCGCCCTGCCGTCGCCGTTGACGTCGTCGAGCTTGGCGTCGGCGCCGAACGCGTCGTTCGCCTCGTCCTCGCCGGGGACGCCCGCGGTGGACTGGGCGAAGGACTGGGCGCCGGAGGAGGTGTTGAGGCCGGAGGCCGTGCCGTAGAGGACGGTGACCATGCCAGCGTCGGTGATGGCGCCGATGTTCTCGCCGGGGGCGCCGATGACGAGGTCCTGGAAGCCGTCGCCGTTGATGTCGCCGAGGTCGAGGTCCCAGCCGAAGTGGTCGTCCTTCTCGGAGGTGCCGGGGACGCTGCCGGTGTCCTGGGTGATGCCCTTGACGGTGCCGGGGCCGTCCGCCGTGCCGTAGGTGATCCAGATCTTGCCGCCGGTGGCGGAGTTCGGATCGCCGTTCCAGGAGGCGCCGGTCACGATGTCGCCGTAGCCGTCGTGGTTGATGTCGCCGATCCCGCTGACGATGCCCGCCTTGAGTTCCTTGACGCGGCCGTCCGACAGGCCTCCGGAGACTCCGGGGAAGTAGTAGTTGCGGTTCCAGCCGTGCTCGGTCGTGTTCTCGTAGCCGTCGACGACGAGGTCCGTGCGGCCGTCGCCGGTCACGTCACCCGCGGTCAGGTGCAGTGCGCCGGCACCGTCGTGGCTCGCGATCGGGGGTGTGACGGTGTACTGGCCGCCCGTGGTGCCGTCGCCGGAGATGCCGTCCTTGAAGACGTAGACCGCGGCGCCGGTGCTGCCGACGGCCAGGTCGGCCTTGCCGTCGCCGTCGAAGTCGCCGGCGGCGAGGGTCTTGCCCCAGCGGTCGTGCTTGCCGGGCGCCGGGTCGGGGATGGTGACGCCCTTGCCGGTGATGCCGGACGCCGAGCCCCACAGGACGGCCAGGCTGCCGCCGTCGGTGTCGTCGCCGACGTCCTCGCCCGGGGAGCCGACGGCGAGGTCGTCGTAGCCGTCGCCGTTGAAGTCGGCGTAGGCGCTGTCGACGCCGAAGCCGTCGCCGGTCTCCGCCGTGCCCGGGGTGCCGGTGGTGTTCTGGCTGACGACGGAGCGCTGCGCGGACGACACCCCGGAGCGGGTGCCGTAGAGGACGACGAGCTGACCGGCGTTCTTCTTGCCGCCGACGTAGGCGCCGTCGGCCGAGAAGGCGGTGTCCCCGATGCCGTCGTTGTTGAAGTCGGCCTGCGGGACGGTGGTGGAGTCGGCGGCCGTCGCGGTCACGGCCGAGAACGTCAGCAGACCGCCCGTCAGCGCGGCGGCGGTGGCCGTCGCGAGGGCGAGTCGCAGATGACGCTGGTGCATGCGGGTTCTCCTGCGGCATGCGGGGGGCGCCTGGCGGGCGCCCGCAGTCGATGGGGGCGGACCGCGCGGGTTCTCCGGGAGCTCTTCTCGGCTCATCTCGGGTGCACAGCACGGTCGGCGATCAGGAGACCTCTGCCGGTGGGCAAGGGTTGTACGTGAGTTCGGTAAATGTTTGTGCGAGGTGAGGCGTCCGGTGCTCGTGGTCAGGAGGCGAGGAACGCCGCCGTCGAGAAGGTGACCGTCGGCTCCGTCGCCACCAGTCCCTTCTTCGCCCCGGAGTACACGGTGACGCTGTCCTTCGTCTCGCCCCGGTAGGTGCGCAGCGCGAGGTCCGCCCGCCCGTCGCCGTCGAAGTCGCCGATGCCGACGACCCGGGTGGTGCCGACGGCTTTCGGCTCGACGGTGACCATGGCCGCCGCGGACAGCCCCTTCGTAGCGCCCCTGAAAACCTTCACCCGCGAGCCGCTGGAGACGAGTTCGCTCAGTCCGTCCCCGTCGAAGTCGGCGGCGTCGAGCATCGAGCCGGGGGAGGCGAGGGTGCCGCGGACGGCGGTGGGCAGGTCGTAGCGCAGGGCGGTGCCGCCCATCGCGCCGACCGCCGCGTCCCACGCCCTGCCCCTGCCGAAGCGGCCGAGGGCCACGTCGACACCGGTGGGCAGGGTGGCGCCGGTGCGGGTCGGGCCGGTGGGGCCGCCGAGGACGACGGCGGAGGCGGCGGTGCCCTCGGCGGTACGGACGACCAGGTCGTCGTATCCGTCGAGGTTCACGTCGGCGGCGGGGCCGACCGGTACCTGCCCCGGCGACCGGATCGGCGCACCGGCCTTGCGCGGGGCGCCCTTTCTGCTGAACGGGCCTTGCAGATACGTGAGTTGGCCACCCGAGGCGTGCAGGACGAGATCCGCGGCGTCGTCCCCGTCGAAGTCCCCGCACACCGGCTGGTCCGCCCAGTCGTTGCCCGCGCGGGCCTTGGCGGGGACGGCGAGCTTGACGGCCCTGCCGGTCAGCCCGGAGGGCGAGCCGAACAGCACCTGCAACGGGACCGGGGGCTGCCCCTGCCCGTCGAAGGGCGGGTCGGTGGAGACGACGAGGTCGGTGAACCCGTCCTTGTCGAGGTCGCAGCCGGCCTCCGCGTCGAAGACGGCGGGGAGTTGGCCCTTGGTGGCCACCGCCTGCTTCTTCGCGCTCACCAACTGCCGTGCACCCGCCCGGAGTCCGCGCGCACTGCCGTAGACGATGCCGATGCCGGGGTCGTCGGTGTGGCTCTCCGCCTTGACGAGGTCGTTCAGGACGAGGTCGCGGTGGCCGTCGCCGTTGAAGTCGTCCGCGACCTTGCTGCCGTCACCGCGCGGCACCGGCAGCAGCGCGGGCGCGCTGTTGGCCCGTACGGGGGCGCCGCTCGGGCCGTCGCCGCCGCCGGCGTTCTGGTGGGGTCCGCAGGAGGCGAGCAGCAGCACACCGCACAGCACGGCCGTCCCCGTCCCGGCTCCTCGCACGCGCACCGCTCACCTCGTCAGCATCATCGACAACGACCTCGCAATGATGCACGTGTTCGACGGTGGGGTTAAGGGGTTGGCTCAGTCGCCATCGTCACTACTGGAGTTGGAGCGGCTCTTCCCCTTGCTGCTCTTCGCCAGGGCCATCACGACCTCACCCAGCCCGGTCGTCACCCAGGCCACGCCCCGCACCCATCGCGGCCCGCCGCGCGCGGCCCACACCACACACACGCACCCGAAGACCACGAACGCCAGGATGCCCAGCAACACGACGAGCCCCATGTTTTTCCCCCACCTCACGCATGCCTACGGTCCCGGTGATCTTCTCGTACGGAAACCGCTGGTGGAAGGGGCGCCGGGGATGTTCGGATGGGCCGGTGCGGCACGAGACGTCGACGGTCGTGGACCGTGGGAGCTACCAGGACACCGTGACCCCCTGGGAACAGCAGGAGTGGCGGGAAACAGCGCTCGGCTGGGCGGAGGAACAGCTCGCGGCGCGCGGGCTGCGGCCGGCGGGGCGGTGGGGCGTGCGGCTGCGGCCGTGGTCGGTCCTCGTGCGCATCGCGGTGCGGGACGGTGCCGACGTCTGGTTCAAGGCCAATCCGCCCGGCAGCGCCTTCGAGGGCGCGCTCACCGCCGCGCTGGCCGGCTGGGTGCCGGAGCACGTACTGGAGCCGCTCGCCGTCGACGCCGGGCGCGGCTGGGCGCTGCTGCCCCACGGCGGTGATCTCTTCCGGGATGTGCTGGAGCGCGGCGACGCCGACGTCCGGGCGTGGGAGGAGGCGCTGCGGCAGTACGCGCGGATGCAGCGGGCGCTGATCCCGTACGCCGCCGAGATGGACCGGCTCGGCGTACCCGACGCGCGCGCAGCCGCTCTCCCCGGCATCTTCGACACCGCCCTGGCGCAGAACACCGCGCTGGACCCGGCGGACCGGACCCGTCTGCACGCCCTGCGCCCCCGCCTCCTCGACTGGTGCGCGGAACTCGCCGCCACCGGCGTCCCCGACTCCCTCGACCACTGCGACCTGCACGACGGCCAGCTCTTCCGTCCCGCCCCCGGCCGCTTCACCTTCTTCGACTGGGGCGACGCCCATGTCTCCCACCCCTTCTGCAGCTTCACCGTCCCGGCCCGCCGAGTCCGCGAACGGCACGGCCCCGAGGCCCTCCCCGGGCTGCGCGACGCCTACCTGGAACCCTGGACGGAAGACGGCCGTACGCTGCCGGAACTCCGCCGCGCCCTGACCCTCGCGACCCGCCTGGGCGCCCTCGCCCCGACCCGCGCCTGGACCCGCCTCTTCCCGGGCGCGAGCCTTCCGGCGGGGGAGGCGGCGTGCGCGGAGTGGCTGAGGGGGCTGGGTTCCACCCCCCTGCCCGATGCGCGACGATGATCTTCATGGCATACGCGGTCATCCGGCTCCCTCAGTACACCAAGGCCGACCTCGACGAGATCACCGGCGGCCTCGACGACCCCTTCGAGGTCGCCGCGTTCGGGGTGCGGTCCCGGGACAAGGACGTGCACTTCGGCGTCCGGCATCAGGGGCGGCTCGTGGCGCACGCGGGGCTGGTGGACGCCACGGTGTCGGTCGGGGAGCACCGGTTCCCGGTGGCGGGTCTCGGTGGCGTCGTCGTCGCGCCGGACCTGCGGGGACACGGGCTGGCGCGGCTGGTCGTGGACGCCGCCGTCACCCACGCCCGGGGCACCGGCGTGGAGTTCGGGCTCCTGTTCTGTCTGCCGGACCGGGTGCCGCTCTACCGGCGCCTCGGCTGGCGGGAGTCGACGGACGGGATGCGGGTGGAGCAGCCCGGTGGAGTCGTCGTCGACCATCCGCTGCGCACGATGTGGACACCGCTCGCCGACGGCGCCGCATGGCCGCCGGGCCGCGCGCGTCTGCACTCGCTGCCCATGTAGATCGCGTCACCGCTGCAACCGTCCGCGCCCCGCCGGCGATCTACAGCACCATGCGTCTCCTTCGCCAACTCGCCCGCTTCACCTGGCTCCAGGCCCGCTGCTGTGCCTTCGCCGTCGCCCTGTTCGGCGGGATGGCGGCGTCCACACTGCTCCCGCCGCTGCCGGTGACGCGCTACGACCTGCTGCTGGCGTACGGCGTCCTGCTGACCGGCGTGGGTTTCCTGCTGGGGTGGGAGACACGGCGGGAGGTGGCGGTGGTCGCCTTCTGCCATGGGCTGGGGCTCGCCTTCGAGGTGGTGAAGGTGCACGTCGGCTCGTGGAGCTATCCGGAGCCGGGCCTGGCCAAGCTCGCCGGGGTGCCGTTGTACGGCGGTTTCATGTACGCGGCGGTCGGCAGCTACGTCTGCCGCTCCTGGCGGCTGATGCGGCTGTCCCTGACCGGCTACCGGCCCCGCGCCACCGCCGCGGTCGCCGTGCTGCTGTACGCCAACTTCCTCACCCACCACTGGATACCCGACCTGCGTTGGCCGCTCGCCGCGCTGCTGCTGGCGGCGACCGCCGGCACCTGGGTGCACTACACGATCGGCGCCCACCGGTACCGGATGCCGCTGGCCCTGTCCTTCGCGCTGATCGGGTTCTTCCTGTGGCTGGCGGAGAACATGGCGACGTATCTCGGCGCCTGGACCTATCCCGACCAGCTGGACGGCTGGCAGCCGGTCGCGATCGGCAAGTGGGTGTCCTGGGCGCTGCTGATCAGCGTCACCTTCGTCATCTGCGGCGCGCGCCGGCTAACGGCGACGCCCCCTGCCGATTCCTCGGACAGGGGGCGGCGTCGTACGGCCGTATCGGCCACGACCACTACTTGACCGGCTCGGGCTCCGGCTCGCTCTCGGTCTCCGCGGCGTCCTCGGGGTCCACCGGGGTCTTGACCGACTCCAGCAGCAGCTGGGCCACGTCGACGACGGTGATGGACTCCTTGGCCTTGCCCTCGTTCTTCTTGCCGTTCACCGAGTCGGTGAGCATGACCAGGCAGAACGGGCAGGCGGTGGAGACGATGTCGGGGTTCAACGACAGAGCCTCGTCGACGCGCTCGTTGTTGATGCGCTTGCCGATCCGCTCCTCCATCCACATCCGCGCGCCACCGGCGCCACAGCAGAAGCCGCGCTCCTTGTGGCGGTGCATCTCCTCGTTCCTGAGGCCCGGGACGTTCGCGATGATCTCGCGCGGCGGCGTGTAGATCTTGTTGTGCCGGCCCAGGTAGCAGGGGTCGTGGTAGGTGATGATGCCCTCGACCGGGGTGACCGGGACCAGCTTGCCCTCGTCCACCAGGTGCTGGAGCAGCTGGGTGTGGTGGATGACCTCGTAGTCGCCGCCGAGCTGCGGGTACTCGTTGCCGATGGTGTTGAGGCAGTGCGGGCAGGTGGCGACGATCTTCTTGGAGGACTTCGGCTTCTTGGTGCTCTCGTCCTCGTCGTCCTCGCCGAACGCCATGTTCAGCGCGGCCACGTTCTCCATGCCGAGCTCCTGGAACAGGGGCTCGTTGCCGAGACGGCGGGCGGAGTCACCGGTGCACTTCTCGTCGCCGCCCATGATGGCGAACTTGACGCCCGCCATGTGCAGGAGCTCCGCGAAGGCCTTGGTGGTCTTCTTGGCGCGGTCCTCCAGGGCGCCGGCGCAGCCGACCCAGTACAGGTACTCGACCTCGGAGAGGTCCTCGATGTCCTTGCCGACGACCGGCACCTCGAAGTCGACTTCCTTCGTCCACTCCAGGCGCTGCTTCTTGGCCAGGCCCCAGGGGTTGCCCTTCTTCTCCAGGTTCTTGAGCATCGTGCCCGCCTCGGACGGGAACGCGGACTCGATCATCACCTGGTAGCGGCGCATGTCGACGATGTGGTCGACGTGCTCGATGTCGACCGGGCACTGCTCGACGCAGGCGCCGCAGGTGGTGCAGGACCACAGGACGTCCGGGTCGATGACGCCGTTCTCTTCGAGGGTGCCGATCAGCGGGCGCTCGGCCTCCGCCAGAGCCGCCGCCGGCACACCGGCCAGCTGCTCCTCGGACGCCTTCTCCTCGCCCTCCATGGTCTTGCCGCCACCCGCGAGCAGGTAGGGCGCCTTGGCGTGCGAGTGGTCCCGCAGCGACATGATCAGCAGCTTCGGGGAGAGCGGCTTGCCCGTGTTCCAGGCCGGGCACTGCGACTGGCAGCGGCCGCACTCGGTGCACGTGGAGAAGTCCAGCAGGCCCTTCCAGGAGAACTGCTCGACCTGGGAGACGCCGAAGACGTCGTCGTCACCGGGGTCGGTGAAGTCGATCGGCTTGCCGCCCGACGTCATCGGCTGGAGCGCGCCGAGCGCGGTACCGCCGTCGCCCTCGCGCTTGAACCAGATGTTCGGGAAGGCGAGGAAGCGGTGCCAGGCGACGCTCATGTTGGCGTTGACCGAGACGACGATCATCCAGATGAAGGAGACGCTGACCTTGATGCCCGCGAACAGGTAGGTCAGGTTCTGCAGCGTGGAGACGTCGAGGTCGCGCAGGGCGGCGACCAGGGGGTACGAGGCGAAGTACGCGGCCTCGTAGTGGTCGACGTGGTGCAGCGAGCCCTCCAGGCCGCGCAGCACGTAGATCACGGCGCCGATGGTCAGGATGACGTACTCGACGAAGTACGCCTGCCAGGCCTTGGAGCCCGCGAAACGGGACTTGCGGCCGGGGCGAGAGGGCAGGTTCAGCAGCCGGATGACGATGAGCGTGGCGATGCCGAGGCCCGTCATCACGGTGATGAACTCGACGTACATCTCCCAGGGCAGCCAGCCGCCGATGACCGGCAGCTGGAAGTCGGCCTGGAAGAGCTGGCCGAGGGCCTGGCCGAGCACCGGGATCAGGGTCAGGAAGCCGATCGCCACGAACCAGTGGGCGACGCCCACGACGCCCCAGCGGTTCATCCGGGTGTGGCCCAGGAACTCCTTCACCAGGGTCACGCTGCGCTGGTACGGGTTGTCGGTCCGGGCACCGGCCGGCAGCGGCTGTCCGAGCATGAAGAAGCGGACGAACTGCGCGATGACGCGTGCGAAGAGTGCGGCACCGACCACGGTCAGGACCAGCGACACGATGATCGCTGCGAGTTGCATGTCGGGGGCTCCTCGGGCCTGGGCGGGGCGAGATTACTAAGCGGTAACTTATGCAGTTCTCTTGAGGGTACCCGCATCCTCGTTCGCACTGTAGCCAGCACTGCGGTGATCTGTGTCGCTGAGGGTTGCCTTAAGAGCCGGTGGAAAGTCTGAACGTGTTATTCGTACCAAATTGGTACATTCGTGACTACTTTAAGACTCGTGCTCTATGGGATCGCTGCCGCCACCACCGCCCTGCTGCTGACCGCGGTACTCACCGCGCTGCTGCGCGCCCCCGCCCTGCGCCTGGGTCTGACCGACCGGCGCAGGCAGCAGCGCAAGGTGCCGCTGTCCGGGGGTGTCGCGGTGGTGCTCACGACCTGCGCGGTCGTCGTCACCGGGGAGCGGACCGGCATCGCGCCCCCGGGCGGCGGCGAACTGCTCGTCGCGGCCGCCGCCGTCGCCGCCCTCGGCCTCGTCGCCGACCTGTGGCGGGTCCGCCCGCGCGTGCTCCTCGTCGGTACGGCCGTGGCGGCGGCCTGTGTGGTGCCCTACGAGGAGACCGGCGTCGTCGGCGGGATGCTCGCCGTGGGCTGGATCGCGTGTGTCGCGCTGGGGTTCCGGGCACTCGACCATGCCGACGGGCTGGCCGGGACCGTCGGGGTCGTCGCCGCCTTCGGGGTGGGGGCCTGTGCGGCGGCCGAGGTGATGGACGGCCTCGCGGTGCTGCTGAGCGTGCTGGCCGCCGCACTGACCGGGTTCCTGATGCACAACTGGCCCCCCGCGCGCGTGGGGCTCGGTTCGGGCGGGGCGCTGTTCGCCGGGTTCGTCCTCGCCGCGGCCGGCGTGGTGGCCCGCACCGGGCACGAGGCCGCCTCCAGCGCGGGCGTGCTGTTCGCGCTCAACGCGGTGGCCGTCGCCGACGTCCTTCTGGTCGTCGTCGCCCGCCGACTGGCCGGGCGGCGCGGCCCGGACCATCTCGCGCACCGGCTGCGCAGGCTGGGGCTGACCCCGCAGGGGACGGTCGTGCTGCTCGGCCTCGGGGCCTTCGCGGGAGTGCTCGTCGGAGTGCTGGAGCACCTCGGGTGGGTCGGGGCGACGGGGTCGCTGTGGGTGGCCGCGGGCGCCCTGGTCGTCGTCCTCGCGCTGCTGCGGGTGAAGTCCTCCGGGGGTTCTCGACCGGTACCGGCCCAGGCGTCGCCGCAGGTCAGAGGGCCCTTGCGTGTAAGGAACGGATAAGAGTTGAGCGTCACAGACTCAGGTCTGTTGCACCAAACGCGTGCGTCATGCACACTTGAGTCCGTTCCACTCAAGTCAGCTGGAGGAATCAACCATGGCACGTGCGGTCGGCATCGACCTGGGCACGACTAACTCCGTCGTCAGCGTTCTCGAAGGCGGCGAGCCCACCGTCATCACCAACGCCGAGGGTGCCAGGACCACGCCGTCCGTCGTCGCCTTCGCGAAGAACGGCGAGGTGCTGGTCGGCGAGGTCGCCAAGCGCCAGGCGGTCACCAACGTGGACCGGACCATCCGTTCGGTGAAGCGTCACATGGGCACCGACTGGAAGATCGAGCTGGACGGGAAGCCCTTCAACCCGCAGCAGATCTCGGCGTTCATCCTCCAGAAGCTGAAGCGGGACGCCGAGGCGTACCTGGGCGAGAAGGTGACCGACGCGGTCATCACCGTCCCGGCGTACTTCAACGACTCCGAGCGTCAGGCGACGAAGGAAGCCGGCGAGATCGCCGGTCTCAACGTCCTCCGTATCGTCAACGAGCCCACCGCGGCCGCGCTCGCGTACGGCCTCGACAAGGACGACCAGACGATCCTCGTCTTCGACCTCGGTGGCGGCACCTTCGACGTGTCCCTCCTGGAGATCGGCGACGGCGTCGTCGAGGTGAAGGCCACCAACGGTGACAACCACCTCGGTGGTGACGACTGGGACCAGCGCGTCGTCGACTACCTGGTGCAGCAGTTCAAGTCCGGTCACGGCGTGGACCTCGCCAAGGACAAGATGGCGCTCCAGCGTCTGCGCGAGGCCGCCGAGAAGGCGAAGATCGAGCTGTCCTCGTCCACCGAGACCTCGATCAACCTGCCCTACATCACCGCGTCCGCCGAGGGCCCGCTGCACCTGGACGAGAAGCTCACGCGCGCTCAGTTCCAGCAGCTGACGGCCGACCTGCTGGAGCGCTGCAAGACGCCGTTCCACAACGTCATCAAGGACGCCGGCATCTCCATCAACGAGATCGACCACGTCGTCCTCGTGGGTGGCTCCACCCGTATGCCCGCCGTCGCCGAGCTCGTCAAGGAGCTGACCGGTGGCAACGAGGCCAACAAGGGCGTCAACCCGGACGAGGTCGTCGCCATCGGCGCCGCCCTCCAGGCCGGTGTCCTCAAGGGTGAGGTCAAGGACGTCCTGCTCCTCGACGTGACCCCGCTGTCCCTCGGCATCGAGACCAAGGGCGGCATCATGACCAAGCTGATCGAGCGCAACACGACGATCCCGACGAAGCGTTCGGAGATCTTCACGACGGCCGAGGACAACCAGCCGTCGGTGCAGATCCAGGTCTACCAGGGCGAGCGCGAGATCGCGGCGTACAACAAGAAGCTCGGGATGTTCGAGCTGACCGGTCTGCCGCCGGCCCCGCGCGGTGTCCCGCAGATCGAGGTCGCCTTCGACATCGACGCCAACGGCATCATGCACGTGACCGCGAAGGACCTCGGCACGGGCAAGGAGCAGAAGATGACCGTCACCGGCGGCTCCTCGCTGCCGAAGGACGAGGTCGACCGGATGCGCCAGGAGGCCGAGAAGTACGCGGAGGAGGACCACGCCCGCCGCGAGGCCGCCGAGACCCGCAACCAGGGCGAGCAGCTCGTCTACCAGACGGAGAAGTTCCTCAAGGACAACGAGGACAAGGTCCCCGGCGAGGTCAAGACCGAGGTCGAGGCCGCCGTCGAGGAGCTGAAGGCCGCGCTCAAGGGCGAGGACACCGCCGAGATCCGCACCGCCACCGAGAAGGTCGCCGCGGTCTCGCAGAAGGTCGGCCAGGCCATGTACGCCGACGCCCAGGCGTCGCAGGCCGCGGGCGGCGCCGAGGCCGGTGCGGAGGCCCCGAAGGCCGACGACGACGTCGTCGACGCCGAGATCGTCGACGAGGACCGTAAGGACGGTGCCGCGTGACGGAGGAGACCCCGGGCTTCGAGGAGAAGCCCGACGTCCCCTCCGGCGCCACCCCTGACGACGCCGAGTCGAAGGCCGCACCCTCGTCGAACGGCGAGGGGGCGGCCCCGGCCGGGGACGCAACCGCACAGATCGCCGGTCTGACCGCCCAGCTGGACCAGTCCCGCAAGGCGCTCGAAGAGCGCACCACGGACCTCCAGCGGCTCCAGGCCGAGTTCCAGAACTACCGCCGCCGCGTGGAGCGGGACCGGATCACGGTCAAGGAGATCGCCGTCGCGAACCTCCTGACCGAACTCCTGCCCGTGCTCGACGACATCGGCCGCGCCCGGGACCACGGCGAGTTCGTCGGCGGATTCAAGTCCGTCGGTGAGTCGCTGGAGACCGTCGCGGCGAAGATGGGTCTCCAGCAGTTCGGCAAGGAGGGCGAGCCCTTCGACCCGACGATCCACGAGGCCCTGATGCACAGCTACGCGCCGGACGTCACCGAGACGACCTGCGTGGCGATCCTCCAGCCGGGGTATCGCATCGGCGAACGCACCATCCGCCCCGCGCGGGTGGCCGTCGCCGAACCGCAGCCGGGCGCGCAGACGGTCAAGGCCGAAGACGCTGAGACCGAGGAGAAGGACAACAGCTCTGAAGAGGGCTGACGTCACCTGGACCGATCGAGAGGAGGGGCGTCGAGGATGAGCACCAAGGACTTCATCGAGAAGGACTACTACAAGGTCCTCGGCGTCCCCAAGGACGCCACCGAGGCCGAGATCAAGAAGGCGTACCGGAAACTCGCCCGCGAGTTCCACCCGGACGCCAACAAGGGCAACGTCAAGGCGGAGGAGCGCTTCAAGGAGATCTCCGAGGCGAACGACATCCTCGGTGACCCCAAGAAGCGCAAGGAGTACGACGAGGCTCGCGCCCTCTTCGGCAACGGCGGCTTCCGTCCGGGGCCGGGCGCGGGCGGCGGCTCCTTCAACTTCGACCTGGGCGACCTCTTCGGAGGCGGCGCCCAGGGCGGTGGCGGCCAGGGTTCAGGCGGCTTCGGCGGCGGGATCGGCGACGTGTTCGGCGGCCTGTTCAACCGCGGCGGCACCGGGGGCACCCGGGTGCAGCCGCGGCGCGGGCAGGACATCGACACCGAGGTCACGCTGAGCTTCACCGAAGCCATCGAGGGGGCCACGGTCCCGCTGCGGATGTCCTCGCAGTCCCCCTGCAAGGCCTGTTCGGGCACCGGCGACAAGAACGGCACACCGCGCGTGTGCCCGACCTGCGTCGGCACCGGCCAGGTGGCGCGGGGTTCGGGCGGCGGCTTCTCGCTCACCGACCCCTGCCCCGACTGCAAGGGCCGCGGGCTGATCGCCGAGCACCCCTGCATGGACTGCAAGGGCAGCGGCCGCGCCAAGTCCTCGCGCACCATGCAGGTCCGCATCCCCGCCGGGGTGACGGACAACCAGCGCATCCGCCTGCGCGGCAAGGGAGCGCCGGGAGAACGGGGCGGCCCCGCGGGCGACTTGTACGTCACCGTCCACGTGGACGCGCACCCGGTCTTCGGCCGCAAGGAGGACAACCTCACGGTCACCGTCCCGGTGACGTTCGCGGAGGCGGCCCTCGGCGGCGAGGTCCGGGTCCCCACCCTGGGCGGCCCGCCCGTCACGCTCAAACTGCCGCCCGGCACGCCCAACGGCCGCACCATGCGCGCCCGCGGCAAGGGCGCGGTCCGCAAGGACGGCACCCGCGGCGACCTCCTGGTCACCGTCGAGGTGAGTGTCCCCAAGGACGTGACGGGGAAGGCTCGGGAAGCGCTTGAGGCGTATCGCGAGGCGACCGCGGACGAGGATCCGCGGGCGGAGCTGTTCCAGGCCGCGAAGGGAGCATGACCAAGATGGACGGCCGTCGACGCAACCCGTACGAACTGACCGAGGAAACCCCGGTCTACGTCATCTCGGTGGCGGCCCAGCTCTCCGGCCTGCACCCGCAGACCCTTCGCCAGTACGACCGCCTCGGCCTGGTCTCCCCGGACCGCACCGCGGGCCGGGGCCGCCGCTACTCGGCCCGCGACATCGAACTGCTGCGCACCGTGCAGCAGTTGTCGCAGGACGAGGGCATCAACCTGGCCGGCATCAAGCGCATCATCGAGCTGGAGAACCAGGTCGCGGGCCTCCAGTCCCGCGTCGCGGAGATGGAGGCGGCCCTGGAGGGCGCCGCCGCCACGATGCGCCAGCGGGAGGCCGCGGTGCACGCGTCGTACCGACGCGACCTGGTGCCGTACCAGGAGGTGCAGCAGACCAGCGCGCTGGTGGTGTGGCGGCCGAAGAAGGCCAAGGACTAGACAGACGCACGGAAAGGGGCCCGGAGGTTCGTCCTCCGGGCCCCTTCCGCGTGCCGTGGTCCTCACCGTCCGCTGAAGAACTCCAGCGAGGCGGCCTCGGACCCGACCCGGCCGTAGTGGTCGACGGCGCGGACGGTCACCATGCAGGGCCCGTTGTACGGCGCGACCCACGAGATCGCCCCCGTGGCCGACACCTGCGGGCCGCTGTCGCCGCACGCCCCGGAGATGTCCCAGGAGTACCCCTTCAGCTGTCGGCCCTCGTCACCCGCGCCCGGCGCGGCGGTGACCTGGATCGCCGAACGGCCGGGCACACCGTTGGTGACCAGTGTCAGCTGCGGAGCCTTCGGCCCGACCGCCGTGGCCTTCGTGACGCGCTCGGCGGCGACTTCCTCGGAGGGCAGCGACTCCAGACCGTCGGCGCCCACGGTGGCGACGTAGTAGGAGGCCTTGCCCGCCGGCGCGGTCCGGTCCTCCCACCCGGTGCCGTTGGTGGCACCGATGGCCGTCCAGGCACCGGTCGGGCTGGTCCGGCGGTAGACGTGGTAGCCGCCGGCCTCGTCGGGCGATGCCGTCCACGTGACCATCGTGAGATCGTCGGCGGGCGGCTGCACCGCGAGCCCCGTCGGCGCGGCCGCCGTCGAGGCCACGGCCCGGCTCGCGGGCACTCCGTCCGACATGGGTGAGACATTGGCCGCGGTGTCGACGACCACCACGGAGAAGGCGTAGGGCACACCCGCGTCATCGGCCGGCACCCGGTAGGCCAACGACGTCCCGAACACGAAGTCCGGCCCGTCCGGGTCGGGGGCGCCGTCGCGGAAGGCGTACACCTCGTAGTGGTCGACGTCCTTCGCCGCGGAGGCCTGCCAGTTCAGGGAGACACCGGCCGTCGTACCGTCCGCCGTGAGACCGGTGATCCCCGTGGGGGCGGTGTGGTCGACGGTGGTGACACCCTGGTCGGCGGTACCCGTGGAGGCGTTGCCGGCCTTGTCGTGGGCGCGGATCTCGTAGTAGTACGTCTCGCCGGTGGGGGGCGGGGTGTCGGTGTACGAGGTGCCGGTCGTCGTCGCGAGCGGGGTGCTGCCGAAGGAGGTGCCTTTGAGGCGGCGGTAGACCTTGTATCCGGCGAGGTCCATCTCGTTGTTCTTCGTCCAGCTGAGCTTGGCCTTGCCGGTGGCCTGGCTGTACGTGACGGAAGCGCCGGTCGGAGCAAGGGGTTTGACCTTGTCGACGGTGGCGGAGGTGCGGGGCGTGTAGGCGAACTTGACCTTCGCGCTGCCGGTCCAGTTGACGTAGTCGACGCGCAGGGTGTGCTTGCCGGACGGGACGGTGAGGTTGACGCTCTTCGAGACGGTCGTGGAGGTGTTCTTCCACAGGTCGATCTTGCGTACGCCGTCGACGTACACCCGTATCCCGTCGAGCCCCGAGGCGGTGAGGGCGAAGGGGCCGCCGGAGCCGAAGTCCCTTGTCACGGACCAGCGGACGCCGAAGTTGTCGGACGGCAGGCCGGAGACGGGTGCGCCGGTCCAGCTCTGGTCGATCGCGCTGTCGCAGTCCGTTTTCTTCGGCGTGCCGGAAAACGTCGTGTTCGCGAAGAACTGCCGTTTGAAGACCGGGGAGACGCAGGTCGTGGCGGCGGACGCGGGGGCGGTGGCCGTGGTGAGCAGACCGCCGGTGACGGCGAGCACGGCGGCGGACGTGATCGTCGTACGTCTGGCTGGGTTCATTCGATCCTCTGCACGGATGGGGAACGGCCGACTGAAGCCGTCGTGATCACGACTCGCGAGGAATGGAGTTGGTTGTACGGATCTTTGCCTCCGCCGGGGCTCCGCTTGAATGGAGGGTCCGTAAAGGGTGTTTGGAGGCGGTTGCGTGATGTCTTCACAAGGCAGACGGAGAGTGGCGTTGCGCACTCGTTAAGTGGTTCCGCTTGACGCTGGGGGGCGTCGCCGCGTTGGCTTTTCAGTCATCTGGGTCGCAATGCTGCGCCCGCGTCCGGAAGGCACCAGAAGTGAGCACCGCAATGCGTCGTATCGCCCTTTGCATGGCCGCGTCCTCGATGGCCCTGTCGCTGACGGCCTGCGGGGCCCTGGGAGTGTCGGGGGACAGCGCGGACGCGAGTCCGACCAAGGGCAACGACGTCACCGTGGGCGTGCTGATGCCGGAGACGACCAACACGCGCTACGAGAACTTCGACTATCCGATCATCCAGGAGAAGGTCTCGGAGCTCACGAAGAAGTTGGGCCAGACCGTCTACGCCAACGGCGAGGCGGACGCCAAGAAGCAGGCGACCCAGATGCAGAAGATGATCGACGACAAGGTCGACGTCATCCTGCTGGACGCCGTGGACTCGCACGCCATCGCCCCGATGGTGAAGAAGGCCAAGGCCGCCGGTATCCCGGTCATCGCCTACGACCGGCTCGCCGAGGGCCCCATCGACGCGTACGTCTCCTTCGACAACGAACTCGTCGGCGAGGTACAGGGCCGCACGCTCATAGAGTCGCTGGGCTCGGGCCTCGACACCTCCGACAAGATCGTGATGCTCAACGGCTCGCCCTCCGACCCGAACGCCGGGCAGTTCAAGGCGGGCGCGCTCTCCGAGCTCAACGGCAAGGTGACGATCTCCGCGAAGTACGACGTCGACGGCTGGAAGCCGGCCACCGCGAAGAAGGACATGGCCGCCGCGATCGCCTCGATCGGCAAGGACAACATCGCCGCCGTGTACTCCGCCAACGACGCCATGGCCGGCGCCGCCATCGAGGCGATGGAGGAGGCCGGCATGACCGACCTGCCGCCCATCACCGGCCAGGACGCCGAACTGGACGCCGTGCAGCGCATCGTCACCGGCGAGCAGTACATGAGCGTCTACAAGTCCTACCCGCTGGAGGCCGAGGCCGCCGCCGAGATGGCCGTGGCGAAGGTCCAGGGCAAGGACATCCTGTTCGACTCGCTCACCCAGGACCGCGTCGACAGCCCCACCGACAAGGAGATCCCGGCCCAGCTGGTGTCGGTGTCCGCGCTGACGCAGTCCAACATCAAGCGCACGGTCGTCGCCGACGGCATCTACACCGTCAAGCAGATCTGCACCGCCAAGATCGCCTCGGCCTGCGCCGCGATCAAGTTGAACTGACGCTCGGTCCGGCGGGCGTCATGGGGAGGAACACCCCGTCCGGCGCCCGCCCGACGGGCTTGGTGCTGGTGAAGCTGGTCGGGTCGTTGTCGCCGGACACCTTCAGACCGGTGACCTTCGCGTCCTTCGGGACGTCGTACCAGAGCTCGACCTCCATGAGGGTGTGCCCGCCCAGCCGTACCGTCTCCGACTGGCGGCGCACCGCCATCGCGAAGGAGTCGGGCCTGGCCCGGTCGCCGGTGACGCCCGCGACGCGCTGCCGGGCCGACTCGTAGGTGTGGTAGTTCGGGTCGATGTTCTCGACCCGCAGCCGCGCGGCGCAGAACTGTCCCTCCGGCGGAGCGTCCGCGTGGGACCCCGTCACCCCCGTGATCCCGCAGCGCAGGGACAGCAGGGTGAAGGTGAGGTGCCCGTCCTTGTGGGGCCGCTGGACCGCACCGGTACCGGGCTCGTCGCCGTCGCCTCCGCAGCCGACGGTGAGCAGCAGGGCGGTCAGAGGCACTGCCAGGAGGCGGAGCGGGCGCGCTGTCGGCATAGGGGCGATTGTGCGCCGCCGACGGGAAGAAGTGAACGTTCTGGGGGCATGTGGCCCCTGGCCCGCCCGGAGGCCGGTCCGGGTAAACGCAAGATCAAGAACTGGTCCAGGACCGCGCGCCGACGTCAACACCGTCCTGTAGGCCTCCGGCAACGGCGAGGTGCTGTACGGCGAGACCTTCGACGGGGTCGGCACGCACAAGACGCCCGCCGTGGACACCCAGACCCGGAAGGTGCTGGCGAAGGACCTGCCGGAGGGGAGCATTCCGGCGGTGGACGCGGCGAGCGGGTACGGGTATCTGGCCACGGAGGACGGGTTCTTCGCGTTCGCGCCGGCGTAGGGGAGGGCCGGGGCGCCCTCCCCCAGGGGCCTCACGCGACCCGCGTGAACTCCACCGTCACCTCCGGCGGTCCGCCGGGTACGCCTCGGTAGATGCCCTTGTGCGGGGTGACGTCGTCGTAGTCCCGGCCCCGTCCCACGACCACGTGGGACTCGTCGGCGCGCGTCCGGTTCGTCGGGTCGTAGCCGCACCAGTCGCCCGCCCAGTACTCGACCCAGGCGTGGCTCTGCCCCGCGACCGGCCGGTGCAGCTCCGCCTCCCGCTCGGGGTGGAGGTAGCCGGAGACGTACCGGGTCGGCAGACCCAGGCCCCGCAGCAGGGCGATGGTGAGATGGGCGATGTCCTGGCAGACGCCCGCGCCCTGCTCCCAGGCCTCGGTGGCCGAGGTGTTCACCCCGGTGGCGCCGGGGAGATAGGCGACCCGGTCGGCGACCAGGGCGGAGACCGCGGCGGCCGTCGCGTGCGGGTCGAGGCCGGCGGCCGCCTTGCGCGCCTTCTTGAGGAGCTTCGCGGGGACCGTCGTACGGGCGGTCGGCCCCGCGAACTCCAACAGGCGTGAACTCGTCGTAGCTTCCGCCAGTTCCGTCCAGCCCGGTGGCTCGGGCAGGGGCTCCGGCGGGGCCGTCTCGACCAGGCTGGAGGCCGTGATGGTGAGGTCGGCGTGCGGGTCGAGGAGGTCGAAACCGGTGACCTGGGTCCCCCAGTAGTCCCAGTACGACCAGGTCGCGGTCGCCGGGCTGACGCTGACCCGGGCGTCCAGGGTGGTCTGGCCGGGCAGGGTCAGCGGGGTCATACGGACCTCGTTATGGGAGGAGGCCGCGGGCTGGGCGTACGACACCCGCGTGACGTGCTTGATACGGAGACGACGGGCCACGTCAGGCTCCTTCCTGGGCCCAGATCACGGGCCCCTGGTAGGGGAAGAACCGCTCCGCCACCGCCTCCGCCGAGGCCATGCAGGCCTGCTGCAAGTCCCCGAGGAGCGCCGGAAGCTGATCGGTCAGGGCGGGCGAGTCGAGGTATTCGAGGCGGGTACGCAGCCGGCCGATGGGGCGGCGCGCGGGGTCCTGGCGGGGGCGGCCGAGCGCGCTGAGGCATTCCTCCGCCGTGGTCAGCGCGTGCAGCGCCGAGCGCGGGAAGTCCCGGTCCAGGAGCAGGAATTCGGCCACCCGCGCACTGTCGCCGAAACCGCTGTGCACGCGCGCGTACGCCTCGTCGGCGCCGGACGCGCTCAGCAGCGTCGTCCAGTCCGGCGCGTGCGCGGCGTCCAACACCCGTACCGACAGCAGCCGTACGGTCATGTCCACCCGCTCCAGGCTCCGCCCGAGCACCACGAAACGCCAGCTGTCGTCCCGGCTCATGGTGGAGTCGGCGAGCCCGAAGAACAGCGCGGCACGGGCCCGTACGAGCTCCAGATAGGCGTAGGGGCCGGTACGGCGGGCCGCGCGGCGCTGGTCGGCGAGGGCGTGCCAGGTGGAGTTGAGGCACTCCCACATCTCGGAGGAGACGGCCTCACGGGCGCTGCGCGCGTTGAGCCGGGCGGCCCCGAGCGCGCCCTCGATGGAGCAGGTGGAGCGGGAGTCGAAGGCGAGCTGGTCAAGGACCTGCTGCATGTCGACGCGCTCGGGGCCCGCGTCGACGCCGAGGATCGCGTACAGCGACCGGCAGGCCGCGTCCTCGTCGCGCCAGGGGTCCTCCAGCGTGCGGTGGAGGTAGGCGTCGAGGATGCGCCCGGTGGCGTCGGCCCGCTCGACATAGCGGCCGGTCCAGGTCAGCGCCTCGGCTATCCGGGAGAGGATCACGTCGCTCACTGCTGCTGCGCCCCTTCCTCCACGAAGGCGGGACCGCCGTCGGGACCGAGCTGGCGGGGCGCCACGGCGGGCAGGGTGTCCGGGGCCGGTGCCCCCGGCTCCTCGGCCGGCCCCTCGGCGAGCACCCAGGTGTCCTTGGAGCCGCCGCCCTGGCTGGAGTTGACGATGAGGTTGCCCTCCTGGAGGGCGACGCGGGTGAGGCCGCCGGGCAGGACCCAGACCTCGTTGCCGTCGTTGACGGCGAAGGGTCTGAGGTCGATGTGGCGCGGTGCCATCCGCTCACCGGCGAGGGTGGGCGAGGTGGACAGGGCGACGGGCCGCTGGGCGATGAAGCCGCGGGGGTCGGCGGCGACGGCCCGCCTGGTCCGCTCCAGCGTCCTGGCGTCGGCTTTCGGCCCGATGACGATGCCCTGGCCGCCGGCCCCGTCCACCGGCTTGATGACGAGCTGGTCGATCTGGTCGAGGACGGCGTCGAGCTGCCCGGGTTCGTCGGGCCGGAAGGACTCCACGTTGGGGAGGATCGGTTCCTCGGAGAGGTAGTAGCGGATGAGGTCGGGGACGTAGGTGTAGAGCAGCTTGTCGTCGGCGATGCCGTTGCCGACGGCGTTGGCGAGGGTGACGTTTCCGGCCATCGCGGCGCTCATGATGCCCGGGCAGCCGATGACCGAGTCGGGCCGGAAGTGCAGCGGGTCGAGGAAGTCGTCGTCGAGCCGCCGGTATACGACATGGACCGGCATCTCGCCGCGTGTGGTCCGCATCCAGACCCGGTTGGCCCGGCACACCAGGTCGTGCCCCTCGACCAGCTGCACGCCCATCAGCCGGGCCAGCAGGGCGTGTTCGAAGTAGGCGGCGTTGCTGGGCCCGGGAGTGAGGACGACGACCCGTGGGTCCTCGGTGCCGTCCGGCGCGGCGCTGCGCAGCGCGGCGAGGAGCTTCTGCGCGTATCCGTCGACCGGGAGCACATGCTGCTCGGCGAAGAGGGAGGGGAAGATCCGGGTCATGGCCCGCCGGTTCTCGATGACGTACGAGACGCCGCTGGGGACGCGGACGTTGTCCTCCAGGACCCGGAAGTCGCCTGCCTCGTCCCGTACGAGGTCGATGCCGGCGACGTGGATGCGGACGCCGCCCGGTGGTTCGACCCCGTGGGCGACGCGGTGGAAGTGCGGGGAGTTGAGCAGCAGCCGCCAGGGCACGACCCCGTCCTCGAAGGCCCGGCAGTGCCCGTAGGCGTCGGCGAGATAGGCCTCCAGGGCCCGTACGCGCTGTCCCACGCCGCGCTGGACGAGGTCCCACTCCAGCGCGTCGAGGATCCTCGGTACGAGGTCCAGCGGCCACGGCCGCTCCTCGCCCGCGAAGGCGTAGGTCACGCCCCGGTCGGTGAACGCCCGGGCCATCTGGTCGGCCCGGAAGCGCAGTTCACTCGGCTCGATCGGCTGAAGCGCCGACAGGACCGGCTCATAGGCGGTCCTGACCTCACCCGGCCGCACAAACATCTCGTCCCACGCGTCGGCCAACGCGTACGCGTCAAATATGTCCGCCATGAGGGGACGTTAGATGCGCTGCGTAACGCGGTGATCACCGGTGGATTTCGGGCGGTTCACGCGGAGAAACGGATTCCGGTGGGTACGCGGCGGGTACGGAGGGGGACCATCAGCTTGTTGCAAGGCGGCGGGCGGAGGCACGACGATAGTGGGGCAAATCAGTGGTTTCCCTCGGTCACACCGGCCCGAGCCGTGTTGCGGAGCAGGTCTGGTCCGCGCATAGTTGCGGACCCGTAGGGGTGTGTCCGTGTCACGAGCGCGCGCATGCCGGGCACAAGAGGCTGGATGCGGGGGTGGGCTGGGCGATGGCCGGGCACGCGACGGAAGAGCATCCGCACGGTGCTGACCGACTGTGCGAGGCCGGGGATCGCGTGTATTCCCGGGCCGTACGGCGGGGCCGGGTGCCACGCGTGGACGCGGAGCCGGTGCCGTGCCTGCTGGAGCTGGCGCTTCTCCACCCCGACCCGGACGACATGGACTGGCTGGTCCCGACGTCCCCGCAGGAGGTCATGACCCGGCTGCTGCGCGGCGTCCACGACGAGGTGCGCGCGAGCCAGCGGCGGATGGGCTCGGCCGTGGCGGCGTTCGAGTGGTACGCGGGTCTTGGCCCGCAGTTGGGCGCGGGCGGCGCGGAGGGAACGGCGCTGCGCGTCCTGGACGGTCTGTCCCGCATCCAGGCGGCGATGGACGAGGCGACCCAGGCGTGCACCACGGAGGTGCTGACGGTCCAGCCGGGCGGCATCCGCCCCGAGCACGAACTGACGGAGGGTCTGCACCGGGCGCTGGCGCTACGGGGCCGGGGCGTGCGCATGCGCGACCTGTACACGCACGTGGCCCGCCACGGCCAGGGCCTGCTGAACTATCTGGAGCTGATGGGCGACGCGGTCGAGGCCCGCACCCTCGACGAGGTCATCGACCGCCTCATCCTCTTCGACCGCACGGTGGCGTTCATCCCGGCCAACGCGGACCGCACCCTGGCGCTTGAACTGCGTCACCCGGCGCTGGTGGGCTTCCTGGCCACGGTCTTCGAGCGCCTGTGGCGCCTGGCGATCCCTCTCACCGCCCCCCTCCCCGACACCGGCATCGAGGGCATCTCCCACCGCGAGCAGTCCATCGCGACGCTGCTGGCCGAGGGCCACCAGGACGCGGTGATCGCGGAGCGGCTCGGCATAAGCGTCCGCACCTGCCGGGCCCACATCGCCCGGCTCTCGGAGACCCTGGGCGCCGCCAGCCGCACCCAACTCGGCGTCCGCATCGCCCAGGTGGGCCTGGACAACTCCGCCCGTACCGTCGCCGGTCCCGCCGCCCTCACGATCCCTGATCAAGAATCCCGGACCGTCCGATGAGATACCCGAGCTGAGCCCGGCTCTCACTGCCGAGGGTCGCGGCGAGCTTGGCGATGTGCTCACGGGCGGTGCGGATGTTGAGGCCGAGGCGGTCGGCGATGACGGCGTCGGTGTGGCCCTCGATGAGGAGCGCGGCTATGGCGCGCTGGCGGGGGGTGACGCCGTTGAGGGTGGGCTGCTGGACCGCCCGGGGGTGCATCGGGGTGGCCAGGCGCCAGAGGCGGTCGAACGTGGTGGTGAAGTAGTCGACCATGGCGGGGACGCGGATCTCCAGGGCGAGCGTCCGGTCCGTGCTGGCCGGGATGAAGGCGACGGTACGGTCCACGATGATGAGCCGGTCGGTGACCTCGTCGAGCGAACGGGCCTCGGCGTCCCCGCGCAGCCGCTCGTAGCGGGCGATGACGGCGGGGGAGTGACGCAGGGTGTGCTGGTAGAGGGCCCGGATACGGCCACCGCGGTCGAGCAGCGCCTGGTCCCGGTCCAGGGCGGCGGCCAGCCGGGTCGCGGCCGTGTTGCCGTTGTAGGGCTGGATGGCGAGCAGCTCCACCGAGGCCTCGGCCATGGCGTCGGAGATGGCCTGGTTGATCTGGGCGAAGCCGGTGAGGATGCTGACCGCCGAGGGATCGGTCGCGGTCCGGGGCCCGTCGATCCGCATCAGCGGTTCGAACAGCTCCGCCAGCTGTTCCTCGCGTCGGCGCTCGTCCGCGATCCGCTCCTCGGAGCTGCGCAGCAGCCGGTGGAGGGCGACGGCCGGGGCGACCGGCTCCAGCCGGTCCGGGTCCGTCGCGGCGGCGTGCAGCAGCCCGAAGTCCAGCAGACAGGGGGCCCGCTCGGCGTCGGCGCCGCGTACGTACCCCTCGCGCAGCGCCTGCTCGTACACCTCGGTTCCGGCGGCGCACAGGGTTCCCGCGACGTGCGCCGGATGCGGCGCCGCACTCACTGCTCCGTCTCCTCCTGTTTGAGGATCCCGGACTCGGCGATGAGAAAGCCGAGCTGGGCGCGGCTGCCGCTGCCGAGGGCCGCCGCCAGCTTGGCGATGTGGGCCCGGCAGGTGCGGACGTTCATGCCGAGCCGGCGGGCGATGGCCTCGTCGACGTGGCCGTCGATGAGCAGCTTGGCGATGGTGCGCTGCACTCCGGAGATGCCCTCGGGGGTCGCCTCGTACGGGACCTCCTCCATGAGTGGTGTCGCCCGCTGCCACAGCTGCTCGAAGACCTTGATGAGGTACTGGACCAGGCCGGGGTGGCGCAGTTCCAGGGCGACCTGCCGGTCGTCCTGGGCGGGGATGAACGCGACCGTCGAGTCGCAGATGATGAGCCGCTCGATGAGTTCTTCGAGGGTGCGTATCTCGACCTTGGCGCCGGCCATCTTGTCCATGTACGCGAAGGTGCTCTGGCTGTGCCGGACCGTGTGCTGGTACAGGGTGCGCATGGCGATGCCGCGCTCGATCAGCGGCTTGCTGCGCTTGAGCGCCTGGCTCAGGATGTGTTCCGGCCGACTGCCGCCCGGCTGGACCGTCAGGACCTCGGTGCGGGCCTCGGCTATCGCCACGTCGAGCGCGGAGTGGATGCGGTCGATACCCTCCAGGACCGTGATGGCATGGGTGGTCGCGGGCTTCTGGGCGCTGATCGCGAGGAACGGCTGGAAGGTGTCGGTGAGGTCGAGGGTGAGCCGCCGGCGGTCCTGGATCTCGCGCTCGAGCGGCTGGAGTTGCTGCGCGAGCACGACGGAGGGCGGCACGGGACGCAGCCAACCGGGATCGTCGGGGTCGGGGTGGAGCAGCGCGAATTCGAGCAGACAAGGCGCCGGTTCCACCTCCCCGCGGGAGATGCGTCCGGAGCTGAGTGCGCTTGCGTAGAGGCGCGATCCTTCGGGGCATAGGTCAGTGATGCCGTGAGGATGTGTCGGTTTTGTGCGGTTTATTGGCAAATCTCCACCCCCCAGGGTCCTGAACGTGCAGGAACATGATGCATCTCTTGTGTGGCATTGACGTGCCTGAATGAGCCATCGTCTTGTTTCGCGGGGGAGAGGAAGCCATCAAGTGAGGACGAAGCCGACCATGAATAAGAGAATGCTTCGCTCGGTGCTTGCCGGTGCCGTCGTTGCTCTGACGCTGGCCTTGGGTGCGGCCGGTCCTCTCGGCGACGTCGGCTGGAGTGCCGACAGCAGCGCGGCGGCGAGTTCGCCGGGTGACGTCGGTTGGGACATCCGTGCCTCCTCCCCGGACGTCGGTTGGATCGTCGTGGCGAACGCCAACGGCGCGCAGGACGTGGGCTGGTAGGCGAAATCATGACCACGCCACCCGACGACCGCTCCTTCCGTCGTGAAATGGCCACGGCCTATCGCTCCGGATGGCACTTCATCGACCTGGTCACCGCGATCCCCCACTCCGGTGACTCGTTGATGGTGACCGTCTTCGGCGAGCCGGTCGTCGTCACCCGCGACGACGACGAGGACGTGCGGGCGTACCGGTGTCTGCGGCGGCCTCGGGGGGCGCCGCAGCCTGTGCGGTGTGCCATCCGGTACGGAATGATCTTTGTGAACCTCGACCAACGAGACCATCGGCTGGTGGATTCCGAAACCCCCACCCAACGGACCATCTCAGCCACCCCCCGCAGTGCCTGACGCGATTCCCCCGTCGTAACAGATCGCTCAGGTGCTTCCCCCCGCAGCGGCGTCACCGTGACCTGAACACGGTGACGCCGCTGCAGTTTCCGGGGACATTTCCGGGTATCCGCCCTTTCCCGCACCCCCCGGCCGTGGCTGAAAATCATCAGTCACGGCAGAAACATGCGGCCGCTCAACCGCGCCCCAGTGCCCGCGTCAGCTCGATCTCGATCACCACGCGAGACGGATTCGGCGACGGCACCCGCTCATAGCGCTCGGCATACCGCCGCTCCGCCTCCGCCACCCGCTCCGGCTCCGTGCGGACGTGCGCCCGCCCCTCCAGCGTGGCCCACCGCCGGCCCGCCACCTGGCACACCGCCACCAGGGCGCCGGCCGCCCCCGCAGCCCGGACGTGCCCCGCCTTCGCGCTCGCCTTGTTCGTGATCACCCGGGCCAGCCGGGCCTCCGGGTCGTAGGTCACCCCGACCGGCACCACATGCGGGCTGCCGTCCGGGCGCAGGGTCGTCAGGGTGCACAGGTGCCGCTCCCGCCAGAAGCTGAGATAGAGCGGGTCCGGTGCGCCGGGGTCCAGGGTGTACGTCGCCATGTCCCGGAACTTAACCCCGACAGGCGGGGAACCCGGCCCCCGACCCCCTCCCGAACCGCACCTTGAGTGGAATAGACTCAACTTTGTGTACGTTGACTGAGTCAGTCCAAGGAGAGTCATCAACACCGAGGAGGAGCACGAGAACGTGGACGCCGAGCTGACCAACCGGAGCCGGGACGCGATCAACGCGGCCGAGAAGCGCGCCGCCGCCGAGGGGCACGCGGACCTGACCCCCGCCCATCTGCTGCTCGCCCTGCTCCAGGGGCAGGACAACGAGAACATCGTCGATCTGCTGGCCGCCGTCGAGGCCGACCTCGCCGCCGTGCGCGCCGGAGCCGAGAAGATCCTCGCCGGTCTGCCCAGCGTGACCGGCTCCACCGTGGCGCCCCCGCAGCCCAACCGCGAGCTGCTCGCCGTCGTCAGCGACGCCGCCGCCCGCGCCAAGGACCTCGGCGACGAGTACCTCTCCACGGAGCACCTCCTCATCGGCACCGCCGCCAAGGGCGGCCAGGCCGGGGACGTACTCTCCTCCCAGGGGGCCGACGCCAGGAAGTTGCAGGACGCCTTCCAGAAGGCGAGGGGAGGGAGAAGGGTGACCACACCCGACCCCGAGGGTTCCTACAAGGCCCTCGAGAAGTTCGGTACCGACTTCACGGCCGCCGCCCGCGAGGGGAAGCTCGACCCCGTCATCGGACGGGACCAGGAGATCCGCCGGGTGGTGCAGGTGCTGTCCCGCCGCACCAAGAACAACCCCGTCCTCATCGGCGAGCCCGGCGTCGGCAAGACCGCCGTCGTCGAGGGTCTCGCCCAGCGGATCGTGAAGGGGGACGTGCCCGAGTCGCTGAAGAACAAGCGGCTCGTCGCCCTCGACCTCGGCGCCATGGTCGCCGGCGCGAAGTACCGCGGCGAGTTCGAGGAGCGCCTCAAGACCGTCCTCGCCGAGATCAAGGACTCCGACGGCCAGATCATCACCTTCATCGACGAACTGCACACCGTCGTGGGCGCCGGCGCGGGCGGCGACTCCGCCATGGACGCGGGCAACATGCTCAAGCCGATGCTCGCCCGCGGTGAGCTGCGCATGGTCGGCGCCACCACCCTCGACGAGTACCGCGAGCGGATCGAGAAGGACCCGGCGCTGGAACGCCGCTTCCAGCAGGTGCTGGTCGCCGAGCCGACCGTCGAGGACACCATCGCCATCCTGCGCGGACTCAAGGGGCGCTACGAGGCCCACCACAAGGTCCAGATCGCCGACAGCGCGCTGGTCGCCGCCGCGACCCTCTCCGACCGCTACATCACCTCCCGCTTCCTCCCCGACAAGGCCATCGACCTCGTCGACGAGTCCGCCTCCCGGCTCCGCATGGAGATCGACTCCTCCCCCGTCGAGATCGACGAACTCCAGCGCTCCGTCGACCGGTTGAAGATGGAGGAGCTGGCCCTGGAGAAGGAGACCGACCCGGCCTCCCGCGAACGCCTGGAGAAGCTGCGCCGCGACCTCGCCGACAAGGAGGAGGAGCTGCGGGGCCTGACCGCCCGCTGGGAGAAGGAGAAGCAGTCCCTCAACCGCGTAGGCGAACTCAAGGAGAAATTGGACGAGTTGCGCGGCCAGGCCGAACGCGCCCAGCGCGACGGCGACTTCGACACCGCCAGCAAGCTGCTGTACGGCGAGATCCCCACGCTGGAACGGGACCTGGCGGAAGCCTCGCAGGCCGAGGAGGAGGCCGCGAAGGACACCATGGTCAAGGAGGAGGTCGGCTCCGACGACATCGCCGACGTCGTCGCCGCCTGGACCGGCATCCCGGCCGGCCGCCTCCTGGAGGGCGAGACCCAGAAACTCCTGCGCATGGAGGAGGAGTTGGGCCGCCGCCTCATCGGCCAGGCGGAGGCGGTCCAAGCGGTCTCCGACGCCGTACGCCGCACCCGCGCCGGCATCGCCGACCCCGACCGCCCCACCGGCTCCTTCCTCTTCCTCGGCCCCACGGGCGTCGGCAAGACCGAACTGGCCAAGGCCCTGGCCGACTTCCTCTTCGACGACGAACGCGCCATGATCCGCATCGACATGTCGGAGTACGGCGAGAAGCACAGCGTCGCCCGTCTCGTGGGCGCGCCCCCCGGCTACGTCGGCTACGAGGAGGGCGGCCAGCTCACGGAGGCGGTCCGGCGCCGCCCGTACAGCGTGGTGCTGCTGGACGAGGTCGAGAAGGCCCACCCCGAGGTCTTCGACATCCTGCTCCAGGTGCTGGACGACGGACGCCTCACCGACGGCCAGGGCCGCACGGTCGACTTCCGCAACACGATCCTCGTCCTGACCTCCAACCTGGGCAGCCAGTTCCTGGTCGACCCGATCACCACCGAGCAGGAGAAGAAGGAACAGGTCCTGGAGGTGGTCCGCACCGCCTTCAAGCCGGAGTTCCTCAACCGCCTCGACGACCTGGTCGTCTTCTCGGCCCTGTCCAAGGACGAGCTGAGCCGTATCGCCCGCCTCCAGATCAACCGCCTGGCGGCCCGTCTGGCCGAACGCCGCCTCACCCTGGAGATCACCGACGAGGCCCTGACCTGGCTCGCCGACGAGGGCAACGACCCGGCCTACGGCGCCCGCCCCCTGCGCCGCCTGGTCCAGACCGCCATCGGCGACCGCCTCGCCAAGGAGATCCTGGCGGGCGAGATCAAGGACGGCGACACGGTCCGCGTCGACACCTTCGAAAACGGCCTGATCGTCGGCCCGACCACGGGCAAGACGCTCTGACCGGGGGTACCCGGACCCCTGGCGACCGGATCAAGTCAGCCCACGGCTGACAGGCCCCGCCGGGGGTTGCCACGCCCCTCCCCGCATGGGGGAGGATGGCGGAATCCGTACGAAGGGAAAAACACGGTGAGCATCGACCCGTCCTCGATTCCGAACTTCGGGGGCCAGCCCGAGCCGCAGCCCCAAGGACCGGCGGGCCCCGTCGTCCCGGATCAGGACCTCGTGAAGCAGCTCCTGGAGCAGATGGAGCTGAAGTACGTCGTTGACGAAGAGGGTGACCTCGCGGCGCCGTGGGAGCAGTTCCGTACGTATTTCATGTTCCGGGGTGAGGGCGACCAGCAGGTCTTCTCCGTCCGGACGTTCTACGACCGGCCCCACAAGATCGACGAGAAGCCGCAGCTGCTCGAGTCCATCGACGACTGGAACCGGCGCACCCTGTGGCCCAAGGTCTACACGCACACGCACGACGACGGCACCGTCCGCCTCATCGGTGAGGCGCAGATGCTGATCGGCACCGGTGTGAGCCTGGAGCACTTCGTGTCGTCGACGGTCAGCTGGGTGCGGGCCGCGATCGAGTTCGACAAGTGGCTCGTGGAGCAGCTGGGCCTGGAGCAGGAGATCAACGACGCCGAGCAGCCCGAGGGTGACGCCGACGGCGACGAGTAGGACCTGAAGATCCGCTACAGCGGCGTATCCGCCAGTACGACCAGATACGCCCCGTAGGCGAACGAGAGCCCGGCCAGGGCACCGGTCACCGCGACCGCGTGCCAGGGCCGGGCTCTCGCCGTGCGGACCAGGGCCCGGGCGAGCGGGAGCAGCAGCGGGAACGCGGGGAGCAGGAAGCGGGGCTTGGACTCGAAGAAGCCGGAGCCGCCGAGGGTGATGAGCAGGAGTACGGCGGTGTAGAGGGCGAGGGGGAGCGGGGGGCGGTCCAGGAGGAGCAGGGCGTACAGGAGGGCCGCCGCGGCGACGATCAGCAGGGTCATCGGGAAGACCAGGCGGTCGCCCTGGAGGACGACGTGGCGCGCGAAGCGCAGCGAGCCGCGGCCGAGGTCGAAGGTGGAGCCCCAGCCGCGCTGCACCGCGAAGTAGCCGCCGAGCAGGTCGCCCCTGCGGTGGCCGACCCAGAGGGCGTACGCCAGCCAGCCCAGCGGGGCGAGCGCCGCGCCCGTCCACAGGCTGTGGGTAACTTTTCGGCGCCGCCGGACGGTCTGGAAGATCTCGTACGCCGCCGTCGCCAGCACCGCCGCCGCCACCGCGAACCCGTTCGGCCGGGACAGCCCGGCGAGCGCGGCCAGCGTGCCCGCCCACAGCCAGCGGCGGCTGAGGACGGCGTACAGCGACCAGGCGGCGAACGCGGTCAGTACGGGTTCCGTGTACGCCATCGACAGCACGACCGAGTGCGGCAGCAGGGCCCACAGGAGTACGAGGGCGGTGCCCACCGCCCGGCCGTGCAGCCGGGCGCCGATCGCGTAGATGCCGCAGGCCGCCGCCGCGGCCGCCGTCCAGGAGATGAGCAGGCCCGCCGCAGGGCCGCCCAGCGGGCCGGCCTCGCTCACGGCGCGTACCAGCGCCGGGTAGAGCGGGAAGAAGGCGAGGTCGCTGTAGACGACGCCGGGGCGCGGGTGGAGGGTGTGGCCGTAGCCGTGCGCGGCGATGCCGAGATACCAGCGGGAGTCCCACGATCGGCCGAGCAGGGTGAGCGGATGGTGGCCGGTGGCCCAGGCGGTCGCGGCGAGCACGGCCAGTCCGGTGAGCCGCGCGAGGGCGAACAGGCCGAGCGCCACCGCGAGGGGGTGGCGCGACCTGGTGCGTTCGGCGGTGCCGGGCTGTGTGACGGTGGGCGGCGCGAGCGTGCTGACATGGGTCACATCAGCACATTGCATAAGAACTCAGGCATAAGCGAGCATCGTGCGCCCAGTGTCTGCTCGCCGGGGCGGCGTCAGCCCGCCAGTGCCTTCAGCCGCTTCGTCGCCTCCTCCAGCACCCCCGTCCGCTTGCAGAACGCGAACCGCACGAAGGGGGCGCCCGCCTCCCGGTGGTCGTAGAAGACCGCGTTGGGGATGGCGACGACCCCGGCGCGTTCCGGCAGCGCGCGGCAGAAGGCGAAACCGTCGGTCTCTCCGAGGGGGCGGATGTCGGTGGTGATGAAGTAGGTGCCGGCGGTCCGGAACACCCCGAAGCCGGCCTCCGTCAGTCCCGCCGCCAGCAGGTCGCGCTTGGCGCGCATGTCCGCGCGGAACGCCTCGAAGTAGCTGTCCGGCAGCGCGAGCGCCTCGGCGACGGCGTACTGGAAGGGGCCGGAGGCGACGTACGTCAGGAACTGCTTCGCCGACCGCACCGCGCTGACCAGGGACGGCGAGCCGGTCACCCAGCCGACCTTCCAGCCGGTGAAGGAGAAGGTCTTGCCGGCCGAGCCGATCGTGACCGTACGGTCGCGCATGCCGGGGAGGGTCGCGAGCGGGATGTGCTCGGCGTCGTCGAAGACCAGGTGTTCGTACACCTCGTCGGTGACGACCAGGAGATCCCGCTCGACCGCCAGCTCGGCGATCGCCGTGAGCTCCTCGCGGGTGAGGACCGTGCCGGTGGGGTTGTGCGGTGTGTTGATCAGCAGCAGCCGGGTCCTGTCCGTCACGGCCGCGCGCAGCTCGTCGAGGTCGAGGCGGAAGCTGTCGCCGTCCGGGCGCAGGGTGACCGGGACGCGGGTGCCGCCCGCCATGGCGATGCAGGCCGCGTAGGAGTCGTAGTACGGCTCGAAGGCGATGACCTCGTCGCCGGGCTCCAGCAGCGCCAGCAGCGCGGCGGCGATCGCCTCCGTGGCGCCCGCCGTCACCAGGACCTCCGTGTCGGGGTCGTACGACAGTTCGTATCGCCGCTGCTGGTGCGACGTGATCGCGGTGCGCAGTTCGGGGACGCCGGGACCAGGCGGGTACTGGTTGCCGCGCCCGTCGCGCAGCGCCCGCACGGCCGCCTCCCGGATCTCCTCGGGGCCGTCCGTGTCGGGGAAACCCTGGCCGAGGTTGATCGAGCCGGTCTGCACGGCGAGCGCGGACATCTCGGCGAAGATCGTCGTCCCGAACTCGGCGAGCCGGCGGTTGAGGTGCGGGCGTGCGGTGGAGGTCATGGCGGTCATCCTGCGCCCAAGCTCTGGACTTCCTCAACTCTGCTTTGGCTGATGAGACGCCGGGGCATCTCCCTCGCACGCAAGACCCTAGGCGCCCACGGGGGGTCGTCTCGGGGGACACGGAAGGAGGGTGGCGCCATGGTTCTCGGCATCATCCTGGCAGTGGTGGTCATCGGGTTCGTCGTCCTGATCATCGTGAGGGCGACCAGTGGGAGCTCGCACGGGGTGCGGGCGGGTCGGCGCGGGGGCAGCGCCAGCGGCAGCAGCTGGTGGGCCGACGGGGGGTCGAGCAGCGGCGGTTCGTCGTGCGGTTCGTCCTCGTCCTCCTCCTGTGGTTCCTCCTCCTCGTCCTGCGGGGGTGGCTCGTCGTGTGGCGGCGGGTCGTCCTGCGGGGGCGGCGGTGGTTGCGGCGGCGGCAGCTGAGCGGCCGGGACCTCGGGGGGACGGAAGGAGGGTGACGCCGTGATCACGGCCCTCGTCATCATCCTGGTGGCCCTGTACTGGGCCCTGATCCTGTGGTTGATCAGATGGTCGGTGCGCCGGAACCGAAAGGGGGGCCGGCGGCCCTACCGCTTCGGCAGCGCCGGTGGGGGCGTCGACACCAGCGGCAACAGCTGGGCGGACGGAGGCGGAGGTGGGGGCGGATGCGGGGGAGGCAGCTGACACGGGGCAGCTGAGCTCCTGTCGCGTCCGGACGAGCCGGGCCCGGAGGTACTGGGGCCCGGCTTTTCGCGCCCGGGGCGCGGATGCCCCGGCGTACGCCCTGGCGGGCCCCGCGTGCGCCGTAGTTGAACAGTTGAACTGTGGGGCCCTCTGAGGGATGGAAACGCCACGAAGTTGGGTAAAAACGCTGTGGCGGCGCCACAGTTCATGATTCCCTCTAAATCACCAACGCGGGCCCTCGGCCGTCCTCAGGACACTTCAGCTGTGACATCCCGACCGGGCCGACCGGGCCGAATCCCCGCCGGTGTCGACCCGGGTGCGCCGGCGCCCCCCACACCGCCCTTTCTTTGCGTGCTTGCGGAGCCGATCCATGCTCACGACCCTGAACACCTCCTACACCGACACGCGCGCGGCCGACCTCGCCTGGGCCCTGGGACGCGAGCCGCTTCCGGCGCTGGCCACGCTCGACCTGGAACTGACCGGGACAAAGCTCCAGTTGAGACTCCTCGGCGCGTCCCACCAAGTGCTCCTGGAGGAGGAGCGGGGCATCTGTTCGGAGACGGTGGCGTGCATCCCGGGCAGCAGCACACCCCTGCCGCTCGGCGTCGCCAAGCGGGTCGGCGACTGGGAGTACGAGTTCGCGGCCCGCGTGGAGCTCCTCTCCCCGGGCCAGTTCGCGGGTCGCGCCCAGGAGTTGCTGGCCCTGGTCTCCGACCATCCGCACGGCCTCGCGGGCGTCTTCCCCGGCAGCCCCCACGCGTTCACGGCCCTCCTCGCCCAGCGCCACGAGGGGCAGATCCTCTGGCGCACCTGGCACGCGTATCCGCAGGACGGCCAGTTGGTCGCCACCCGGACCAGGGTCGGCGTCAAGGTTCCTGCCGCGCTCTAGGGCGGGATCCGCCGCACAGGCCCTGGCAGTCGAGTCGCCTCCCCGGCCGCGCAAACCCCCGTCGGCCCGCTGCGCGTGAGTCCCACACGTGTGGGTGACGAAGCGTGCCGTTTCAGTGACGTACCGTCGCAACGTGATCGAACCGCACGCACCCGCCCCGCCCGGCGCCCCGCCGCCCTGGGCGGGTCCCGTGCGGCTTCCGGTGCGGCCCGCGGTCGGACGGTTCCTCGTTCTGGCGGGTGTCTTCGTCTGCGCCGCGTGCGGACTGGTGTACGAACTCGAACTGGTCGCCCTCGCCTCCTACTTGATCGGCGACTCCGTCACCCAGGCGTCCGTCGTGCTGTCCGTGATGGTCTTCGCGATGGGAGTCGGTTCGCTCCTCGCCAAGCGGCTGCGATGGCGCGCCGCGGCCGGCTTCGGCGCGATCGAGGCCGCGCTCGCCCTCGTCGGCGGGTGCAGCGCGATGGCGCTGTACGCCGCCTTCGCCTGGACCGGCGACTGGGGCGGCCTGTGGGCCCACGGACCGCGCTGCCTCCTCGTCGCGTTCTCCCTCGCGATCGGCCTCCTCATCGGCGCCGAGGTCCCCCTGCTGATGGAGCTGATCCAGCGCATCCGCCGCCAGGACGCGGGCGGCGCGGTCGCCGACCTCTTCGCGGCGGACTACGTCGGCGGCCTCGTCGGCGGCCTCGCCTTCCCGTTCCTGCTCCTGCCCCTGCTCGGCCAGCTGACCGGCGCCCTGATCACCGGCACCGTCAACGCGATCGTCGGCGGCGCCCTCGTCCTCGGCCTGTTCCGCCGTGACCTCACCCGCCGGGCCCGCTGGCTGCTGGTGATCGCCAACCTCGCCGTGCTCGGCATCCTCGCCGCGGCCGCCGTCCTCGTCGACGACTTCGAACGCGCCGCGCGCCACGCCGTCTACGGCGACGACGTCCGCGTGGCCCTCCAGACCGACGTCCAGGAGGTCGTCCTCACCGGCGGCACCGAGGGCCGCCCCCTCGACCTCTTCCTCGACGGCCGCCTCCGCGTCAGCGGCCGCGACGAACGCCACTACCACGAGGCGCTCGTCCACCCCGCGATGAACGGCCCGCACACCCGCGTGCTCATCCTCGGCGGCGGCGACGGACTCGCGGCCCGCGAGGTGCTGCGCCATCCCGACGTACGCCGGGTCGACGTCGTCGAACTCGACGCCGGAGTGGTCCGGCTGGCCCGCACGGACCCCGCCCTCGCCGCCCTCAACGGCCACGCGTACGCCGACCCGCGCGTCCATGTCACCACCGGCGACGCCTTCGGCTGGCTGCGCGGGGTGCGCCCGGCGGCGTACGACGTGGTGATCGCCGATCTGCCCGACCCGGGCATCACCGCCAGCACCAAGCTCTACTCCCAGGAGTTCTACGGCCTCGCCCACCGCGCGCTCGCCCCCGACGGACGCCTCGTGGTGCACGCCGGTCCGCTCTCCTCCCGTCCCCGCGTCTTCTGGACGGTCGAGGCGACCATCCGCGCGGCGGGCCTGCACACCGCCCCCTACCGGGTCGGCGGCCGTGACGAGGGCTTCGCGGCCGGCCCCGACCGCACCACGGCCGCCAGCCGCGCCCCCCGCGACTGGGGCTTCGTGCTCGCCGCCGCGCACCACCGCCCACCTCTGCGCCTCGACCCCCGTGAGCCGCCTCTGAAGACCCTGACCCAGCAGGACCTGGAGGCCGACGGAAGGGCGGCGGAGCGGATGCGCGCGCCGGGGGCCGGGCCGACGGTGTCGACATTGGTGCATCCGCGCTACTGACGGGCCCGCCGAGGAGTGGGTGTCCGTTCGACGCGCGGTCACTTTCGACCAACGGGGGTGCACTCGGCGGTCCTCTGGGTAGGCTCGCGGACCATGGAGCATGAGGTGTTCGTTCCGGTTCCGGCCGAGCGGCTCAGGGAGGCACTGGCCGATCCCCTACGGGTCGCCCGGGCCGTTCCCGGGCTCCAACAGGACGCCGGCGCCGAGCCCGTCACCGGGCGGCTGAAGGTACGCGTCGGGGGTCACACCATCACCTATCGGGGGTCCGCCCGGATCTCCGTACGGGACGACGGGACGTACGGCATCGAGGGCGACGCCGTGGAGGCGCGCGGCAGCGGTGCGGTGACGCTCGCGCTGGTTCTGCGGCCGACGCAGGCCGAGGGCGGAACCACCCTCACCTTCACGGGGACCGCCTCGGCGGACGGGCGCATCACGGAGCTGCCGGGGGACGCGGTGACCTCGGCCGTGGGCCGGTTGCTGAACCGTTTCGCGGAGAACCTGGGGAACGCGGCACGGGGTCCGGCCTCCGAGGCCACGGAGGGCACCGAGGCGCCCCGATCACCGGAAGCACCCGAGACCGCCGAAGCCCCCGCGGCACCGGAAGCGTCGGACGAGCCCGAGACCCCCGAGGCCCCCGAGACCCCTGAAGCCCCCGAGGTCCCCGAGGCTCCCACCCCCTCCCAAGTCCCCACCCCCGACGAGGACTTCACCGCCCCCCGCGACCTCCCCGCCGAAGCCGCGCACGCGCGGCGGACGATGATCGGGCGGAGCGCGGAGGAGGTGGATCACGCGCCGCCACGTGGCCGGTACGCGCCCGTCCCCGCGCCGCAGACCATCGCCCCGAACCCGGCGCTTCGATGGGCCGCGCCCGCCGCGGCGGTGGTGCTGGCGTCGGCGATCGTGGTGGGGCGGGTGCTGCGCAAGCGGCGCTGACGGGCCGCCGGGGTGGTGGCGCGATCGCCCTCTTGATCGCCCCAGTAGGGTCGTCCCGTGAGTAACGAACCCATCACGCTGACCGCGGGTGACGCGGAGGTGACCGTACTGCCGGGCAACGGCGGACGGATCGGCGGGCTGCGCGTCGACGGGGTCGAACTGCTGCGGCAGGGCGACCGATTCGGCTGCTTCCCGATGGTGCCCTGGTGCGGGCGGATCAGGGACGGCCGGTTCCGCAACGGCGCCACCCTGCACCAGCTGCCGCTGAACTCCCCGCCGCACGCCATCCACGGCACCACTCGCGACGGCGCCTGGCGCGTCGCGCGCACCTCGGCCGACGAGGCCGTCATCACGTACGACCTGGTCGAGCCGTGGCCCTACTCCGGCCGCGTCACCCAGGCCGTCGCCCTGACGCCCGACTCCGTCACGCTGACCATGTCCGTGGAGACGTACGACACCTCCTTCCCGGCCCAGATCGGCTGGCACCCGTGGTTCCACCGCAGCCTCGGCGGCGAGGACGTGCGGGTGGCCTTCGAGGCCGGGTGGCAGGAGGAGCGCGGGGACGACCACCTGCCCACCGGGCGGCGTATCGACCCGAAGCCCGGGCCCTGGGACGACTGCTTCGGCATGCCCGGCGGCGTCGACGTGACCCTGACCTGGCCGGGGCAGCTGGAGCTGAAGGTCGCCTCCCGCGAGGAGTGGGTCGTGGTCTACGACGAGCAGGCCGAGGCCGTGTGCGTGGAGCCGCAGACCGGCCCGCCCAACGGCCTGAACACGCTGCCGCGCCTGGTCACGCCCCTGGAGCCACTCGAAGCCGCCACCACCTGGAGCTGGCGGCGCCTCTAAGCTGGGCGGCATGACGGACGTACGCGGCACGCTGCTGCAGCAGATCAAGGACAAGGCCGTGGTGCACGGCAAGGTGACCCTGTCGTCGGGTCTGGAGGCGGACTACTACGTCGACCTGCGACGCGTCACCCTGGACGGGGAGGCGGCCCCGCTGGTCGGGCAGGTGCTGCTCGACCTGACCGCCGACCTGGAGTTCGACGCGGTGGGCGGGCTGACGATGGGCGCCGACCCGGTCGCCGCCGCGATGCTGCACGCCGCCGCCGCGCGGGGCCGGCGGCTCGACGCCTTCGTCGTCCGCAAGGCCGCCAAGGCCCACGGTCTCCAGCGGCGTGTCGAGGGCCCGGACATCGCGGGCCGACGCGTCATCGTCGTGGAGGACACCTCCACCACCGGCGGTTCTCCGCTGACCGCCGTGGAGGCCGTGCGGGAGGCGGGCGCCGAGGTCGTGGCCGTCGCCACGATCGTCGACCGGGCCACCGGCGCCGCCGAGAAGATCGAACAGGGCGCCGGGGTGCCGTACCGCTTCGCCTTCTCCAAGGACGAGTTGGGCCTGGACTGAAAAGGCCTGACGACCGGGACTTCCGACCGCTCCGAGCATCCCGGTTCGTCTGGAAAGATGGGGCCCGACGACGACGTCGCAACCCCCACACCAAGGTCTAGGTCAGGGCCGTAAGCACGTAGTACGCCAACCCGCACACTCCAAGGAGCGGACAGATGCCCATCGCAACCCCCGAGGTCTACAACGAGATGCTCGACCGGGCGAAGGCAGGCAAGTTCGCCTACCCGGCCATCAACGTCACCTCGACGCAGACCCTGCACGCGGCACTGCGCGGCTTCGCCGAGGCCGAGAGTGACGGCATCATCCAGATCTCGACCGGTGGCGCCGAGTTCCTGGGCGGTCAGCACAACAAGGACATGGTCACCGGCGCCGTAGCCCTGGCCGAGTTCGCGCACATCGTCGCCAAGAAGTACGACGTCACCGTCGCGCTGCACACGGACCACTGCCCGAAGGACAAGCTCGACGGGTACGTACGTCCGCTGATCGCGGTCTCCGAGGAGCGCGTCGCCCGCGGCGAGAACCCGCTCTTCCAGTCGCACATGTGGGACGGCTCGGCCGAGACCCTCGCCGACAACCTGGCCATCGCGCAGGAGCTGCTGGCCCGCACCGCCGCGGCGAAGATCATCCTTGAGGTCGAGATCACCCCGACCGGCGGCGAGGAGGACGGTGTCTCGCACGAGATCAACGACTCCCTCTACACGACGGTCGACGACGCCCTGCGCACCGCGGAGGCCCTCGGCCTCGGCGAGAAGGGCCGCTACCTGCTCGCCGCCTCCTTCGGCAACGTGCACGGCGTCTACAAGCCGGGCAACGTCGTCCTGCGTCCCGAGCTGCTGAAGGACCTCAACGAGGGTGTCGGCGCCAAGTACGGCAAGACCTCCCCGTTCGACTTCGTCTTCCACGGCGGCTCCGGCTCCACCGCCGAGGAGATCGCGACCGCGCTGGACAACGGCGTCGTCAAGATGAACATCGACACCGACACCCAGTACGCGTTCACGCGTCCGGTGGCGGCCCACATGTTCCAGAACTACGACGGTGTCCTGAAGATCGACGGCGAGGTCGGCAACAAGAAGACCTACGACCCGCGCACCTGGGGCAAGCTCGCCGAGGGCAGCATGGCCGCCCGTGTGACGCAGGCCTGCGCCGACCTTCGTTCGACGGGTACGAAGATCAAGTAAGCGGTACTTCATGGTGAGCCCGGTGCTTCGGCACCGGGCTCACTGTTTACTGGGGTCATGCCCGATGTCCGGCTGGCCTCACCGCAGGGCAAGTGGATCCTGCTCACCACCGTGCTCGGTTCCAGCATGGCGATGCTGGACTCGACCGTCGTCAACGTGGCACTTCCCCGTATCGGCGAGGATCTCGACGCCGACCTCGCCGCACTCCAGTGGACGATCAACGCGTACATGCTGACGCTGGCCGGGCTGATCCTGCTCGGCGGCTCGCTGGGGGACCGGTACGGGCGGCGCAAGGTCTTCGTCGTGGGTGTGGTGTGGTTCGCGGCGGCCTCTCTGCTGTGCGGGCTCGCGCCGAACGCCGGGGTGCTGATCGGGGCACGGGCGCTGCAAGGTGTGGGCGGCGCGCTCCTCACGCCCGGTTCCCTGGCCCTCATCCAGGCCTCCTTCCATCCCGACGACCGGGGGCGGGCGGTCGGCCTGTGGTCCGGCTTCGGTGGTATCGGGGCGGCCGTGGGGCCGTTCCTGGGCGGCTGGCTGGTGGACGGGCCCGGCTGGCGCTGGGTCTTCCTGCTGAACGTCCCGGTCGCGCTGCTGTGCGCCCCCATCGCCGTACGGCACGTCCCCGAATCAGGCGACGGCCGCAAGCACGCCGGCTTCGACGTGCTGGGTGCCCTGCTGGGGGCGCTCGCGCTGGCGCTGGTGACGTACGCGCTGATCGAGGAGGACTGGATCACGGCGGTGCTCGGCGTGCTGACCGGCGTCGCCTTCGTCTACGTCGAGAAGCGGCGTCCCGACCCGATGATGCCGCTCGGGATCTTCGCGTCGAGGCAGTTCACCGCCGTCAACCTGGTCACCCTCTGCGTCTACGCGGCCTTCGGGGGGTTCTTCTTCCTGGCCGCGCTCCAGCTCCAGGTCGTCGCCGGTTACTCGGCCCTCGGCGCCGGTACGGCCCTGCTGCCGACGACCGCGATGATGCTGCTGTTCTCGGCCAGGTCGGGCGAGCTGGCCGACCGCATCGGTCCGCGCATCCCGCTCACGGTCGGGCCCCTGCTGTGCGCGCTCGGCATGCTGCTCATGCTCCGGGTCGGGCCGGACGCGAACTACTTCGCCGACGTCCTCCCCGCCCTCCTCGTCCTCGGCCTCGGCATGGTCACCCTGGTCGCCCCGCTCACCGCGACCGTCCTCGCCTCCGTGGACGTGGCCCGGGCGGGTCTGGCCAGCGGCATCAACAACGCGGCGGCTCGCGCGGCGGGCCTCATCGCGGTCGCCGCGCTCCCGCTGATCGCCGGGATGGGCGAGGAGGCGTACCGCACCCCGGCCGCCTTCGACGACGCGTTCGGGCGGGCGATGGTGGTGTGCGCGGGGGTGCTGGTCGTGGGGGCGGCGGTGGCGTTCACGACGGTACGGGCGCTGCCACCGGATTGCAGGCGCCCGGAGTGCATCACCCATGGGTCGATCACCGCGCCCCCTCTGGAGGGTGAGCGTTCCAAGGGACGGCTGGGCGAAGGCCTTTAGGGGCGCGGGGCTGTATCAATTTGCGGCTACCGCCGCGTGAGCGCGACCAGCCACGACGCACCCGCAGCCGACAACCGAGAGACACTGTCCTCATGTCGATTCACGAGAACCTCCTCGGGGGCCCGCCCCCGACCCACCTCCCCGACGACCCCGAGCCGCGTGAACTGCTCGCCGCCGGCACGGCACCCGCGGACGTCGCCGCCAAGTACCCCACCTCCTCCCTCGCCTGGGCCCAGCTCGCCGACGAGGCGTTCGAGCGGGGCAGCGTCGTGGAGTCGTACGCCTACGCCCGTACGGGCTACCACCGAGGCCTGGACGCACTGCGCCGCAGCGGCTGGAAGGGCCACGGCCCGGTCCCCTGGGAGCACGAGCCGAACCGCGGCTTCCTGCGCGCCCTGCACGCCCTCGCCCGCGCCGCGGGTGCCATCGGGGAGCAGGAGGAGTACGAGCGCTGCTCGCAGTTCCTGAAGGACTCCTCGCCGACGGCGGCGCAGACGCTGGGCTAGAGCCTTCTGTTTCGGTGCGGGCCCGGCTGTGATCTGTGATCCGGTCGGGCCTTGCGCTCTTCGGGGGTGACGGCTGAGGATTCGGATGGGGACCGGGGCCCCCGTGTCGGTAACGGCAGGGGCGGACCGCTACCCGGAGTACACAACAGGAGACAGCGATGTCCCACGAGGCTCACGAGATCCCGGAGCCCGAGACCCCGCATCTCGACTTCGAAGGCACGACGCCGTACGAGGACTACGTCAAGGCGGACGTGCTCACCCACCTCCAGCACACCCTCTCCGACGATCCCGGAGAGATGGTCTTCCTGGTCACGACCCAGGTGATGGAGCTGTGGTTCACGGTCATCGTCCATGAGTGGGAGACCGCGGCCCGGGCGCTGCGCTCCGACGACGTGCCCGTCGCGGTCGACGCGCTGAAGCGTTCCGTACGGGAGCTGGAGGCGCTGAACGCCTCCTGGCGGCCGCTCGGCCAGCTCACCCCGGCCCAGTTCAACTCGTACCGGGCCGCGCTCGGTGAGGGCTCCGGCTTCCAGTCGGCGATGTACCGGCGGATGGAGTTCCTGCTCGGCGAGAAGTCGGCGTCCATGCTGGTTCCGCACCGGGGCGCCCCGCGGGTGCACGCCGAGCTGGAGAAGGCGCTGCACGAGCCGAGCCTGTACGACGAGGTGCTGCGGCTGCTGGCGCGCCGCGGGCACGCGATCCCGGCCGCCGTGCTGACGCGTGACGTGTCGCTGCGGTACGAGCCGTCGGCGGAGGTCGAGTCCGTCTGGACCGCCCTCTACTCCGGTGACGGCAGCGCTGAACTCGCCCGGCTGGGCGAGGCGTTGACGGACGTCGCCGAGCTGGTGTGGCGCTGGCGCAACGACCATCTGGTGGCCACCCGGCGCGCGATGGGCGCCAAGGCGGGCACGGGCGGCTCCGCCGGGGTGGCGTGGCTGGAGAAGCGGGCGCAGAAGAACGTGTTCCCCGAGCTGTGGACGGCGCGGTCGCATGTCTGAGTTCGCGACAAGGGCCGAGAAACTGGACGCCGGTGACGAACTGGCTGCTGTGCGCGGGAAGTTCGTGCTCGACGAAGTCGTGTACCTGGACGGCAACTCGCTGGGCGCGCTGCCCGCCGCCGTTCCGGGGCGGGTCGAGGACGTCGTCCGGCGCCAGTGGGGCGAGCTGCGCATCCGGTCCTGGGACGAGAGCGGCTGGTGGACGGCGCCCGAGCGGATCGGTGACCGGATCGCTCCGCTGGTGGGGGCGGCGGCCGGGCAGATCGTGGTCGGCGACTCCACAAGTGTCAACGTCTTCAAGGCACTTGTGGCGGCCGTGCGGATCGCGGGCGGGCCCGGTTCCGGCCGGGACGAGATCGTCGTCGATGCCACGACCTTCCCCACGGACGGGTACATCGCCGAGTCGGCGGCGCGGATGACCGGGTGCACGCTGATCCCGGTGACACCGGCGGAGGTGCCCGGGGTGCTGGGCGACCGTACGGCGGCCGTGCTGCTGAACCACGTCGACTACCGCACGGGCCGGCTGCACGACCTGCCGTCGCTGACCGCCGCCGTGCGCGCGGCGGGGGCGGTGGCGGTCTGGGACCTGTGCCACAGCGCGGGCGCGCTGCCGGTCGGGCTGGACGAGCACGGGGTCGACCTGGCGGTCGGCTGCACCTACAAGTACCTGAACGGCGGCCCGGGTTCACCGGCGTACCTGTACGTCCGGCACGGCCTCCAGGCCCGCTTCGACTCCCCGCTGCCCGGCTGGAACTCGCATGCGGAACCCTTCGGCATGCGGCCCGCGTACGAACCGGCGGCGGGCGCGGTGCGCGGCCGGGTCGGTACGCCGGACATCCTCTCGATGCTGGCCCTGGAGGCGGCGCTTGAGGTCTGGGACGGCGTCTCCGTCGAGGCGGTGCGGGCCAAGTCCCTCGCCCTGACCGACTTCTTCCTGGAGTGCGTGGCCGCGTACGCGCCCGCGGGACGCGTGGAGTCGGTGACGCCGGTGGCCCACGCGGAGCGCGGCAGCCAGGTCGCGTTGCGGTGCGACGACGCCGGGGAGGTCATGAAGGAGCTGATCGCGCGGGGCGTGGTCGGCGACTTCCGGCACCCGGATGTGCTGCGGTTCGGATTCACGCCGTTGTACGTCGGCTTCGGTGAAGTGGAGCGGGCGGCACGGGTGTTGGGGGATGTGCTGGAGCGTCCCTAGTCCTGCGTGTAGACCCCTGCTGTCGCGGCGGCGTGAGCGGCGTGTGCCGCGCGGTCGGCGGCGGCGGGGGTCGGGGCCGTTCCGGTGGTCAGCAGCGCGTAGTAGAGCGGTGCGGACACGGCCCGTACGACCTCCTCGGCGTCCGTCCTCGGTGGCAACTCCCCACGCTCGACCCCCTGTTGAACGCAGGGTGCCCACTCGGCGACCCGGATGTCGTAGAACCGTCGTAGGGCCTGTGCCGTCCGTTCGTCGCAGGTCGCGGCGGCGATCACCGCGCGGAACAGGGCGCCTTGGCGGGGGTCGGCGAGGGTGCGCTGCACGAGACGGGCGTTGGCGCGGAGGTCGCCCAGCACGGTGCCGGTGTCCTCGCGGGGCAGCGACTGCTCGGCCATGTCGGCGAGGAGGTCGGCGACCAGACCGGTCACCGAGCCCCAGCGCCGGTAGACGGTGGTCTTGCCGACCTCGGCCCGGCGGGCCACGTCGGCCAGGTCGAGATGCGCGAACCCGTGCTCGGCGAGGACGTCACCGGCCGCCTGGAGCACGGCCGCGCGGACACGGGCGGTACGTCCTCCGGGACGTACGGTGCCGGGTTCGGCGGACATATCGGCCTCCATGGGGACGGTTGTGGGGGCTGTCGCACGAGACGGGCCTCGACGCGGGCTGCGTCGGGCTCAGCGTAACGAAACAGCAGAACCGTTTAATCCTCACCGAGCGTGACATGGGTGTGTCCGCGCACGTCACGGGCCTGATACCGTCCCCGCCTACAGTCGAATTCTCGTCCAAATGCGTTTCATCGCTGAGAGGTTGGAGCATGCCCGACGACTCCGCAGCAGCCCGGGCCGCCGCCGAGGAGGAGTCGGCGTTCTCCCACCCGCCCGTCGACCCCGACGTCAGTTCCGCGTACGGCGACCACCCCGACCAGGTGATCGACTTCTACGCTCCGAAGGGTGAGATCCCGGCGGGGGTGCTCGCTCCGCTGGTGGTCGTGTTGCACGGCGGCGCGTGGCGGGCGCCGTACGACCGACGGCACATCACGCCGTTCGCCGACTATCTGGCACGGCGGGGGTTCGCCGTGGCCAACGTGGAGTACCGGCGGGGGGCGTTGCTGCCGGGGCAGGACACCTCCGGGGGCCAGGACGCCTCCGGGGGGCGGAACGCGTCCGGGCCGGTCGCCGGGCGCTGGCCGGACACGTTCGACGACGTGGCTGCGGCGCTGGACGCGTTGCCGGCGCTGGTACGAGCGGCTCTCCCGCAGGCCGACCCGCGCCGCACGGTGGTCACCGGGCACTCGGCGGGCGGCCACCTGGCACTGTGGGCCGCGGCCCGGCACGTGCTGCCGGCCGATTCCGGCTGGCGCGTGGACCGGCCCCCACCCCTGCGGGGCGTGGTGGCGCTGGCCCCCATCGCCGACTTCACGGTGGCGGAGAAGCTGGGCGTGTGCGGGGGTGCCTCGCTGCAACTCCTGGGCGGCGACGAGCACTTCGCGACCCGGCAGCCGTATGCCGACCCGGCGCTGCTGCTGCCGACGGGGATCGCGACGACGCTGGTGCAGGGGCGTACGGACGACGTGGTGCCGCAGGCGGTCGCCGACGCGTACGCGGACGCGGCGGCGAAGGCGGGGGAGGTGGTGGGGGTGACGTTGCTGGAGGAGGTCGGCCACTTCCCGCTGATCGATCCGGCGGCGGATGCGTGTGCGGTGGTGGCGGAGGAGATTGCGCAGTTGGCGTGGTGAGGGGTTGTTGGGGGTGCGGTGGGGGGCTTTGAGCGGGCTTTGAGGGGGCTTTGAGGACGGGCCCCTTTCATACCCGTAATACCTGAGAGCTACGGCGGATGTGAGCTCCCCGGCGGGACGCGGACGAGGTGTCCGGATCCGTAATTTCCCACTCAGAGAGGCCCGATGGACGGGCGGACTGGGAGGGGGAGACGGACATGGGGTTTTCGATCAACCGTATGTCAGCGCAGCCTGCGGGCAGTCGTGCCGCTGGGGCGGCACGGGTGGGCGCAGGCGGTACCCCGCAAGCGCGGGCACGCGAAACGCCGCCACCCGCACCCCCACGCCGCCGCACCCACACACGGCGCCGAGCGACCCTCGCCACCCTCATCACGGCGGCGGTAGTACTCCCTCTCTCCGCCGCGGCCCGCCCGGAGATACCGGCTCCGGCTCCAGCCACGCTGCCCCACCTGACGGTGTCCACCCTGGACAGGGCCTACGCGGCGAACAGAGAAAACGCCGCCGAAGCCTCCCGCATGGCCTCCGCCCACGGCGACACCCACCGAGCCACGGCCGACCGAGCCCTGGCCGCCCCCACCCACCACCTCCTCCACTTCGACGGCCGAGGCGAAGGCCAAGCCACCGAGGTCTTCGGCGACTTGGCCCACGCCGACCACATCGCCGTCCTGGTCCCCGGCTCCGACACCTCCCTCGACACCTACGCCCGCTTCCGCGCCGACGCGACCGCCCTGCACGGCGAGCTGAACCGCACAGCGCCCCGCACGGCGGTCATCACCTGGCTCGGCTACAAGACCCCGGACACCATCAGCACGACGGTCACGACCACCGGCAGAGCCGACCAAGCCGCCCCACACCTACAGCAGTTCATACGCCAACTCCGAGGCATCGTCGGCCCGACCCCGACCGTCTCCCTCCTCTGCCACTCCTACGGCTCGGTCGTCTGCGCCCGCGCCGCGTCCCACCTGGACGCGACCGATCTCGTGCTGCTCGGCAGCCCCGGTACCGGTGAGGACACCGCCGCGGCCCTGCACACCCGCGCCCGCGTGTGGGCCGGCCGCGGCAGCGACGACTGGGTGGCGGAGGTACCGCACATCAAGACGGACCTGTTCGGCACGACCGTCGGCTTCGGCTCCGACCCCATGTCCCCGTCCTTCGGCGCGAGCCGCTTCGCGGCGGGCGACGGTGGCCACAGCGACTACTTCGACCCCGGCTCGGTCGCCCTGACGAACCTGGCCCGGATCGTTGTGGGCAAGACCTCGGAGGTCACCCATGCGTGAACGGCCCCAGGCCCCGGCCCCGCACTCGATCCTGCGCTCGGTCCGGAAGCACATAGGCGAGGGCGCCGCCCGTCTGGACGCGGCGACGCCCGTCGACCGGGACAGGGCCGTGGACGCCCTGCGGGCCTTCGCCATCCTGGGCGTGGTCCTCGGCCACTGGCTGGTGACCGCCCTCGTGGCGGACGGCGGTGCCCTGCACACCGCGAGCCCGTTGCAGCACATGCCGTGGCTCGCCCCGATCTCCTGGGCGTTCCAGACCCTCGCCGTGTTCTTCCTGGTGGGCGGTCATGTGGCGACCCGGAGCTACACCTCCGCGCGGGCCCGCGGGACGACGTACGGCGCATGGCTGACCGCCCGGCTGTCCCGGCTGTTCGAACCGGTCGCGGCGGTCCTCACCCTGTGGACGGTGGCGGCGGCCGGACTGCTCCTGACGGGCGCGGAGTTCGGCACGGTCCACACCCTCGTCAAGCTGGCGCTGTCGCCCATGTGGTTTCTCGTGGTGTTCGCCGCGCTGACGGCGGCGACGCCGCTGCTGACCCGGCTGAGCCCGCTGTGGCCGCTCGCCGTCGTCCTCCATGTCGACCTGATCCGCTTCGGCCTCGGCGGCCCGGCCTGGCTCGGCTGGGTCAACGTGGTCGCGGGCTGGCTGGTGCCGTACACGCTCGGCGCGGCCTGGACGCGCGGTGAGCTGGAGCGGCGGCGGGCGGGCTGGGCCCTGGTGGCGGGCGGTGCGGTGGCGACGGCGGTACTCGTCGCGTGGGCCGGCTATCCGGCGTCGATGGTCGGCGTCCCCGGCGCCGCGGTGTCCAACCTGAACCCGCCGACACTGGCCGCGGTCACCTTCGGTCTGGCCCAGTGCGGTCTGGCGCTGCTGCTGCGCGACCGGCTGCGCGGGGCGATGCGCCGCCCCCTGGCCTGGGCGGCGGTCGCCCTGGTGAACCTCTCCGCGATGACGGTCTTCCTCTGGCATCAGACGGCACTGATGGCGACCACGGCCACCGGCCTCCTCGTGGGGCACCTCCCGGGTCTGCACACCGTCCCCGACGGCCTCGACTGGGTCGCGGCCCGCCTGGCCTGGCTGCCGGTGTTCGCCCTGGCCCTCGCCGTCTGCCGGTCGGCGTTCCGCTCCTACGAGCAGGGCGGTCGCCGGGGCGGGGCCTCACGGGTCGTGCGCAGGCATCGGCCGACCGAAAGGACGAGGTCCGTGGGGGTGCGCGGTGTCTAGGGTGGGGCGCGTGACGGAAACGGGGATCCAGCACATGGTCGTGGGCCGGGTGCGGCGCGGGCTGCGCGTACTGCGCGAGGACCTGTGCACGCTCCGCGCGGACCCGCTGCCTCCTTCCCTGTGGTTGCGCTGGCTGCCGCACGGGCTGCTGTGCCTGGTCGCCTTCGGCGTCACCCTCGGCGCCACGGCGCAGCTCGGTGACAACGGCGGGGTGGGTGCCCAACTCGCCTTCCTCATCGGACTGGCGCAGGGTGCCGCCGTGGTGTGCGCGATGTGGCGGCCCCTGCCCGCGTGGTGGCTGTCGACGATCGCCATGGTGGTGGGCGCGCTGGAGGTCCGTCGCCAGCTGCTGGCCGGTGGCGCACACGATTTCGCCTGGCCCTGGTCGGCGGCCGCGCTGATCGGACACATGGCCGTACTGCTGCTGCTCACCCTGCGGGTGCGCACGCGGGTGTCGGTCGAGGCGCTGGCCTTGAACCTGCTGCTGACGTACGTCATCGAGGGGTTGCTCGGCGCGGCCGACTTCCAGCCCACCGGGCTGCTCGCGGTCATCCTGCTGACCGTCGTCGTGGTCCTCGGCTCAGCCCTGCGCGGCCGTCGCGAGGCCAAGGCGCAACTCGTCGAGCAGACCTCCCTCACGGCCGAGGAGCGAGCCCGGCGCACTTTGTTGGAGGAGCGCAGCCGTATCGCCCGCGAGCTGCACGACGTGGTGGCCCACCACATGTCCGTGATCTCCATACAGGCGCAGGTCGCCCCGCACCTGGTCGAGAACCCGTCCGACGAGCTCAAGGAGAACCTGGAGGGCATCCGGGAGAACGCGCTGGAGGCGCTGACCGAACTGCGCCGCGTGCTGGGGGTGTTGCGCTCGGAACATCCCGACACCGCGGACCCGGGCGCCGGCCCTGGCGGCGACAGCGGCACCGGAACCGCCCCGCACACTCCGCAGCCCACCCTCGACCGGCTCGACGCGCTGGTGGAGAACACCCGGGCGGCCGGACTGAGCGTCCGGGTCGATGTGGCGGGTGAGCGGCTGCCGCGGCCGCCGGGCGTGGAGCTGTCGGCGTACCGGATCGTGCAGGAGGCGCTGAGCAATGTCCTGCGTCACGCGCCCGGCGCGACGGCCACGGTCCGGCTCGTCCACCATCGGCACGGCGTGGATGTGCGGATCACCAACTCGCCGTCCACCCGCGCCGCCCCGTTCTCCCGTGGCGCCGGGCACGGTCTGCTCGGCATGCGGGAGCGGGCGGCGATGCTCGGCGGCACCCTGCGCGCCGGACCGGCGCCCGACGGCGGCTTCGAGGTGGCCGCGTACCTGCCGACCTCGCCCCCGTGGGCCGAGGCCCCCGCCCCCGGCGCCACCCCCGACACCGCCCCCGACTCCAAGGACGGCTCCGTATGACGAGCAGCCCCATCAGCCCTGGCAGCCCCATCCGTGTACTGATCGCCGACGACCAGCAGATGGTCCGGCAGGGCTTCACCGTGCTGCTCAACACCCAGCCGGACATCGACGTGGTGGGGCAGGCGGTCGACGGTCTGGACGCGGTGGCGAAGGTCGCCGAGCTCGCGCCGGACGTCGTGCTGATGGACATCCGGATGCCGGAGCTGGGCGGGATCGAGGCCACCCGCCGGATCACCGAGGCGACTCCGCAGATCAGAGTGCTGGTGCTGACGACCTTCGATCTCGACGAGTACGTGTACGAGGCGCTGCGTGCGGGCGCCTCCGGCTTTCTGCTCAAGGACGCCTCCGCCGACCAGCTCGCGGAGGCGGTACGGGTGGTGGCGGCCGGCGACGCGCTGCTCGCGCCCGGCATCACCCGGCGCCTGATCACCGAGTTCTCCCGCCTCGACCATCGCCCCCGAGCGCCCCTGAAGGAACGGGTCGGCGATCTGACCGAGCGGGAGACGGAGGTGCTGGCGCTGATCGCGCAGGGTCTGTCGAACGCGGAGATCGCGCAGCGGCTGGTGGTGGCGGAGCAGACGGTGAAGACGCATGTGGGCCGCATCCTGGTGAAACTGGGGCTGCGGGACCGTACGCAGGCTGCGGTGTTCGCGTACGAGTCGGGGCTGGTGCGGCCGTCCGGCTATTGAACCGGGTGGGCCGTGGTGGGCGGTGGCCCCATGGCCCGGTGGCCCCATGGCCCGTTGGGCCCGTGGTCCGCGCGGGACCCGTAGTACCTGAGACGGATGCCGAAGGACCCCTCTCACTGGTGACGACCCCGACCCGGGCCTCGGCCTACGGTTCTGTATGTGACCGAGACGACCCACATGCAGACACCGCCGGCGGGGGACGGGGCCAAGCCGCGCAGCCCGGAGTACCGGCTGGCCGCGAGCGCCCTGCGCGGGCTCCGGCAGGACCTGTTCCATGACGCCTTCGCCTACCGCCCGCTGCCCCGGATGCGGGTCGACGGCCCGCTGACCCGGCGGCTGCCCGGCTCCCTGCGCGGGTACGCGGCCTGGACACCCCATGCCGTGATCTCCGCGGCAGCCCTGATCACGCTGCTCCTGGCGGCGGTCGACACCAGCGTGGCCCCGTTGCTCGCTCCGCTCACCGTGCTTCCGATCCTGCTGACCATGCTCCGGCCGACCGCTGCGTTCTGGCTGTCGATGGCGGCCACCCCGGTCAGTCAGGTCTTCGGCAGCTACATGGACGGCTACCCCTGGCTGCCGGCCAGCTTCGCCTGTCACCTCACGGTGCTGACGGTCGTGGCGATACGCACCAAGCCGCGCACGGCGGCGTACATGTGGGCCGTCACCGCGGCCTACGGCTTCGTGGCGGACGTGATCCTCGGCCCGGTCTACTACTACGGCGACGACACGGCCCCCATGCTGGTCCTCTCCGCGCTGGTCCTGCTGGTCGTCGCCGTGTGGCACACCCGCCGCGAGGCCCGCCAGGAGGTGACCGCCCAGCAGACCGTCACGGCGCACGAGCGTTCCAAGCGCACCCTGCTGGAGGAGCGTTCGACGATCGCCCGCGAACTGCACGACGTGGTGGCGCACCACATGTCGGTCGTCGCCATCCAGGCCGAGGCGGCCCCCTACCGGGTCGAGAATCCGCCGCCGGAGCTGGAGCGCGCCTTCGCGACGATCCGCGAGAACGCGGTGGCGGCGCTCACCGAGCTGCGCCGGGTGCTGGGCGTGGTGCGCGCCGAGGACTACGAGGCCCCGGACGCCCCGCAGCCCACGCTCGCCGACCTCGACGGACTGCTGGCCAATGTGCGCGACACGGGTCTGTCCGTACAGAAGACGGTGACCGGCGCGGTGCGCGAGCTGCCGCAAGGCGTGGAGCTGTCGGCGTACCGCATAGTCCAGGAGGCGCTGAGCAACACGCTGCGGCACGCGCCGGGCGCGACCGCGCAGGTGGAGATCGGTTACGTCCTCGGCGGCCTGGGCCTGCGGATAGTCAACGGCGCGCCGCCCGCCGGGGCCCTGCTGAAGCCGTCACCCGGCGCCGGCCATGGGATCACGGGGATGCGGGAGCGCGTCTCGATGCTGAACGGCGAGATGACGGCGGGCGCGACGGACGAGGGGGGTTACGAGGTGGCGGTGTACCTGCCGGTGCCGAGTACGAGTACGAGTACGAGCGAGGGTGACGCATGACGATCCGCGTACTGATCGCGGACGACCAGATGATGGTGCGCGAGGGATTCTCGGTGCTCCTCAACGCGATGCCGGACATCGAGGTCGTCGGCGAGGCGGTGAACGGCCGTGAGGCGGTGGCGAAGGTCCGTGAACTGGGCCCGGACGTGGTCCTGATGGACATCCGGATGCCGGAGCTGAACGGCATCGAGGCGACCCGCGAGATCGTGGCGGCGGACGGTGCGGCGAAGGTCCTCGTCCTGACCACCTTCGACCTCGACGAATACGTCTACCAGGCCCTGAAGGCCGGAGCCTCGGGGTTTCTGCTGAAGGACGCCTCGGCTCGCCAACTGGCCGACGGGGTGCGGGTGGTGGCCTCGGGGGAGGCCCTGCTGGCCCCCTCCGTGACCAAACGTCTGATCACGGAGTTCTCGAAGCTCTCCGACGCCCCCCGTCTGATGCCCTCCGCCCACGCGGCCTACGGCGATCTGACCGAACGCGAGACGGAGGTCCTGGTCCTGATCGCGCAGGGCCTGTCGAACGCGGAGATCGCGGGGAGGCTGGTGGTGGCGGAGTCGACGATCAAGACGCATGTCAGCCGGGTCCTGGTGAAGCTGGGGCTGCGGGACCGGACGCAGGCTGCGGTGTTCGCGTACGAGGCGCGCTTGGTGACGCCGGGATAGGGGGCGTAGGGGATCCGGAAAAAATAGGGTGGGCGTCAGCCGATGAGTTTCTCCATGATCAGCGGTCGTAGATCACAGCTGAACACCGCACACGCAGACTCACAGACAGACGACGGAGGAACCGACATGCGCACCCTCATCAGCACCGCCTTCATCTCGCTCGACGGCGTCGTGGAGGCCCCGGGCGGCGAGCCCGGTTACCGCAACGCCGGCTGGACCTTCAAGGACATCGAGTTCCTCCCCGAGGCGTTCGAGATCAAGGGCCGCGAGCAGAAGGAGGCGAGCGCGATGATGCTGGGCCGGGCCAGCTACGAGGCGTTCAGCCCGGTGTGGCCCGGCATGGAGGAGTTCGCCGACTACAAGGTGATGCCGAAGTACGTGGTCTCGACGACCCTCACCGAGGGCGACCTCGTCTCGAACTGGGGCGACACGACGATCCTGCGCTCCCTCGACGAGGTCGCCGAGCTGAAGAAGACCGAGGGCGGCCCGATCATCATCCACGGCAGCGCCACCCTGAACCGTTCCCTCGCGGACGCCGACCTCATCGACCGCTACCACCTCCTGGTCTTCCCGGTCCTTCTCGGCGCCGGCAAGCGCCTCTTCTCCACCACGGACAAGGACAAGCAGCAGCTGAAGCTGGTCGAGCACGAGGCGTACGCGAACGGCCTGCAGAAGAACGTCTTCGACGTGATCCGCTGAGTCCCTAGTGCCAGTTGCTGATCTGGACGTCGTGCGGCGAGGGCTCGCCCTTGCCGGTCTCGATCAGCTTCTTCAGGCTCATCAGGTAGGTCGCCCACTTGGTGCTGCAGTGGTACATGAACTCCACCGGCTCCTTCCAGCCCTCGTGCCGGAACAGCACGATGGTGAAGTCGTCCTCCTGCTTGAGGTCGAAGCGGACCCGGGTGCCGATCCATTCCTCGGGGCCGTCGACGACCTCCCAGACCAGGCGCTCGGCGGGCTGAGTCTCCAGGACCTTCATGTCGAACCCGCCGGGTACGAAACGGAACCGGATGACGCCCCCGACACCGGGGTCGCCCTCCGTGTCCTGCGTCCACCAGCCCGCGAGCCCCTCGATGGTGGTCAGGGCCGTGTGGACGGCGTCGGGGGATGAGGTGATTCCGATCCTGTGCAGGATGTCGGGCATCTCGGTACCTCTCTCTGATGTGGTGTTCCTGATGGCCGGCGTCAGTTCTCCCGGTCGCGCTGGATCGCCTCGGCGATGCGCTTGATGCGGTGCAGTCGCGCGTCCCAGCTCGCCCCGACCGAGGCCAACTGGGCTGTGGCACGGGCGAGTTGTTCCTCGTCCACCTCGTATCGGCGCTCGCGTCCGGACGGGGTGGCATGGACCAGCCCGACCCGGTGGAGTACGCCGAGGTGTTTGGCGACCGCCTGGCGCGTGACCGGCAGCCGTTCGCTCAGCGAGGTCGCCGTGCCGAAGCCGTCGGCCAGCATCAGGTCGACCATCCGGCGCCGGGTCGGGTCTCCGACGGCGGACCACAGCTCGTCGTCGACGGTGACGCTCACGGCGTGGACACCAGCCGGTTCACGTAGGCGACGAGGCGCGGCAGGAAGTGGTCCCAGCCGGTGACGTGCTCGCGGTAGGCGTTCTCGAGCACGGCCGCCTCCCAGCCCCGTTCCCGGAACCCCGCTTCGCTGAAGCGCAGCAGCGTGCCCGAGCCCGAGGGGGTCAGTTCGAAGGTCACCAGCAGGGAGTTGGCGGGCGTCGCGGCCTCGCCCTCGTCGTACACCCACCGGAAGGAGAACCGCCGGGGCGGATCGGCGTCCACGACGGTGAGCGATTCGACCTTCGCGTCCGGCGCGTTCCTGTCCCCGAACGAGATGACTCCGGTGGCTCCGGGCACAGGCTTGAGCTCGGCCTCGTCCGGCCACCACTCCCGCAGGTGCTCGGGTCTGCTGACGACCTCGTAGACCACTTCGGGCGTGGCGTCGATGTGGATCTCCCGCTCGATGCTGCCGTACTCCATGTCTCCCACCCGGCCCTTTCGCAACCTTTGGTTGCGTATCACTGTAGACCCGGGCGGTGATTACGCGCAACCATCGGTTGCGTGTCGCGGTCGGCGTCCCGACGTCGGTCAACCCGGACCGCTACGACCCCGTGGCCGGGAACAGGCGTTCCACCGCTCTCACCACCGCCGCCCTGCGCGCCGTCAGGGATTGGTCGCGGACCTGGTCCGCCACCGCGTCCACCAGGTCGAGCTGGCCCGCCCAGGCCGAGGCGATCTGGTTGAGGAAGACGAGGATGTCGATGGGCTCCCAGGAGGGGTCCAGTTGGCCGGCCTCCTGCGCCTTGCGAATCTGCTCGGTCTTGCGGCGGATGGTCTCCCTCATCGCGGGGTCGTCGGCGGTGTCGCCGGCGAGTTCCAGCCGGCCCCAGCTCACGAGCCGGTAGCGGTCGGGGTGCTGGATGAAGTAGTCGTGCACGCGGCCGGCGTATTCGGGGAGGTTGGTCGGGTCCAGGCGGGTCGCCTCGGAGACCGCGGCCAGCTCCCGTTCGGCGATGAAGCCGTAGAGCTCTTCCTTGCTGCGGAAGTACGCGTAGAGACGTTCCGTGCTGGTCTTCGCGGCCTTGGCGATACGGGTGATGCGGGCGCCGGCGATCCCGTACCGGGCGAACTCGGCCCGCGCCGCGGTGACGATGCGGTCGCGGGTCGAGTCCGGGGGCGTCGAAGAGGTCATGCGTCGAGGTTACCCAGCCAAAACGTTCTGTTTGGCGATGGCTGCCTCCCGGGCGTACAGTCGGTCAAAGCAAACATTTTGGTTTGACTTGATGGGCAGGAGTACGTCATGCAGCAGAGGACACTCGGCGGCCAGGGCCTCACCGTCTCGGCGCTCGGCTACGGCTCGATGGGCCTGACCATGGCCTACGGGCCCGGCGACGAGCAGGAAGGAGTCGCCGCGATCCAGCGCGCCCACGAGCTGGGTGTCACCTTCATCGACACCGCCGAGCTCTACGGCTGGGGCACGGGCTCCAACGAGATCCTGGTCGGCAAGGCGGTCAAGGGCTTCCGGGACGAGGTCGTGCTGGCCACGAAGTTCGGTTTCGATCTCTCGGACCTGTCCAAGGGCTTCGGGCTCAACAGCCGCCCCGACAACATCCGCGAGGTCGCCGACAACAGCCTGCGCCACCTCGGCGTGGATCACATCGACGTCTTCTACCAGCACCGCGTCGACCCGGACGTGCCGATCGAGGAGGTCGCCGGGACGGTCAAGGAGCTGATCGACGCGGGCAAGGTGAAGTACTTCGGGCTCAGCGAGGCAGGTCCGCAGACCATCCGCCGCGCCCATGCCGTACAGCCGGTGTCGGTGCTCCAGACCGAGTACAGCCTCTTCGAGCGGGACGTCGAGCAGCTCTTCCCGGTCCTCGACGAACTCGGCATCGGTTTCGTCCCGTACTCCCCGCTGGGCCGTGGCTTCATCACCGGCACGGCCAAGCCCGCCGGTGAGTACGACACGACCGACATGCGCCGCAGCGACCCGCGCTGGCAGCCCGGCAACTTCGAGAAGAACGTGGCGGCCGTCGAGCGCCTCGCCGCCCTCGCCGCGGCCAAGGGCGCCACCGTCTCCCAGCTGGCCCTGGCCTGGCTCCTCACCCGTGGCGAGCACATCGTGCCCATCCCCGGCACCCGCAGCGTGCGCCGCATCGAGGAGAACGCGGCCGCCGCGGACCTCACCCTGACCGACGCCGACCTCGAAGCGATCGCCGAGATCCTCCCCCACGGCGGTTTCGGTGCCCGCTACGCCGCGGAACACGTCCCGGTCTGGGTCTGACACCCCTGGTCAGGAGGGGGAGGGTCGGGCTAGCGTCCCGGCATGGCAGCCTTCGACCCGTGGGACCCGGACTTTCTCGCCGACCCGTACCCCTCCTACGCCGACCTGCGTGCCAAGGGCCGCGTGCACTACTACGAGCCCACCGACCAGTGGCTCGTCCCGCAGCACGCCGACGTGTCGGCGCTGCTGCGGGAGCGGCGGCTGGGGCGGACGTATCAGCACCGGTTCTCGCACGAGGACTTCGACCGCACCCCGCCCCCCGCCGAGCACGAGCCGTTCCACACGCTCAACGACCACGGCATGCTCGACCTGGAGCCGCCGGACCACACCCGTATCCGGCGCCTGGTGTCGAAGGCGTTCACGCCGCGCACGGTCGAGCGGCTCAGGCCGTATGTCACACGGCTCGCCGGGGAGCTGGTGGAGCAGCTCGTCGAGAAGGGCGGCGGTGATCTGCTCCGCGATGTCGCCGAGCCGCTGCCCGTCGCGGTCATCGCCGAGATGCTGGGGATCCCGGAGGCCGACCGGGCGCCGCTGCGGCCCTGGTCGGCGGACATCTGCGGAATGTACGAGCTGAACCCTCCGGAGGAGATCGCGGCGCGGGCGGTGCGTGCCTCGGTCGAGTTCTCGGAGTATCTGCGGGGGCTCATCGCGGTACGCCGCGACCGACCCGGCGACGATCTGATCTCCGGGCTCATCGCCGCCCACGACGAGGGCGACCGGCTCACCGAGCAGGAGATGATCTCGACCTGCGTGCTGCTGCTGAACGCCGGGCACGAGGCGACGGTCAACGCCACCGTCAACGGCTGGTACGCGCTGTTCCGCAACCCGGGGGAGCTGGCGAAACTCCGTGCCGATCACTCCCTCGTCCCCACGGCCGTAGAAGAACTGATGCGCTACGACACCCCGCTCCAGCTCTTCGAGCGCTGGGTCCTGGACGACATCGAGATCGACGGCACCACCGTCCCGCGCGGCGCCGAGATCGCCATGCTCTTCGGTTCCGCCAACCATGACCCGGCCGTCTTCCACGCCCCCGAGCGCCTGGACCTCAGCCGCGCGGACAACCCCCACATCTCCTTCAGTGCGGGCATCCACTACTGCATCGGCGCTCCGCTGGCCCGTATCGAGCTGGCGGCCTCGATGACGGCGCTGCTGGACCGCGCCCCGAGCCTGAGCCTGGCGGCGGAGCCGGTTCGCAAGCCGAACTTCGTGATCAGGGGGCTGGAGGGGCTCACCGTCGCGGTCTGAGGGAGCGCAGTACGGCCCAGACGGCCAGGGCGGCGGCCACGCCGCCCAGGACCATGAGCGGCAGCTCGGCGTAGAGCACGCTCCAGTCGGGGGCCTGCTCGAAGCGCCGGAACCGTCCGCGGACGCCGACGGACCAGCACGCGAGTCCCGCTCCGGCACCCACGGCCGCGGTCAGACATCCTGCGGCGGCCTGCGCACGTTGTCCCATGCCCAGGACGGACGCGCGCGGGCCGCGCAGAGGTTCCCGGCGCCCCGTCAGGCGGTCATGTCCCGCCGCCGCAGCCCCGCCAGCCCCCCGGCCACCAGCGCCGCGGCAAGCCCGAGCAGCACCAGCACCGGCCCCCAACTCATCTCCCCGCCGGGCAACTTCGGCAGATGCCCGAAGGGGGAGAGATCCAGCACCGCCTGTGGCGCGTCCAGCGCCGGGCCCACCCAGCCGATCAGCAGGACCGCCCCGGCGACACCCCACGCGGCCATCGCCGCCCGCGGCAGCAGCCCGTACAGGGCGACCGCCAGTGCGCCGATCACCCACACGGCGACGACCTGGAGCAGACAGGCCCCGAGGATCGGGCCGGCCTCCTTGCCGTAGCCGACCGCGAAGCCCAGGCCCGTCAGCAGCATGAGCAGGACCGCCCCGCCGAACGCCACCACCAGGTGCCCGGCGGCCCAGCGCAGCCGTCCGACCGAGTTCGCCAGCACCGGCTCCGCGCGGCCCGAGGTCTCCTCGCCGTGCAGGCGCAGCACGCCGCCCACGATGTACAGCGCCGCGATCAGGCCCATCATCCCGACCATCGACGCCAGGAACGCGTCCTCCAGGCCGGACCGGCCGCCCATCCGCTCGAAGATCTCGCGCGCGTTCTCGTTGTCGCCGACCAGGTCCGCCACGCCGTCCGTCAGACCGCCGTAGACCACGCCCACGACGAAGAAGGCGACGCTCCAGCCGTAGACGCTCCCGCGTTGCAGTCGCCAGGCCAGACCGCCCGCGGTCGACAGCCGGCCGGTGGCGGGGCCCGGGCGGGTCGGGAAGAAGCTCATTCCGACGTCCCGGCGGCCCGCCAACGCGTAGGCCGCAAGGGCCTGTCCGCCGATCGCCGCGGTGAACAGCAGGAGCACCCACCAGCGTTCGTCCGCGTACGGCCGCAGGTTCTCCAGCCAGCCCAGCGGGGAGAGCCACGTCAGTGCCGAACTGCCGTCGTCCGAAGCCGAGTCGCCGGCCGCGCGCAGCACGAAGGCCAGGCCGAGCACGCCCGACGTCAGGCCCCGTGCCAGCCGCGCGCTCTCGGTGAGCTGGGCGACGATCGCCGCCATCGTCGCGAAGAGCATGCCGACCGCGGCCACCCCGAGGCCGAGCGCCAGGGCGCCCACCGCCCCCTGACCGGCCAGGCCCGCCGTCACCAGCAGCGCGAGGAACCCGTTCGCGACGGCCGCCGCCAGCAGCGCCGCCGTCAGTGCCGCCCGCCGGCCCACCATGCCGGACGCCACCAGCTCCTGCCGCCCGCTCTCCTCCTCGTCCCGGGTGTGCCGTACGACGATCAGGAGGCTCATGACGGCCGCCAGCAGGCCCGCGTAGACCCCCACGCGCCAGGCCGTCAGCGCGCCGGTCGACGTGTCGAGGACCGGGCCGATCAGGGCCCGGAAGGACGCGTTGGTCTCCACCTGGTGGACCAGGTCGGCGCGTTCGGCGGCCGTGCCGTACAGCGACTCGATGCTGCTCGGCATGGAGAGGACCATCAGCGCGTTCACCGCGACCCAGGCGGGGATCAGCAGCCGGTCGCGGCGCAGGGAGAAGCGGAGGAGCACGCCCGTGCCCGCGAGGGAGGTCATCACGAGGCCGCCTCCTGGTAGTGGCGCAGGAACAGCTCCTCCAGGGTGGGCGGTGTCGAGGTCAGCGAGCGCACGCCGGACTCGCTCAACTGCCGCAGTACGGCGTCGAGTTTGTCGGTGTCGACCTGGAGGCGGACCCGGTTGCCCTGGATGTCGAGATCGTGGACGCCGGGGAGCGACGCCAACCCGTTGGGGGCGCCCGCCAGTTCGGCCGCGACGCTGGTGCGGGTCAGATGGCGCAGGTCGGCGAGGGAACCCGTCTCGACCGTACGGCCGTTGCGGATGATGCTGACGCGGTCGCACAACTCCTCGACCTCGCTGAGGATGTGGGAGGAGAGAAGGACGGTACGGCCCCGGTCGCGCTCTTCCTCGACGCAGCGCTGGAAGACCTCCTCCATGAGGGGGTCGAGGCCCGAGGTCGGCTCGTCGAGGACCAGCAGGTCCACGTCCGAGGCGAAGGCCGCAACCAGGGCGACCTTCTGGCGGTTGCCCTTGGAGTAGGTGCGGCCCTTCTTGGTGGGGTCGAGTTCGAAGCGGTCGATCAGGTCGGCGCGCCGTTTGGTGTCGAGGCCGCCGCGGAGGCGGCCCATGAGGTCGATGACCTCGCCGCCGGACAGGTTGCGCCACAGCGTCACGTCGCCGGGGACGTAGGCGATCCGGCGGTGCACCTCGACCGCGTCCGCCCAGGGGGCGCGGCCCAGGACCTGGGCGGCGCCGGAGTCGGCGCGCAGGAGGCCGAGCAGGACACGGATGGTGGTGGACTTGCCGGCGCCGTTCGGGCCGAGGAAGCCGTGCACCTCGCCGGTCTCGACGGTGAGGTCCAGCCCGTCCAGCGCTTGCGTCTTGCCGAAGGCCTTGTGGAGGCCGGAGACGCTGATTGCCTTCGTCATGGTTCCGAACGTACGCTTATTTCAGAAATTTGTGAAGTTAAGGAAACCTATGAACGCCGGATAGGGTGAGGGGATGAGTGAGGTGGCAGGTCGGGACCCTGAAGCGGTGTCCAACTTCGTGGAGCGGTTCGCGGCGCAGCTGGTCGAGGCGGGGCTGCCCCGCATGCCGGCCCGCGTCTTCGCCGCGCTGCTCGCCTCCGACAGCGGCGCCCTGACCTCCGCCGAACTGGGCGAACAGCTGCAAGTCAGCCCGGCAGGCGTCTCGGGGGCCGTGCGCTATCTGTCCCAGGTGCACATGCTGTCGCGGGAGCGGGAACCCGGCTCACGCCGCGAGCGGTACCGGGTCCACAGCGACCAGTGGTACCAGGCCCTCACCAACCGCGAGGCGATCATCAAGCGGTGGGAGGACGCCCTGCGCGAGGGCGTGGCCAGCCTGGGGGCCGGCACACCGGCCGGCCACAGGCTGGCCGAGACGCTCGCCTTCTTCGAGTTCATCGAGAAGGACGTCGCCGAGATGATGGAGCGCTGGCAGGTGCGCAGGGCCGAGTTGTTCGGCGACCGTTAGCGTTCCCTGGTCTCCTCCAGGACCGTCCGGCCCAGCAGCAGATAACGGGCCGGGTCCCGGCGCTTCAGATACTGCGCGTACCCGATCCCCGTCGCCGCCACCAGCGCCACCAGCCACGGCGTCGCCTTGAGCACCAGTGAGCCGGACTCCGTGCCGGCCGCCGCGCCCATGTTGGAGACCAGCAGCGCCACCACCGCGAGCATCGCGACGCCGCCGACGAGCGGAGCGGTGAGGGTGCGGAACCAGTGCCGGCTCTCGGGGTGGTGGCGGCGGAAGTAGACCAGCACCGCGAAGGAGCAGACCGCCTGCACGACCAGGATCGCCATGGTGCCGAGGATCGCGAGCAGGACGTACGTACCGGTGTACGGGTCCTTGCCCGCCGCCGCGAACGCCAGCAGGAGCAGGGCGGTGACGATCGTCTGGACCAGGCCCGCGATGTGCGGGGAGCCGTGGCGGGCGTGGGTGCGGCCGACGGTGTTCTTCAGCGACGGCAGGACGCCCTCGCGGCCCAGCGCGTACATGTAGCGGGCGGCGCAGTTGTGGAAGGCCATGCCGCAGGCCAGCGAGCCGGTGATCATCAGCCACTGCATGACGACGACCGCCCAGTGGCCGACGTACTGCTCGGTGGGGCCGAAGAAGAGCTGGAGGGGGTTGGCCGTGGCGACCTCGACGGCCTTCGACTCACCGGTGCCCGTGATGGCCATCCAGGAGACGAAGACGTAGAAGACGCCCACGCCGAGCACCGAGATCATCGTCGCCTTGGGGATGATCTTCTTCGGGTTGCGGGACTCCTCGCCGTACATCGCCGTCGACTCGAAGCCGACCCATGACCAGAAGGCGAAGAAGAGACCGAGACCGGCGGACGTCCCCTGGAAGGCGTTGACCGGGTTGACCGGGTCGAGGCTGAAGCCGTCCGGGCCGCCGCCGTGGAAGGCGACCGAGATCGCCATCGCGGCGAGGATGGTCACCTCGGTCGCGAGGAGTACGACGAGGAGTTTCTCGGCGACCGAGACACCGAACCAGGTGCCGGTGGCGTTGATCGCCAGCATCAGCACCGCGAACGCCCACCAGGGGATGTCGGCGCCCGTCTGGTCCTTCAGGGTCTCCGTCGCGAAGGTCGAGAAGATGCCGATCAGGGCCGGCTCGAAGACGACGTACGCGAAGGTCGCGAGGAGGCCGGAGGCCAGTCCCACGGTGCGTCCGAGGCCGTAGGAGATGAAGCCGTAGAAGGCGCCGGTGGAGGTGATGTGCTTCGCCATCGACGTGAAGCCGACGGAAAAGATTGCCAGTACGACCATTGCGACGAGGTAGCTCGCCGGGGCGCCGATGCCGTTGCCCGCCGACACCATGAAGGGCACGTTGCCCGTCATCGCGGTGATCGGCGCGGCGGTCGCGACGGCCATGAAGACCACGCCGAGCAGGCCGATGGCATTGGGCTTCAGCCGGTGGACGGTGCCGCCCTCATCTGTCTTCGCCGCCGGGGCGACTCCCTCATCCACTGCCATCGGGGTGGCCCCTCTCCTACTGGTGTGCTGGTGTGCTGGACCGGAACTCTGTAGGCGAAATGAGTCGGCCAAGGGTCTCGATGCGTTAAATGTTTGTCAACCAGACCTTTAGAATTTCGAGGAAATCTGTCGCAACCTCCTCGCAACACACGGCTCGTACGGTCCCCGACATGAGCTACACGTCCACCCTCGGCGGCGAACGCCACCGCTTCGACTCCCTCGCCCGCCTCCTCGCCGCCGCGAGCCCGGAGCGCTCCGGCGATCATCTCGCCGGGCTCGCGGCGACGAGCGCACGGCAACGGGTCGCGGCCCGCTGGGCGTTGGCCGAGGTGCCGCTCACGACGTTCCTGACCGAGCCGCTGATCCCGTACGAGACCGACGACGTGACCCGGCTGATCCTCGACACGCACGACACGGCGGCCTTCGCGCCGGTGGCCCGGCTGACGGTGGGTGAGTTCAGGGAGTGGCTGTTGACGGCCGACCCGCCCGCGCTCACGGCCGTGGCTCCCGGGCTCACGCCCGAGATGGTGGCGGCCGTCTCCAAGCTGATGGGGAACGCCGATCTGGTGGCGGTGGCGCGGAAGGTGCGGGTCGTGACGGCGTTCCGGTCCACGATCGGACTGCCCGGGCGGCTCGCGACCCGGCTCCAGCCCAACCACCCGACCGACGACCCGGCGGGCGTGGCGGCGGCCCTGCTGGACGGGCTGCTGCTGGGATCGGGGGACGCCGTCATCGGCATCAACCCGGCGACGGACAGCCCGAAGGCGGTACGGGACCTGCTGGACCTCCTGGACGGGGTGATCCAGCGGTACGCGATCCCGACCCAGTCCTGCGTGCTGTGCCACGTCACGACCAGCGTGGACCTGATGGAGCGCGGCGCCCCGGTGGACCTGGTCTTCCAGTCGATCGCGGGCACCCAGGCGGCCAACGCCTCCTTCGGCGTCACGCTCGCCCTGCTCGACGAGGCCCACGAGGCGGCCCTGAAGCTGGAGCGCGGCACCGTCGGCCGCAACGTCATGTACTTCGAGACCGGCCAGGGCGCCGCCCTCTCCGCCGACGCGCACCACGGGGTGGACCAGCAGACGGTGGAGGCGAGGGCCTACGCGGTGGCCCGGCGCTACGACCCCCTGCTGGTGAACACGGTCGTCGGCTTCATCGGCCCGGAGTACCTGTACGACGGCCGTCAGATCCTCCGCGCCGCCCTGGAGGACCACTTCTGCGGCAAGCTGCTCGGCCTGCCCATGGGCCTGGACATCTGCTACACCAACCACGCGGACGCCGATGACGACGACGTGGCGACCATGCTGACCATGCTCGGTGTCGCGGGCGCGTCCTTCGTGATCTGCACGCCGGGCGGCGACGACATCATGCTGAACTACCAATCGGCCTCCTACCACGACGCGTTGTACCTGCGTGAGGTCCTCGGGCTGCGCCCGGCGCCGGAGTTCGAGGCGTGGCTGGCGTCGATGGGGCTGCTGGACGAAGGCGGCGGCATCCGAGAGGTCGACTCCCACGCGCTGACGGCCATCGGAAGGGAACTGGCGGCATGAGTGAAGCAACCCTGCGTGACGCCGAGTTGTGGACGTCCCTGCGCCGCCACACCCAGGCCCGCATCGGCCTCGGCCGCTCCGGCTCCGCGCTGCCGACCCGGCACCGCCTGGAGCTCCAGACGGCGCACGCGGCGGCCCGGGACGCGGTGCACTCGCCGTTCGATCCGGACACGGTCGCGGCGGGGCTGCCGGGGATGCCGACGGTACGGGTCCGCAGCGCGGCCGATGACCGGCTGACGTATCTCCAACGCCCCGACCTGGGGCGGCGGTTGGATCCCACCGACCGGGCGCATCTGCCGGTGGGGGAGTGGGACGTGGTGTTCGTCGTCGCGGACGGTCTGTCCAGCCGGGCGGTGCACGAGCACGCGGCGGCGGTGGTGCGGGCGACGGTGACGCGGCTCGTGGGATGGCGGGTCGCGCCTGTCGTGCTGGCCGAGCAGGCCAGGGTCGCGCTGGGCGACGACGTCGCGTCCGCGATGGGTGCGGAGATGGTGGTCGTACTGGTGGGGGAGCGGCCCGGGATGTCGGCGGCGGACTCGCTGGGCGCGTATCTGACGTACCGGCCGGTGCCGGGGGTGACCACGGACGCCGACCGGAACTGCCTGTCCAACATCCGGCCGCCCGCGGGGCTGTCGTACCAGGGGGCGGCGGGGAAGCTGGCGGGGTTGATGGCGAGAGGGCGGGAGCTGAGGGGTACGGGGGTGGGGTTGAAGGACGAGACCGACGACGGGGTTCTACAGGATCGGCTTCTTTGAGTAGCCACCGACCGCCTCGGAAGGAATCGGAAGAAGACGAGCCCTTCAAGTCGGACGTCTGCCTAGCGCGGCATCCGGCGCCCGAGCAGCTCCGCCCGTTCCCGCAGCCGTCCGGCCCTGTCCCCCGGGTCGCTCAGCGGCACCTGCACATCCCTCAACCCCTCCGGCCCGTCCGCGGCAACCGGCCGCCGCACCTCGACGCCGGCCCGCTCCGCGAGCACCAGCACGGTCGCCACGAACCCCTCGGACAGGGCGTCGATGATGCCGTGCCGGGTGCGGTCGTGCAGGGCCAGCAGGGCGTCCACGTAGGCCCCGAAGGCCGCCGGGTCGATCGCGCACTCGTCGTTCTCCATCGGCCCGAACCCCGAGGGAAGGCCCAGCTCCTCCTCGTAGAGCCGCACATGGCGCAGGAAGAGGCGGGCGGCCCCGTCGGAGGGGTTCCACAGGGTCTCGGCGCTCTCGTCGCCGAGGTCGAAGTACTGGCTCATGGCTGGTGGTGCCTCCGGTGTGGTCGACGGAGCGGCACGGTAACAACAACCCCATGTGCCACTACTGCGGGTGCCGTGACATTCCGCTCATCAAGGAGTTCATCGCCGAGCACGAACGGGTCACCGACGCCGCCGGGGACGCCCTGCGGGCGCTGGAGCGCGGGGAGAGCGGGCGGGCGCGGGAGCTGGTCGACACGATGGCCACCGAGCTGGACAGCCACTGGCGGGGCGAGGAGAACGGCCTGTTCGCGGTGATGCGGGCCGACCCTGAGTACGCCGACCACATCGACGCCCTCGTCACCGAGCACCGCGAGCTGGCCGCGCTGCTGCCGACCCTGGACCTCACCGACCCGGCCGACGTACGCACCCTGACGACGACCGTCCAGGAACTGCACCATCACATCACCAAGGAGGAGGACGGCCTGTTCCCGGCATCACTGACGGCTCTGTCGGGGGAGGAGTGGAACACGTCGATGGCAGCGTGGCGGGAGGCGCACGGCATGCCGGGGCTTGATGGAGGGGGCGCTTGACGGACGGCGCCGCGGGGCGAACGCCGGCCGCGTCCGGCTGGATGCCAGGTGAACCCGCCCGCGGGATGAACCCCGGCCGCTTCCCGCCGGACGCCTGATGGACCCGCGCCGTGACTCCTGCGCGCCGACCTCGCCCTCAGACGTCTCGCAACGCCATGCCGCCCCCGTCGGACGCCTCGCAACGCGCGCCGTTCTCCCGGCACCGCACCGGCCCGCCCGATGAAGCGGGCCCGGGCCCGTCACCGGCCCGGCAGCGTCAGGCCCAGCGCCCCCTCCCACACCGTCCAGGTCCGGCGTCGTACCGGGCCCGCCACGCCCGCGTCGGCGCGGTAGCGGAAGTCCGTGCCGGTGACTGTCACCGTGCGGCCGCTGGCCCGCAGTGGGGAGGCCTCCGCGCCTACCGACACCGGGCGCACCTCGACCTCGGCGAGCCCCCCGTCGCCCGGTGTCACCGACACCGCCTCCACGGGCTGGCCCAGGTCGACCAGCGTCACCCCGTCCACCTCCACCCGGAGCCGGGAGGGGCCGGGCGCGGGCGGCGCGGGGTCGCGGGCGGGGCGGACCGGGACCAGGGTGCGGACGAGGGACTGGCAGGTCCGCAGCCAGGGCCGGGTGCCCATCGGCAGCACCTGTGCTTCCTCCTCCGGCGTCACCGGCGCGTGCAGCGGCGGGATGCGCAGCGCGCCCAGCACCACCCCGTCGCTGTCGTCGACGAGCAGGTCCAGGCGGCGTTCCACCCCGTCCAGGACCGTCCGCGCGGCGGCCACCGCGCCCGTCGGCACACCCAGCGAGCGGGCGACCGAGAGCGCACCGCCCACCGGCACGAAGGACAGCGCACATCCGGCCAGCTCCCGCTGCCGGTGCAACAGGGACACCGCGCGCACCAGCGCCCGGTCGTCGCCGACGACCACGGGGCGCCTGGAGCCCCTGCGGGCCAGTGCGCGGGCGAACTCCTCGGGGCCCTCCGGCATACAGACCTTCGTGGTCGCACCCGCGCTGAGCACGTCTTTCGCGATGCGGACGGACTCGCCGTCGGTCCTCCGGGCGACCGGATCGATGACCACCAGCAGCTGATCGGAAGTCGCTGAAGTCGCCACCTCGGTCCTGCCTCGCTTCCTCGGGTAGCATCTTTGTGCAAGAGCCCCTTGCGCTATTGCGCCAGGGGCTTCGTCTATTCCGGGGCATCCGGGTCCGACGGGTTCGCGGCCGACCACGGCCGACGGTGGCCGAAGAAGGTCGCCGGTGTACGAGGCACAAGGCCGTGCCGCGTACGCCCCTGACCTTGGACATGCCCCGCCCGGAAGGGGTGTACGCGCGTGCCCGCACTTGTGCTGCTCGGTGCTCAGTGGGGTGACGAAGGCAAGGGAAAGGCGACGGACCTGCTAGGCGGATCCGTTGACTATGTGGTGCGCTACCAGGGCGGCAACAACGCCGGCCACACGGTAGTCGTGGGCGACCAGAAGTATGCCCTGCACCTGCTCCCTTCCGGAATCCTGTCCCCGGATTGCACTCCGGTCATCGGCAACGGTGTCGTCGTCGACCCGTCGGTCCTGTTCTCCGAGCTGAACGGGCTGAACGAGCGAGGCGTCGACACGTCCAAGCTCCTGATCAGCGGTAATGCCCACCTCATCACGTCGTACAACGTGACCGTCGACAAGGTGACGGAACGCTTCCTCGGGAAGCGGAAGATCGGCACGACCGGACGCGGCATCGGTCCGACGTACGCCGACAAGATCAACCGTGTCGGGATCCGGATCCAGGACCTGTACGACGAGTCGATCCTCACCCAGAAGGTCGAGGCGGCGCTCGACGGCAAGAACCAGCTGCTGACCAAGGTCTTCAACCGGCGTGCCATCGAGGTCGGCCAGGTCGTCGAGGAGCTGCTGTCCTACGCGGACCGGCTGAAGCCGTACGTCGCGGACACGGTCCTGGTCCTGAACCAGGCGCTGGAGGCCGACAAGGTCGTCCTCTTCGAGGGCGGCCAGGGCACGCTCCTCGACATCGACCACGGCACGTACCCCTTCGTGACCTCCAGCAACCCCACCGCGGGCGGCGCCTGCACCGGTGCCGGCGTAGGACCCACGAAGATCAGCCGGGTCATCGGCATCCTGAAGGCGTACACCACGCGTGTCGGCTCGGGCCCGTTCCCGACCGAGCTGTTCGACGAGGACGGCGAGGCGCTGCGCAGGATCGGTGGCGAGCGTGGTGTGACCACGGGTCGTGACCGGCGCTGCGGCTGGTTCGACGCGGTGATCGCCCGCTACGCGACCCGCGTGAACGGCCTCACGGACTTCTTCCTCACCAAGCTCGACGTCCTCACCGGCTGGGAGCAGATCCCGGTCTGTGTGGCCTACGAGATCGACGGCAAGCGCGTCGAGGAGCTCCCGTACTCCCAGACCGACTTCCACCACGCGAAGCCGATCTACGAGACCCTGCCGGGCTGGTCCGAGGACATCACCAAGGCGAAGTCCTTCTCCGACCTGCCGAAGAACGCCCAGAACTACGTCAAGGCGCTGGAGGAGATGTCCGGCGCCCCGATCTCCGCGATCGGCGTGGGCCCGGGCCGGGACGAGACGATCGAGATCAACTCGTTCCTGTAGGTCGTATCAACGCCCATGGGCCGGTCATGGAACTCCTTGACCGGCCCATGGCTTGTTTCTGGGGTGTTCCTGGTTCCGTCGGGAAGTGGCGGAAGGCAACTATCTACGCGGGTAGTTGCGCCCTCCTCCCTCTCCCGTCCCAGGAGCCCTCCATGCCCGTCCCGCCCATGAACCGCCGTGAGTTCGTGCAGAAGTCAGCCGCCACCGGAGCGGCCGTCGCCGTCGCCGGAACACTCGCCACCGGCGAGGCGCAGGCCGCCGAACACCCGCCCCGCACCTGGTCGTTCTCCGTCCTCGGCACCACCGACCTGCACAGCCACGTCTTCGACTGGGACTACTACAACGACGCCGCCTACAGCGACGCCAAGGGCAACTCGGTCGGGGTCGCCCGGGTCGCCACGCTCATCAAGCAGCAGCGCGCGGCCAAGGGCGAGCACCGGGTCCTGCTCGTCGACGCCGGAGACATCATCCAAGGCACCTCGCTGGCCTACTACTTCGCGCGCGTGCGGCCCATCACCGACAAGGGCGCGCCGAAGCACCCGATGGCCGTCGCCATGAACCACATGCGCTACGACGCCGCCGCCCTCGGCAACCACGAGTTCAACTACGGCATCGAGGTGCTGCGAAAGTTCGAGGAGCAGTGCCGCTTCCCGCTCCTCGGTGCCAACGCGCTGGACGCCAGGACGCTGAGGCCCGCCTTCCCGCCGTACACCGTGAAGCGGATCTGTGTGCCGGGCGCGCCGGACATCAAGGTCGGCGTCCTCGGACTCACCAACCCCGGTATCGCCCTGTGGGACAAGGACAACGTGAGCGGGAGGATGGTCTTCCCGGGGCTGGTCGAGCAGGCGAAGAAGTACGTGCCGCGGCTGCGGGCGCTGGGGTGTGACGTGGTCTTCCTGACCGACCACTCCGGACTCGACGGCTCGACCTCGTACGGCGACGCGCTCCCGTACGTCGAGAACGCCTCCAACCTCGTCGCCGAGCAGGTCCCCGGCATCGACGCGATCCTCGTCGGCCACACCCACGTCGAGGTCCCGTCGTACACCGTGAAGAACGCCGAGACGGGCGAGGAGGTGCTCCTGTCCGAACCGTACTGCTGGGGCTACCGGCTCAGCGTCTTCGACTTCGAGGTCGAGCTGGAGCACGGGCGTTGGAAGGTCACCAGGAAGACCGCGCAGACCCTCGACCCGAAGGGCGTCGACGAGGACCCGGAGATCAGGAGGCTCCTTGAGGCCGACCACGAGCTGGTGGTCAAGTACGTCAACACGGCCGTGGGGACGTGCACACAGGACCTGTCCGCCGCGGACTCCTGCTGGAAGGACGTCCCGATCATGGACTTCATCCACCAGGTGCAGCTGGACACGGTGAGGACGGGCCTGTCGACGTCCGACGCGGCGCTGCCGCTCATCTCCGTCGCCGCGCCCTTCTCCCGCACCGCCGACATCCCGGCCGGCAGCGTCACCATCAAGGACATCGCCGGGCTCTACATCTACGACAACACCCTGTACGGCAAGAAGCTCACCGGCGCCCAGCTCAGGGACTACCTGGAGTACGCGGCGAAGTACTACCACCAGGTCCCGGCGGGCACGGCCGTGGACACCGCCACGCTCACCAACGCCAACAGCTTCTGGGACTACATGTACGACACCGCCGCGGGCGTCTCCTACGAGATCGACATCGCGGCGCCGGAGGGGTCCAGGATCAGGAACCTGACCTACGGCGGTACGGCCGTCGCCGACGACCAGGTCTTCGTCGTCGCCGTCAACAACTACCGGGCCAACGGCGGTTCGGGATACCCGCACATCGCGACCGCCGACATCGCGTACAGCTCCACGAACGAGATCCGCCAGCTGATGATCGACTACGTGACGGCGAAGGGGACGCTGGACCCGGCCGACTTCGCGGCGACGAACTGGAAGCTCACGCAGGACGGCACGCCTGTGTTCTGACGGGGACACAGGCGTCCACCGGACGTTTATGAGGACTTGGTAACTCTGGTACCGGACGTACTCATTCGCTTCGGGGGGACCGATGGATACGGAAGGCTGGATCGGCGAGCTGGGCAGACCGGGGAGCGTGCGGGAGCTGGGCGGGGTGCGGGTGTCCGCCGTGCGCTGCCCGGCCCGGTCGCTGGCCGGGGGCGGCGGGGGGCCGTACCATCTGGCGCTGCTGCTGGCCGGGGAGCTCGTCCTCGACCAGGAGGGCCGGACGGCACGGACCGGGTGCGGGGAGCTGGTGCTGCTGGACGGGGGACGGCCGTTCCGGCTGGCGTTCACCGCGCCCCGGAACACGGTCGTCACCGCCCATCTGCCCGTCGTCCCCGGCGATCCGGCGCGGTGTGTGGCGCGTACGTTCAGTGGCCGGGAAGGGCTGGGCGGGCTGGTCGCCGGGTTACTGACGGCACTGGCCCGGGACACCACCCCGTACCGGCCCGCGGAAGAACGGCGGCTGGGCCGGGCGGTGCTCGAACTCGCGGGCGCGCTGCTGGACTTGAAGCCCTCGCAGGTCCGCCCGGAACCCCACCTCCCGCGGATCCAGGCCTACATCCTGGAACACCTGGGCGACGGCCGTCTCACTCCCGACGACGTGGCCGCCGCGCACCACATCTCGACCCGCTACCTGCATCGGCTCTTCCAGCGTGAGGGCCTGACCGTGGCCGCCTGGATCAAGGCGCAGCGGCTGGCGCGCTGCCGCCGCGACCTGGCCGACGCGCGCCTCGCCCATGTGCCGGTGCATCTCATCGCGGCCCGCTGGGGGTTCGCCCAACCCGCCGATTTCAGCCGGGCGTTCCGCACCGCGTACGGCGTGGCGCCGTCGGCGTTCCGGGTGCGCTCCCTGCCAACAAACAGTGCGCGTACCGCCAACGACACTCCCCTCGCGGCTCAGCAGACTCAGGGATGAGAACCAGCACCAACCGCATTCACATCCATGGGGGAACCGTATGGCCGAGAACGAAGCCGTCGCCGCCGCTGCGGCGGCGAGCGCGCAGAAGCCCGTCGAACCGCGGGGTGGCGCCGGGGTGTTCGATGTCGACCCGGACCAGTCCGGGGTGAGCCAGGACCCGAAGAAGGTCGTCAAGGGGGACATCTCCGTCTTCCCCGAGAACGCGGAGGTCTGAGATGGGTTCCGTAGCGGGGATGCTCGCGCAGATGCGCGCACTCATCGGCACCGGGGAGTACCCGCCCGGCTCCAACAGCAACAAGGTCACCGACTGGTACGGCTTCGACGACGCGTGGTGCGACATGACCGTCAGCTACGCCGCCGCCCACTCGGACAACCTCAGCGCGGTCGGCGGCAAGTTCGCGTACACCGTCGCGCACGCCAACAACTTCCAGTCGCGGGGCCGTTGGCACTACGGCCTGGGCGGCATCCGCCCCGGGGACATCGTCTTCTTCGACTGGGACGGCAGCCGCAGCATCAGCCGCATCGACCATGTCGGTGTGGTCGAGGCGGTGCACTCCAACGGCACCATCACCACCATCGAGGGCAACACCAGCGACAAGTGCCAGCGGCGCAGCCGCAACTCCGCCTGTGTGGTGGGTTACGGCCGGCCCAGTTACGGCGACGCCAGCCCGCTGCCGTCGACCGACGGCATCCTGCGCAAGGGCTCCAAGGGCGCGGCGGTCAAGACGTTGCAGAGCAACCTGAACACCGTCATGAAGTCGGGCCTCGTCGTGGACGGTGACTTCGGCTCGGCCACCGACACCGCGGTACGGGCCTTCCAGAAGAAGTACGGGCTGACGGTCGACGGCGAGTACGGGCCCCGGTCCGCCGCCGTCATGAAGTCCGCGCTCAAGGGTGGCACCAAGCCCACCCAGCCGACCCCGCGTCCGCCGGCCGCCGGAAAGTTGAAGGTGGACGGCGACTTCGGCCCCGCCACCACCGCGGCCCTCCAGCGCGCCCTCAACAAGCACGGCGCCAAGCTCTCCGTCGACGCCTCCTTCGGCCCGCTCACCAAGAAGGCGCTCCAGTCCTATCTGAAGGTGACGCCGGACGGCGTGATCGGCCCCAACACGATCAAGGCCCTCCAGAAGAAGGTGGGTTCGGGCGTCGACGGCCAGTGGGGCGCGGACACCACCCGCCATCTCCAGACGGCGTTGAACGCGGGCACGTTCTAGCCCTCATGCCCCTGACGCCGGGACATGGTGAGGCCGGGCCGCGTTGTCATGCGTTGCTCGCGCCCACCTGCCGCGTGAACCAGCCGTTCAGCCCGCGGTTCGATCCGGCTGCCTGTCGCCCCGTTCGGAACGCGTCCGCGTGCGCCCCCGCCCACTGCGTGAACGTCCGTGCCGGTCGTCCCAGTACCTTCGCCGCCGTCGGGAGGACTTCCGTGCCGCGGTCGTCGTCGAGGGTGTGGTGGAGGATCGCGTCGACGACGTCGGGTGGGAAGCCGTAGCGCTCCATGGCCGCGCGGGCCGCCTCGGGCGGGACGGGGCGGACGCGCAGGTCGCGGGAGATGACGTGGCCGAGGAGTGAGAGTTCCTCGGCCGGGGTCAGGGACTCGGGGCCGCTCAGCTCATGGGTCAGGCCCGCGTGTTCGTCGGTCGTCAGGGCCAGGGCCGCGATCTCCGCCAGGTCCGCGGGGTCGATGCTCGCCGCCGGGCGGTCGGCGAAGGGGATCGCCACCTCGTCGCCGGCGCGGAGCCGGGGTGCCCATTGCAGGGCGTTGGACATGAAGCGGCCGGGGCGCAGGAGCGTCCAGACCGGGAACCGGTCGATGATCGCCGCCTCCGCCGCCGCGTGCCAGCGGACGATCGGGTCGCCGTCACCGTCTTCGTCGCCGCCCGTGCCGCCTCCGTCCAGCACCGACAGCTTCACCAGGCGCCGTACGCCCGCCTCCCGCGCCGCCTCCGCCAGGGCCAGGTCGTGGGTGGGGGCGGGGGCCGTGCCCACCGGCTGGGCCGACATCAGGAAGGCCGCGGAGGCACCCGCGAACGCCGCCGCCAGACTCGCCGGGTCGGCCGCGTCGCCGTACACCGGCTCCACGCCGGCCGGGAAGCGGGCCTCGCGCGGGCGCCGCGTCATGGCCCGTACGGGCTCGCCGGACGCCGCCAGCCGTCGTACGAGCTCGCCGCCCACATGCCCTGTCGCACCGGTCACCAGGATCATCGCCGTATCTCCCTTCGGGTACGGCTTCAGCGTGCTCCCGGACGGCTCGGCGCGCGTCGCACCCGGGGAGGCGTCCCGGGGTCTCCCGGAGGAGTAGGGGCCCCACGGAAAAGGGACATATCGGGCGGGCGCGCCTACGCTGTAAACATGCGCGTGTCCACCGACGGAAGAAGGTGAGTGCGATGCGCGTCCTGCTCAAGGCGTCCATGAACACCGAGAAGGCCAACGAGGTCATCCGCAGCGGCAAAATGCCCCAGCTCATGCAGGAAGCCCTGGGGAACATCAAGCCCGAGGCCGCCTACTTCACCCTCGACCATGGTGTCCGCACCTGTTACCTGGTCTTCGACATGCAGGACAGCTCCCAGATGCCGCCGTTCGGCGAGCCCTTCTTCATGGACCTCGACGCCGAGCTGGACCTGACTCCGGTCATGAACGCCGAGGATCTGCAGAAGGGGTTGTCCCAGCTGCGGTAGCTTCCGTCAGCTGAAGATGATCATCGAGCCCTGTGCCAGGCTCCGGGTCGCCGCCGCGTGCAGGCCAAGCCAGACGTGCCGTTCACGGGAGAAGGGGCTGGGGTCGTACGGCGCGGGGACCGCCGGCTCCTCCAACTCCGTGGGCCCCAGGGGTGGCTGGGGTGCCGCCGGGGGGTTGCCGGGGTCTATGCCGATCGACGGGCCGACCAGCTGAAGCTCCCGCAGCAGGGTCTGCGCGGAACCCAAGGGACCGCCGCCCGCGAGGAGTTCGTCGTTGGCCAGCGGGTGCGGGAAGTCGACGGGGACGTACGCGCCCGCGTGGTCGTAGTGCCAGACCAGGTGCGACTGCTGGGCGGTCGTCTCGAACATCTCCAGCAACTGCTCGTAGTCCCCGCCCAGTTCGTCGACCGGCGTGACGGGCAGCCCGCAGACCTGGAGCAGATACGCGCGGCGCAGGAAGTGCAGGGCGTCGTAGTCGAAGCCGGCCACCGGGGCGACCTCGCCGGACAGTCCCGGCATGTACTGGTACACCGGCACCGGCGGCAGGCCGGACTCGGCCAGCACCTTGTTGTACTGCGCGAGTTCCTCGGCGAACGGGTTGTCGGGCGTGTGGCACAACACGTCGACGAGCGGTACCAGCCACAGGTCACAGGCCAAAGAGGGCTCCTCGGATAGCTCGGTGCGGCACGGCGGTCATAGCTCCGTGTAGCGAAGCGGTCAGGGAAGAGTAGTCGTGAACGTCCCATACCCAAAGCCGGTGCGCATCGTTCATTCCCCGGCCAGGCGCTCGATGACCGCGAGGGACTGCGCGTTGTACGCGCCGACGATCTCCCGGGCGGCGGCGGTGTCCCGGCGGACCAGGGCGTCGACCAGCTCGGTGTGGTCGGCCCACAGCTGTCCGCGCAGATCGGTCAGCCGGCGCAGATGCTGCACCGCGCACACCCAGGACTGCACGCGCAGCCGGTGCAGGAAGTCGGCGAGGTAGGGGTTGCCGAAGACCGAGCTCAACTCGCGCCAGAACCGCAGGTCATAGCCGATCAGCACGGTGAGGTCACCGGCCGCGGCCGCCCGCTGCGCCTCCTCGCCCCGGCGCCTCACCCCGGTGAGGACGGCGAGGACGCGGGTCCCGTCGGGGTCGTTCACAAAGCCCTTGTGACCGCGGTCCAGGGCCTGGAACATGCCGTCGATGACGAGGCTGCGGGCCTCGATGATGCCGCGGTAGTCCTCGACCGAGTACTCGTGGACCCGGAAGCCGCGATGCTGGTCGGCCTCCAGCAGTCCTTGAGCGGCGAGATCGACGAGCGCCTCGCGCACCGGGGTGGCGGACACCCCGTACTGCTCGGCGATCTCCTTGACCGTGAACTCCTGCCCCGGCTGGAGCCGGCCGCCCAGCACCTCGTCGCGAAGCGCGTCGGCGATCTGCTGCCGCAGGGTGTTGCGGGTCACGGCGCCGTTGCCGCTGCTGCCGGGCATGGTCGGGCCTCTCCCTGGGGGCGTTCGGGTGGCGTGCACGTACATGTCTACGAGCACGCCACCTTACGCGTTCGGGTTTCCCGTGGTTACCCGCGCAGCGACCCTCAGGGCGCCCCCTGCGGCTACTCCGTGTACTCGTCCGCCACGGAGAGCGCCGCGTCCAGCGCGGACAGGCCCTCCTTGAGCTCGGACTCGGACACGTTGCACGGCGGCACCACATGGGTGCGGTTCATGTTGATGAACGGCCAGATGCCGTGCTTCTTCGCGGCGGCGCCGAACGCGGCCATCGGGGCGTTCGCCTCCCCGGCCGCGTTGTACGCCACCAGCGGCTCGCGGGTCTCCCTGTTCTTCACCAGGTCCAGCGCCCAGAACATGCCGACGCCGCGCACCTCGCCGACGCAGGGGTGCCGCTCGGCGAGCTCGCGCAGGGCGGGCTCGACGACGGCCGCCCCCAGGCTCTTGGCGTTCTCGACGACACCCTCCTCCGCCATGACGTTGATCGTCGCGACGGCGGCGGCACAGGCCAGCGGATGCCCGGAGTACGTCAGACCGCCGGGGTACGGCCGCTTCCCGAAGGTCTCCGCGATGGCGCCGGAGATGGCGACACCGCCGAGCGGGACGTACCCGCTGTTCACCCCCTTGGCGAAGGTCATCAGGTCGGGCACGACGTCGAAGAGATCCGCCGCGAACCACTCACCGGTGCGCCCGAACCCGGCCATGACCTCGTCGAGGACGAAGACGATCCCGTACTTGTCGCAGATCTCGCGCACCCCGGCGAGATAGCCGGGCGGCGGCACCATGATCCCGGCCGTGCCGGGGATGGTCTCCAGGATGATCGCGGCGACGGTCGCCGGCCCCTCGAAGGCGATCGTGGTCTCCAGGTGCTCCAGCGCCCGGGCACACTCCTGCTCCTCGGTCTCCGCGTAGAAACGGGAGCGGTAGAGGTACGGCGCCCAGAAGTGCACGACACCGGCGGAGCCGCTGTCGGAGGCCCAGCGGCGCGGGTCACCGGTGAGGTTGATCGCCTGCTGGGTACCACCGTGGTACGACCGGTACGCGGAGAGCACCTTGGGGCGCCCGGTGTGCAGCCGGGCCATCCGTACCGCGTGCTCCACGGCGTCGGCCCCGCCGTTGGTGAAGAAGATCTTGTCCAGGTCGCCGGGCGTCCGCTCGGCGATCAGCCGGGCCGCCTCCGAGCGGGCCTCGATCGCGAACGCGGGCGCGAACGTGGACAGGGTCGCGGCCTGCTCCTGGATCGCGGCGACGACCTTCGGGTGCTGGTAGCCGATGTTGGTGTAGACGAGGCCACTGGTGAAGTCCAGGTACCGCTTGCCGTCGTAGTCCCAGAAGTACGACCCCTCCGCGCCGGCGACGGCGAGCGGGTCGATGAGCTCCTGCGCGGACCAGGAGTGGAACACATGAGCACGGTCCGCGGCCTTCACGGCGGCGCCGACCTCGGGGTTGGGCTGAGGGGTCATGTCCGTGAGCGTAAATGTCCGCGATGCGGAAGCGGTATCGGCGTCCTGTCTGTGGACGGGGGGTTTCCGCGACAGGTTGTCGGGCTTGGAGCCTGTTCTGCGCCGGCCCGGCGTTACGGAACCGTCGAACCCGGCCCGCTCATCTCCCCCTGCCCCCGCACTATCGTGGGGCTGTTGCACAGGCGCACAACGGGGGACGTCGGGGAGGGCCTGCGATGGAGAAGCTGGGGGCCGGGGATCCGCACCGGATCGGGGCGTATCGGCTGCTGGCGCGGCTCGGGGCCGGGGGCATGGGGCAGGTGTACCTCGCCCGGTCGGACCGGGGGCGGACCGTCGCCGTGAAGCTGGTGCGTGAGGAGCTGGCCCAGCAGGAGGAGTTCCGGGGCCGGTTCCGGCAGGAGGTGCAGGCCGCCCGGCAGGTCGGCGGCCACTGGACCGCGCCCGTCCTCGACGCCGACACCGAGGCCGCCGTGCCCTGGCTCGCCACCGGGTACGTCGCCGGGCCCAGCCTCCAGCAGGTCGTCGGTCATGACCATGGCGCGTTGCCCGAGCGGTCGGTGAAGATCCTCGCCGCCGGGCTCGCCCACGCGCTGAAGGACATCCACGCGGCCGGGATCATCCACCGGGACCTGAAGCCCTCCAACGTGCTGGTGACCATCGACGGGCCCCGGGTCATCGACTTCGGCATCGCGCGGGCCCTGGAGACGGTCACCGACGGCGGCCTGACCAGGACCGGCGCACTCGTCGGCTCGCCCGGCTTCATGGCGCCCGAGCAGGTGCGGGGCGACCGGATCACGCCCGCGTGCGACGTCTTCTGCCTCGGCTCCGTGCTCGCGTACGCCGCCACCGGCACGCTTCCCTTCGGCGCCGGGGGCAGCGGGGTGCACGCCCTGATGTTCCGGATCGCCCAGGAGGAACCCGACCTGGAGGGAGTGCCGGAGGGCCTCGCCGATCTCGTCCGGGACTGTCTGCGGAAGGACCCGGCCGCCCGGCCCACCCTGGACCAGGTCCTCGACCGCACCGGCGCCGAGGACACGGTGTCCGGTGGACGCTCCCGCGACCCGTGGCTGCCGAGCGCCCTGGTGGCCCAACTCGGGCGCCATGCCGTGCAGTTGCTGGACACGGAGGATCCGGAGAGCGGGGACGGGGCGAGCGGTGAGGTGCCTCCCGAGCACGCGCCGGCCGCCGCCGAGGGCGCCTCCGCGCCGCCCCAGCCGAGTCAGCCGGGGGCACCGCTGAACCATCTGCCGACGGTGGTCGGGCAGCAGGGGGAGGTGACGCCTCCACCCACTCCGGCCACCCCGGCGGGATACGCGGGCCAGGCGGGCCACGCGCAGACTCCACCGCCCGCCCACCCCGCCTACGGGTATCCCCAGCATCACCCTCAGCCGCCCGCGGCCACTCCCGCCTACGGCCACCCGCAGCAGGCATGGACGCCGGGAGCCCCGGCGCCGTACAACCCGTACAGCGGCGCACCCGGTGCACCCGGCGCGACCCCTCCGTACGGCCCGGGTACGACCCCTCCGTACGGCCCGGGTACGACCCCTCCCTACGGCCCCGGGGGCGCCCCCTACCCGCCGCAACCGCACCCCCAGCCCGACCCCCCGCGCCGCAACGGCCGCTCCACGATCGCGCTCGTCGCCGTCGCGCTGGTCGTCGCGCTCGGCGCCGGTGGTTCGGTCTACGCGCTGATGAGCAACGGCGGCGACGCGGACGACAAGAGCGGAGGCGACGGAGGTACGCCCACGGCGACCGCGCCCACCACCCCCGGCCCGACCACCGACGCCCCCTCGCCCTCGCCGTCCCCGTCGGCCTCCACCTCGGCCCCGGCCGACGGCACGGTCCCCGCCGGCTACCTCGGGACGTGGACCGCGACGATCGACAACGCCGAGGGGCAGCACGCCCGCCAACTCACCATCCAGGAGGGCAAGGTGGGCGACACCGTCCTCTCCCTCGTCGCCGACGGCCCCGACTACCACTGCGTCTTCCGGGCCGCCCTCACCGAATCCCCCGGCAGCGACGGCCCGTTGGAGATCGGCCCGTCCACGGTGTCCGTCGGCCAGCCCGCCTCCTCCTGCACCCCGGGCGCGGCCACCGAGATCATCCTGCGCTCCGACGGCACCCTGGAGCGGGTGAACACGAGCAACGGGGAGAAGCTGACGTACACCAAGCAGTAGCCCGAAGTCGGCGCCATAGCAGGGAAGTTGAGGCCGCGCACTCGTACGGTCCCGTCGGTGGAACGGCTGAGCGCAGAGAACCTCGTCGCCGTCGAGGGCGAGGTGCGCCCAACCGCAGCGCGACCGCCGCCGAGACGCCACCCGAGGCGCCCGGTCACCTGGGCTCAGGCGGCCGCTGCCGAGGCATGTTCGGCCGAGCCCCGTTCCCCGGCGGCAACGGGAACCGCCCCTGCCCCCCACCCCCGTCCTGCCGCGGCACGGACGCCACCGCCGACTGGATCCCGAGCGGCGCGGGCCCGGTCCGGAACTCCACCATCCAGTCCGCCGTCTCCACCCGCACCAGCTCGGTCACGTCCTCCGAGAACCGCCGCAGCACCCCCAGACACCGCTCCGCGGCCTCCCCGGCCGTGCCCTCCGCGGGACCGAGCACCTCCCGCACACTCTCGGCGGCCCAGTCGAACTGCAACACCTGAAGCCGACGCTGCACGGCCTGGGCGGTGGCCACATCCCTTATCCACCCGGACGTCACCCCGAAGAACCGGTCGACGGCCATGCACGCGCCGGCGAGCAGCAGCGCCAGATACCCCCAGGGCGCGCCCCCGCCGACGACCCCGGTGAGGTCGAGGAGCGGCAGCGCCGCCCCGGCCACCGCCCCGGCCGCGGCGCCCGTACGCAGCGCCCGCGCCCCGCGCCGCTTCCACACCCGGTCGATGAGATACCAGGCGGCGGTGTCGAGCGCCCCGCGCTCCACCCACCGGTACAGCTCGTCCAGCCGCAGCGCGGGCTCCCCCCAGTCGCCGAGCGGGAAGGAGCGTCCCATCAGATCGCCCGGCCGCAGTCCGGCCGCCCCCTCGCCCCGCCCGTCCTGAGGCGGACCCTCGGGCTGCATCTCCGGCTGACCCACCCGGCACTCCCTCCACGACCACGACCACGATCGATCACGCTGCGTAATGCACGTGTGACGCATGATGCCGACGTGCCGGACCTTTCCTACCTCCCAATGGGTGGCGAAGGGACAGCTTTCACCTCTTTTCCGCCCGGAAGTGGGGCTTGATCAGGTATAGGACTCGACGTCATCTCACTCGAAAGAGTGCTGGGGCGATGGCTGCGCGGAGCACGTAGGCTCATTGCAGAGGACAGGACGAGCACCAGACGAGCACCAGACGAGCGCAAGACACAGACCTAAGAGCGGGAGCTGATCGTGATCCCCGGTGGTGGCCAGCCCAATATGCAGCAGCTGCTCCAGCAGGCCCAGAAGATGCAGCAGGACCTGGCGAACGCACAGGAGGAACTGGCGCGGACCGAGGTCGACGGCCAGTCCGGCGGCGGCCTGGTGAAGGCGACGGTCACCGGCTCCGGTGAGCTGCGCGCCCTGAAGATCGACCCGAAGGCCGTGGACCCGGACGACACCGAGACCCTCGCCGACCTGATCGTGGCGGCCGTACAGGCGGCCAACGAGAACGCGCAGACGCTCCAGCAGCAGAAACTGGGCCCGCTGGCGCAAGGCCTGGGGGGCGGCGGCATCCCCGGCCTGCCCTTCTAGGACGGGCCTGTCCCTCCGGACCGGGCCTGCCTTCCGAAGAAGGCGGTCCGCCAACTACCGTACGTACGTGTAAGGAACCCCAGGAAGGACGGCAGTCCGTTGTACGAAGGCGTGGTCCAGGACCTCATCGACGAACTGGGGCGGCTGCCCGGCGTCGGTCCCAAGAGCGCGCAGCGGATCGCCTTCCACATCCTCCAGGCGGAACCGACGGACGTACGGCGCCTCGCACAGGCTCTGATGGAGGTCAAGGCGAAGGTCCGCTTCTGCGCGACCTGCGGCAACGTGGCACAGGAGGAGCTGTGCGGCATCTGCCGTGACCCCCGCCGCGACCCCACCGTCATCTGTGTGGTGGAGGAGCCGAAGGACGTGGTGGCGATCGAGCGCACCCGGGAGTTCCGGGGCAAGTATCACGTCCTGGGCGGCGCGATCAGCCCGATCGAGGGGGTCGGACCGGACGACCTGCGTATACGAGAACTTCTCGCCAGGTTGGCCGACGGGACGGTCACGGAACTGATCCTGGCCACGGACCCCAACCTGGAGGGCGAGGCCACCGCCACCTACCTCGCCCGCATGATCAAGCCCATGGGCCTCAAGGTCACCCGCCTGGCCAGCGGCCTCCCGGTGGGTGGCGACCTGGAATACGCGGACGAGGTGACCCTCGGCCGCGCCTTCGAGGGGAGACGACTCCTAGATGTCTGACGCCACACTGCACGCGACCGCGCACAACCCCGACGACTTCGCCGTCCAGATCGCCGACCAGATCGAGAGCTTCCTGGTGGCGGTGGCCGAGGTGGCGAAGGGCGACGAGCCCGACTCGGCCGTCCCCTTCCTCCTCCTGGAGGTCTCCCAGCTCCTGCTGGCGGGCGGCCGCCTGGGCGCGCACGAGGACATCGTGCCGGACGAGCGCTACGAGCCCGACCTCGGCCCGGAGCCGGACGTGGACGAACTCCGCGAGAACCTCGCCCGCCTCCTGGAGCCGATCGACGTCTACTCGGAGGTCTTCGACCCCTACGAGCCGCGCAAGTCCCCGGTCCCGGCCCGGATCTCCGACGACCTCACGGACGTCATCACCGACCTCCGCCACGGCATGGCCCACTACCGCGCGGGCCGCACCACGGAGGCCCTGTGGTGGTGGCAGTTCTCCTACTTCTCCAACTGGGGCACGACGGCGTCCGCGACGCTCAGGGCGTTGCATTCCGTGCTGGCCCACGTCCGCCTGAACCAGCCCCTCGAAGAACTCGACGGCCTCGACACCGACCAGAGCATGGGCGACGAGACGCTGGAATTCGAGGCGGGCCGGGTGATGGCGGAGGAGATCGGCGAGCCGCTGGGGGTACGGCCGGCGAAGTAACCGGCTTTTTCCGTACGTTGTGGGGCGCGGCGAGTACGCTGCGCCCCACAACGTGACACGTTCCTCCCCACCCCGCGCAACGGCGGCGGCCTGCCAGGCGCCGCCGAGGTCATCGACGTCACCGAGCGCTGGAGTTCATCGGAGGCCGTCTCACGGTGAAGCCCGGACCGGACGGGAATCGGAGCGAGATCCTCGCCTGGCTGCAACGACGGTGGGCGGGGCAGTCGAGCGGCCCATGGCTCTACCCGTACCGAGGCCTGCGGACGGAGGCCGATGGCGGAGGGCGCGTGCCGGCCGACGGTGTACTCGCACCGGCACGGCACTTCGTCGGACACGGTGAGTGGAGCGATCCGGCAGGGGTCTTGATGACGGTCGAGGTCACGGCACGCGACCCCGAAACGGACCCGTACCTGCGCGTCGAGAAGCCCGATGGCTATGCCGCCGCCGGTGTCCCGGTCTACCTCCTCATCGACCGGGACGACTGCACCGTGACCGTATTCACCGAGCCAGAGGACGGCCGCTACCGCCGGCAGCTGAACAAACCCTTCGGAGCCACCGTCAAGCTCCCCGCCCCGGTGAACATCACCCTCGACACCGAGCCCCTCAAGGAGTTCGCCGACTGATCACAGCCCCCACAACCCCTTGCCCAGCGCCGTGACCCCGCCCGTCAGGGCCAGCAGCAGCACGAGCAAGCGGGCCCGCTTCTCCGGAATGCGGGAAGCGAGGCCCCTGCCGATGACCCCGCCCGCCCCCATCGCCGCGACCACCGTGAGCCACCTCGGCGCGCTCAGCTCGGGCACCCCGTTCGCCGCCACGGAGAACGCGTTGACGACGACGCCGTAGAACATGGCGTTCGGCACGAACTCCCGTACCGTCCAACCCGCGTTGAGGGCATACAGGGATATCGGCGGGCCGCCCACCCCCGCCGCGGAGTTCATGAACCCGCCCGCCGCCCCGGCGGCCACGGCCCCTTTCGTGCCGCGCAGGGCGGGGAGGCGGGCGCCGCGCATGACCAGCAGGACGGCGACGGTCACCAGCCCTCCCATGACCAACAGGAGCACAGGTTCGGGGAGTTGGCGGGTCATCCAGGCCCCGGCAGGCACCGTGCAGGCCGCCGCCACACACAACGGCACCATCGCCGCGAGCCGTACCCGCCGCCACCCGTCCATCAGCCCCACGACACAGATCACCCCCGAGGCGCAGTTGGCCAGCACCACCCCCTGCGCCGGCCCGAGCAGCAGGATCAGGGCGGGTACGGCGACCAGGGCGAAGCCCATGCCGGTGAGCCACTGGACGGAGGAGCCGAGCAGGACGATGCCTCCCAGTAGTACGTCGCCCTGCCATCCGCCTGTCATGGTTCGGTCTCCTTCGCCCGGAACGTGGTGCGTCTGCGTGTTCGCGGGCGCCATGATGACCGTATGACGGGGGAGTCGAGGGCCGAGGCGGCGGGGCGGCGGTCGATCGCGGCCGGGCACGGGATACGGCAGGCGCTCACCGGGGACGGCTCGATCGCGATGTACGCCGAGAAGTCCTTCCCGGCGGAGGCGTTCGCGCTGCCCTCCTCGGCACCGGAGGGGCTGGTGAACCTGCCCGATCGGACCTCGCTGTTCGTCGGTCGTGAACGCGAACTCGCTCTGCTCGACGATGCGTTCAGGGATGCCAACGGCGTGGTCGTACAGGCCGTCCACGGGCTCGGCGGCATCGGCAAGTCGACGCTGGCGGCGCGTTGGGCGGCGGGGCGGGTGGGGTCGTACAACCCGGTCTGGTGGATCACCGCGGAGACGGTGGCCGATCTCGACGCCGGGCTCGCCGAGTTGGCGGTCGCGTTACAGCCCGCGCTGCGGGACGTGCTGTCCCGGGAGGCGCTGCGTGAGCGGGCCGTGCAGTGGCTGGCGGGGCATGAGGGGTGGCTGCTGGTGCTGGACAACGTGTCCGATCCGGCGGATGTGCGGCCGTTGTTGGGGCGGGCCACGGGTGGACGGTTCCTGATCACTACGCGGCGGGCCAGTGGGTGGCATCAGCTGGCGCGGCCGCTGTCGCTGGACGTGCTGGCCCCGGCGGAGGCGGCCGAGTTGTTCGAGCGGATCGACGGGCCGGGGGAGGAAGTAGACGCCTTGTGCCGGGAGTTGGGGTATCTGCCGCTCGCCGTCGAGCAGGCGGCGGCGTACTGCGCGGAGGCGGGGATCTCGGCGGGGCGGTACCTGGAACTGCTGGCCGCCTATCCCGAGTCGGTGTTCGCGCAGTCGGCCGAGGGGACCGATCGGGCCCGTACGGTGGCGCGGGTGTGGCGGGTCTCCTTGGACCGGCTGGCCGATACGCCGTTGGCGGGGCGGATCCTGGGGGTTGTGGGGTGGTGGGCGCCGGAGGGGATTCCGCGGGCCTATCTGGAGGCGATGGGGACTCCGGTGGAGGTCACGGAGGCCGTGCGGCGGTTGGCTGCGCACAGTCTGGTCAAGGTGCACGACGGCGACACCATCTCGGTGCACCGGCTGGTGCAGGCGGTGGCTCGGGCGGAGAGCGGCGCGGGGCATGAGGCCGCACGCGTGCTGCTCGACAACAGTGACACCTTCCGTGGCATCGACGCGGACGTGCGGTGGCTCACGCATTTGGAGGCGTTCGCCGGGCACACCGACCCGGAGACCGACGGCGAGTCCGAGGCCTGGCTGTTCAACATGGGCGGACTCAAGTCCTCGGAGGAGTATGGGCGTAGCCGCATGATGGAACTGCACGAGCGGGCGGTGACGGCGGCGGAGCGTGCCTTCGGGCCCCGCGACGAGGTCACCTTCGCTCTGCGCCGGAATCGGGCCGAGGCGTATTGGTACGTCGATGACCACGCCCGCGCGACCGAGCTACTGGAGCGGCATCTGGCTGACCAGGTGCGGGTGTTCGGCGCGATGGACCCGGAGACATTCGAGACCCGGGCGGTCCTGGCCCAAGTTCTGCTGGATGCCGGTCGGTTGCGGGAAGCGCTGAAGCTGGCGAAGAAGAACGCGACGCGAGCCGAACGGGTCCTGGGGAGCGACCACGACGTCGCTCTCGACGTGTGGGCGGTGTGGGCCAAGGCGCTGAGGTACAGCGTCGAGGAGGGCGAAGGCGCCGCTGCGACCGAAGCCGCCGCCACGATCGAGCGGTGGCTGGCCAGGATGGAGGCGACCCGGGGGGAGGGCAACAGGTTCTACGACCAGGTCCACTGGGAGCTCATCTGGGCCCGCGCAGCCGCGGGGGACATCGAGGAGGCCACGGCCGACTTCGAGCGGTGCATCGCGCGTAGGGAGCGCATCTACGGTGAGACGAGCCGGGCAACGCTCAACACCCGCCGGGCGTTCGCCACGTTCCTGTGGCGTACGGTCGGCGCCTCCGACCGTGCCCGCGAGCTGGTCGTCCAGCTCATCGGCGACTGGGAGCGACTGCTCGGTGAGACCCCGCATCTCGAAGAGCTTCGTGCGTACTACGCCCGTCTGACCTCCTCACCTGAAGCGCCCGGGTGATCACCCTCCGTACCTTGTCCGCTTCTTGTCCCTCCCCTGCATCTCACCTGCACCACCCCTAACCAGCGCCACGCGAGTCTGGAGTCACTTCCGAAAGGGCGGAAACGCAACCGCAACCGGAAGCAACCCCCGAAGCAACTCGCCCGCACTGGAGATGAGATGACCCCTCGCCCGATAACCAAGCGTGCAGCCATCGTCACCGCCGGTGCCCTCGTCGCCGTCGGCACCTTCGCCGCCGGCGTCGGTGTCGCCGGGCCGGAGAAGGCGAAGCAGGGCAAGAAGCCTGCCAAGGCCGAGATCGCCGCCCTCTTCGACGGCTGGAACGCCGCCCTGCGCACCGGCGACGCCGAGACCGTCGCCGACCGGTACGCCAAGGACGCGGTGCTGCTGCCGACCGTCTCCAACAAGGTTCGTACCGACCGCGCCGGCATCGTCGACTACTTCGAGCACTTCCTCCAGAACAAGCCGGTCGGCAAGAAGATCGAGACGCACATCAACGTCCTCGACAAGAACTCCGCCCTCGACGCCGGCGTCTACGAGTTCACGCTCACCGACCCCGACACCGGCGCCAAGCGCGTCGTCGAGGCCCGCTACACCTACGAGTACGAGAAGCGGAACGGCGAGTGGAAGATCGTCAACCACCACTCCTCGGCGATGCCCGAAGGCTGATCCGCACCGCCAGCCCACCCCCGGGCGCATCCGCCAGGGTCACGGTCCCGCCGTCGTCGGTCACCAGCTGTTTGACGACGGCGAGGCCCAGCCCGGACCCGGAGCGCCCGGTCAGACCCTGGCCACGCCAGAACCGGTCGAAGGCGCGGGACTTCTCCGCGTCGGACATGCCGGGACCTTGGTCGAGGACGGACAGCAGGACCTCGTCGCCCCGCGTCTCGTAGGAGACCGTGATCGTGCGGCCGTCCGGTGACACCTCCAGGGCGTTCGAGAGCACGTTGTCCAGCACCTGGTCCAGATGACCGGGGCTGGCCAGCACAGACGGCCGGCCGTCGGCACTACTCCCCCCAAGCGCGATGGTGACTCCGCGCTCGTCGGCGGCCGGTCTCCACACCGCCAGCCGCTCCTCGACGATGTCCCGCAACGAGAGCGGCTCCGCGGCCGTCACCTTCGCTTCCGCCCGCGCCAGCACCAGCAGTCCGTTCACCAGGCGGCTCATCCGGACCACCTCCGCCGTCGCCTGCTCCACGTCCTCCCGCACGAACTCGTCGTCCACACCGTCCGCGATGTTGTCCAGGGAGAGGCGCAACGCCGTGAGGGGAGTGCGGAGTTGGTGTGAGGCGTCCGCCACGAAGATGCGCTGTGAGGCGACCAGGGTGTCCAGGCGTTCCGCGCCCTGGTTCAGGGTGCGGGCCAGCGTCTGGGTCTCCGGCGGGCCGGTCACCGGCGAGCGCGCGGTGAGGTCGCCGTCGCTGAACTTGCTGGCCATGGCGTTGAGTTCACGGAAGGGGGCGGTGATCCGGCGGGCGGCGTACGCGCCGATCGCCGCCGCGGCGGCCAGCACCAGCACCGCCAGCCCGGCCCGGAAGCCCCAGATCTGCCACAGCCTGGTCGTCATGTCCGAGGTCGAGTAGACGATCCGTACGGCGGCTTCGCCTTCGGCCGGGACGGTGACCGTCAGATGCTTGCCCCAGACGAAGTCGGAACCCCAGTCGGTCGTCGCCGCGTTCTCGTGGACGGCCCGGTCCAGCGCCGTGTCCGAGGACGGCGCGGGCAGGTCGGGGACGCAGTCGCTGGTCGGCGTCACCTCGACGGTGCCGGGGGTCTTCTCGTCGTAGGCCTGGGCCACCTCGTTGAGTGCCTCGCACGAGGTGCGGTCGCCGTTGCCCAGCAACAGCGCCATGGTGTTCGCCTCGCGCAGGACGGACTGCTTGGTGTCGCCCCGCAGTTGGCTCGTGAGCGTGAACGCCACCGGAACCGTGAACAGCAGGATCGCCACCGCGACGAGAAGAATGTAACTCCGGATGAGCTGACGGTTCATGACGTCCCGTCAGCCCCGTCGTCCTTGACGATCTCCAGGCGGAAACCGACCCCCCGCACCGCCTCGATGGTGATCGCGCCCGCCAACTTCCGCCGCAGCGCCGCCACATGCACATCCAGCGTCTTCGTCGGGCCGAACCAGTTCGCGTCCCAGACCGCTTCCATGATCTGCTCGCGCGACATCAGCGCGCCCGGCTCCTCGGTGAGGAAGGCCAGCAGGTCGTACTCCTTGGGCGCGAGGGCCACCTCCTCGCCGTCCAGCCGGACCCGCGCCGCCTTGCGGTCGACGGTGAGACGGTCGCCGTACCGGTCGGGGCCGGCCGCGACGCCCGTCTTCGGCTGGGCGCGCCGCATCACCGCCCTTATCCGCGCGATGACCTCCCGTACCCCGAACGGCTTGGAGACGTAGTCGTCCGCGCCGAGCTCAAGGCCGACCACCCGGTCCGTCTCGTCGCTGCGCGCGCTGATCACGATGATCGGCATGTTGCCGCGCTCGCGCAGCGCCTTGCACACGTCGAGGCCGTCGGTGTCGGGCAGACCGAGATCGAGGAGTACGACGTCGTAGGGCTCGTCGTGCCTCAGGGCGGCGCCGCCCGTGGTGACCCAGGCCACCTCGAAGCCGTAACGCAGCAGTCCTCGCCGCAGGGACTCGGCGACCGGTTCATCGTCTTCCACCAGCAGTACGCGCACAGGCGAACCATAGTGCTTGAAGTTTAAAGACGGCCGGTCACCGAGGCCCTCAGCGCGTGGTCACCACATGACCGGCAGACGCTCCGGGAGGCGTTTCATGAAGCCCGTGCGCCACACCAGCTGCTCGATCGGCACCGCGAGGCGGAATCTCGGCATCCGCTCCAGCAGCGCCTCCAGGGCGATCTCGGCGTGCCGCCGGGCGAGGGCGGTCGCCGGGCAGTAGTGCCGGCCGCCGCCGAAGGACAGATGCGCGGCGCTGTTGGGGCGGGCGAGGTCGACGAGGTGCGGGTCGGGGAAGGCGGCCGGGTCGAAGTTCGCGCCCTCGACGAGGACGAGGACCAGCTCGCCCGCCCTGACCTGGACCTCCCCCAGTCGTACGTCCGCCAGCGCCAGCCGCGGCAGTCCGTCCCCGATCGACAGGTTGATCCGCAGCAGCTCCTCCACCGCCGCCGGGATCCGCCCGGGGTCGGCGACCAGCTCGGCCCGCAGCTCCCGGTGCTGGAGCAGCGAGACCAGGGCCATGGTCAGGAACCCGGCGGTGGAGACGACCCCCGCGCCGAACATCGTGACGCCGACGGTCGCGAGCATCCCGTCGGTGAGATGCGCGTAGTCGGGGTCGGCGCGCAGGGCGGCCAGCTCGGCCATCAGACCGGTCGTCGCCGGGTCGTCCAGCCGCTCGGTCATGTACGCGATGTCCCGGTCCCAGTTGAGCCGGGCCCCGGCCACCGGGCACGCCGAGTTCATGAACGCGAGGTCCAGGCTCCGCATCAGCCGCGGCGCGTCCGCCCGCGGGACGCCGAGGATGCGGCAGTGCATGCCGGCCGAGTACGGGTCGGCGAAACCGCCCCGCAGATCCACCGGAGCGCCCTCGCGGACCAGACCGTCGACGAGCTCACCGGCGTACCCCCGCATCCAGTCCGCCAGCCCCGGCGACTTCGGATTCAGGGCCTTCAGTACGGCCTTGCGCAACCCGGCGCCCGTGATGTTCCCCATGTTGTTGACGACCTCGGGCGGGATCGTCAGCGCGTACTGCCGGGGCACGCCCGGCGCCGAGGTCTCCTTGAGACTGAAGCGGGGGTCTTCGAGGACCTGCTTGCACAGGGCGTGGGAGGAGACGAGCCAGGCCTCGTCGCCCGCGATGGTGCGGACCCGGCGTACGGGGGAGTTGCACCGCAACTCCTCGACCTCGGCCGGGAGTCGGTCGCCGCGCCAGGAGAACGGGAAGTCGATGAGGGTGTCAGCGGACAACACGCACCTCCTCGGCGGGCGTCACGATCGCGTGGCCCTGGTTGCGCGAGGCGCGCAGGCCGGCGCCGGGGGCGTACAGCAGCTCGGCCATCGGCAGGAGCTGGTGGTAGCAGTTCAGGGAGGACGGGACGCCCAGGATCGCCGGGGTGTCCAGGAAGAGCGGGGCCTCGGCGCAGACGTACGCCATGCAGACCTGGCGCTGCGCCTCGGTCACGTCCGTCGACCTGCCGGCGAGGAAGGTGCCGACGAGCTGTTCGCAGGTCGTGCGGAACTCGTCGTCGGTGGTGAGGCGGGCGGTGAGGTGGGCGTGCAGGTCTCGGTAGGCGGGGACGGTCCGCAGGTCCGACATGGCATGGGCGAGGAGGCGGGTCCCGCCGGGGTCCGCCGCCCGGACGGCGGCCTGCACCTTCGCGCGCACCCCGCGCAGATTCTTCACCGCCTTGCGGCGCGCTTCGTCGGCCGGATAGCCGGAGGCCTCGTACATCTCGGCCACGTGCAGGTCCGTGTAGACGAAGTCGGCCCGCTCGAAGTGGGCCAGTGCCCAGCGGGCCAGGTCCAGGACCCGGCGGGCGGAGAAGTAGCTGTTGCCGGGGGAGACCCCGATCACGGCGTGGTCGCCGGCCGCCCGGATGACCTCGCAGTGCGCGGTGAAGGGGCGGACCTCGAAGAGGCCGGCGGGGGTGACGTGCTGGATCTCTGAGACGGTCGCAGTCGTCAAGGGAAGGGAGTCCTTCGCGCGTCGCTAGTCCCGGGGGAGCCGAGTGCTCCTGGTGTGGCGACGACGACGCGAAGTTAGCGTTCGACTACGGAGAGCGTCAACGGGTGACCTGGCCCACTTTGCCGAGTGTTCATCGTGGGGATGGGCAGGGTCGTGCTGGGCGTCCGGGTCTCACCATGTGGTTTCACGAAGGTCGATTTCGGACGCTCGATAGACTGAGCCGACCGCAGTACATATGCGTATGTGCGGATAGAGACTGACTGAGCGAGGAGCGCACGTGGGCCTTGTCGTGCAGAAGTACGGAGGCTCCTCCGTAGCCGATGCCGAGGGCATCAAGCGCGTCGCCAAGCGGATCGTGGAAGCGAAGAAGAACGGCCACCAGGTGGTCGTCGTCGTTTCCGCGATGGGCGACACGACGGACGAGCTGATCGATCTCGCCGAGCAGGTATCCCCGATGCCTGCCGGGCGTGAGTTCGACATGCTGCTGACCGCCGGAGAGCGTATCTCCATGGCCCTGCTGGCCATGGCGATCAAAAACCTGGGCCACGAGGCCCAGTCGTTCACCGGTAGCCAGGCAGGTGTCATCACCGACTCGGTCCACAACAAAGCGCGGATCATCGACGTCACGCCCGGCCGCATCCGGGAGTCCCTCGACCGGGGCAACATCGCCATCGTCGCGGGCTTCCAGGGCGTCAGCCAGGACAAGAAGGACATCACGACCCTGGGTCGTGGTGGCTCCGACACCACCGCCGTCGCCCTCGCCGCCGCCCTCGACGCCGAGGTGTGCGAGATCTACACCGACGTGGACGGCGTGTTCACCGCCGACCCGCGCGTGGTGAAGAAGGCGAAGAAGATCGACTGGATCGCCTTCGAGGACATGCTGGAGCTCGCGGCCTCCGGTTCCAAGGTGCTGCTCCACCGCTGTGTGGAGTACGCCCGCCGCTACAACATCCCGATCCACGTCCGCTCCAGCTTCAGCGGGCTTCAGGGCACGTGGGTCAGCAGTGAGCCGATCAAGCAAGGGGACAAGCCCGTGGAGCAGGCCATCATCTCCGGTGTCGCGCACGACACCTCCGAGGCCAAGGTGACGGTCGTCGGCGTGCCGGACAAGCCGGGCGAGGCCGCCACGATCTTCCGGGCGATCTCCGACGCCGAGATCAACATCGACATGATCGTGCAGAACGTGTCCGCCGCCTCCACCGGTCTGACGGACATCTCCTTCACGCTCCCCAAGGCCGAGGGTCGCAAGGCCATCGACGCCCTGGAGAAGCACAAGGACGGCATCGGCTTCGAGTCGCTGCGCTACGACGACCAGATCGGCAAGATCTCCCTGGTCGGCGCCGGTATGAAGACCAACCCGGGCGTGACCGCGACCTTCTTCGAGGCGCTCTCCGAGGCGGGTGTGAACATCGAGCTGATCTCGACCTCCGAGATCCGTATCTCGGTCGTCACCCGCGCCGACGACGTCAACGAGGCCGTCCGCGCCGTGCACACCGCCTTCGGGCTCGACTCCGACAGCGACGAGGCCGTCGTCTACGGAGGCACGGGACGCTGATGGCCGGGACAGGATCGGCGCGGCCGACGCTCGCGGTCGTGGGGGCGACCGGAGCAGTCGGCACCGTCATGCTCCAGATCCTGTCCCAGCACGCGGACATCTGGGGCGAGATCCGCCTGATCGCCTCCCCGCGCTCGGCCGGCCGCAAGCTGGCCGTGCGCGGCGAGGAGGTCGAGGTGGTGGCCCTGACCGAGGAGGCCTTCGACGGGGTCGACGTCGCCATGTTCGACGTACCCGACGAGGTCTCCGCGCAGTGGGCGCCGGTCGCCGCGGCGCGCGGCGCGATCGTCGTGGACAACTCGGGCGCCTTCCGGATGGACCCGGAGGTGCCCCTCGTCGTCCCCGAGGTCAACCCGCACACCGCCCGGGTGCGACCGCGCGGCATCATCGCCAACCCCAACTGCACGACCCTGTCGATGATCGTCGCCCTGGGCGCGCTGCACGCCGAGTTCGGGCTGCGCGAGCTGGTCGTGTCCTCGTACCAGGCGGTGAGCGGGGCCGGCCGGGCCGGGGTCGAGACGCTGCGCCAGCAGCTCGCGCTGGTCGCCGGTACGGAACTGGGGACGCACCCCGGGGACGTACGGCGGGCCGTCGGCGACAACACCGGGCCGTTCCCGGAGCCCGTCGCGCTGAACGTCGTGCCGTGGGCCGGGTCCCTGCGGGAGGACGGCTGGTCGTCGGAGGAGATGAAGGTGCGGGACGAGACCCGCAAGATCCTCGGCCTGCCCGAACTGCCCGTCGCCGTCACCTGCGTCCGGGTTCCGGTGGTCACCACCCACTCGCTGACCGTGCACGCCCGCTTCGAGGGCGAGGTCACCGTGGCCAAGGCGCGCGAGATCATCGCCACCGCGCCGGGTGTGGTGCTGTTCGACAACCCGGCGGCCGGGGAGTTCCCGACGCCCGCCGACGTCGTCGGCACCGACCCCACCTGGGTGGGACGGGTGCGCCGGGCCCTCGACGACCCGACCGCCCTCGAACTCTTCGTGTGCGGCGACAACCTCCGCAAGGGGGCGGCGCTGAACACCGCGCAGATCGCCGAGCTGGTCGCGGGCGAATTCAAGAGCGGCTGAGCTCGACGGGTTTGTAAGATCTGTGAACCAAGTGTGAGCCGGTCGATGGTCCGGACCACTTGCTGTGGACGTCGTTGTCGTCCGAAGATTTTCCTCCCCGCTCTCCGCAACCACGCGAAGGGCGGGGAGCGTCTTTGCGAACGCCCTTCAGGGGGCGCGCGGATGCTGCAAGGGGCGTGGGGACGCCCCGAACCATTCAGGACATAGGGGAAGAGCGGGTAGGCATGAGGGCGCTTGACGCACGGTCAGTAGTGCTGCCTGACACAAGACGGGGGGCTGGATCCCAGGGCGTCGCGCCGACCGACGCAAAAGTGACGCGAGGCACGTACAACCCTCACGGGGGTCACGGTGTCCAACAGGCGTGGCAGAGGTACTCGACTTCAGCGCGGCACGTGGCGGTACGGCCCTTCGGCCCCGCCCCGCGGCCCTACGACCCCGCATGCCCGGCGCGCCCGGCGGCATGCCGGTGATCGCGCCCATGCCCGCAGCGCGGCCCGCCCGCATACCGAACCAGCGTGACGGCGCCGAGGATGTGACGGCGGCCGGTACGACCGTCGACCACCTCACCGAGACCTACCGGGCGCACTACAGCTCCCTGCTGCGTCTCGCCGCCCTCCTCCTCGACGACACCGCCTCCTGCGAGGACGTCGTCCAGGAGGCCTTCATCCGCGTCCACTCCGCGCGCAAGCGCGTCCGTGACCGCGACAAGACGCTCGCGTATCTGCGCCAGACCGTCGTCAACCTCTCCCGCTCGGCCCTGCGCCGCCGCATCCTCGGACTGAAGCTGCTGTCCAAGCCGATGCCGGACATGGCGAGCGCCGAGGAGGGGGCGTACGACCAGTTGGAGCGCGACTCCCTCATCAAGGCGATGAAGGGACTCCAGCGCCGCCAGCGCGAGGTTCTCGTCCTGCGCTACTTCGCGGACATGACCGAGGCACAGGTCGCCGAGACGCTCGGGATATCCCTGGGCTCGGTGAAGGCGTACGGCTCCCGCGGCATCGCCGCGCTCCGCGTCGCCATGGAGGCACCGGCATGAGCGGGGACCAGGACGCGGGCCGGGACGGGCGGCGCCACCTGCACCAGCCCTTCGACTGGCACGAGCCGGGCGGGGACGGGCAGGACACCCCGAAGCAATCACACGCTGGGAACGGAACTGTGAACCACGGCCTCGACGACCAGAGCCCCGGCAGCGGGCTCGACTCGGACGAGCTGGCACTGCGCCGCATGCTGCACCAGGCGGTCCAGGAGATCGAGCCGCGCGACGGCACACTGGACCACCTGCGGCACGCGGTACCGGCCCGCCGGGCCCGCAAGCGGCAGGCCCTGGTGGGCATGGCCGCCGCGGCGCTCTTCATCGGCACCGCCGTCCCGGCCCTGTTGCACGTCTCCGGCGCGACCGGCTCCGACGCCGACCCGCTGAACGCGGGCCACTACTCGCAGGCCCAGGGCGGCGCGAGCCAGGGCAAGGGTCCCGACGGCGGCGAGTCCACCTCCGGGGGCAGCTCCGGCAAGGTCGAGGACAAGGACAAGGGCGACCACAAGGGCGACGCGGAGGGCAAGGGCTCCAGCGCCGGCGGCGGCTCCGCGGGCGCCACCGACCCGTCCGCGACCAGTACGGTCGGCGTCCCCGTCTGCACCGCCGCCGACCTCGGTTCGGCGACCGCCAGCTCCGGCGCCGCCGACACCGCCGGCGCGGTCTACGGCACCTTCCGCTACACCAACACCTCCACGGCCGCCTGCACGGTCGCGGGCCCCGGCTCGATCAGCTTCGCGGTGGCGGGCGCGGCGGACTCCGCGAAGGTCGGCCAGGTCCGGCATGTCGCCGGTGACGCCGCGGCCTCGCTCCCCGACCCGTCCACGGAACTCGCCTCCCTGGTCCTCCAGCCGGGCGCCTCCTACGACGTCCAGTTCGCCTGGGTCCCCTCGGAGACCTGCCCCGTCGACAGCGGCGACCCGGACCCGTCCCCCGACCCGACCCCGAGCGGCGACACCGGCACCACCACGGAGGGCACCTCCACCGGCGGCGACACGGGCACGACCACCCAGCTCGTCACGGAGGACGGCGGCACGGCCGACGGCAGCGTCACGGTCACCAACTCCGCCGAGGGCGGCGTCGCGTCGGCCACCACGACGGTGAGCAACGCGTGCGCGGGGACGATCTACTGGACGGGCGTGCTGGCGGCGTCGTAGGACGCCCGAGGGGGCTTTTGACGCTGTTCGGAGCGCTGTGCGCTGCCGACCGGCGTCAAACAGCCGCTCGCTGCTCGCTCTCCTCGGGCACAAGACCCAGCTCCGCGTCCCGGAGGAACTCCACCTCGCGCCGCAGCAGCCGGAACCACATGAAGACCACGAACCCGGCGAACACGAACCACTCGCCGGTGTAACCCAGGTTCTGGAACGCCTTCAGGTTCAGCCCGCTGTCGGCCGGCGCGCTCGCGGGCACCGTCTTCATCCCCGGATCGGCCTTGTCCAGGGTGACCCACGCGTCGTACAGGTCGTACGACACCAGGTTCACCAGCGAGGCCGCACTGATCGCCGAGGTCTGCCCCGCGGGCAGCCCGCCCTGCGCACTGACCCCGTTCTCCCCGGGCTGCTCCGACGCCTGCAAGGGCCCCGTGACGGTCACCTCGCCCTTCGGGGCGGCCGGTGCCTTCGCCGGATCGGCGTTCCCGGGCAGCCAGCCCCGCACCACCGGCAGCGCCTTGCCTCCGTCGGTGCGCAGCAGCGTCAGCACATAGAACCCGCGCTTGCCGTCCAGCTCCCGTCCCGGCACCAGCAACTGCGTGCCGTACCGCCCGCTCACGGTGGCCTGCCGCCCGGACGTCTCCTGGTCCACGGGCAGCAGCTCGGCCAGCGGGGCCGCGGCCTGCCGCTTGTTGGACGCGGCCTGCGCGGTCGCCTGGTCGTGGCTCTGCATCCGCTCCTCGAAGCGGCTCAGCTGCCAGGACCCCATGAACACACAGAAGGGAATGGCGAGCAGCACGAAGACGTTGATCCCCCACCAACGGGGCGTCAGCAGAAACCGGTACACACCCCAACGGTACGGGGCAGCCCACAAGCGCCCACCCGCGGGGTGGGCACCGTCAGTACCGCTCGGTGAGATGATCCCGCCCGGCCGGAGGCTCGTACGGTTCCGGCCAGAAGTCGGTGACCGCGGCTATCCGCCCGTCCCCGTCCCCCGTGAAGAACGAGATGCCGTACATCTCCTCCAGCCCCACCGTGAAGTGCACCCAGGTGACCACCTGCTCCGGCTCGGCGACGATCCGCTCGATCCGCAGATGCCAGTCGCCCGGGTACTCCCGGTTGAAGCGCACGTACCGCTCGCGCCCGCTGACCCGCTCCCGCGTCTGCGGCAGCGTGTACACCACGTCCGCGGCCAGCGTCCCCGCGAACGTCTCCCAGTCCCGCGCCTCCGCACAGGCCCAGAAGGTCTCGACTGTCTTGCGCAGCTCGGTCATGCGGACGAGTCTGCACCCGGCCACTGACAATCGCCCCGGCCCGCGTCAGCTGTCGCCCGCCCGCAGCGGCGGGCCCGGTGCCGCGCAGGGCCGCGAAGTTGTCCACAGGCTGAGGACCCCGCCAGTGATTTGTCTGTGCGGGCGGGCAGTATGGGCCCATGACTGAGAGCAACGGGTCCGCGGCGCCCGAGCAGAACGAGCAGAGCGACCGGCGGCAGACGATGCCGGAGTGGGAGAAGCGGTTCCGGGCGCCCCGGGTCTCCCTGCCGGACTGGGCGGAGGACGCCCCGGACCGCTCCCTGTTCGTGTCGAACGCGACAGGGACGTACGAGCTGTACGCCTGGGACCGCGCCACCGGCGCCCAACGCCAGGTCACCGACCGGCCGAACGGCACGACGGACGGCGTGCTCACCCCGGACGGCGCGTGGATCTGGTGGTTCGACGACAAGGACGGCGACGAGTTCGGCGTCTGGCGCCGCCAGCCCTTCACGGGCGGCGCGGACGAACCGGCCGCGCCGGGCCTTGACGCCTCCTACCCCGCGGGCCTGGCTCTCGGTCGCGACGGCCGTACGGCGGTGGTGGGCCGCTCGACCGACGAGGACGGTACGACGATCCATGTCGCCCGCACCGGCGCGTCACCGGCGGAGCCGCCGGTGGAGATCTACCGGCACCGCGAGTCCGCGGGTGTCGGCGACCTCTCCCACGACGGCTCGCTGATCGCCCTGGAGCACACCGAGCACGGCGACGCGATGCACTCGGCGCTGCGCGTGGTCCGCCTCGACGGCACGCCGGTCGCCGAACTGGACGACACCAAGGGCGGTACCGAGGAACTGGGTCTGGAGGTCCTCGGCTTCGCGCCGGTCGACGGGGACAGCCGCCTGCTCATCGGGCATCAGCGCCGGGGGCGTTGGGAGCCGCTGGTGTGGGACGTGACGTCGGGGGAGGAGACGGACCTGGCGCTCGACCTGCCGGGTGACGTCAGCGCCGAGTGGTTCCCGGACGGCACGGGTCTGCTCATCGCCCACAGCTTCGAGGCCCGCAGCGAGCTGTTCCGCTACGACCTGGCGAGCCGCGACCTGGTGAAGATCCCCACCCCCGCGGGCTCGGTCTCCGGGGCCACGGCCCGCCCCGACGGCAGCGTGGAGTACCTCTGGTCTTCGGCGGCCGAGCCCTCGACGGTCCGCTCCACCTCCGGTGCGGTCGTCCTCGACCCGCCCGGCATGAAGTCCCCGGGCTCGGTGCCGGTGGAGGACGTGTGGGTGGAGGGCCCCGGCGGCCGCATCCACGCCCTGGTCCAGAGGCCGGCCGGCGCGACCGGCCCCCTGCCCACGGTCTTCGACATCCACGGCGGCCCGACCTGGCACGACAGCGACGCCTTCGCGGCGGGCCCGGCGGCCTGGGTGGACCACGGCTACGCGGTGGTCCGCGTCAACTACCGCGGCTCGACCGGCTACGGCCGCGCCTGGACGGACGCCCTCAAGCACCGGGTGGGCCTCATCGAGCTGGAGGACATCGCGGCGGTCAGGGAATGGGCGGTGACGTCCGGCCTCGCCGACCCCACCCGTCTCGTCCTCACCGGCGGTTCCTGGGGCGGCTACCTCACCCTCCTCGGCCTCGGCACCCAGCCCGACGCCTGGACCCTCGGCATCGCCGCGGTCCCGGTCGCCGACTACGTCACGGCGTACCACGACGAGATGGAAGCCCTGAAGGCCATGGACCGCACCCTCCTGGGCGGCACCCCGGAGGAAGTCCCGGACCGCTTCGAGGCCTCGTCCCCCCTCACCTACGTCGACCAGGTCAAGTCCCCGGTCTACATCTCAGCCGGTGTCAACGACCCCCGCTGCCCGATCCGCCAGATCGACAACTACGTGAAGCGCCTGGAGACAAGAGGCGCAACCCACGAGGTGTACCGCTACGACGCGGGCCACGGTTCGCTGGTGGTGGACGAGCGCATCAAACAGGTGAGGTTGGAACTGGACTTCGCGGAGCGGCACTTGGGCAACAACGCGTCTGCATAGCCGCGGGCACAGCCCATCCACCCTGCCCACAGACATCCACCGCACCTGCGGCCAGCCACCCGGCAGGGCCGGCGCCCACCCAAGCAGCGGCACCGGCCAGTCCGCCTACGTAGCTGCGGGCAGCCGCGCGGCGGGGTCGGTGCCCGCCCAGGCAGCGGCATCGGCCAGTCTGGCTGCCTAGCTGCGGCCAGTCTGCCTACGTAGCTGCGGGCAGTCGTGCGGCGGGGTCGGCGCCCGCCCAGGCAGCGGCACCGGCCAGTCCGCCTACCTAGCTGCGGGCAGCCGCGCGGCAGGGTCGGTGCCCGCCCGGGCAGCGGTATCGGCCAGTCTGGCTGCCTAGCTGCGGCCAGTCTGCCTACGTAGCTGCGGGCAGTCGTGCCGCTGGGGCGGCACGGGTGGGCGCAGCGGCACCCCGCCAGCGCGGGCAAGCGAAAACCCACCCCCGCCCAGCCCCAGCGGACCGCACCTTGACCACGCCCCCAGCCCAGCCCCAGCGAACCGCACTCCACCACGCCCCCGCCCAGCCCCAGCAGCCCGCACCCCCCTACGCCCCCGCCCGCTCCCGCTCCCCCCGCCGCCCCAGCAACTCCGCCAACCCCCTCCGCGTAGCCGCCAACACCACCCGATCCGCCGCCTTCAGCACATACGTGTCCGGCAGATCCCACACCAGCCCCGAAGCCACCGCCGCCTCCTCGTACGCCCCCTCCACAGCCGGCTCCGACGACCCGGAACCGGAGGGGGCCGTGTCCAAGGCCAGCACCCGCCACGCCCCCGCCCGAAACGCCTCACCCACAGTCCGCCCCTCCAACTGCGGATGCCCGCCCACCTCCAGCGCCGCGAACAGCAACACCCGCCGCTCCACCGGAATCGCCCCCAGAATCTGCCGCCCCATCATCGCCCCGGCGAACGCGGGCGCGGCCAGATGAGAAACACTCCGACTCCGCGTCGACGCCCGCGGATGCGCCGCCCGCAGCGTCCGGTACACCGCCGTCGCGAAGTCGTCGTCGTACAGCCGCAGCACCACCCGCAGATCGGGCCGCACGGACCGCGCGTACAACGCGGCCTCAAGATTCGTCGTATCGGAACTGGTCACCGCCAGCAACGCATGCGCCCGATGGATCTTCGCGGCCTCCAGCACCCCCTCCTGCGTCACATCCCCGAGCACCACCGGCACCCGCAACCGCCGAGCCGTCGCCAGCCCCCGAGCCTCCGGCCCCGCCTCGACACACACCACGGGAATGTCCAGCTCCCGCAACCGGGTCAGCACCCGCGTACCGATCTTTCCGAGCCCGAGGAGCACCACATGCCCACCCAGCCCCCGAGGAGGTTTCCGCAGCGCCGACGCGGACCGGAAGGTCCCGAGCGCCTCCAGCACCGCGGCCAGCAGCACCGGCAGCAGCAGCAACCCCACCAACCCGGCGAGGAGTTGCAGGATCTGCCGCCCGATCGGCGCCCCGAGCGCGGGATCGTTGATGGCGAAGAGATCGAGCAGTGTCTCGTACGTCGCGAACAGCGGATGCTCACCCGTCACGACGGACAGCGCGACGGCGAGCGCCGCGACACACCCGACCAGCCCGGCCAGCGACCACCGCAACCGCCGCGAGAACAACGAGGCGAACGGCGGCACGACCCCACCCCGCCCCGCGGGCAACGACGGCCCCGCGTACGACACCTGCTCCAGCACCACGGTGCCGCGCCCCACCGCGTCCCGCACCGCGACCGCGTCCGGCAGCAACTCGGGCCCCTGCTCCCCGGCGACACCGCCATCGGCACCGGCACCGCCTCCGACACCATTACCGGTCCCGGACAGGAGCGCCAACGTGGCAAGCCCCGCCCCACCCCCCTGCCCCGGCACCCGCTCCACCGCCCGCAGCAACAACCCGTCCGTCTGTACGACCTTGCTGGTCCCGGCGACAGCGGAGGCCACCAGCGCCGGTGCGGCGGTATCGGCGTCGGACAGCACGGTCGTCGAGGCATCGAAGCCACCGCCGCTGTCGTCACCTGCGGCCAAGGCCGCGGCCTGATCGAGGAGTTCCTCGATGTGCTGGCCCAACCGCCGGTTGTACAACCGCAGTACGAGCCGCAGCCGAGGGTTGAGCCGGCGGGCGGTCAGCGCCGCACGGATGTTGGTCTCGTCGTCGTCGTACACGAGCGCCAGCGCGGCGGCCCGCTCCACACCCGCGTCGGCGAGCACGGCCTCGGTCGCCTCCGCGGCCTCCACCAGCCGTTCGCCACCGACGGGTTCACTCCCGCCGGTCCGCCCGGCGGCGGCGTTCACCACCCGGTCCAGCAGCGCCGCCGAGGCGGCCCGGGCCCGCCCGACCACGGGCGGCCGTACGGTCCGCTCGGCCGCCGGTACGACGAGGGTGACCTGCTCCCCGTACACACCCCGCAACTCGGCGGCCAGCCGGTGGGCGAGCCCGTCGTCCCCGCACACCACCATGTGCGCGGCTGTGTCACCCTGCCGACTCTGTTGACCATGCTGACCTTGCTGACTCTGCTGCGGAAGGCTCGCCACGAGGGAAAAGACTGCCTCAATGAGACGGGTGGTTCCAGAAGTGATCGGAACGCGCTGAACACCCGCGCCGGGACCGCCGTACTGAAAGGGAGGGAAACCACGTGAAACCCGCGCCCGCGCGCACCACCGGAGGTACCTCGCCCGTGGCGATCACCGAAGAAGCCCCGCCCGCGGCGGCGGAACCGACGCCACCCCCGCCGCCCAAGGGTGATGAACAGGCCCGCCACCTGAACTCCCCCCTCCTCCTCACCATGCTCCTGCTTCTGGTCCTGCTGCTCCAGGGCCCGATCCGTGGCGCGCTGGCCGCCCCCGTGATGCAGAGCTGGATGACGGTGTTCGTGGCGGTCACCGTGCAGGCGCTGCCGTTCCTCGTGCTCGGCGTACTGCTGTCGGCGGCGATCGCGGTGTTCGTGCCGCCGGCGTTCTTCGCCCGCGCGCTGCCGAAGAACCCGGCGCTGGCGGTGCCGGTCGCCGGGGTGGCGGGGGCGGTGCTGCCGGGCTGCGAGTGCGCGTCGGTGCCGGTGGCCGGGGCGCTGGTACGACGGGGCGTCACCCCGGCCGCCGCGCTGGCCTTCCTGCTCTCCGCCCCGGCGATCAACCCGATCGTGCTGACGGCGACGGCCGTCGCCTTCCCGCGGAACCCGGAGATGGTGCTGGCCCGTCTGGTCGCGGGCCTGCTGACCGCCTGCGCGATGGGCTGGCTGTGGCTGCGCCTGGGCCGCGCGGACTGGCTGCGCCCACCGACCCGTGCCGCCTACGACGGCCAAGGCAGAGGCGCGGCGTTCTGGGGTTCGGTACGGCACGACGTGACGCACGCCGGGGGATTCCTGGTCGTCGGTGCGATGGCGGCGGCGACGCTGAAGGCGGTCGTACCGGAGCAGTGGCTGCGTACGGCGGCCGGCAACCCGGTGGTGTCCGTGCTGGCCCTCGCCGTCCTCGCCGTCCTGCTGTCGATCTGCTCGGAGGCGGACGCGTTCGTGGCGGCGTCGCTGTCGCAGTTCTCGCTGACCGCGCGGCTGGCGTTCCTGACGGTCGGCCCGATGATCGACCTCAAGCTGTTCGCGATGCAGGCGGGCACCTTCGGCCGCGGCTTCGCGCTCCGCTTCGCGCCCGCCACCTTCGCCCTGGCCGTCCTGGTGGCGGTGCTGACGGGGGCGGTGCTGCTGTGAACCGGCACGCACAGTCGGCGGTCATGTTCCTGCTCGGCGCGACCCTGCTGCACGCGGGCTCCACCGACCTCTACCTGCGCTACGTCAAGGCGGGTCTGCGCCCGCTGCTCCTGCTCTCCGGCGCGGTCCTGATCGCGGCGGCGCTGGCGACGCTCTGGTACGAACGCCGGACCACTCACGACGACGACCACCACCACCCCGAGCCCCGGGTCTCCTGGCTCCTGATCCTTCCCCTGCTCGCCCTGGTCCTCGTCGCCCCGCCCGCCCTCGGCTCCTACAGCGCCATGCGCACGGGCACGGCCCTCCAGCAGGCGTACGGCTACGAGGACCTGCCCGCCACCGGCCCGCTGCGCCTCGGTGTCGCCGACTACGCGGGCCGCGCGGTCTACGACCACGGCCGTGAGCTGCGCGGACGCGAGATCAAGGTCACCGGCTTCGTCGCCCTGGACAGGTCCGGCCGCCCCTACCTCGTCCGCATGGCCCTCAACTGCTGTGCCGCGGACGCCCAGCCGGTCAAGATCGCGCTGACCGGGAAGATACCGCCGGTGCTGCAACCGGACGCCTGGCTTGAGGTCACCGGCGGCTACACCCCCGAGCGCACCACGGACCCGGTCAACAACGGCCCCATCCCGTATCTGAAGGTCACCTCGGCCCGCCCGGTGGCGACGCCCAAGGACCCGTACGACGAGACCTGGAACAACTGACCGGGCTGGGCTGGTTCCCGCAGGCGAAGGCGACCGACCGGGCCAGCCCCCGCGGGGCGTCGGCGACCGGCCGGGCCGGTTCGCGGCGGGCGACTGGCGACGAGCCGGGTCAGCGTCTGTGGGGCGTTGGTGATCGGCCGGGTCAGTTCGCGGCGGGCGACTGGCGGCGGGCCGGGTCAGCGTCTGTGGGGTGTCGGTGATCGGTCGGGTCGGTTTTAGGCAGCGCGATCGGCGACGGGCCGGGTCAGCGTCTGTGGGGCGTTGGTGATCGGCCGGGTCGGTTCTCGGCAGGGCGATCGGCGACGGGCCGGGGCAGCATCTGCGGGGCGTTGGTGATCGGCCGGGTCAGTTCTCGGCGGGCGACCGGCGACCGGCGGCCGGCCAGGTCAGCACCCGCGAGGCGTCGGCGACCGACTAGGCCAGTGTTCGCAGGGCGGCGGCCTCCGGGCTGTCCTCCGCCGCGCTGAACACATGCAGGACCAGCCCGGGCTCCCCGGGCCCCGCCGGCACGTGCAGGGTCTCGAAGTCCAGCTCCAGCAGCCCGACGACGGGATGGCGGAGCCGTTTGCGTCCCGCCGCGCACATGGTGACCTCGCCGGAGTCCCAGATCCGCCGGAACTCCGGGCTGACGTCGGCCAGTTCGGCGATGAGACCGGTCAGCTCACGGTCGTCGGGATGGCGCCCGATTGCGACCCGCAGCTGCCCCACGGCCTCGGCGGCCCGGTCCGCCCAGTCGGGGTGCAGATCCCGGGCGGCGGGGTCGAGGAAGACGAACCGGGCGTTGTTGGCGTCGCGACGGCCGGGCACGTCCAGGCCTCCCATCAGCGCGGCACCGAGCCGGTTCCAGGCGACCACGTCGAGCCGGTGGTCGGTGGCGAAGACGGGCAGCCCCTCCATCGCGTCGATCGCCCGCCGCAGCCCGGGCCCGATCCGGGTCCTCGGCACGGGGTCGGGCCGCGCGGCGGCCAGGGTGTCCAGATGCCGCCGCTCCGCCGCGTCGAGGCCGAGCGCACGGGCCAGGGCGTCGAGCACCTCGACGGACGGCTGGGTGGCCCGCCCCTGTTCGAGACGGACGTAGTAGTCCACGCTGATCCCGGCGAGCTGGGCCAGTTCCTCGCGCCGCAGCCCCCGCACCCGACGCCGCCTGCTCACTCCGGCGGGACCGACCGTCTCCGGGGTGACCCGCCCACGACGGGCGCGCAGAAATCCACCGAGGGCACGTCGGCTGTCGTAGATCCCGTCGTCCATGACTTCCAGTATGCGGGGCGGTGTGGAGCCATCGGCGGTGAGTGGCCCTCGCAGTACCAGGACTGGCGTTCCACCGGTCGAAGAGGGTTCTGGCTACGCCTCGGCCGCCGGGAGACCGTGGCGACATGAAGAGGATCCTGATCGTCAGCGCCCACCCCGAACCCCGTTCCCTGAACGCGGCGTTGACCGCCTTCGCCGTCGACCACCTGCGGGCCGCGGGCCACGAGGTACGGCTCTCCGACCTGTACGCGATGAAGTGGAAGCCGACGGTCGACGCCGACGACTTCCCGGACCACGTGTCCCAGGAGGATCGCCGCCTGCACGTGATGCGCGACTCCGAAGAGGCCACGCTGAGCGGCCGCCTCGCCCCGGACATCGCCGCGGAACAGGAGAAGATCCGCTGGTCGGACGCGCTGATCCTGCAGTTCCCGATGTGGTGGTTCTCGACCCCGGCGATCCTGAAGGGCTGGATCGACCGGGTGTTCACCAGCGGTTTCGGCTACGGCCCGGAGGTCCCGCCGCCGTACGACGACAACGGCAGCGCCCTGGCCGGCCGCCGGGCCCTGCTCTCGGTGACGCTGGGCGCCCGCGAGACGGCGTTCTCGGACCGGGGCATCCACGGCCGCCTCACCGACGTACTCCACCCGCTCCAGCACGGCCTGTTCTGGTTCACCGGCATGACCCCGCTCGAACCCTTCGCGGTGTACGACACGGACCGCATGCCCGCCGAGCGCTACGCCCCGGCCCGCGAGGCGTACGCACGCCGCCTGGACGCCCTGTTCACGGAGACCCCGGTCCCGTTCCGCCCCCTCACGGGCGGCGACTACGACCACGACATGCGGCTGCTGCCGGGACGGGAGCGCCCGGGCACGGAAGGCCTGGACCTGCACACGCGCCCGGCTCCCCGCCCCGGGCTCAGCCGGTGACGAGGGCGAGCGTGAAACCGTCGTACCCCTTGGATCCGACGGTCTGCACGGTCGTGGCCGTCAACCGGGGCTCCTCGGCGATGAGTTCGGTGAACCGGCGGATGCCCTGGACGCGGGGGTCGTCGCTGTCGGGGTCGGGGTCGGTGACGGCACCGTCCCGGACGACGTTGTCGCCGACGATGACACTGCCGGGCCGCAGCTCGACGACGTCCCCGAGCCCGGCCCGCGCCACGTTGGCCCGGGCCACCTCGGCGCACCGCTCATCGGCCTCCAGCGTCACCAGCCGCCCGCCCCCGGGCAGGGCGCGGGCCAGCCAGATGGTGCTGTAACCGCCGAGGGTGCCGATCTCCAGCACCGAACGCGCCCCTTGGACGCGCGCGATCAGGTGGAGCAACTTGCCCTGGTTGGCGGCGACTTGATGCTCCGGAAGCCCGGCCGCCGCACCATCGAGTTCCTCAGGACTGATACGGCTGCTGCGGCTGCCCGTACCCCTGCCCCGGCCCGTACCCGTGGCCCTGTCCCTGTCCCTGTCCGGCCTGGGCGCCCGCCGCCTGCGCCTGGAGCTGCTCGGCCTGCTCCTTGCCGATCTTCACCTCCGTGCCGCAGAAGGTGCACTGCGTCGCGTACTTGGTCGAGATCGGGAACAGCGGCACGAAGAACAGCGTGAACTTCGTGACGCGCTTCCTGAGGGTGTGGGCGGCGGGGTTGCCACAGCCGCCGCAGACCAGCGTGAGTATCGCGAGCTGGTAGAGGTATCCCTTGGTGCCGAAGATGATCATTGGGTGGACGTCCTTAGCGGGCTCATCGGGTCGATTCCTGCGGCCCAAGGCTACGGCTCGCGTGGTTGACCCGGGTCGCCTCGGCGGGACGTCAGGCCGACAATGGCGGGGATGCCGTACGACCGCGAGCAAGCCTCCGGCTCAAGGGGCGGACGCGACACACCGGAACCCGGTGTGCCCGCTGGAACTGTCCGGGGTGTTGGCGGTGCGGGCGGCGACGCGGTAGCGGTTGCAGTAGGAGGCGTGGCACAGGTGGGAGCCGCCGCGGATGACTTTGCGGGTGCCGTCGGGGGGTCCTTGCGGGTTGACGAGGGGACGGTCGGGCCGGCCCTGATGTCCGACGGCCCACCAGTCGGCGCACCACTCCCACACGTTGCCGGACATGTTGTACAGCCCGAACCCGTTGGGTGCGAAGGCGTCGACGGGCGCGGTCCCCCGATACCCGTCGGCGGCGGTGTTCCTGGTCGGGAAGACCCCGCGCCAGATATTGCACCGGTACGGGTGTTCACCCGCCGGATCGAGCTCGTCCCCCCACGGATAACGCCGCTGCTCCAGCCCGCCCCGGGCCGCGTACTCCCACTCGGCCTCGGTGGGCAGCCGCTTCCCGGCCCAGGCGGCGTAGGCGGCGGCGTCGTACCAGGACACATGGACCACGGGATGGTCCTCCCGCCCCGCCACCCCACTGCCGGCCCCCTCGGGCTCCCGCCAACTGGCCCCACCCACCGCACACCACCAGGGAGTCGCCTCGGGCCGAGCCGCCCCACGCCGCAACGCGGCAGGCAGAAACCCGGCGAAGACGTACGACCACCCGAGGCGCTCGGCGTCGGTGCGGTACCCGGTGTCGGCGACGAAGGCGGCGAACCGCGCGTTGCTGACGGCGTGCGCATCGATACGAAACGACGCGACCCGCACCCTCCGAACCGGCCCCTCCCCGTCCCCCGCGACGCCGTCGGGGTCCTCGGCGCCCATGAGGAACTCACCGCCGGGTAGCAGGACGTCTGCCGGATCTGCCGGATCTGCCGGATCCGGCGGGTCTGCCGGGTCGGCTTGCTGTCGCGGGGGCTGCACCCGTCCCGCGTCACCGACCGACTGCCCGGCGACCGAGGGCATACAGCAGTGCCCGCTTGCCTGGGCTTCGCTCATGACGTTTCCGCTCCTCGGGGGCCGGTCCTGGGCCCGGCTGACTCCGCCGAACGTACAGGGACTTCCTGAGAGGCCCCCCGGAAGCGCCCGGTCATTAATTAGGTAGACTGACCTACCTAATTACTTAATGGAAAGGGGCTGTCATGGCTCCCCCCGAGACCACGGCACCGAAGCCCCGCAGACGCCGGGGCGCCGCAAGGGAACGGCTGCTCGCGGCAGCCGCGCGACGCTTCTACGCGGACGGCGTGTCGGCGACGGGCATCGACGCGATCACCGCCGAGGCGGGCGTGGCGAAGATGAGCCTCTACAACAACTTCTCCTCCAAGGCCGACCTGGTCAGGGCCTACCTCGACGCACGACACGAGGAGTGGCTGGACCTCTACACCCGCCGCCTGGCGGCAGCCCCGGACGCGCGGGCCGGCGTACTGGCCGTCTTCGACGCGTACGCGGACCACGCCAACTTCGCCTACGAGCACGGCTTCAGAGGCTGCGGCCTGCTGAACGCCGCGGCGGAGCTGCCCGCGGACGACGAGGGCCGGGCGGTGGTACGCCGCCACAAGGAAGAAGTCGAGAGGCTCCTGTCCACCCACCTGACAGAACTGCTCCCCGACCAAGCACCGGAACAGACCCGCGCGACGGCGGAGCACCTGTCGTTCCTGCTGGAGGGAGCGATGGCGAGGGCAGGCCTGGAAGGCGCGGACACCCGCCTCCAGCACGCCCGCAAGATGGCCGCGGAAATGCTGGACCGCCTGTGAGTCCCTTCACCAGCCATCACCTCACCGGCACGGTATGCGTCCTACTGGCATCGCTGCTGTGGGGCACGACGGGCACGGCGGCGACGTTCGCGCCGGAGGTGGGCCCGCTGGCGATCGGAGCGGTGGCCATGGGAGCAGGCGGACTACTGCAAGCCTTGGCAGCGGCCCCGAGCATCCGCAGAGAGTCCGAGAACCTGCGAGCACAGTCCGGCATCGTCCTCCTGGGCGCACTGGCCGTGGCCGCCTACCCCTTGGCGTTCTACAGCTCCATGCACCTGGCCGGCGTAGCAACGGGAACGGTGGTGTCGATCGGCTCGGCGCCGCTCGCCTCGGCCCTGATAGAACGCACCGCGGACGGCCACCGCCTGACCCCGCGCTGGATGGCAGGCGCGGCGCTGGGCCTGACAGGAACGGCACTCCTGTGCGCGGCGAAAGCAACAGACGCATCGAAGGGCACGGAATCCGCCACCGGAACGGTGCTGGGCGTATGCCTGGGCCTGATAGCGGGCGGCACCTACGCCCTCTACTCCTGGACGGCCCACCGCCTGATCAACAAGGGCATAGCGTCACCAGCGGCCATGGGCACGATATTCGGAACAGGCGGCGTCCTGCTCCTCCCGATCCTCCTCACCACAGGCGCCCCCCTCCTCACCTCTTGGCCCAACGCAGCCGTAGGCGCCTACATGGCCCTGATCCCGATGTTCCTCGGCTACGTCCTCTTCGGCCGCGGCCTGACCCACATCCCCGCTAGCACCGCAACCACCCTGTCCCTCCTGGAACCGGCGGTAGCGGCACTACTGGCCGTCCTACTCCTGAACGAACACCTCCCCACCCTGGCCTGGACCGGCATAGCCCTGGTCGTCGCATGCCTGGCGACACTGACCACCACCAACCCAGCACCCCAACAAACCCCAACCCCAACACCGACACTGGACACCCTCTGAACGACCCCCTCACGACACAACTGAGTCCCGGGCCCGCTGACCTCGCGTTCTTCGGCCGCCCGACGAACGCAGACGCGCGGCGTCTTCGACTCGCATACGGCAGAGGGCGGGCGACGCGGACCGGCTGAAGCCCCCCGCCCGGGGTATCCGCCTGAACATGCTTGCTCTGATTGCCTACCGCACGTACCACGGCGCAACGACCGTGTGGGCATTCGTCGTTGCCATCGTCATCGCGCTGGTGGCCGGCTGGTACATCCGACGCCGAAGGTAGTTGCGACGCGCTCCCCACGAAGCTGGAGGCCGGCCCCAAGGCCAGCCCCCGGAGGCCGTACCGCTCGAACGCAGGCCAGCGGTAACCGATTCGAAGATCGGGGACGGAATCGGCTCACCGCCGGTGCCCCCTGGGAGTAACACGGCTTCGCCCTCTCCTCGGCCGTCGGCTCTGGAGCGGTAGGCACGCGCACGACAACAGGTGAGGCGCCTAGGAAGGTTCCTAGGCGCCTCACCTGCTGTTTTGGCTGTCGGGGTGGCGGGATTTGAACCCACGACCTCTTCGTCCCGAACTAGGTCAGATCAAGATCTTCACCTGCTCTGGATGCTGTCTATGCAGGTCAGATCATTGGTCTCGGTTGGTCTGGGATGGCTCGGCAGGGGTTCTGGGAGAAGATCTTCTCCCAGTTTTCTCCCAGGAGATGGACCAGCGGTGAGATGGCCGTGGTCGTGTCTCACGTTGCATGAGCAAGTTTGCGCGAGCGCGCTGTCACTTGGCAGTCCGAGGCCATGCCGTGCCTTTCGCTGCCGGCATCGAGGACATCGCCGCCTATTGTTCGTACGTCTCAGCCCGGAGACCAAGCTGGCCGAGGCCCTCCTCAACGACCAAGTCAATGACGTGCGGGGGTATCGGCTTCGAGGCTCGAACGGAGACGTCCAGTTCTACGCGGACCTCGGCGCCCTGTGCTGCGAAAGGCAGCACCGCCACTTTGACGACATCGCGAACTTTGTCGGCTGGTACATCTGCAATATGCAGCCGAAGACCAGTGGGGCCTGCTGAGGGCGGCCTTGGCGCTGGTACCTCTGAGGCCGTCGGCTCTTTGGTCCCGGGGACAGCAGCCGTCGCTGTTCGCGGGCTGCTCGTGTCAGAAGGATGCGCAGTCGGTGCCTCGGGGCCGCGCAGGGCCTGGGCGCGAGCGGCCCGTACCAGCCACGTGCCCGGCTGGAAGTCGATCTCATCCGGTGAGATCTCTTCCCCGATGCGGATCACTGCGTCGGCCGCCTGCCAGGTGGCGCCCGAAATGAGGCCGAAGACTCCACGCCTTACCCCCTCGGTGAGACAGTCTCGCAGCACCTCGGCAGAGGCGAGTTTCGGTAGCCTTGGGAAGCGCCGAAATGCCTTGAGCAGGTCCTCTATCTCGACAGCCTCCACGTCTGTTGGAAGCAGGTCGAAGCGGTCCGACAACAACGCGGCGGGAGCGAGCCTGTCGAGTAGACCGTCACCTGACCGCAGCCGTTCCGTGACCCGTGAGGTGACGGTCTCGCTGGCACGTGCGGCCCCGAGGTCGAGGTGCTGTGTGGAGGGCGGGGATCCGCCTGTGCCGTTGGCAAGCAAGAACACATGGCGATAAGCCATGGTGAGCAGCGCGGGGAGTCGGTCCTCGGCGCGCACGACCCTCTCGCGCAGGTCGTCCTGCTGTTCCTGATTGAACCGCTTCAGTCGGTGTACGTCGTCTCGCAGTTCGCGCATCGCCGCCAGGGTCCGCGCCAGTGCACGGGCACGGCCGAGGGCGCCCGTGTCGGGAGCGACTACGACCAGTGCGTTCTTGTTGGTGCGGCCGGACTGGTCGTATTCGCTCAGGATTCGATGGGCTGCGTCCCTGACGGTGCCGGGTTCCGAGGGCTCGATCCGGTGCTCAGGATCGAGCAGAGCGAGTGTCAGACGAGGTTCGTCACGGACATCCGAAGAGCTCAGGACGCCGGTCTGCGTGCGCCAGGGGGACTTGGCCGGAGCCACACTCTTGGTGGCCTCTTCCAGTAGCTCGGCGATCGCGTCCTCGGGTACAGCGCTCTCACGCTCGACGATGACCTTGTTCAGGTTGGGCTCGGTGGTGAAACGGTAGCGGCCGCCCTCGTAGCGCATGTACCAGGCGACATTCTTAACAGTGTCCCGGACATCTTCGAGGGCGCCGCGAGACAGCCCCGGTCGGCCCACACCGACGGTCATCTGGGCGTCGGATGCCCCCAGGACCCTGTCGGAGCCGAAGGAGTTAACGAAGGCTGTCGTGGCGAGCTTGGTCGCGAGTCGCAGCTTCTCGATCTCGCCGCCGCGGCGCTGATCCTCAATGCGGGCTCGCGAGTCCTCGCGAATGATGTCGGCGTTCAGAGCCGACAGGTAGGAACCACCGGTGATCTTCAAAATCTCGGCCCGCACCCCAGGATCATGAAGAGGGATGTCTCCCGGGTGAATGAGTGGGGAGACCCGCCCCTCTGCATGGAGAGCCTTGATGCTGTGCGCGAGGGTGCGCAGTGCACCGCGCGTGCGCTGGAAGCCGGACAGAGAGCCCCAGCGATGGGTGAGCAAGTCGATCAGCTCGGGGTGGAAGGGATAAGCGGCCTCGATACGGTCGCGGTAGGCAGGATCACGGTAAACAGCCGGGAGAGCGTCACCGAACTGCTCGGCGTAGTAGTCGCCGTAAGCGTCCGCTACCGCACGGCGCTGGGCAGGAGTTCCAGTGCTCTGGAACAGCCGGGTATGCAGGACAGGGAAGATGTCATCGCCTTCGACAGGCGTGATGACGTTCTCCGTCCGGCCGAATATCTTCGCCAAGCGCTCCAGCAGGTCTTCATGGTTGATACCTGTGAAGTCTTCGAGGTGGGAAGCGGTGAGGGTCGCGACCAGGCAGGCGCCGGGGGTATTGGCGACAGCGGTGGTCAACTCCTTTATGAAGACGAGCGTGTTGGTGGTCAGAGCGCCCTGGTCGCCATCGGCAGTGATGGTCTTCGCCAGGTATTCGAGAGTCTCGTCCATAAGGATGAGACAGGGCGTGTAGCGCTTGAGCAGGGCCACGAGATGGGCGGTGGAGGTCGCCTGGCGGGCCTCGTCCTCGGCTCGAACGTTCTCGTACGCTTCTTGCCCGCCAAGTTGAAAGGCGAGATGACCGAGCAGGGTACGGCCCGGGGAACGGTTCTCCTCGGCACGATCTGGGGTCAGACCGGAGCCGTCGAGGACTACGACAGTGGCCTGCGGAAGGCGGCCATCCACGATGGAGGGGGCGAGCTGGCGCGCGAGCCGGGTACGCGACAGTGCGCGGGCGTTGCCGAAGAGATGGTAGGCAGACAGTAGGGTGTGGGTCTTTCCGCCACCGAATTCCGTCTGCATTCTGTGTACTGCCTTGGCAGCGGGGTCACCGGCTAGCCGATTTCCGATATCGACAAGAGCGGTGCGCAGATTCTCCGTCAAATATGTCTTCTGTACGAAGATTTGGGCATCGCGGTAATCCTGTGGGCCTTCTCCTTTGCTGACCAGGCCCAGGTCTGCGGCGAACAGCGCCTCGTCGAACGAGCCGTTGACAATGTCCAGGTGCGGAGGGGTTATCTCGTTCCAACTCTTGAGGCCGGCCACGGGACGGACGTTCCTTTCGCTATGCGGGTGCTGGAGCGGTATTAGGGCTGCGTGCCGAAGAGGGTGAGCTCCTCGAAGTCCGGGGAGTACTTGGCAGCCCGTTCCGCCAGGTCGTCGCGGTTGCCACCGAGACCGAGCAGGAGCGTGCGCTCACGAGAGCCTTCCGGCAAGAGCTGGGTGACGGCGGTGACCAGCGCCCAGAAAGCAGGCTCGGTGCCCGCGCCACTGGCGCCTAGCAGCGCGTCGAGTTCCTGGCGGCGGCCCTCGTCGTAGAGCAGGCAGGCGGAGTGCATCACATCCACCCAGGAGGGACGCTGGCCGAGCGTGATACTGCGGCGTTCATGAGGTCCGAGCAGCTTGTAGTCGGAGCCGGACTTTCGTATCAACCCTCCCCGTACGGTGAGGGCATCCAGATGAAGATCGAACGCGCGGCACAGCATGTATGCCTCATCTGCAGGAATTGCCAGACCGTCGTACGCCCAGCGCCAAGTGAGGTAAAAGAGTGCACGGCTGTCCAGGCGCTCCAGGGATTCGCCTCCAGTGAGCGACCTGGTGGCGTGTCGAGCCACAGCTTGACGAGCCAGCACCATCAGCTCGTTGACTCCCACCTCGTCTCCCGACAGGCGCAGGACACGGGAGTAGCGGGCGAAGACCTCGAAGGCGGGGCCGATGGCAGAGACGAAGTAGTCCGCGCCGGACAGTTTCATGTCATCGAAGACAGCAAGGCGTTCGGCGATGCGGGCATCCAGGTCGCGGACCACGTCGTCGTAGAAGCCGTCGGTGGCATCGCCCACCTTGCGGCAGACGAGTACCACTGAGGAGGCCAGCACTGAGCCGACGTTGTCGGTGGTGCGTCCCGCCCTTTCGGACTGCATTGGCCATGACGTCGTGACCTTCAGGCCGGCCCGACGCAGGGCGCGCAGCAGGTGTTCCCAGGCGGCGTTGTCGGTGTGGGCGAAGACCAACGAAACGATGCCGTCGTCCGCGACGACTCGGGCGACCTCGTCCAGAGCGCGCTGAAGGCGGGCCTCGAACTCGTCGCGGGATATGTACTCGGCGGAGTCGCGCTGGGCCCGATTCTGGATTACCTCGGCACGCTTGGGAGTCAGTGAGGTGGCGAAGAGTTCGGGGTACAGGTGTCCGATGGACCTCTTGAGCCAGACGTAGAAGAAGTCCGAGAGATCGCCGTACTGAAAGGCGTCGTAGTAGGGCGGGTCGATGATGACCGCGTCGAACTCACCGTCGGCAAAGGGGAGATGCTGAGCGTTGGCACGCTGGACTCGAGAGGGATTGCCTTCGGTCGCGGCAGCACAGTGGCGTAAGGACTGGGTGATCCAATTGAGGGCGCTTGACCAGCCGCTCGGCCCATCGCTGAACGGGTCGATCTCGGTGAAATCCCAGGCCATGCGGATGGCTTGCTGAGGGAAGGTGCTGCGCGGCGCTTCCACGGTGGGCCGCCAGGTGACGAAAGATGAGTTGTAGTCGACCACCCGGTCGACCGCCAATCCCAGATAGGTCGCCAGAGCCAGGGCCCGTTCCGGCTCTGTGCCGCTCTCCAGCATTGCCGCGTGGGCGGACCGAACAGTGTGGGCCAGTATGGCGAGGACCAGCCGTTGGCGGGGGGTGAACATGCCTGCCCAGGTGTCGATGCCGTACGTGAGATTCGGATAGCGCCGATACTGGGAACGCGTCACCAGTTCGTCTGGTATAGCGCTGGTTCCGTCCGGATGGTCGTCCAAGCTCTGCACCATGGCTTCGGCTTGCTCGACCGCGGCATGGTCGGCAGCGGTGGGCTCTCGGTAAATGCGTATCCCATCGGGATCGATGTCAAGGACCCCATAAAGGTAGTGACCGAAGCCGTGCTCACGTGCATAGCCGCGCAGTTCCCGGTCTGGACGGGCGGTCCCGCAGACCGGGCAGGTGACAGTCACCTGGGAGCCGCGACTCGTCTTGGTGCCGAGTTTCCAGTCGCTGCCGTCGGCAGGCGGGCCTTCTGCAAGGCGCAGTTCGATCCGGTCCGGTTGTATGTCGTAGTCGAGACGAATCCGGTGCCGGGTAGAGTCGGCGAGCTTGCGCGAGGAGATCAGCGGAACCGTCCGGCCACAGTGCGGGTCCGCGCACCGCACGGTGCGCGCCCAGAAGTACACGGCTGGCCTGGTGCCGTCCTCACTGCGTGGAAGGGCCTCGGCAAGGCGGGCGTCCGCCGTCTCACGTACCCACTGGCCCCATTGGGCCAACTCGTCGATGAAAGGACGACCGCCATCCTCGCCCACACCGCCGAAGCGAGCGGGGTACTCCAGAACGCAGCGTTGGATGAGATGGGCGACGGGGTTGATGTCGACAGCGGTGGTGTCGCAACCGAGGCGCGCAGCTTCCAGAGGGATCGCGCCCCCTCCTGCGAAGCAGTCAAGGACCTTGGGGGGACGCTCGGGCCAAGCGGTGGCGAGGGCAGTGCGCAGTGGGGCCAGAAAGGCGGGTCGGGAAGAAGCCTCGAAAGAGGCGGCCTGGCCGATATCGGTGAGCAGCCTTTCGCGGGCGTGCGGGCTGCCGGTTCCAGGGTCGGGGACCAGGCTGGCGAGCACCACGCTTCGGGCCATAGCGAGGGGCCTCCGGGCCCACCACAAGTGCATGGTGGAAATGTGGCCGTGTCGCAGGTGCTTCTCCCGACCGGAAGCGGCATTGACGGGGGTCAGCGGGAGCTTCTCCTCGATGAGCGCACGTCTCACTGTGTGTCTCCTTCCGCGGCTTGCGCTGCTTCGACGACGGGTCCAGGGGCGACGCTGTAGCGCACCTCATGCGTGGGCCGGAAGTTCCCGGCAAGGGCGACGGCCGGATCCTGGATGCGGTAGAGCCGAGGATGATCAGTGGCGCAGTCGAGCACCACGTAAAGCCAATAGGCAGGGCCGAACTTGCCGGCAGCGATGTACTCGGACCAGGTGAGTTCGACGGACCCCACCCCAGCACGTCCCTTCACCTCGATATATCGAGTGGTTTCGGCTCGCTGGGAGACAAGGTCGAAGCCCAGGTTGTCGGCTTCGACGGACCTGAGGTCTTCGGAACCATGTGAGTATTCGTGGTCCATGCTGACTTGCACGGCTATCCGTTCGATCTCCGGATCGCTGAGTCCGCGCCCGTTCCCCGCACGCTCGGCCCAGGCATCGACAGGATTGGACGACGCGGGCGGAGGCAGGAGCAGTGCCTGCGCTAGGACGGTGACAGGTCCGCGGTCCACTTGCCGAGTGCGAGCCGTGTCCGCGATACGCCTGTCACGGCGTTCGAGCACTGTGCGCCGAATAAGCTCCGTCCTGCGATGACGGCCCTCGGCACCGGCTCTTCCTTCCTCTAACTCCTCGTCAAGATCGAGTAGTTCGGCGTCGTAGCGAGCCAGCAAGGTACGGAATGAGGCGGTCAGGAACTCCTCTTGAATGTCGGCCGTGCGGGCACGGCGCTCTCGCACTTCGCGCAGTCGAGCCTCGTAGATATTGCCTCTTGCCCACGCGACGAGTTGGGATTCCGGACGGGCGGGCGTTAACTCTTCTCCGTTTGGCTGCGCGGGTTTCCCAGGCAGCAGGTCATACAGGGCGCCGCTCGTGGGAAGGAACTCGCCGGCGGCCTCGATGACGGAAGCCATGCTGCGATGGACTGTCGAGCGATGACCGTCGGTGACTTCGCCTTCCAGGATGTGCAGCAGTGCGGGAGTGCTGAGTCCGGGATCGTGGAAGACGGCGCCGCGCTGCAGAGCGCTCGCTGTCTGCTCGATGACCAGGTCCAAGATCGCCTCGAACAAAGGGTGCCCCGGACCGCAGAGTTCAGCCCGGGGCGCCCCGGACTCCGCGTCCTGCGCCAGCCGCTGCACGGCGACACTCTTGTCGAAGGTGACTCGCTCGTATGACGGTTGCAGCTGGCGAAGCGTACCCAGATCACGGTCGCGGGCGATCAGGATGTCGGGGGTCCGGGTGACCCTGATACTGGCGTGGTCCAGCCGTTCGCGCGCCTGGCCATCCAGATGGTCGACGGCGTCGAGGAAGAAGCGTTTGAGATGTTCCGGGGGCAGACGTCGTTCCTCTGCCCGGGTCGTCTCCTGGCGCTGAATCCGCCAGTCGATGTGCCCCGTCACCAGGGCTTTCTCGGATAGTTCACGCATGCGCGCGATGAGCTGCGCGTCGAACTCCCCGTCATCTGCGCCGAATTGGGCTGCCGCGTCCTCGGACGTCCTCTCGCCTGATACGACGGCTTCGAGTAGTTCGGGGAGGCGGTAGCCGGACAATATCTCGCCTATGACGTCGAAAACCTGGTCCCCCAAGGCTTCGTTCTGGCGCATGGTCTCGATCTTTCCGAGCACCGTGGCCAGTACATGCCCCTCCTTGGTGTTGGCCGCGACAAGATTGAAAATATGAACGTTCTCGGTCTGACCGATGCGGTGCACTCGTCCCATGCGCTGTTCAAGGCGATTGGGGTTCCACGGAATATCGTAGTTGACCATGAGGTGACAGAATTGGAGGTTAATCCCTTCGCCGGCCGCCTCGGTGGCAACCATGATCTGGGCGTGTTCCCGAAAGTCACGCTCAGCCTGTACCCGTTCCGCGGGACGCAGGCCACCGTGGATGACAGCCACGTCGAAGTGCGGGGATAGCTCGTGGACCAGGAAGTCCAGGGTGTCCTTGTGCTCGGTGAAGACCAGGAGCTTCTTCGAGGCGTCATCGCCGACCCCATACTGATCCAGGATCTTCCATAACTCCTGCAGCTTGATCTCCCCGCCCAGAAGCGCTGTATCCTCGGCTTGCGCAAGCAGCGGGCGGAGAAGGCCGAGTTCAGCCTCGATCTCCTCCGGGTCTCTGAAGAGGGAGAGCTGATCGAGAGCTTGCTCCTCGAGCGCCCAGCGCTCGTCCTCGGGACGGTCACCGTTGGTGTTCTTGTCCAGCAGGGTGGAGCCGACGTCCGTTGCTGTCGCTGTCGGCTGCTCCAGTTCCCGCTCCAGACGCTCCACCCTGCGTTGCAGGGTCCGGCAGATGGCCCGTACGGAGGACGCCAGCCGACGCTGCATGGTCGTCAGGGCGAAGCCGGACACGGACGCGCGGCCGCCGTCGGTGCGCTCACGACGGATTTCAGCGAGACCCTGGGTGATGAACTGGGACACCCGGTTGTACAAGTCGAGCTCCGCACCGTCGAGGGCGTAGGCGACCGTGTGCGCGAAGCGTGGCCGGAAGAGGGGCTGGCCGCGGAGGTCCACCATTTGCTCCTTGGTGGTCCTGGAGTAGTGATGCGGCATGATCTCTACGCGGTCAGGGCAACGGTCGCCGTATGCATCGCGATCCAGCAGCCGCATCAGCCCCCACAGGGACTCTTCGCGGCCCGAGTGCGGAGTTGCTGTGAGGAGTAGCAGTCGCTCAGTGTGACGCGCCACGCGCTCGGCGGCCTTGTACCGGCCGGTGCGGTTATCGATCGCCCCACGCTTATTGACCTTCAGGGTGTAGCCGTGGGCCTCGTCGAGGACCGCCAGGTCCCAAGGGCGCTGCGCGGCGGCGAAGGACGCGAGGACTGCCTCCGTCTTCAGTAGATCGCGGGAGACGATGAAAACGCCGTCGGACTCCCAGGGGTTGGCCATGGGGTCCGCGTCCAAGGTGTCCCTGGTGATGCGGCGGGCCGCGATCCGGAAGCGCTCGTCGAGTTCGCGCTGCCACTGGAAGCCGAGGTTGGCAGGGGCGACGATCAGCACTCGGTCGGCCGCACCGCGGAGTTGGAGCTCCTTGATGTAGAGCCCAGTCATGATGGTCTTGCCGGCCCCAGGGTCATCGGCGAGCAGGAAGCGCAGCCGGGGCTCTTCCAGGAACCTGCCGTACACCGCTTCGAGTTGGTGCGGCAGCGGTTCGATGCTAGAGACGGAAAGAGCCCCCATGTCGTTCTGGAAGCGTGTGCGGATCCTGCGGGCTTCCACACCAAGCCGGAAGACTCGCGCGTCCGAGTCGTAGGGGCGCTCTCCGCCGGCGTCGACCACCTCGATGCCCGGGAGCTCGTCCTCGGGCAGACTGACACTCCGGTAGTCCCCGGCGTCGCCTTTGACCAGGAACTCCCAGTAGGCACCTGGTTGGACCTGGATCACGGTGACAGGCTCGGTGTGTCCCGGCAGCCTTAATCGTGCGCCCGCGATCAGCTTCTGCGGATCGAAAAGTGACATCTACGTCCCTCCCCCGACAAGCCGCTGCGCCTGAGCTGCGCCTCGACCGTTCGTAGATTCGGAGAGCGTACACACCGTCGACAGGGAGTCACCCTTCAGGGTACGTCTCAACGGGCAGTACACATCGCAGAGTTGAGGTTTCCGTTGCGCCTATCGGGCGTAACCTGCGCAGGTGACGGTGAGGATCCCCAGACTTGCTCAGTTGCTCGGCGCGGACTTCGACGGCCTGGATCGAAGCCATCTGGTCGAGCTTTGCGACCAGCATGCAGCCGAAGACGTGGACTTGGACTTCAAACAGGACAACGCGTACACCAAGGACGCCGATGGACTGGACGAATTCGCCAAGGACGTGTCAGCCATGGCCAACGCGCGAGGCGGCCTGATCGTCGTCGGCGTCACCGAGAACGACCAGGGTAACGCGGAGCGTTTGAACCCCATCACGATCAGCGACAAACTGCACAACCAGCTTGTCCAGGGCCTACGTAGTCGTGTCTTCCCCTTCCTGCCCCCGGACTTCCGCATACGCATGATCGCTGACAGTCCCACCACTCCGGAGTGCGGCTACATCCTGATCGGGGTTCCGCGTAGTCCGGTCGCCCCGCACGCCGTTCGCCCCACCGGAGGTAAGGGGCAGCAGCGGTACGGGTACGCGCGTCGGCTGGGCCGGACCACTGCCTGGCTGGACGAATCAGAGATAGCGGCCCTCTATCGCGACCGTTTCAAGCTGGCAGAAGACCACTCCCATCGGGTAACCGCACAGTTCGAGGACGACTGCGCGTGGTTGGCGGCTCCCGTTGATGGCAGCATCAGACTGGACATTTCTCTGGTCCCTACGGGACGAGCGGAGCGCCGCATCGACCGCACTTTCCTCCAGGATGTGCGAGGGTTCCTCGGTGCATTAGCGCGACCCGGGGGTGCACCGTCGGCCGCTTTGTCCCGCGACCTGCTGGGCCACGCTCCGGTGATCCGCCGGGGCCGCATGCGGATCTCCGGACCTGGCGTCCACGCGGTCTGGCACTCCGACGGCAGCGCTCACCTTCAGGTCGATCTGGCTTCGGAACCTGCGCCCACGGCAGAGGATGCAGCCGCCCCCGTGCTGAACCTCACCCGTCTGGAAGCCAGCGTGCTCTACGGTCTTCATCTCGCGTGCGCCTATGCGGAGTGGGCCGGAGCCTATGGAGATGCCGATGTGCTCGCCGGCACTTCGTCTCCTGCACAGGTGCTCCTGGACCGCACGCCGCTCAATGGAACCGCCCGCTTCGTGCCGGGGGTGCCGGTGTCGAGTGATACGGGAAGTCCGTGCCATCGCATTGGATATCTGGAAGCCCTGTGCAATGGAAGCATGCAGCTGTGCACGATGGCCCATGCCATCTCGTCCGATCTGCTCGCCGACTACGGTGTGTACGAACCGACTTTGCTGAGGCCAGACGCGACCGTCCGGTCGCAGCGCCTCGCGCAGCGTGAGCGGGCCGAGATGGAAGCGTGGCTCGCGTCCACGTCGGACTCGAACTGAAACGATCCCGGATCATTTCAGCGGGCATGACTGGCCTGTCGGTGATTCGCCCGAACTTGGCGTGCTGAAAGACAAGTTGGAGCCAGGCGGCCGATACCGGCAAGGTGGTGGAGTCGCTGCGGTTGGTGGCCTTCGGCATCAAGCAATGCGGAAGCGAACAGTGAACACCATCGCAAGACGACAAGGTTGGGGCAGCAAGTGACTGATCAGCCGGTATTCGTCCTGGGCAGCAATCTGGAGGCCCTGGAGCCAGCCGCGTTCGAGACCGAGGAGGAGTTTCAGGAACTCCTCGCGCGCCATCCGAGGGTGCTGGATTTCGGCTCGCTGGCCGATGGGCAGCCGTTGCGGCTGGTGTTGGTCGCGCGGGAGATGGGCGTTCCGACTAGGTTCTGTCCGGCGGATCATGGTCGGAGCCATAGCCTGATGGCTGCGGCGGTGACGGTGCCGTGGAAGACGTAGGCCCGCTTGTCGTAGCGGGTGGCGACGGCCCGGGAGTTCTTGAGCCGGTTGATGGTCCGCTCGACCTCGTTGCGGCGTTTGTAGATCTCGCTGTCGAAGCCGGCGGGCCGGCCGCCCTTGCTGCCGCGTCTTTTGCGGTGGGCCCGTTGGTCCTTCGGTTCCGGGATGGTGTGCTTGATCTGGCGTCTTCGCAGGTAGCGGCGGTTTCTGCGGGAGCTGTATGCCTTGTCTGCGCTGAGATGATCCGGCCGGGTGCGCGGGCGTCCGCCCTGGGGGCGGGGAACGCGGACGCGGTCGAGGACCTCGATCATCTGCGGGCGTCACCGGACTGGCCCGGTGTGAGCAGGACGGCCAGGGGGCGGCATCCGCCTTCTCCGGCCAGATGGATTTTGCAGGTCAGGCCGCCCCGGGACCGTCCAAGTCCCTCGTCGGGGTGGTGGTTTCGGGGCGTCGACCTTTTTTCGGGACGCGTGGCGGAGTCTTGCGTGCACCGGCCGCGTGCTGATGGGCCCGCAGGACGTCGAGTCCACGCCGACCATGCTCCAGTCGATCCGGCCGGCCAGGTCGGCGTCCGCCTGGACGGCCGCGAGGATCCGGTCCCAGGTGCCGTCTGCCGACCACCGCCGGTGGCGTTCATAGACGGTCTTCCAGCTGCCGAAACGCTCGGGCAGGTCGCGCCACGGTATGCCGGTGCGGACCCGGAACAGGATCCCGTTGACCACCGAACGGTGGTCGTTCCACCGACCGCCACGCAGCCCTGGCGGAGGCAGATGCGGCTGAAGCCGCACCCACTCCGCGTTCGTCAGATCACCCCGCCCCACACCGAGGACAACGAGCCAGCGACCCGACAGTCACATGATCCGCCGGACAGGACCTAAGCCGCCGCACTTCAGACGGCCTCACCAGTCACCCACTGGGAGAACCCGATCAAGATCTTCTCCCAGATTTCTCCCAAGCGATCTCCAGGAACCACTCAGGGGCCTGATCCAGCAACTGGATCAGGCCCCTGACCTGGTACTTCACTGTCGGGGTGGCGGGATTTGAACCCACGACCTCTTCGTCCCGAACGAAGCGCGCTGCCAAGCTGCGCTACACCCCGATGTCGCTGCAGATCCTGCTTGTCGCGGCGACGTCGTTTACTTTAGCCCACTGGTGGCTGGAGACGAAATCCGGTTTTGGCGCGGTGGTGGGTGCGGTGGCGCAGGGGGTTCGGGCGGATGTGGTCGAGGGCGACGAGGAGGACGGCGAGGGCGTAGAAGGAGAGGCCGAGGAGGAGGGCGTTGCCGAGGACGGTCTTGTAGCCGTGGAGGTCGACGTCCAGGAACGGGTAGAGGTAGCGGGCCGGCGTTCCGGGCAGCAGCAGCCCGCCTCGGGTGAAGGAGAAGGCCAGGTAGGCGAGGGGGAACACCAGCCAGGTCGCCGCGTTGCGTAGGCGCAGGCGGCCGGGGGCCGTCAGGAGCAGCCAGTCCAGGGTCGCCGCGATCGGCAGGGCCGTGTGCAGGGCCACGTTCGTGATCTTCGCCCAGCCCGTCGGCGCCACCGTGTCCGTCATGGAGAACGGCGTAGTCGTCTCTGCCAGGAGCAGGTGGTACACCAGGCCCGTGAGCAGGACGTACAACAGCGTCGCACCGGTCAGTGCGGCCGGCAGCGGGCGGCGTGCGGTCCAGGCCCTGCGGGCCGACGCCGTGGAGACCAACGCCAGCAGCACGGCGCTCTGGATCGTGAAGTAGCTCAGGACTCGGGGCGGGCTGCCCAGGAGCAGGTCGATCGTCACCGCCGCGGCGGCCGTCAGAGCGACCAGCAGGCGGTACGCGGCGGTCAGCGGGCGGCGTACAGGGGCTACCACCGCCGTGGCGGGGACGGGGGAGGCCAGCAGCGCGGGCATGCCTGGGATCGCGGGAAGATCCGGGATGTCCCTGGGTATCGGGGCGGTCATGCCCTCACGCTAAGCAGGGGTGACAAAAGGGGCGATACGGGCGGGCCGTGCGGGTTAACCGCCCGGTCTCCCTGACCGCTCAGTCTCCCTGACCAGCCAGACTCCGCGTCCGCCCAGACTCCACGCCTGCCCAGACTCCGCGCCTGCCCCGGTCTCCGCGCCCGCGCAGTCTCCCTGCGCGTCCGGTGCCCCCGGCCGGCCCAGTCCCCCGGCCCGCCCAGACTCCGCTCCCGAGCAATCCCCCGGCCCGCCCAGTCACCCCACCCGCAACAGCCCCGCCTTGCCCCCCGCAAAGGCCCCGCGCTACCCCCCCCGCAACAGCCCCGTCCTACCCGCGCACCAACCCCGCCCTACCCGCGCAACAACCCCGCCCTACCCCCGCCCCACCAACGTCAACAGCGTCGCCTCCGGCGGGCACGCGAACCGTACCGGCGTGTAGCGGTTCGTGCCGCAGCCCGCCGAGACGTGCAGGTACGACGTCCTGCCCTCCGCCGTGTGCGTCGACAGACCCTTCACCCGGTCCGTGTCGAGGTCGCAGTTGGTGACCAGGGCGCCGTAGAAGGGGATGCACAGCTGGCCCCCGTGCGTGTGGCCGGCCAGGATCAAGGGGTAGGCGTCGGCCGCGTACGCGTCAAGGACGCGCAGATACGGCGCGTGCACCACGCCCATCGAGAAGTCCACCGAGGACGACGGGCCGCCCGCCACCTCCGCGTACCGGTCCCGCTTGATGTGCGGGTCGTCCAGTCCCGTCAGCTCCACCGACACGCCCTCGACCTTCAGCGTGCCGCGCGTGTTCGTCAGGTTGAGCCAGCCCGCCGCGTCGAAACCGTCCCGCAGGTCCTCCCACGGGTTGTGGACCACGCCGACCGCGGGCGGGTTGCCGTTCAGACCGTGCCGGCCGCTCATCTTCTCCAGGAGGTAGCGGGCGGGGTTGCGGGGCTTCGGGCCGTAGTAGTCGTTGGAGCCGAAGACGTACGCCCCCGGGAACTCCATCAGCGGACCCAGCGCGTCCAGGACCTCGGGCACGCCCTCCGGGTCCGACAGATTGTCGCCCGTGTTGATCACGAAGTCCGGGCGGAGGCCCGCCAGCGAGCGCAGCCAGCGCTGCTTCTTTCGCTGGCCGCCGACCATGTGGATGTCGGAGACCTGGAGCACGCGCAGGGGCCGCATGCCGGCGGGCAGGACGGGGACCGTCACCCGTCGCAGGCGGAAGGAGCGGGCTTCGAAGCCCGCCGAGTACAGCAGTCCGGCGGCGCCAACCGCCGCCATTCCCAAAGGAACTCCGTATCGCGCGCGCATGCCTCCATCGTGTCAGATGGCGGGCGCGCACTTGACCAGTCGGCCGGGGTCCCGTAAATGCACGGGCGTCTCTCGTCGTACACCTGCGACAATCAAACCCATGACCACCACGCTCAAGTCGAAGCTGCAGGCAGACCTCAACGCCGCGATCAAGGGGCGCGACGAGCTCCGCTCCTCGACGCTCCGGCTGACCCTCGCCGCGATCACCAAGGAGGAGGTCGCGGGCAAGGAGAAGCGTGAGCTCTCCGACGACGAGGTCCTCAAGGTGATCACCAAGGAGGCGAAGAAGCGCCGCGAGGCGGCGGACGCGTTCGCCCAGGGTGGTCGGGCCGAGAGCGCCGAGCGGGAGAAGGCGGAGGGCGAGGTGCTCTCCGAGTACCTGCCCAAGCAGCTGTCCGACGACGAGCTGCACGACATCGTCGGCCAGGCCGTCGAGGAGGCGAAGGCGGCGGGCGCCGAGGGGCCGCGGGCCATGGGCGCCGTCATGAAGATCGTGAACCCGAAGGTCGCCGGTCTCGCCGAGGGCGGCCGCGTCGCCGCCGTGGTGAAGAAGCTGCTCGCCGGCTGAGCAACAGCCCGTGTGCGGGCCGAGTGTGGCCCGAGTACGGCCTACGGCCAACTGCGGCCGAATACAGCAGGTGCAGCCTGAGGAATGAGCCTCAACGCGGCCTGCCTTGAAGGGGTTTCACACCAGCACGCCGACGTGGCCGGACAGCACAGGGCCAGGACGCCGGAAGCCGCAGCCTCCGGTGTCCTGGCCCGCTCGCTCCGCCGGGCGGGAACGACCCGCTATCCGCGGCCACCGCCATTGCCGTTGTTGCCCTGGAACAGGTTCTCCGGGATGGAGAAGGTGGGCGTCGGGAACGAACCGCCGTCGGTACCGCCGTCGCCCTGGCCGCCGGTGTTGCCGTTTCCGTCGCCGTTGTCCCCGTCGCCGTTTCCGTCCCCGTTGCCATCGCCGTTCCCGTCGCCGCGGCCCGGGTTGTCCTCCGGGATGTCGACGAAGTTGAACTTCGGGGCGTCCTTGCCGGCGAGGGCGCCGGTCATGGCGTCCTTCCAGATCGGGCCCGGGACCTGGCCGCCGTAGACGAGGGAGTTGTACTCGCCGCCGATGTAGATGTTCTTCATCTCGACCTTCTGGGAGGCGCTGCCCACCCAGACGGCGCCCGAGAGGTTCGGCGTGTAGCCGACGAACCAGGCGTTCTTGCGGGAGTCCGTCGTACCCGTCTTACCGGCGTTGTCACGGTCGGAGAGGCCCGCCGTCTTGCCGGTGCCGGAGTCGACCACGCCCTTCAGGAGCTGGTTGACGGTGTCCGCGGTCGTCTCGGACATGGCGCGCGAGCAGGTCGACTTGGGCACCTCCAGGGACTTCTTCTCCTGGCCGACCTTCTGGGTGATCGACTCGATGGCGACCGGCGTGCAGTACATGCCGCGGGCGGCGAAGGCGGCGTACGCGGTCGCCATCGTCAGCGGGGAGATGCCCTTGGAACCCAGCGCGATGGCGGGCACCTCGGGCAGCTTGTCGCCGTTGCCCTGGACGACCTGGAGCTTGTTGGTCATGTTGACCACAGGGCACAGGCCGATATCGGAGATCATCTGCACGAAGTAGGTGTTGACCGACAGCTCCATCGCCTTGCGCAGGCGGTAGGGGCCCTTCTCCGACTCCGACTCGTTCTCCAGCTTCTCGCCCCTCGTGTTGACCCACGGCTTGCTGTCGCAGGTCTGCACGGGGCTCGGGTACTCCATCTGGTACGGCGACGAGTACTCCTGGTCGGCCGGCCTGCCCTCCTCCAGCGCGGCCGCCGCGACGAACGGCTTGAACGTCGAACCGGTCGGGAAGCCGAAGTTGGAGCCGCCCATGCCGTAGCCGACGGAGTAGTTGATCACCGTCTGGTGCTGCTTGGCGTTGGTGCCGTACGGCTTCGACTGCCCCATCGCCACGATCTTGCCGGTGCCGGGCTCGACGAGGGTGGCCGCGGCGGCCACCTTGTCGCTCTCGTAGACGTGGTCCTTCAGGGACTGCTTGACGGAGTCCTGGGCCTGCGGGTCGAGCGTCGTACGGATGGTCAGGCCGCCCTGGTTCCAGGTCTTGGCCCGGGCCTCCTTGGTCTTGCCGAAGACCGGGTCCGTGAGGAAGACGTTGCGCACGTAGTCACAGAAGAACCCGGCGTCGTCGACCGCGGTGATGCAGCCGTTCCTCGGCTTGCTGACCTTCAGGCCCAGCTTCTCGTTCTGCGCCTTCTTGGCCTCCGCCGCCGAGATGTCACCGACCTCGGCCATGCGCTGCAGCACGACGTTGCGCCGCTTGGTGGCCTCCGCCTCGTCGTTGATCGGGTCGTACCGGCTCGGCGACTGGACGATGCCGGCGAGCAGCGCCGACTGGGCGAGGGTGAGGTCCTTGGCGGACGTGGAGAAGTAGCGCTGGGCGGCGGCCTCGACGCCGTACGCCTGCTGGCCGAAGAACGTGATGTTCAGGTAGTTCTCGAGGATCTTCTTCTTGCCGAGCTCCTCCTCGACCTGGATCGCGTACTTCAGCTCCTTGATCTTGCGGCCGATGGTCTGCTGGGTGGCCTGGGCGACCTTCGTCGGGTCGTCGCCCGCCTCTTCCACGAAGACGTTCTTCACGTACTGCTGGGTCAGCGTCGAGGCGCCCTCGGCGACCCCGCTGCTCTGCACGTTCTTGTTGAGGGCGCGCAGCACGCCCTTCAGGTCCACCGCGCCGTGCTTGTAGAAGCGCGAGTCCTCGATCGCGACGATGGCGTTCTGCATGTACGGCGAGATGTCCTTGAGCTCGACCACCGTGCGGTCCCGCGAGTAGACCGTGGCGATGGTGCCGCCCTTGGCGTCGAGGATCGTGGTGCGCTGGCTCAGCGGCGGGGTCTTCAGGTTGGCCGGAAGCTCGTCGAAGCTCTCCACCGATCCCTTGGCCGCGAGTCCGAGCGCGCCGAAGGCGGGCAGTGCGATGCCGGCCAGCACCGCACCCGCGAGCACGCTGACACCGAGGAACTTCGCGGCCTGCTGGGTGGGGGAGAGACCGCCACCGGAGCGCTTCTTCGACATGGGGGCAGCCTAATCCGTACTCATGAGCGTTCGACGAAGACGGCAGGCCGTTTCGAGCGCATGGCAAAGAGAGGGCCTACCTTCTCATTCGCCGGACACGCGCGCAGGCCTTGGCCTAAGCTGCTCTCAACTGTCACAGCAGTGCGGCCACGTATCAATACGTCCGGCGACCCCGAATCGTTCCGGAGGTTCCCCGACTTTCTGGTGGGGGCGTGTCCGAATCCGCCTTGTGTGTCACCTGGTGCCCGTTGTGACTCAACAGAACTGTCCCGCTTTGCCGGGATGATCACGCATGTCGCGGGCTCACTCCCCCGGGTGATCTGCCGCTTACGCATAGTCCGTTCGGGCCATTCAAGATTGGGCCCGAAGGGGGTGTTGCGCTGTGCCCACCTTCCGTAACGTCCTCAACTGGCGGCGGTGAATATGCCGCTGCCGCCGTGGGGGAGCCTCGATTCGGGAGAGGACGGCGCCGGTATGGGCTGGGTAACCGACTGGAGTGCGCAGGCGGCCTGCCGCACTACCGATCCGGATGAACTGTTCGTTCAAGGAGCAGCGCAGAACAGGGCCAAGGCGGTGTGCACCGGATGTCCGGTGCGGACCGAGTGCCTGGCCGATGCGCTCGACAACCGCGTCGAGTTCGGCGTGTGGGGAGGCATGACGGAGCGGGAGCGCCGCGCACTGCTGCGCAGGCGGCCAACGGTCACTTCCTGGCGCCGGCTCCTCGAGACCGCGCGCACGGAGTACGAACGAGGGGCCGGCATCCTGCCCCTCGACGACGACGAGGTGTACGAGAACTACGCGGCGGTGGGCTGAGCCCCCGGGCCGCCCATTGGGGCCCTCGGGCCGTCCATCGGGGCCTTAGGGCCGTCCATCGGGGTCCCCGGGCCTCCATCGAGCTCCTGGGCCTCCATAGGACCTCCGGGCCGCTCATCGGGCTCTTCGGTAACCCGTCGGGGCCCCTGTCAGGGCCTGGGCCCGCAAGGGCACCCTCGGGTCATTCCTCCGCGCTCTCGGGCAGCTCCGGCCGGGCGGCCGCGAGCCGTGCCCCGATGTCCCGCAGCCCCGCGAGGTCGTGGACGTCGCCGGGCAGCGCGGCCACCTCTGTCACCGCCACCTCGGGGTGGAGCGCGGTGAAGCGGTCGCGCGTGCGCTGCTCGCGGGAGAGCAGCCGCATGCGCTCGGCATGCAGCCGGAGCAGGCCCGCGGTGAGTTGTCCGACGGTCTGGTCCGAGGTGGGGGAACCTGAACTGCCGTCTGTGTCGGGAGAGTTACGAACTCCAGCTTTCCCGGCCTCCTGATCCACAATGCGGGACTCTTCAAGATTTTCCGCGGCGGCGAGTGCCCGCTCGGCCGACAGCCGGGCGGCTCCGCTGCCGTGGACCCGGTTGAGCACCAGCCCCGCGAGGGGCATGTCCTCGGCCGCGAGGCGCTCCACGAAGTAGGCGGCCTCCCGCAGCGCGTCCCGCTCCGGGGCGGCCACCACCAGGAACGCCGTGCCGGGCGCCTGGAGCAGTTTGTACGTCGCGTCCGCGCGCGTGCGGAACCCTCCGAACATGGAGTCCATGGCGGCCACGAACGTCTGGACGTCCTTGAGCAGTTGGCCGCCGAGCAGCTTGCCGAGGGCGCCCGTCATCATCGACATCCCGACGTTCAGGAACTTCATCCCGGCCCGCCCGCCGACCTTCGCGGGCGCCAGCAGGACCCGGATCAGCTTGCCGTCGAGGAAGGACCCGAGCCGCTTGGGCGCGTCCAGGAAGTCCAGCGCGGACCGGGACGGCGGGGTGTCGACGACGATCAGGTCCCACTCGTCCTTCGCCCGCAGCTGCCCCAGCTTCTCCATCGCCATGTACTCCTGCGTGCCCGCGAAGCCCGCCGAGAGCGACTGGTAGAAGGGATTGCCGAGAATCGCGGAGGCCCGCTCGGGATCCGCGTGCGCCTCGACGATCTCGTCGAAGGTGCGCTTCATGTCGAGCATCATCGCGTGCAGCTCGCCGTCGCCCTCGACGCCCTTCACGCGCCGCGGGGTGTTGTCCAGCGAGTCGATGCCCATGGACTGGGCGAGCCGGCGGGCCGGGTCGATGGTCAGCACGACCACCTTCCGGCCCCGCTCGGCGGCCCGCAGCCCCAGCGCCGCCGCGGTCGTGGTCTTGCCGACCCCGCCCGAGCCGCAGCACACCACGATGCGGGTCGCCGGGTCGTCCAGCAGGGGGTCGAGATCGAGCACGCGCGCGGGGGAGAGGCGGTGCTGCCGCTCGGCGTCCGGGCTCATGACATCCCCTGCTTCCGCAGTTCCGTGGCCAGTTGGTACAACCCCGCCAGGTCCATGCCCTCGGCGAGCAGCGGCAGTTCGTGCAGCGGGAGGTCCAGCGCGCCGAGGACCGCGCGCTGTTCGTGCTCCAGCGTGTACCGCGCGCCGTACTCCTCGGCCTGGGCCAGGAGCGGATCCACCAGCCGCTCGGCATGCCCGCCGCGCCGCGCCCCGCCGAGGCCCGCGGCGGACAGCGACTGCGCGAAGGAGGAACGAGCCGTGCCGCGTACGAGTTCCAGCTCGGCCGCGTCCAACACCTCCGGACGCACCATGTTCACGATGACCCGGCCCACCGGCAGCTTCGCCGCCCGCAGCTCGGCGATGCCGTCCGCGGTCTCCTGGACCGGCATCTCCTCCAGCAGCGTCACCAGGTGCACGGCCGTCTCCGGCGACTTCAGCACCCGCATCACGGCCTGCGCCTGATTGTGTATCGGCCCTATCTTGGCGAGGCCCGCGACCTCGTCGTTCACGTTCAGGAAGCGCGTGATGCGCCCGGTGGGCGGCGCGTCCATCACGACGTAGTCGTAGGCGAACCGCCCGGACTTCTCCTTGCGCCGCACCGCCTCGCACGCCTTGCCGGTCAGGAGCACGTCCCTGAGGCCGGGCGCGACGGTGGTGGCGAAGTCGATGGCGCCGAGCTTCTTCAGGGCGCGGCCGGCGCCGCCGAGTTTGTAGAACATCTGGAGGTAGTCCAGAAGGGCCAGTTCGGGGTCGATGGCGAGGGCGTACACCTCCCCGCCGCCCCGTGCGACCGCGATCTTTCTCTCCTCGTAGGGCAACGCCTCCGTCTCGAAGAGCTGTGCGATGCCCTGCCGGCCCTCGACCTCCACGAGAAGCGTGCGCTTCCCCTCGGTGGCCAGGGCCAGCGCGAGGGCTGCGGCCACCGTGGTCTTACCGGTTCCGCCCTTGCCGCTGACGACCTGGAGCCTGCTCACGTCTTCGAGCGTAACCACTCGGCGTGCGCGTCAAGCAGCAGGCTGTGGATAAGGCGGCCGGAGCCTGTGGGGCCCACGGCCGCGGGGCCGGGTGCGGGCAGCGGCTAAAGTCGGCCACATGACCAAGTGGGAATACGCGACTGTGCCGCTGCTCGTACACGCCACGAAGCAGATTCTGGACACCTGGGGCGAGGACGGCTGGGAGCTCGTCCAGGTCGTGCCCGGGCCGAACAACCCCGAGCAGCTGGTGGCCTACCTCAAGCGGGAGAAGGCGTGAGCGCGGTCGAGGCGAAGCTCGCCGAACTCGGTCTGACGCTGCCCGAGGTCGTGCCGCCGCTGGCCGCGTACCAGCCGGCCGTGCGCTCGGGCGTGTACGTGTACACCTCCGGACAGCTCCCCATGGTGGAGGGCAAGCTGCCCGTCACCGGCAAGGTCGGGGCGGAGGTCACCGCCGAGGAGGCCAAGGAGCTGGCCCGCGTCTGCGCGCTGAACGCGCTGGCGGCCGTCAAGTCGGTCGCCGGTGACCTGGACCGGATCGCGCGCGTGGTGAAGGTCGTCGGGTTCGTGGCCTCGGCCGCGGACTTCACCGGCCAGCCCGGCGTGATCAACGGCGCGAGCGAGCTGCTCGGCGAGGTCCTCGGCGACAAGGGCGTGCACGCGCGCAGCGCCGTGGGCGTGGCGGTGCTGCCGCTGGACGCCCCGGTGGAGGTCGAGGTCCAGGTGGAGCTCACGGAGGCGTAGAGCGGCTCCTGGGGCCCCTGGAGCGGCATCGCCGCACCTGAGGGCCCCTCTCGAACATTCGCGCACCACGGGATAGCCTCCGCCCATGGCGAATGGGCAGTGGTTTCCGCAGGACTGGCCGGAACGCATCCGCGCGCTCGCGGAGGGCACCCTCACCCCGGTCGTCCCCAAGCGCGCGGCCACGGTCATGCTCCTCAAGGACACCGACACCGGCCCCGCCGTGCACATGCTGCGCAGACGCGCCTCCATGGCCTTCGCCGGAGGCGCGTACGCGTATCCGGGCGGCGGCGTCGACCCGCGCGACGACGACCACGGGATCCGCTGGTCGGGCCCCACGCGCGCGTGGTGGGCCCGCAGGCTCGCGGTGACCGAGACGGAGGCCCAGGCGATCGTCTGCGCGGCCGTCCGCGAGACGTACGAGGAGGCGGGCGTCCTGCTCGCCGGCCCCACCGCCGACTCGGTGGTCGGGGACACGACCGGCGCGGACTGGGAGAGCGACCGTGCGGCCCTGGTCGCGCGGGACCTGTCCTTCGCCGAGTTCCTGGAGCGCCGCGGCCTGGTCCTGCGCTCGGACCTGCTCGGGGCGTGGACGCGCTGGATCACCCCGGAGTTCGAGTCCCGCCGCTTCGACACCTGGTTCTTCGTCGCCGCCCTCCCGGCCGGCCAGCGCACGCGCAACGCGTCCACGGAGGCGGACCGCACGGTGTGGATCCGTCCGGCGGACGCGGCGGCCTCGTACGACAAGGGCGAGCTGCTGATGATGCCGCCCACGATCGCGACGTTGCGCCAGCTGATCGCCTACCCCGCCGCCGCCGAGGCGCTCGCGGCGGCGCCCGACCGGGACCTGACGCCGGTCCTGGCGCGGGCCAGGCTGGACGGCGAGGAGATTGTGCTGTCCTGGCCGGGGCACGAGGAGTTCACGAAACACATCCCGACCGGTGGAGCCCCGGCATGACGATCCGGTCCACACCGTCAATCGGAGCCCTCGCATGACGATCCGGTCCACACCATCGGACGGAGCCCTCGCATGAGGGTACGGTCGACGCCGCCCCAAGGAGCGCTCGCATGACGGACGCAGCAGCCCTTCCCGGCCAGCCACGCGGCGGGGCCCTCTCCGGTCCCGCCACCCCGCGTGCCGTGAACGTCCTCGCGCCCAACGCGTCCGCGATGACGCTGGACGGCACGAACACCTGGATCCTCGCCGAGCCCGACTCCGAACTGGCCGTCGTGGTCGACCCCGGACCGCTGGACGAGAGCCACCTGCGCCATGTCGTCGACGTCACCGAGAAGGCTGGCCGGCGCGTCGCGCTCACCCTGCTGACGCACGGTCACCCGGACCACGCCGAGGGCGCCGCCCGTTTCGCCGAGCTGACCGGCACGCGCGTGCGTGCGCTGGACCCGGCGCTGCGGCTGGGCGACGAGGGGCTGGCGGCCGGGGACGTCGTCACCGTCGGCGGCCTGGAGCTGAGGGTCGTCCCGACCCCCGGCCACACTTCCGACTCCCTGTGCTTCCATCTCCCGGCGGATCAGGCCGTCCTGACGGGCGACACCATCCTGGGCCGCGGTACGACGGTCGTGGCGCACCCCGACGGCCGCCTGGGCGACTATCTGGACTCCCTGCGCCGCCTGCGGTCCCTCACGGTCGACGACGGCGTCCACACGGTCCTGCCGGGCCACGGTCCCGTCCTGGAGGACGCCCAGGGGGCGGTGGAGTTCTATCTCGCCCACCGCGCCCACCGGCTCGCCCAGGTGGAGACGGCGGTCGAGGACGGCTATCTGACGCCGTCCCAGGTCGTCGCCCACGTCTACGCCGACGTGGACCGCTCCCTGTGGCCGGCCGCCGAGCTGTCGGTGCGCGCGCAGATGGACTACCTGGACGAGCACGGGCTCATCTAGCTAGGGCCCGTCGGGGCGGGGCGCCTTCACGCCGTGCACGCGCGCGTATTCCCCCGCCAGCCAGGGCCCGAGGTCGTCGACGTACGACGTGAGCACCGCGCGGTCACCCGTGGGCTCGTGGCCCCGCACCGCCGCCGCCCGCAGCTGCTCGGCCCGCTCCGGGTAGTACGCGCCGAACACCTCCGCCATCTCCCGCAGATCGCTGGTCCAGCCGTTCCAGCGGGGCATGACGAGGGTGAAGCCGGTGCGGACGAGATGGCGGGACATGAAGCGCACGAGCGGCCGCAGGGACGTTTCGCTGTCGTCGGCGGCCTCGATGCGGGCGCGCCAGCGCGGCAGCAGCAGGGCGAGGTCCCCGTTGGTCTCGCGGGCGAGCAGGGAGTCGGGCCGGTAACGCGGCAGGAACTCGGCGAGGTCGTCACCGAGCAGCGGGGTGCACAGACAGGCCACGAACCAGCCCAGGTCGTAGGTCTCCGGCTCGCTCAGCAGCCGCGCGCGGCTGTACAGCAGCGTCCCGACGCCGTCGATCGCCGGGTGTTCCTTGTCGAGGTCCTCGCCCAGTGCCCGTACGGCGTCCCGGTCGGCCGCCGTGGGCTCCTCGCGCAGGGCGATCAGCAGATCCAGGTCGCTGCGCCCCACGCGCGCGGTGCCGCGCGGGATCGAGCCGTAGAGGTAGGCGCTGTGCAGCCGGCCCCCGAAGAGGTCGAGGACGCGGTCACGCGCGGCGGCGACCACGGGGCGGAAGTCGTGCGGCACGCGCGCGAGGGCGCCTTCGCGCGCGATGTAGCCCTGTGGGTCGAGACCTCTGGAGGGCACCTTTTCAGACATGGGCCCACTACATCAGGACGGAGCCCACGGAACGGTCACCTCGAACGCTTGGCCAGTCGCTCCACGTCCAGCAGGATCACCGCACGCGCCTCCAGGCGCAGCCAGCCGCGCTGGGCGAAGTCGGCGAGGGCCTTGTTGACCGTCTCGCGGGACGCGCCGACCAGCTGGGCAAGCTCCTCCTGCGTGAGGTCGTGGACGACGTGGATGCCCTCCTCGGACTGGACGCCGAAGCGGCGGGAGAGGTCCAGGAGCGCGCGGGCGACACGACCGGGGACGTCCGAGAAGACCAGGTCGGACATCTGGTCGTTGGTCTTGCGCAGGCGGCGGGCGACGGCGCGCAGCAGCGCCGTGGCGACCTCGGGGCGGACGTTCAGCCAGGGCTGGAGGTCGCCATGGCCCAGGCCGAGCAGTTTGACCTCGGTCAGCGCGGTGGCGGTCGCCGTACGCGGGCCCGGGTCGAACAACGACAGTTCGCCGATCAGCTCACCGGGGCCCACGACGGCGAGCATGTTCTCGCGGCCGTCGGGGGAGGTGCGGTGGAGCTTGACCTTGCCCTCGGTGACGACATAGAGCCGGTCGCCGGGGTCGCCCTCGTGGAAGAGGGAGTCGCCGCGCGCGAGGGTCACCTCACTCATGGAGGCGCGGAGCTCCGCGGACTGCTCGTCATCGAGCGCCGCGAAGAGCGGGTTGCGCCGCAGAACGTCGTCCACGAGTTCTCTCCTTGTCGACCTGCTCAGGGGATCTTGCTCCCCCTTGGTACCAGGGGACCGTGTTCCCCATTTTGCCGGACGGTCCAAACAGTGTGATCTGTCACAAGGATGCCGCACACCTGTCCTGAGGTAAGCGGCAGGGGTCCAATCGGGGGCCGATCTTCTGGGTCCGGGGCGATTGTCGGTGCCGGGCTTTAGGCTGGCCGGGTGTCCAAATCGCCGGTGAGAGCACAGGCCAAGGGGGCTGGACGGGTGGTTGTACGTCGGGATTCCGCTGTGGGCGAACAGAACTCCGGTGGCGGAAAGAAAGCGGCAAAAGCGACAAAGAAGGCGCCTGTGGTGGTGAAGAAGGTCGCGGCCAAGAAAGTCGCCGCGAAGAAGGCCGTTCCGGCGAAGAAGGTCGCCGTGAAGCCGTCCGCGAAGTCGAACGAGTCGGCCACCGCCCTCGTCCGCCGGGCTCGCCGTATCAACCGCGAACTCGCCGAGGTCTATCCGTACGCCCACCCCGAACTGGACTTCACCAACCCCTTCCAGCTCGTCGTCGCCACGGTCCTGTCCGCCCAGACCACCGACCTGAGGGTCAATCAGACGACCCCCGCGCTCTTCGCCAAGTACCCCACCCCCGAGGACCTGGCCGCCGCCAACCCCGAGGAGGTCGAGGAGATTCTGCGGCCGACCGGGTTCTTCCGGGCCAAGACCAAGTCGGTCATAGGGCTGTCGAAGGCCCTGGTGGAGCAGTTCGGCGGCGAGGTGCCCGGCAAGCTGGAGGAGCTGGTCAAGCTGCCCGGCGTGGGCCGCAAGACCGCGTTCGTCGTGCTCGGCAACGCCTTCGGACGGCCCGGCATCACCGTGGACACGCACTTCCAGCGGCTGGTGCGGCGCTGGCAGTGGACGGACGAGACCGACCCCGACAAGATCGAGGCCGCGATCGGCGCGCTGTTCCCGAAGAGCGACTGGACGGACCTGTCCCACCACGTGATCTGGCACGGCCGCCGCATCTGCCACGCCCGCAAACCCGCCTGCGGCGCCTGCCCCATCGCCCCGCTCTGCCCGGCGTTCGGCGAGGGCGAGACCGACCCGGAGAAGGCGAAGAAGCTCCTCAAGTACGAGAAGGGCGGCTTCCCGGGCCAGCGTCTCAATCCGCCCCAGTCCTACCTGGACGCGGGCGGCAAGGCGGCACCGCCGCTGGGGGCCGGATGACGGGCCGCCGACCGGGCACCCGGACGCGGGGCGGATGCCGGTGGCAGCCTCAGGGGCGATCCCGAAGCGGGCCTCGGGATCGAACTCGGGGACGACCTCAGGGCCGAATCCAGGTCCGGCCCCAGGGGCGACCTCAGGGCCGAATCCAGGGACGACCTAAGGGCCGATCCCAGGGCGCCCGGCTGGAACGATCAACGGCTTGCCGGGCGTTGGACGGGGCAGGACGACGGGGGTGGCGATGAGGCATACGAGCAATACGCAGGGCAGGCACACGAGCGGCCCGGACGAGGCGCCGGGCGTGACGCTGAGCAAGGACGGCCTCCCCGGCTGGCTGGACCCGGTCGTGCACGCCGTCGAGACGGTCGAGCCGCTCCAGTTGAGCCGCTTCCTGCCGCCGGCGAACGGCGCGGGGCGGCAGTCCGCCGTACTGATCCTCTTCGGGGAGGGCGAGCGCGGGCCCGAGCTGCTGCTCATGGAGCGGGCCAGTTCGCTGCGTTCCCATGCCGGACAGCCGTCCTTCCCCGGCGGCGCCCTCGATCCCGAGGACGGCGACCCGCTCGCCGAGGGGCCGCTGCGTGCCGCTCTCCGCGAGGCCGAGGAGGAGACCGGGCTCGACCCGAGCGGCGTCCAGCTCTTCGGTGTGCTGCCCAAGCTCTACATCCCGGTCAGCGGCTTCGTGGTCACCTCCGTGCTGGGCTGGTGGCGCGAGCCCACCCCGGTGGGAGTGGTCGACCCCAACGAGACGGCCCGCGTCTTCACCGTCCCCGTGGCGGATCTCACGGACCCGGACAACCGGGCCACCACCGTCCACCCCAGCGGCCACCGAGGTCCGGCATTCCTGGTCGAATCGGCCCTGGTGTGGGGGTTCACGGCCGGAATCATCGACCGGCTGCTGCACTACTCCGGCTGGGAGCGCCCCTGGGACCGGGACAAGCAGGTCCCGCTCGACTGGCGGTCATGACAGGGTGTCTGCCGTGCTGTGTCATGTGATGAGGCGAGGCCTGAACCGGTGAACGTGCTGGACATCCTGTTGCTGGTCGCCGCCGTGTGGTTCGCGATCGTCGGCTATCGCCAGGGCTTCGTCGTCGGCATCCTGTCGGTGATCGGCTTCATGGGCGGCGGACTCGTCGCCGTATACCTGCTCCCCGTCATCTGGGACGCCCTCACGGACAACTCCGAGGTCAGCACCACCGCGGCCGTCGTGGCCGTGGTCGTCGTCATCGTCTGCGCCTCCGTCGGCCAGGCCCTGACCACCCACCTCGGCAACAAGCTGCGCCGTTACATCACCTGGTCCCCGGCCCGCGCCCTGGACGCCACCGGCGGCGCCCTCGTCAACGTGGTCGCGATGCTCCTCGTGGCCTGGCTCATCGGCTCCGCCCTCGCCCAGACCACCCTGCCGACCCTGGGCAAGGAGGTCCGTGGCTCCAAGGTGCTCCTCGGCGTCTCGGAGGCGCTGCCCGACGCGGCCGACACCTGGTTCAAGGACTTCACCTCGGTCCTCGCGCAGAACGGCTTCCCGCAGGTCTTCAGCCCGTTCTCCGACGAGCCGATCAAGGAGGTCCAGCCGCCGGACCCCGAGCTGGTGAACAGCCCGGTCACGGCCAGGGCCAAGCAGTCCATCGTCAAGGTAATGGGCACCGCCCAGAGTTGCGGCAAGGTCCTGGAGGGCACCGGCTTCGTCTTCGGCGAGCGCCGCGTCATGACCAACGCCCATGTCGTGGGCGGCGTCGACGAACCCACCGTCCAGATCGGCGGCGAGGGCCAGAAGTACGACGCCACGGTCGTCCTGTACGACTGGGAGCGCGACATCGCCGTCCTCGACGTACCCGAACTGAAGGCGCCCGCGCTGAAGTTCACGGCGACGGACGCCGAGAGCGGTGACGACGCGATCATCGCCGGGTTCCCGGAGAACGGCTCGTACGACGTCCGTGCCGCGCGCGTGCGCGGCCGGATCCCGGCCAACGGTCCGGACATCTACCACCGCGGCACCGTGCACCGCGATGTGTACTCCCTCTACGCGACCGTCCGTCAGGGCAACTCCGGCGGCCCGCTGCTCACCCCCCAAGGAGAGGTGTACGGCGTGGTCTTCGCGAAGTCCCTCGACAACGCCGACACCGGCTACGCGCTCACCGCGGACGAGATCCGGGAGGACATCACCAAGGGGCGCACCGCGAACGAGCAGGTGGACAGCGACAGCTGCGCGCTGTAGACCGCGTGAGGGTGTCGCCGGAGACCGTGTAAGGGTGTGAGGCCGCGTCAGCCGGGGCGCTTCAGCCTCGGGTGTGACGCAGCCGGACCGAGACCCAGCGGGCCCGGCGGCGCAGGATGCGCGGGATCCCCACCCGGAGGTCCGTGCCCTGCTCCTGCGGGGCTCCTCCTCGCTGGTGGGGGCTCAGACCGTGGCCCGAGCGGCGGTTGCGTGCTGCGTCACTGTAGTCGTGCGTCCAGCCCATACCCCGACGTCTGCCCCTGCCCCAAGGTCGATAACCACCCCCAGGGCCCCCAATTGGCCTATGCGCCGGGCATTTGGCTGTTCGTAGGACAGGTGTTCAGGTCCGGATACCGGGCGCGTTCGGACGGTCACCGATCGGGTTCGGGGTCTTTCAGCCAATTGATCAGTTCGGTGGAGAAAGCGACCGGATCCTCCTCATGCGGGAAGTGCCCCAGTCCGTCGAACAGCCGCCAGCGGTACGGCGCTTCGACGTACTCCCCGGAACCCGCCGCGCTCCGCGTCCGCATCACCGGATCCAGCGAACCGTGCAGATGCAGGGTCGGCACCCGGACCGGCCGCTTCATGCGCCGGTTGAACTGGATGCCGTCGGGACGGGCCAGCGAGCGCACCATCCACCGGTACGGCTCGATCGAGCAGTGCGCGGTCGACGGGATGCACATCGCGCGCCGGTACGTCTCCACCGCGTCGTCGTCCGGCAGGCTCGGCCCGGACCAGTCCCGGATCAGCTCGGCGACCAGCGCACCGTCGTCCGCGGTCAGCTGCCGCTCCGGGATCCAGGGGCGCTGAAACCCCCAGACGTAGGACCCGGCGCGGGTCTGCTTGACGTCCGAGAGCATCGCCGAGCGCCAGCGCCGCGGATGCGGCATCGAGGCCACCGCGAGGCGCCGGACTAGCTTGGGCCGCATCGCCGCCGCCGTCCACGCCAGATATCCGCCCAGGTCATGGCCGACCAGCGCGGCGTCCGGCTCGCCGAGGGAGCGGATCACACCGGTGATGTCGAGGGCGAGGTTCGCGGGGTCGTAGCCGCGCGGGGTGCGGTCGCTGCCGCCGACGCCCCTGAGGTCCATGGCGACGGCGCGGAACCCGGCGTCGGCGAGCGCGGGCAGCTGATGCCGCCAGGTCCACCAGAACTGCGGGAAGCCGTGCAGCAGCAGCACCAGCGGGCCGTCGCCCATCTCGGCGATGTGGAAGCGCGCGCCGTTGGCGGCGACGTCCCGGTGCGTCAGCGGTCTGTCGCCGAGGACGTCGGGCCGTACTACCGATTCGGCCGAAGGGGTGGCGGGCTCGCTCATGACGACGAGCGTGCCACAGCCTCGATGGCCTCCGGGACACGGTCCTGCGGCAGCTCGGGCCGCGGGTGCGGCTTGGCGTTCTGCAGGATGCTCGCCGTCTCCTTCATCGACGCCGCGGTCTTCTGCGCGCCGCCGCCCTTCTTCGCCTTCTTCGCGAAGACCACGCCGATCAGCGCGAGGAGGCCCGCGATGAGCACGTTGGCGGCGAAGGAGAGCAGGAAGCAGACCGCCAGGTTCCAGTCGCTCCAGGTCCGGATGCCGTACGCCAGCGCGAAGTTCAGCATCGGCAGCGAGAACACCAGCACCGCGCCGGCCACCGTGAACGCGCCGCCGCTCGTCGCGCCGCGCTTGACGTCCCGCTTGAGCTGCGCCTTGGCCAGTGCGATCTCGTCGTGCACCAGCGCGGACATCTCGGTCGTCGCCGAGGCGAACAACTGGCCGATGCTGCGTTCGGCGCCGACCGGGCTGCCGTCGGGTGCGCTCATCGCGTTCTCCCTGCGTAAGGATTCGTCCTGCGTATGGATTCGTCTTTTGTACCGTCCCGTCAGATCATGCCCGACGGTCGTCCTCCTCGCCTGCCCCGCCCGCCACTTCGGCAAGCCCCGCCCGTTCGGCGGCCTTGAGTTCCGCGATCCGGCGGTGCTCGGCGGCCTTGCCCTCGTGGATCGCGGCCATCCGCAGGTGGTACGCCGGGTCGTCCTCCTCGTAGATGTCGGGGATGCCGTCGAGGTCGTCGTCGCGCTCCTCGGCCTCGACCATCCGCCGGTACTTGGCGTTGCGGATCTTCAGCAGCACGGTCGCGAGGGTCGCCGCGATCAGCGAGCCGGCCAGCACGGCCGCCTTGACCTCGTCGGTGAGGGCCGCGTCCCCGTCGAAGGCCAGCTCGCCGATGAGCAGCGACACGGTGAAGCCGATGCCGGCGAGGGACGCCACCGCGAAGACGTCCGCCCACTCCAGGTCGTCGCTGAGCGAGGCCCGGGTGAAGCGTGCCGTCAGCCAGGTTCCGCCGAAGATGCCGACCGCCTTGCCGACGACGAGCCCGAGGACGACGCCGAGCGTCTCCGGCTTGGTGAAGACGTCGCCCAGGGCGCCGCCGGAGACCGAGACACCGGCGCTGAACAGGGCGAACAGCGGCACGGCCAGGCCCGCCGAGAAGGGTCGTACGAGATGTTCGATGTGCTCGCCGGGCGAGTGCTGCTCGCCCTCGCGCGTGGTGCAGCGCAGCATCAGACCCATCGCGACGCCCGCGATGGTGGCGTGGACGCCGCTGTTGTACATCAGGCCCCAGATCACCAGGGCGAGCGGGACGTACACGTACCAGCCGCGCACGCCCCGGCGCAGCAGCAGCCAGAAGACGGCCAGGCCGACGAGCGCGCCGCCGAGCGCGGCGAAGTCGATCTCGGCGGTGAAGAAGACCGCGATGATCAGGATCGCGAAGAGGTCGTCGACGACGGCCAGGGTGAGGAGGAAGGCGCGCAGGGCGCTGGGCAGCGAGGTGCCGATGACGGCGAGCACGGCGAGCGCGAAGGCGATGTCCGTGGCGGTCGGGACCGCCCAGCCGTCGAGCGATCCGCCGCCGCTGAGGTTGGTCAGGGTGTAGACGAGCGCCGGTACGGCCATGCCGCACAGGGCCGCGACGACCGGCAGCGCCGCCGCCCTGGGGTCCTTGAGGTCACCGGCGACCAGTTCGCGCTTGAGTTCGATGCCGGCGACGAAGAAGAAGACCGCGAGGAGCCCGTCGGCGGCCCAGTGGGCGACGGAGAGGTTCAGACCGAGGGCCTCGGGGCCCAGGTGGGAGTGGCTGACGCTCTCGTAGCTGTCGTGCAGCGCGGGTACGTTCGCCCAGACCAGCGCGGCGATCGCGGCGGCGAGCAGCAGGACGCCGCCGACGGTCTCGGTGCGCAGCGCGTCCGCCACGAAGGTGTGTTCGGGCAGCGAGAGCCGTCCGAAGACCTTGCGGGGGGTGGTGGAGCGGGGCGCTGCCATGCGGGGGACCTCCGGTCGGTGGGTACGGCTGAGCTGCTCGCCGACCAGACTTCCCGGCACACCTATGGGGTCACGTGAGTTTTGTTTAGTTTACCTAAAAGGGGCGCCCGGCGCGTTCTCACGCCGGGCGCCCCTTCTGTGACCTGCTCAGTCCTCGCTGGGCGCGGCCGGGAGCTTCGCCTGGATGAGGTCCATGACCGTGGAGTCGGTCAGGGTCGTCACGTCACCGAGCTGACGGTTCTCGGCGACGTCCCGCAGCAGTCGGCGCATGATCTTGCCGGAGCGGGTCTTCGGCAGCTCGGCCACCGGCAGGACGCGCTTGGGCTTGGCGATCGGGCCGAGGGTGGCGCCGACGTGGTTGCGCAGGTCGGCGATGAGGTTCTCGTCCTCGGCGTTCGCCGTGCCGCGCAGGATCACGAAGGCGACGATGGCCTGCCCGGTGGTCTCGTCGGCGGCACCGACGACGGCCGCCTCGGCGACGGACGGGTGGGAGACGAGCGCCGACTCGACCTCGGTGGTGGAGATGTTGTGCCCGGACACGAGCATCACGTCGTCCACCCGGCCGAGCAGCCAGATGTCTCCGTCGTCGTCCTTCTTCGCGCCGTCACCGGCGAAGTACTTGCCCTCGAAGCGCGACCAGTACGTGTCGAGGAACCGCTGGTCGTCGCCCCAGATGGTGCGCAGCATCGACGGCCACGGCTCGGTCAGGACCAGGTAGCCACCGCCGCCGTTGGGCACCTCGTTGGCCTCGTCGTCGACGACGGTCGCGGAGATACCGGGCAGCGGGGTCTGGGCCGAGCCGGGCTTGGTCTCGGTGACACCGGGCAGCGGCGAGATCATCATCGCGCCGGTCTCGGTCTGCCACCAGGTGTCCACGATCGGGGTCAGATCGGCACCGATGTGCCTGCGGTACCAGATCCAGGCCTCGGGGTTGATCGGCTCGCCCACCGATCCCAGCACCCGCAGGCTGCTGAGATCGAACTTCGCGGGGATGTCGTCGCCCCACTTCATGAACGTACGAATCGCGGTCGGCGCCGTGTACAGGATGGTGACCCCGTACTTCTGCACGATCTCCCAGAACCGGCCCTGGTGCGGGGTGTCCGGCGTGCCCTCGTACATGACCTGGGTGGCGCCGTTGGCGAGCGGGCCGTAGACGATGTACGAGTGCCCGGTGACCCAGCCGACGTCGGCCGTGCACCAGTACACGTCCGTCTCCGGCTTGAGGTCGAAGACGGCGTGGTGGGTGTAGGCGGCCTGGGTGAGATAGCCGCCGGAGGTGTGCAGGATGCCCTTCGGCTTACCCGTCGTCCCCGAGGTGTAGAGGATGAAGAGCGGCTGCTCGGCCTCGAAGGCCTCGGGGGTGTGCTCGGCGGACTGCCGGTCGACGGCCTCGTGCCACCACACGTCCCGGCTGTCGTTCCAAGCCACTTCCTGCCCGGTACGCCGTACGACGAGCACGTGCTCGACATTGCCCGCCTTGTCGGCGGCCTCGTCGACGGCCGGCTTGAGCGCGGACGGCTTGCCGCGCCGGTAGCCGCCGTCGGAGGTGATGACGACCTTGGCGTCGGCGTCCTGGATACGGGTCGCGAGCGCGTCCGCGCTGAACCCGCCGAAGACGACGGAGTGCGCGGCGCCGATCCGGGCGCAGGCGAGCATCGCGATCGCCGTCTCCGGGATCATCGGCATGTAGACCGCGACCCGGTCGCCCTTCTGAACTCCCAGCTCCAGCAGGGCGTTCGCGGCCTTGGAGACCTCGTCCTTGAGCTCGGCGTAGGTGATCGCGCGGCTGTCGCCGGGCTCCCCCTCGAAGTGGATGGCGACACGGTCCCCGTGCCCCGCCTCCACATGCCGGTCGACGCAGTTGTACGCGACGTTGAGCTCGCCGTCCTTGAACCACTTGGCGAACGGCGGGTTCGACCAGTCCAGTGTCTCGGTCGGCTCCGTGGCCCAGGTCAGCCGGCGGGCCTGCTCGGCCCAGAAGCCGAGCCTGTCAGCCTTGGCCTGTTCGTACGCCTCCGCGGTGACGTTGGCGTTCGCCGCCAGGTCGGCGGGTGGCGCGAACCTGCGCTCTTCCTTGAGCAGGTTGGCCAAGGATTCGTTGCTCACGACATCTCCCTTTCCCAGGGTGTCCGTTGTGTCCCAGGCCACAGCTCATCAGACCAGGGGGTGCGCTGACAAGGGCCGACGGAAAATTGGTTTAGACCTGTGGGCGGGCTTTCTTCCGTCTCTCGCGGTGGCCGACGTCATCCGTACCCACGGACGCCGACCAGGCAGAGTTCAGTCCCTGTAACGCCTTTCACACTCCGCTCCAAGTACGGGTGACAGCGTCACCGACATGAAGGGGGTACGCGTGCAGGGGATACGGGGCGGGCCGCAGGCGGCGGTCCAGGACCCTGAACTCTTCGAGGAGTTCTACCGGCGTCATGTGGACGCGGTGACATCATTCGTGGCCCGGCGTGTCGCGGACCCGCACACCGTCGCCGACCTGACCGCCGAGACCTTCCTCGCGGTCCTGGACTCGGCCCACACCTACCGCCCGGGCCGGGGCAGCGAGACGGCCTGGCTCTACGGCATCGCCCGCAACGTCGTCGCGGGGGAGTACCGCAGGATGGCCCGCGAATCGGCCCGCGACCGGCGGATCTCGGGGCGCCGGCTGCTGGAGCCGGACGACATCGCCCGCCTGGAGGACAAGCTCGACGCCGAGTCCCCGGGCCGCCGCGCCCTCGCCGCGCTGGAACGGCTCCCCGCGGGGGAGCGAGCCGTTCTGGAGCTGATCGTGGTCGACCAGCTGACGGTCTCCGAGACCGCCGCCGCCCTGGGCATCACCCAGGTCACGGCTCGCGTACGGCTGCACCGGGCCCGCAAGTCGCTGCGCCGGGCGGCGGGTGAGCCCGCCGAAGGCCCGCGCGGCACATCCCTGTCGTACGTCACCGGAGGAACCGGGGGAGAGGCATGACCACCAGGACGACATTCGAGGACCGGCTGCTGGCGGAACTCCGCCGCGAGATCGACCTGCGCGCGGACGACCGTACGACGGACACGGCGCCGACGTCCGTGAGGCACCGGCGCCTCAGGGTCCTGACCGCGCCGAGGCTCGGCCTGGTCGGCCTGGCCTGCGCCGCCGTCGCGGGCGCCTGGCTGCTGATGCCGGGTTCCCCCGCCGAGAGCCCGGCCTACGCGGTGGTGTCGCACGCGGACGGGACCCTGACGGTCACCATGAACGAGTTCGGCCTCGGCGGCACCCTGCCGGACGGACTCGTCGAACGCCTGAAGGCGAACGGCATCCACATCGTCGTGGACGACGTGCCGAACGGCCACGAGTGCACCCAGCCCCGCGGGAAGGGGGTGCGGAGCCGCTCGGACGAGAGCCCCGGTTGGGTGTTCGACCTGCGGCGCGGCGACTCCCTGGTCCTCGAGAAGATGGGGCAGCGCCAACCCGACGGGAGCTTCCTGCCGGTCACCGGCCTCGTCTTCGTCCGTGGTGAGGTCGCCCCGTGCAATCCCGTCCCCGCCCCACCCCACCCGGCGGAGACATCCGGTCTCCGCTGAGCGGGGCGCGCGGGCGAGGTACGCCGACGGGGTGCGCGGGCGGGGCCCGGCCTATGCCGGGCTGGGCAGCTCCTCGGCGGCCTCGGCGTCGGTCGCATGCCCCGTCACGTGGTCGAACACCCCCGCGTCGGACACCTCGGTGAGCAGATAGGCCTGCGCCTCGCCCACGTGGAAGTACATCCCGTGCAGCTCCAGCTCCCGCTCGCGCAGGGCTCTGGCCACCGAGTCATGCGCCCGCAGATGCTCCAACTGCTGGACCACGTTGGTCAGACAGAGCTGCTCCACCGCGTCCGCGGGTGCCCGGCCGGCGAGCCTCGCCCACGGGCGGCTGTCGTCGGCCATGCGCTCCAGGCTCGGCAGCCCGTGCCGCAGCCACCGCTTGAGCGGCGTCCGGACGCCCCCGGGCTCGGAGTTGAGCAGTGCCTGCATGGCTCCGCACCCGGAGTGGCCGCACACCGTGATGGACCGCACCTTCAGCACGTCCACCGCGTACTCGATCGCGGCGGCGACCGAGTCGTCCCCGCTCTCCTCGCCGGGCAGGGGAACGAGGTTGCCCACGTTGCGCACCACGAACAGGTCGCCCGGACCACTGGCGGTGATCATCGAGGTGACCAGACGCGAGTCGGCGCAGGTGAGGAAGAGCTGGGAGGGACGCTGGCCCTCCCGGGCCAGCCGGGCCAGCTCGCCCCGCACCAGCGGGGCGGTGTGACGCTGGAACGCGCTGATGCCGCGGGCCAGTTCATGGCCGCTCGTGCCGGACGCACCGGTGCCGTCCGCCGTGCCCGAGCCCTCTGAACGGTCCACGTGCGGGGCGGGCCGCGGCGCGGATCGCGGGTCCTCGCACTGGTGGTTGCGCCAGGGAGTCCAGGGGCTGCACCGGCAGCCCGCGGCGCTGGTGGCGGGATCGGCCGAGTCCCGCGGGGCTCCGGAACGGGGGCCGGGCTCGGTGGTCTCCCCGGGCTCGGCGATCCGGACCCCGGCCCGGCGGCCGGTGAGCTCGACGGTGCCGCCCTGCGCGGTGTGGGTGTGCTGCCAGTCCTGCAGTGCCTCGAACGCCGCGTGGTCCATGAAGGAGCCGTCCAACTCGACGACGACGGAGGCGCCTTGGGGCACGAGGTGCAGGGCGCGGCTGAGCCGGGGCACCGCGAGAAACGTCAACTGGCCTCTCACGTGGACGTGATGGACTCCTTCCTGTTCGTCGTGCTCGTGCGTGATACGGGTGCGGGTGAGGCGGTGCAGGGCTACGGCGACGGCCACGGCGATGCCGAGCGTCACGCCCTCCAGGACGCCGAGGACCACCACGCCGAGGGTGGTGACGGCGTACACCAGGACCTCTCGGTGGCGGGTCACCGTACGGATGTGGTGCAGGGACACCATCTGGATGCCGACGGCCATCACCAGGGCGGCGAGCGAGGCGAGCGGGATGAACTCCAGGACCGGGACCATCAGCAGCGCGGCGATCACTACGAGAACGCCGTGCAACATCGTGGAGTTCCGGCTCACCGCGCCCGCGTTCACATTCGCCGAACTCCGCACGGCGACCCCGGCGACCGGGAGCCCACCGAGCGCGCCGGAGACGATGTTGGCGGCGCCCTGGCCCAACAGCTCGCGGTCCAGGTCGGAGCGGCCGACCCGGGCGGTCAGCCCCGGCCGGCGGGCCGCCATCTTGTCCACGGCGACCGCGCCGAGCAGCGACTGCACGCTGCACACCAGGGTGGTCGTCAGGACGGCGGCGACGAGGCCGAGCACCGGACCCTCGGGGAGTCCGGCCAGGGCATGGCTGCTCCAGGACGGCAGGTCGACCTTGGGCAGGGTCAGCCCGAGGAGCGCGGCCGCCGAGCTGGCCCCGGTGACGGCGAGGAGCGCGGCCGGGATCCTGCGCAGCAGCCGGCCCGCTCGGCCGGGGACGCGCGGCCAGAGCAGCAGCAGCGCCAGGGTCAGCGCGCTCACCGACACCGCGGCGGGGTCGAGGCCTGCCAACTGGGCTGGCAGTGCCCGGAGGTTGGCCAGGACGGAGCTCTGCGGGGTGCCGCCGAGGACGATGTGCAGCTGGGCCACGGCGATGGTGACGCCGATGCCGGCGAGCATGCCGTGCACGATGGCGGGGCTGACGGCGAGCGCGGTGCGCGCCACGCGCAGGCAACCGAGGCCCAGTTGGGCGAGACCGGCGAGGACCGTGATGGCGCAGGTCGTCCGCCAGCCGTAGCGGTGGATGAGGTCGGCGGTGACGACCGTGAGCCCGGCGGCAGGGCCGCTCACCTGGAGAGGGGAGCCGCCGAGCCGGCCGGCGACCAGGCCCCCCACGGCGGCGGCGACGAGGCCGGCCTGGAGGGGGGCGCCGGTGGCGAGGGCGATGCCGAGGGACAGGGGCAGTGCGATCAGGAAGACCGCGATCGAGGCCGACACGTCGGCGCCCGCGACACGGAAGCGGCGGGGCCCGGACGGCGGGGGGCTGTGGGGTCGGTGGATGCGCTTGGACCGACTCGGGTCGGCGGCGCGGGTAGGGACGCAGGCGGACATAATTCCCGTCTCCTCCGGGGCAGCGCGGTCGCGGAACAGGTGGTCCCCCGGCTCTGGCGGGGGTCGGGTCGCGGCCGTGGGTCACGGCGTGCAGCGGCGGGATGAATCAACGCTCGGTAAACGGATCGTAATTCAGAGTAAAGGCCAGGCATAGACTTTCCTGGCAAATGGGTTAATAAGTCACCCATCAGAGTGGTGCGGATATTTGATCGGCTTGTCGTACTAATTCCTTCTCGGTCACGTGCGAGCTTGGCGGCGCTGTCGTTGGCCCCAGTTCCCGAGACAGAAGGAAGTAGGTGGGCGGAACATGGCCGCCACCCAGAGGATCGCCGCCGGCGCCGTGGTCGCCGCGGTCTGTGCCGCATCGCTCGCCGGTTGCGCGATCGGCGCCGACGGTTCCAAGGAAGGGGCCTTGGGCCCGCAGAAGGCCAAGCCGGCCCAGGCACCCCCCAAGAGAGCGGTCCGCCTGATCGGCGACGGCTCCACCGCCTACACCGGAGCCCAGCCGCACCTGCCCCGGCCGGAACGCATGAAGTCCGGTCAGAAGCCGCCGCAGTTCGTGGTGTTCTCCTGGGACGGCGCGGGCGAGGACGGCCAGAAGCTGTTCTCCCACTTCCGCAAGGTCGCCAAGGCGAACAACGCGACCATGACCTACTTCCTCAGCGGCGTGTACATGCTGCCGGAGGAGAAGCGGGACCTCTACCGGCCGCCGCAGCACTCCCCGGGCCGCTCCGACATCGGCTTCAACGACGAGGAGGGCATCGCCGAGACCGTGAAGCAGCTGCGCGGCGCGTGGCTGGAGGGCAACGAGATCGGCACGCACTTCAACGGCCACTTCTGCGGGAGCAACGGCGGGGTGGGCCAGTGGTCGGTCGCGGACTGGAAGGACGAGATCGCCCAGGCGAAGCAGTTCGTGAAGTCCTGGAAGACCAACACCGGCATGAAGAAGGCCTCCCCGCTCCCCTTCGACTACGACAAGGAGCTCGTCGGCGCCCGTACGCCCTGCCTGGAGGGCCAGAAGAACTTCATGAAGGCGGCCCGGGAGCTGGGCTTCCGGTACGACACCAGCGGCGTCAACGACCAGCTCTGGCCCCGGAAGAAGGAGGGCCTGTGGGATCTGTCGATGCAGCTCGTGCCGTTCCCCGGGCACTCCTACGAGCAGTTGACCATGGACTACAACTTCATGGTCAACCAGTCCGGCACCAACACCCAGGGCGACCCGAACAAGTACGAGTTCTGGGGCGACCAGATGCGTGAGGGCCTGCTCAAGGGCTTCCACCGCGCCTACGACGGCAACCGCGCCCCGCTGATCATCGGCAACCACTTCGAGTCCTGGAACGGCGGCACCTACATGCGTGCCGTCGAGGAGACCGTCGAGCAGGTCTGCAACAAGCCCGACGTGCGCTGCGTCTCCTTCCGGCAGCTCGCCGACTGGCTGGACGCCCAGGACCCCGAGGCTCTGGCCAAGATGCGGACCCTCGGTGTCGGCGAGGCCCCCAAGCAGGGCTGGGCGTCCTTCCTCTCGGGCCACCCGGCCCCGGCCCCGAAGGGCGTACCGGGAGCTCCGGCGGCCAAGCAGTAGCAAGGGCTCCGAGGCCGGGCACCGGGCCGTCGGGCGCCGTCAGGCGCTCGGCACCAGGCTCTCGCCGAGGACGAAACCGGGGTCGACCTGCGCCGCCAGGTCGGCCCCGGTGCGCTCGTTGCCCCAGGACCTGGCGTTCTTCAGATGGAAGTGCACCATCTGCTGGGTGTAGCGCTCCCAGTCCCGCAGGTCGTACGTCGCGTCGACGGCCGTGTGCAGCAGGCGCAGGGCGCGGCGGTTGACGTCCTCCAGGAGCGCGAAGCGGGGCGGCCGGCCCTTCTCCATGGCGCGCACCCAGTCCGAGTGCCCGACCGTGACGAGCAGGTCGTCCCCGACCTCGGCGCGCAGGAAGTCGAGGTCGTCCTGGCCCTGCACCTTGTTGCCGACGACTTTCAGCACGACGCCGTAGTCCCGGGCGTACTCCTTGTACTGGCGATAGACGGAGACCCCCTTCCGGGTCGGCTCGGCGACGAGGAACGTGATGTCGAAGCGGGTGAACATGCCGGAGGCGAAGGAGTCGGAGCCGGCCGTCATGTCCACCACGACGTACTCGCCCTGACCGTCCACCAGGTGGTTCAGGCACAGCTCCACCGCTCCGGTCTTGGAGTGGTAGCAGGCGACCCCCAGGTCGGCGTCGGTGAAGGGGCCGGTGACCATCAAACGGACGGTGTCGCCGTCGAGTTCCACCCGCCGGGCACAGGCCTCGTAGACGGGGTTGTCCTCGCGCACCCGCAGCAGACGGGAGCCCTCGCCGGGCGGGGTCGTCTTGATCATCGTCTCGGCGGAGGCGATCCGCGGGTTGCCGCCGCGCAGGTACTCCTTGATCAGTGGCAGCCGCTCGCCCATCGCGGGCAGTGCGGCGGCCTCCGCCTCGTCGAGACCCAGGGCGGCGCCCAGATGCTGGTTGATGTCGGCGTCGACGGCGACGACCGGTGCGCCGGTCGCGGCGAGATGGCGGATGAACAGGGAGGAGAGGGTGGTCTTCCCGCTGCCGCCCTTCCCGACGAAAGCAATTTTCATGTTCACGAAGGGTAGTGGGGTGATAGCTGTGCGTGGCAGGAGTGCGTGAAGAAGACCACTCCTTCGTGGGGTGCGGGCCGTGGTTGCGTAATGTCGTACTCATGAGTACGACAGGTGCGACCGCCGACCCGCTCGCGGCCCTGGCCTCGCTGCCCGGTGTGGCCGACTCCGTGGAGTCCGTGCGCAAGGCCGTGGACCGGGTCTACGGGCACCGGATCATGCGCCGCCGCAGCAACACGGTCACCGGCGAGGCCGCGCTGCGCGGCGCCCGGGGTTCCGCGGCGCTGTCCGGCGCCGACTGGGCTCTCGAAGAGGTGCGTCGCCGCTCCGACTTCAGCGGCGACGACGAGGCGCGCGTGGTGGGCGCCGCGCTCAGGCTGACCGCCGAGGCGGGCCAACTGCTTTCCATCTGGCGGCAGTCGCCGCTGCGGGTGCTGGCCCGGCTGCATCTGGTGGCCGCGGCGACCAGCGGCGACGAGGTCGGCCGCCCGCGCCAGGAGGGCGAGCCGGTGGACGAGCCGCTGATCGAACTGCCGCTGCCCGGCGCCACGGAGGTCAACGGCCGGCTGGAGGGGCTGTCCGAGCTGATCATCGCGGGCAGCTCCGCCCCCGCGCTGGTGACGGCGGCCGTCGTGCACGGCGAACTCCTCGCGCTGCGCCCCTTCACCTCCCGCAACGGCCTCGTCGCGCGCGCGGCCGAGCGCATCGTGCTGATCGGCAGCGGTCTCGACCCCAAGTCCGTCTGCCCGGCGGAGGTCGGCCACGCCGAACTGGGCCGTGCGGCCTATCTGGCGGCGCTGGAAGGCTATGTCTCCGGCACTCCGGAGGGGATGGCCGCCTGGATCGCCCACTGCGGCAAGGCGGTCGAGCTCGGTGTGCGCGAGTCGACGGCGGTGTGCGAGGCGCTGCAACGCGGGGCCGCGTAAGAGGCCCGGGTAAAAGATCCCGAACAGGGTTGCGGCGGTACGAGGATTCGTACCGCCGCTGGCATGTTCACCGGGTTACCAAGCGTCCTCGATATGTTGCCCATCAGGCCGGGAACTTTGCCCGTCACCTGGTGCGGCTGGCCCGTAATCGACGGGTCGACGTCGCGTGGGTGCCCAGTGTCCATGCTCGGTCCGTGGGGCCAAATGCGTTATTGAAGGTGATCCTCTCGGATGTCCTTGGTCTCGCGGGCCGTTAACCCCTTTGTACTCCAGGACTCGGGCAAGCGGAAGTGCTGGCTGCAGTTCTTTACTTTTACTCGCAAACGGGCGCTAAACGGGCACCGATATACCCGAGAAGGGCACAGTCGTGACGGTGGCCCAGCTCAGAGCGCCGTCGCCCGGCGCCTGCTCGCGTACCAGACGAGACCCGCGGTGGCCGCCGCGGCCCCTATGGCCGCCACCGCGACGAGAGCCGGACGGGGCGGTACGGAGAACGCGGGGAAGCGCTGCTTGAGCCGGACCGGCCGGTGGAAATCGAGAATCGGCCATCCGCGCGCGAGTGCCTCGCGACGCAGTGCGCGGTCCGGGTTCACGGCGTGCGGGTGACCGACCGACTCGAGCATCGGCAGGTCGGTCGCCGAGTCGCTGTAGGCGTAGCAGCGCTCCAGGTCGTATCCCTCGGACTCGGCCAGCTCCTTGATCGCCTCGGCCTTGGTCGGGCCGTAGGCGTAGTACTCCACCTCGCCGGTGAAGCAGCCGTCCTCGCCGACCACCATCCGGGTCGCCACCACGCGGTCCGCGCCCAGGAGTTCGCCGATCGGCTCGACGACCTCCGCGCCCGAGGTGGACACGATCACGACGTCGCGGCCGGCGGTGTGGTGCTCCTCGATGAGGGAGGCGGCCTCGTCGTAGATGATCGGGTCGATCAGGTCGTGCAGGGTCTCGGCGACGATCTCCTTGACCTGCTGGACGTTCCAGCCGCGCACGAGCTGGGAGAGGTACTCGCGGGTCCGCTCCATCTGGTCGTGGTCCATACCGCCCACGAGGAAGACGAACTGGGCGTAAGCCGTCCGCACGGCGGCCCTGCGGTTGATCAGGCCGCCTTGGTAGAACGACTTGCTGAACGTGAGCGTGCTCGACTTCGCAATGACCGTCTTGTCCAGGTCAAAGAAGGCCGCTGTGCGGGGCAAGGAGTGGTTTTCCACGACCCCGAGCATAGGCGCAGCCCATTCGGCGTAAGGTGGGGCGCGTGGGTTTGCCTGAGAGGGCTCTCGGGTACACCATGGAAGTCACGGATCGTTCGCGACCGTGCTAACCCGGCCCGGCTCCTCCCCCCCCGAGTCGGCCGTGGAGACGACCCCCACTCTCCCCCCCGGTGGGGGTCGTCGCATGTCCGGGTGGGTTTTCTCTTCTTCTTAGGCGACTGCACCGCCCCGTCGAGGCGGCTGTGGCCGCCGTTTCTGCATGCTCATGATCCGTCACTGTGTGTAGCCGAAGCGCTGCTCTGCGGAAGTCGTACAAGGTGGGTACAGGACTCACCGGTTTGGGTGATGCCGTATTCACAACGGCTGAGTTGTCCACAGATTTTGACCAAGATCCACTTCATTTCCGTCTTCGCCGCATCGTGATTCCAGCGCGGCCCGCCGACTCCGACTTGTGGCCGGATCCGGTTAGTCGGGCGCGTTTGGCCGGTTCCTATCGGCCGTTCATATGGAGACCGGTTGCCGGTTCTTCACACGTTCGGGATTCGCGGGGCCCTCGGGGCCTCGCGGGACGCAGCGAAGGGGGATGGACATCGTGACCGCAGCCGTCACACACGATCCGCCGTCCGGCGCCGGAGGGCGCCAGGGCGGACCGTTGATCATCACCGAGGACCCCGGGCTCCTCGACGACCTGCTCCGCCTGTGCGCGGCGGCCGGCGCCACGCCCGAGGTCCATCCGGGGGTGCCCGAGCCACGGGACCGCTGGGAGGCCGCGCCGCTCGTCCTCGTGGGCGACGACGCCGTGCGGCGTGTGCGGGGAGCCGTGCGCAGAGGCGGGGTGGTGCTCGTCGGCAGGGACCAGGACGACTCCGGGGTGTGGCGCCGGGCCGTCGAGATCGGCGCCGACCACGTCCTGATGCTGCCCGACGGCGAGCAGTGGCTCGTCGACCGGATCGCCGACGTCGCCGAGGGCGTCGGCCGGCCCGCCCTCACCGTCGGCGTCATCGGCGGACGCGGTGGGGCCGGAGCGTCCACGCTCGCGTGCGCCCTCGCCGTCACCTCCGCGCGGGAGGGACTGCGCACCCTGCTCGTGGACGCCGATCCGCTGGGCGGCGGACTCGACGTACTGCTCGGCGGCGAGACCGCCGAAGGGCTGCGCTGGCCTGCGTTCGCCGCCTCGCGCGGCCGGGTCGGCGGCGGCGCCCTGGAGGAGTCGCTGCCCGAACTGCACTCCCTGCGGGTGCTCAGCTGGGACCGCGGCGACTGCGTCGCCGTCCCGCCGCAGGCTGTCCGCGCGGTGCTCGCCGCCGCCCGGCGCCGGGGCGGCACGGTCGTCGTCGACCTGCCCCGCCGTATCGACGGCGGCGTGGCCGAGACGCTCGCCCAGCTCGACCTCGGCCTCCTCGTCGTCCCCGCCGAACTCCGGGCCGTCGCGGCGGCCGGGCGGGTGGCCTCCGCGGTCGGGATGGTCGTCCGCGATCTGCGGGTCGTGGTGCGGGGGCCCTACGCGCCCGGACTCGACGACCGGGAGGTGGCCCGGCTGCTCGGACTGCCGCTGGTGGGCGAGGTGCCGGTCGAGGCGGGCCTCCTGCGGCCGCACGAGAGCCGGACACCACCCGGAGCCGGGAAGGGGCCGCTGACGCGGTTCTGCAAGGAGTTCTGGGAGCGGGCACTGGTGGAGGCGGCATGACCACGGCAGTGGGGCGCGAGTGGGTACGCGCGCGTGGCGTACCGGTCGGCGGGGAATCGGCACCGGCGCTTCTTGACGGCGTACGGCAGTGGCTTGCCGAGAGCGGGGCGGAGGCGACCCCCGCGCGCGTGGCGCAGGCACTGCGAGAGCAGGGACGGGTGCTCGGGGACGCCGAAGTCCTCGGCGCGGCCGAGCGGTTGCGGTCCGAGCTGGTCGGCAGCGGTCCGTTGGAGCCGCTGCTCACCGACCCGTCCGTGACCGACGTACTGGTCTCGGCACCGGACCGGGTCTGGGTGGACCGAGGCGGCGGACTGGAGCTCACCGGCGTCGCCTTCCCCGACGCCGCGGCCGTACGACGGCTCGCGCAGCGGCTGGCCGCGGTGGCCGGGCGGCGCCTCGACGACGCACGGCCCTGGGCGGACGCCCGGCTGCCCGACGGGACGCGACTGCACGCGGTGCTGCCCCCGGTGGCCGTCGACTGCACCTGTCTGTCGCTGCGGGTGGTACGGCCGCGCGCGTTCACGCTCGACGAACTGGTCGCGGCGGGCACGGTGCCGCCGGGTGGGGACCGGGTGCTGCGGGCGCTGGTCGGCGCGCGGCTGTCCTTCCTCATCAGCGGCGGCACCGGCAGCGGCAAGACCACGCTGCTGAGCGCGTTGCTGGGGCTGGTCGGGCCGGGCGAACGGATCGTGCTCGCCGAGGACTCGGCGGAACTCCGACCCGACCATCCGCACGTCGTGCGCCTGGAGAGCAGACCCGCCAACCAGGAGGGCGCGGGCCTCGTCACGCTTCAGGACCTGGTGCGACAGGCGTTGCGGATGCGGCCGGACCGGCTGGTGGTGGGCGAGGTGCGAGGGCCCGAAGTGGTGCATCTGCTGGCCGCGTTGAACACCGGCCACGAAGGCGGCTGCGGGACGGTCCACGCGAACGCCGCCGCCGATGTGCCGGCCCGACTGGAGGCACTGGGCACGGCCGCCGGGCTCGACCGGGCCGCGCTGCACTCCCAGGTGGCGGCCGCGCTGTCAGTAGTGCTGCATCTGGCGCGCGACCGGACCGGGCGGCGGCGGATCGCCGAGGTCCAGGTGCTGGAACGGGACCCGTCGGGGCTGGTGCGGACGGTGCCGGCGCTGCGGTGGGGCGCGGAGGGCTTCGTGTACGAGCGGGGTTGGGAGCGGCTGCGGGGGCTGCTCGGGGAGGTCGGAGAGGTGGAAGAGATTGGGGAGGGGCGTCATGCCTGGAGTGAGTGAGATGTCAGTCGCCGCTGCCGTGGCCTGCGCCGGGGCGTCCGTGTGGTTGTTGGGTGGGCCGCAGGTCGGGGCCCGGCGGGCGCGGTTGCTGTTCGCGGGGACCGGTGGGGCGATCGGGGCGGCCGGTGCGGTCGGGGTCGGGCCGCCGGGGTGGCGGCAACTTGGCGGTGAGGTAAGGCGGTTGCGCGGTCGCCTGGGCGCCGAGTGGTGGTCAGTGGTGGCCGGGGTGGTGCTCGCCTTGCTGGGGGCGTCGGTGCTGCCGCTCGTCGTGGGGGTGGCCGGGGTGCCGTTGCTGCGGCGGGTACGGCTGGCGCGCCGGGCGCGACGACTGCGGGAACGGCGAGGCGACGAGGTCATCGCGCTGTGCGGGGCGGTCGCAGGGGAGGTGCGGGCGGGGCGACAACCGGGAGAGGCCCTGTTGCGGGCGGCTCGGGACGGCGAATGGCTCGGTGGCGGGTTTGGCGAGGGGGCTGGTGATCGGTTCGGTGGCGGGTTTGGCAAGGGGGCTGGTGATCGGCTCGGTGGTGGGCTTGGCAAGGCGGCTGGGGACCGGCTCGGTCGTGGTCTCGGCGAGGGAGCAGGTGATCGGCTCGGAGGCGTGTTGGGCAAGGGGTCCGGTGTCCGGCTCGGTATCGGGCCCGGCGGCGGACTTGGTAGTGGGCCCGGCGGCGGACTTGGTGGGGGGCCTGGCGGCGGGATCGGCCGGGGGCCTGCGGGTGGGCTTGGTGACGGGCTCGGCGATGGGCTTGGTGGTGCTCGGGCCGCGGTGCTGGCGGCGGCGCGGTTCGGCGGTGATGTGCCGGGCGCGCTCGCGGCTGCGGCACGTCAGCCGGGGGCCGGCGGGCTGCTGGGGCTCGCGGCGTGCTGGCGGGTCGCCGTGGACCGAGGTGCGGGGCTGGCCGCCGGACTCGACCGGCTCGAAGCGGCCTTGCGGGCGGAACGGGACCAACGTGCCGACCTGCGCGCCCAGTTGGCGGGCGCCCGTTCCACGGCGGTGATGCTCGCCGGCCTGCCGGTCCTGGGCCTGCTCCTCGGCACGGCCCTCGGCTCCGATCCCCTCCATGTGCTGCTGCACACCGGGCCGGGCCTCGGATGCCTTGCGGTGGGCGGGGTGCTGGAGGGGCTGGGGATGTGGTGGGCGATGCGGATCGTGCGGGGAGCGGAGGCGATGTGAGCGGGGTCAGGGTGCGGGGCGGTGGTCGCTCGGAGGGCGCGGACGGAGGTGAGGTGCGGTGAGCACGGAAGTTGTCCACAGGCTGGGGGTAGTTGTGGGGGCTTTGCTGACTCTCGCGTGGGTCGCGCGATGGGTCGAGAGGGCTCGGCAGGAGCGTCGGACACGGCGTCGGCTGGCTCGGCTGGTGGCGCGAGAGGAGGCACCCGCCGGGACGCGGGGTGAGGTGCGAAGAGCCGTGCGGCGGTGGCTTCCCTCGGCGGGGGTGGTGGCCGGCGGGTGGGCCCTGGTCGGTGGGGCCGCCGGGGTCGTGGCCGGGCTGGTCGTCGCCGCGGGGCTGTGGTGGTGGCGGAGGCGTCAGACGGCCGCGGGCGCCGAGGAGGAGTACGACGTCGGCGAGGCCGCGCGTCAACTGCCGCTCGCCGCCGATCTGCTGGCGGCCTGTATCGCGGCCGGTGCCGGTCCGGTGATCGCGGCGCACGCCGTGGGCGAGGCGCTCGGGGGTCCGGTCGGGGAGGCGCTGGCGCGGGGCGCGGCGGAGGTGCGGCTGGGCGGTGAACCCGGCGACGCGTGGCGGCGGTTGGCCTCGATGCCGGGGGCAGGGCCGCTGGCGCGGCTGCTGGAGCGCGCCGACGTGTCCGGGCTGCCGGCGGCCGGCCCCGTGGCCCGAATCGCCGCGGAGGCCCGCGCCGACTGGGCGCGCACCGCGACGGCACGGGCCCGGCGGGCTGCGGTCCTCGTGACCGCGCCCGTGGGGCTGTGTTTCCTGCCCGCGTTCATCGCGGTGGGGGTGCTGCCCGTGGTGATCGGGCTCGCCGGTCCGGCTCTGGGTGGGGGCGGGGGTGGTGGATGACGGGGGTGGATGCGGGCGTGCGGCAGAGCTGGTGATCGACCAGAAGCAGCAGTGGGCGAGAGAGCTTCCAGAGAGCTCCGACAGAGGCTCGAAAGAGTTTCGGCAAGGCTTCAACAGAGCTTATTCCTTACGGGGGTTGAGATGTGCAAGGTGGTACTCGCGCGGCTTCGGGCGGCGCGGAAGGACGCGGGGATGGTCACCTCGGAGTACGCGATGGGGATCGTCGCGGCGGTGGCGTTCGCGGTCGTCCTCTACAAGGTGGTGACCAGCGGAGCGGTGAGTGCGGAGCTCCAGGGCATCGTGAAGCAGGCCCTCGATGCGCGGATGTGAGCGGGGCGCGGACCGAGGGTTCGTGACGGCGGAGTCGGCCGTGGTGCTGCCCGTGCTGGTGATGTTCGCGATGGCACTGGTGTGGGGGCTGCTCGTGGTGGCCGCGCAGATCCAGTGTGTGGACGCGGCCCGGACAGGGGCGCGTGCGGCGGCCCGGCAGGATCCGGCCGACTCGGTCGTCGAGGTGGCCCGCGAAGCGGCGCCGCGCGGTGCGAAGGTCACGGTCAGCCGGGAGGAGACCCAGGTCCGGGTCGTGGTCGTGGCCAGGCCACCGGTACTGCACGGGTTGCCGTTCGAGGTACGGGAGGAGGCCGTGGCCTCGGTGGAGGGCGGGCCATGAGCGGGCGCCGTGGGTGGCGGCGCGGCCTCGGTTCCGACCGGGGCTCCGCCACCGTCTGGAGTGTCGGTGCGATCGCCGTGCTCTGCGTGGTGTTCGGGGTCGTGCTCGCGCTGGGGCAGGCCGTGGTGACCCGGCACCGTGCGGCCGGCGGTGCGGATCTCGCGGCGCTCGCGGCGGCGGACCACTGGGCGGACGGTGATGCGGGGGCCTGCGCTCGGGCGGGTCGGGTGGCCCGGGAGCAGGGCACCCGGCTGGTGCGGTGCGCGCTGGTGGGTGACGTCTCGGATGTGACGGCGGCGGCGGGACGGGGGCCGTTCACGGCGGAGGTCAGGGCACGGGCGGGACCGGCGGAACAGCCGTTTCCGGCGCCGCCGCTTCCTTCGCCGATGCCGGAGCCCCCTCTGTCGCCCCCTGCGCCTGAGCCCTCGCTTCCGCAACCGCCCCCTCCGCCGGCGCTCCCCGCAGCAACACCGTGAGCAAGCGCACCGCCCCCCTCTTGTGCAACGGGTCGTTGCCGTTGCCGCACTTGGGGGACTGGATGCAGGACGGGCAGCCGGCGTCGCACTCGCAGGAGGCGATGGCCTCGCGGGTGGCGGTGAGCCAGGCGCGGGCGGTGTGGAAGGCGCGCTCCGCGAAGCCCGCGCCGCCGGGATGGCCGTCGTAGACGAAGACCGTGGGGAGCAGGGTGTCGGGGTGCAGCGGGATCGAGACGCCGCCGATGTCCCAGCGGTCGCAGGTCGCGAACAGGGGGAGCAGGCCGATGGAGGCGTGTTCGGCGGCGTGCAGGGCGCCGCCGAGTATCTCGGGGTTGATGCGGGCCTCATCGAGCTGGTCCTCGGTGACCGTCCACCACACCGCGCGGGTGCGCAGCGTTCGAGGAGGGAGGTCGAGTTTGGTCTCGCCCAGGACCTCACCGGTGATGAGGCGTCTGCGGAGGAAGGAGACCACCTGGTTGGTGACCTCGACGGAGCCGTAGCACAACCGGCCCTGGCCCCAGGGGACTTCGACGTCCGTCTCCAGGACGGCGATGGCGGTCGTGTCGCGGGCCACGGTCGAGTACGGCGGGTTCGCCTCCTCCACCAGCGCCACCGAGTCCTCCAGGTCCAGCTTCCGCACCATGTAGGTGCGGCCCTGGTGAAGATGGACCGCGCCCTCGTGGACGGTCGTGTGGGCGGCGCCGGCGTCGACCGTGCCGAGCAGACGGCCCGTGCCCGACTCGACGATCTGCACCGGGCGGCCGCCCTCGCCGCGGATGTCGGCGAGGTCGGCGGCGGATTCCCGGCGGGTCCAGTGCCAGGCCTTCGTGCGGCGGCGAAGCAGCTTCGCGGCCTCCAGCTGCGGCAGCAGGTCCGCGCAGGCCGGGCCGAACAGGTCCATGTCCTCTTCGGTCAAAGGCAGTTCCGCCGCCGCCGCGCACAGGTGCGGGGCGAGGACGTACGGGTTGTCGGGGTCGAGGACCGTCGATTCCACGGGCTGCTCGAAGAGGGCCTCGGGATGATGGACGAGGAAGGTGTCCAAGGGGTCGTCGCGGGCGACCAGGACGGCCAGGGCGCCTTGGCCGGAGCGGCCCGCCCGGCCCGCCTGCTGCCACAGGGACGCGCGCGTGCCCGGGTAGCCGGCGATGACGACGGCGTCCAACCCCGAGACGTCGATGCCGAGTTCCAGGGCCGTCGTGGCGGCGAGGCCCAGCAACTCGCCGGAGTGGAGGGCCTGTTCCAGGGCGCGGCGTTCCTCCGGGAGGTAGCCGCCGCGGTAGGCGGCGACGCGTCGGGCCAGGGAGCGGTCGACCTCGGCCAGACGTTCCTGGGCGATGACCGAGATGAGCTCGGCGCCGCGCCGGGAGCGTACGAAGGCGACCGAGCGGACGCCCTGCACGGTCAGGTCGGTCAGGAGGTCGGCCGTCTCGGCGGTGGCCGTGCGGCGGACCGGGGCGCCCTTCTCACCCTGCATCTCGGTGAGCGGGGGTTCCCAGAGGGCGAATACCAGTTCGCCGCGCGGGGAGGCGTCGTCGGCGACCTCGACCACCGGGAGGCCGGTCAGGCGCCGGGCGGCGACCGAGGGCTCGGCGGCGGTCGCGGAGGCCAGCAGGAAGACCGGGGAGGCGCCGTAGCGGGCGCAGAGGCGGCGCAGCCGGCGCAGGACCTGGGCGACGTGGGAGCCGAAGACGCCGCGGTAGGTGTGAACCTCGTCGATGACGACGTACTTGAGCGCCTTCAGGAAGGAGGACCAGCGGGGGTGGGACGGGAGGATGCCGCGGTGCAGCATGTCCGGGTTGGTCAGGACGTAGTTGCCGTACTGACGGATCCACTCGCGTTCCTCGAACGGGGTGTCACCGTCGTAGACGGCCGGTCGAACTGAATTGCCCAGCGGTTGTGAAAGTTCCTTCACAGATCGGCACTGATCCGCCGCGAGCGCCTTCGTGGGCGCCAGGTAGAGCGCGGTGGCGCCGCGGCCGTTCGGGGCCTCGGAGCCGTCCAGGAGGGCCGTCAGGACGGGCGTGAGGTACGCCAGGGACTTGCCGGAGGCGGTACCGGTGGCGACGACCACCGACTCGCCGTCCAGGGCGTGCTCCGCGGCGCGTGCCTGGTGGGCCCAGGGGTGTTCGATGCCCGCCGCCTGGACCGCCGCGAGCACCTCCGGGCGAATCCGGTCAGGCCAGACGGCATGGCGGCCCTCACGCGGGGGCAAGTGCTCCGTATGAGTGATGCGCGAAGCACGGCTCGGGCCCGAGGCGAGCCGGCCCAGCACCGTGCCCGGGTCCACCCGGGACACGGCGTTCGTCGGGGATCGATCGGATCGGTGATTCTTGGCCATCGGCACCGAGTGTGTCACCGGCGTGACGGACAATGGGACCAAGGCGTCGTGCACGCCTGCCGGTAAGTGATTGAATGCCATCGCGGCTGGCGAACCGTCCTGGGGGCTCTGCCGAGTGTCCTAACGGGCGACCGCTCGATAGCAAGGTGCTGGAGGATCCGTGGACCTGTCCCTGTCGACCCGTACCGTCGGCGATCGTACGGTCGTCGAGGTCGGTGGCGAAATCGACGTATATACCGCGCCCAAGCTGCGCGAGCAGCTGGTCGAGCTGGTGAACGACGGGAGTTTCCACCTCGTCGTCGACATGGAGGGCGTGGACTTCCTCGACTCCACCGGGCTCGGCGTGCTGGTCGGCGGCCTGAAGCGGGTGCGTGCCCATGAGGGCTCGCTGCGCCTGGTCTGCAACCAGGAGCGCATTCTGAAGATCTTCCGCATCACCGGTCTCACCAAGGTGTTCCCGATCCACACCTCGGTCGAGGAAGCGGTGGCGGCGACCGACTGAACCACCGGACCGGGCCGGTGACCTGAACCGCGCCCGGGACGGCTGTAGTACAGGGGGGTCCGGACTTTCGGCGGTCCGGTCCCCCGACAGCACGCCCGTAGTTCCGAGGGGGATGCATGGCCACCGTTGAGCTCCGCTTCAGCGCGCTGCCCGAGCACGTCCGGACCGCCCGACTGGTGGCGGCAGCGGTGGCGCGCAGGGCCGGAGTGGACGAGGCCGTACTCGACGAGGTCAGGCTCGCCGTCGGCGAGGCCTGCTCCCGTGCCGTCGGACTGCATCAGAACAGCGGTATCACCTCTCCGGTGAAGGTGCTGCTGATCGAGGAGGAGAAGCAGTTCTCCATCGAGGTCGGCGACGAGGCGCCGCGTTCGGCCCCGGGTGACCGGGCGCCCGGCGCGGCGGCCGAGGATCCGGACGCGGAGACCGAGGAGGACGAGATGGGCCTGGCGGTCATCAGCGGCCTCGTCGACGACGTGGAGGTCACCGCGGGGGAGCACGGCGGGTCGATCCGTATGACCTGGCCGACCACCCCGCCGGCCGCGACGCTTCCCTGACCTTCATACATACAGCAGAACATCAAAGGGCCCCGCTCCGGCGGGGCCCTTTGTATTTTCGGAATTCGTGAAATGATTCACGATCAGTCAATGCCTTTGGGGCATTAGCTCTTTCGGGTTCTGTGGCGTGACGTCGATCATTTGCTGAAGAGCATGTGGAGGCTAATTCCGTTTACCGCCCACTGTTTTGATCAGGTTCCGCTACCTACAATCCGTCCACATCTTGAGCTCAGCCCAAGCGTCAAGGAGGACGAATGGCGGGGCTTTCTACCCCTCATCAGCTGGACCATCCCACTACCCTCGCAGCCGCGGTACTGACCGACGACAACCGGATCATCATCTGGGTGATCGCCGCCGTCGCAGTGGCCGCGCTCGTGGTCGCGGGCGTCCTGGTACGCCAGGTGCTCGCGGCGGGCGAGGGAACCGACAGCATGAAAGAGATCGCATCGGCCGTCCAGGAAGGCGCCAACGCCTATCTGGCCCGGCAGTTGCGCACGCTCGGCGTATTCGCCGTGGTCGTGTTCTTCCTGCTCATGCTGCTGCCCGCGGACGACTGGAATCAGCGCGCCGGTCGATCCGTCTTCTTCTTGATCGGCGCGGCGTTCTCGGCGGCCACCGGATATATCGGCATGTGGCTCGCCGTGCGCAGCAATGTGCGCGTTGCCGCGGCGGCACGGGAAGCGACACCTGCGGAAGGTGAACCCGAAAAGGATCTCACCGCCGTCTCGCACAAGGCAATGAAGATCGCTTTCCGCACGGGCGGCGTCGTCGGCATGTTCACGGTGGGGCTCGGTCTGCTGGGCGCCTCCTGTGTCGTGCTGGTCTACGCGGCCGACGCGCCGAAGGTGCTCGAGGGTTTCGGCCTCGGGGCCGCCCTGATCGCCATGTTCATGCGTGTGGGCGGCGGCATCTTCACCAAGGCCGCCGACGTCGGCGCCGACCTGGTCGGCAAGGTCGAGCAGGGCATTCCGGAGGACGACCCGCGCAATGCCGCGACCATCGCCGACAACGTGGGCGACAACGTCGGCGACTGCGCGGGCATGGCGGCCGACCTCTTCGAGTCGTACGCCGTGACCCTGGTCGCCGCGCTGATCCTCGGCAAGGCGGCCTTCGGTGACTCCGGGCTCGCCTTCCCGCTGATCGTCCCGGCGATCGGCGTCCTGACCGCCATGATCGGCATCTTCGCGGTGGCGCCGCGCCGGTCCGACCGCAGTGGCATGTCCGCGATCAACCGGGGATTCTTCATCTCCGCGGTGATCTCGCTCGTGCTGGTGGCCGCGGCCGTCTTCGCGTACCTGCCGTCGTCGTACGCCGATCTCGACGGTGTCACCGACGGGGCGATCGCCGGCAAGGACGGCGACCCGCGCGTCCTCGCGCTCGTCGCGGTGGCGATCGGCATCCTGCTCGCCGCCGTCATCCAGCAGCTGACCGGCTACTTCACCGAGACCACCCGGCGTCCCGTCCAGGACATCGGCAAGACCTCGCTCACCGGCCCGGCCACCGTCGTCCTCGCCGGTATCTCGATCGGTCTCGAATCGGCCGTCTACACCGCCCTGCTGATCGGCCTCGGCGTCTACGGGGCCTTCCTGCTCGGCGGTACGTCGATCATGCTGGCGCTGTTCGCGGTGGCGCTGGCCGGTACCGGGCTGCTCACCACGGTCGGCGTCATCGTCGCCATGGACACCTTCGGGCCGGTCTCCGACAACGCCCAGGGCATCGCCGAGATGTCCGGCGACGTCGAGGGCGCGGGCGCACAGGTGCTCACCAACCTGGACGCCGTCGGCAACACCACCAAGGCCATCACCAAGGGCATCGCCATCGCCACCGCGGTCCTCGCGGCGTCGGCGCTCTTCGGGTCGTACCGTGACGCCATCACGACGGGCGCCCAGGACGTCGGCGAGAAACTCTCCGGCGACGGGGCTCCGATGAGCCTGATGATGGACATCTCGCAGCCCAACAACCTCGTCGGCCTCATCGCGGGCGCCGCGGTGGTGTTCCTCTTCTCGGGGCTCGCCATCAACGCCGTGTCGCGGTCGGCGGGCGCGGTCGTCTACGAGGTGCGGCGGCAGTTCCGCGAGCGGCCCGGGATCATGGACTACACGGAGAAGCCGGAGTACGGCAAGGTCGTGGACATCTGCACCCGGGACGCGCTCAGGGAGCTGACGACCCCAGGGCTGCTCGCCGTCATGGCGCCCATCTTCATCGGGTTCACGCTCGGTGTCGGCGCCCTCGGCTCGTATCTCGCGGGCGCGATCGGCACGGGCACGCTCATGGCGGTGTTCCTCGCCAACTCCGGCGGCGCCTGGGACAACGCCAAGAAGCTCGTCGAGGACGGCCATCACGGCGGCAAGGGCAGCGAGGCCCACGCCGCGACCGTCATCGGCGACACGGTCGGCGACCCCTTCAAGGACACCGCCGGGCCCGCGATCAACCCGCTGCTGAAGGTGATGAACCTCGTCGCGCTGCTCATCGCGCCCGCGGTCATCAAGTTCAGCTACGGCGAGGACAAGAGCATCGGCGTCCGGATCGGGATCGCCCTGCTCTCGCTCGCCGTGATCGTCGGCGCGGTCTATGTCTCCAAGCGGCGCGGGATCGCCGTGGGGGACGAGGAGGGTGCCAAGAGGGTGGCCGGTTCGGCCGACCCCGCGGTGGTTTCGTAGGCGGTCCTGCGACAGCCTCCTCACCTGGGGCGGGCGGGTGGTGCGTGGACGCGCCGCCCGCCCGCTCTGTGTGGGCACGCCCCCTTCGTGAGCCTTCTCTCACTTGGTGCAAATGGCTTTAATGCATGACTTAACGGACTCCCTGCTTGTAGGTGTCCTCCAGGCGCCGTGTATGTTCCGGGGCCGAGGAGCCATGGAAGGGACCAATCCGGTGAACAAGAAGCTCGCAGCCGCGCTGTCCGGCGGTGCGGTACTGGCGATGGCGCTGTCGGCATGCAGCAGCGGTGACGACAACAGCGAGAAGCTGGACGCCTGGGCCAAGCAGGTCTGTGACGCCGTCAAGCCGCAGGCCAAGAAGATCGAGGCCGCCAATCTCGCGATCCAGAAGGAGACCTCGGACAGCAGCGCGCCCAAGGACGTCCAGAAGACCGACGCCCAGGCCTTCCAGGACATGTCCGACGCCTACAAGGCGATCGGCGCCGCCGTGCAGAAGGCCGGAGCGCCGGACACCGGCGACAGCAAGAACGCCGAGAAGAAGCAGCTGGACGCGGTCAAGGAGCTCAACACCCTCTCCGCCTCCTACGCCTCTTTGAAGAAGCAGGTCGACGAGCTCGACACCAAGGACCAGGGCAAGTTCGCGGACGGCCTCAAGGACGTCGCGACCGAGCTCGACAAGCTGAGCACCAGCGGCAGCGACGCCCTGAAGAACCTCGAAGAGGGCGACGTCGGCAAGGCCATGGCCCAGCAGGCGAGCTGCAAGAGCGCGTCCACCACGCCGTCGGCGACCACCGGCTGACCCTCGCGTCACGTCGCTCCGGCGCCACAGGCACCGCCTGCGGCGCCGGTTTGCGTTCACAATGGGGGCGTGAGTGACTCCAGCCTTGCCCCCCTGCCCTCCGCCGACCGTCCCGACGTCGCCGCCGCCCTGCGGGACGCCCTCCTGGGCGCCTCCTTCACCGCCGACGGGCTGCTCGAACTGCTCGGCGCCCCCGCGTACGCGGCGCTCGCCCGCAGCGAGACCGTGCCCGCGCTGCGGGCGACCCGTGGGGACAGCGCCCTGGAGGTGCTCGTACGGCTCTTCCTGCTCCAGCAGCCCGTGCCCCACGCGCGCGTGGCCGACGTACTGCCCCTGGAGGCGTGTCTGGCGGCCGGGTGGCTCACGGAGGCCCACGGCGCCGAGGTCGCCGCGACCGTGGACGTACGGCCGTACGGCGGGCCCGAGGGCGAGGACTGGTTCATCGTGTCCGACCTCGGGTGCGCCGTCGGGGGCGCCGGTGGCATCGGCAGCCGGGAGGAGGGCGTCGTCCTCGGCGTCGGCGGGGCGTCCACGACCCTCGCCGGCATCACCGTCCGCACGCCGGTCGGCTCCGCGCTCGACCTCGGCACCGGGTCCGGCATCCAGGCACTGCACGCCGCGCGGCACGCCACGCGCGTGACGGCGACCGACCTCAACCCGCGCGCCCTGCACATCACCGCGCTGACGCTGGCGCTGTCCGGCGCCCCGGCGGCCGAGCTGCGGGAGGGCTCCCTCTTCGAGCCGGTGCGCGACGACGAGACGTACGACCTGATCGTCTCCAACCCGCCCTTCGTGATCTCGCCGGGCGCCCGGCTGACGTACCGGGACGGCGGGATGGGCGGGGACGATCTGTGCCGGTCGCTCGTTCAGCAGGCGGGGGATCGGCTGAACGAGGGCGGGTTCGCGCAGTTCCTCGCCAACTGGCAGCACGTGGAAGGGGAGGACTGGCAGGACAGGCTCAGGTCGTGGGTGCCGCGCGGGTGCGACGCGTGGATCGTCCAGCGCGAGGTGCAGGACGTCACGCAGTACGCCGAACTGTGGCTCAGGGACGCCGGCGACCACCGCGGGGACCCGGCCGAGTACCAGGCGCTGTACGACGCCTGGCTGGACGAGTTCGAGGCGCGCAAGGTGCGAGCGGTCGGATTCGGCTGGATCACCCTGCGCAGGACGGGGGCCGCCGACCCCACGGTGGTCGCGGAGGAGTGGCCGCACCCCGTGGAGCAGCCGCTCGGCGACACCGTACGGGCGCACTTCGAGCGGCTCGACTATCTGCGGGCGCACGACGACGCGGCGCTGCTGGAAGGGCACTTCAAGCTGGCGCCCGAGATCGTGCAGGAGCAGGTCGGGCTGCCCGGCGCCGAGGACCCGGAGCACGTGGTGCTGCGTCAGAACCGCGGCATGCGCCGCGCCACCAAGGTGGACACGGTCGGCGCGGGCTTCGCCGGCGTGTGCGACGGCTCGCTGAGCGCGGGGCGGATCCTGGACGCCATCGCGCAACTGGTCGGCGAGGACCCGGTGTTGCTGCGGGACCGTACGCCGGCACAGATCCGGCTGCTGGTGGAGCAGGGGTTCCTGGAGCCTGCCTGAGCGGGGCGGGGCGGGGCCTGGGGCCGAGTCGGCTGAGGCCGAGGCGCACTCCTGAGACGCATGTGCCCGGTCTGGTCTGATTGGTGCCGAAAAGGTCTCCTGTCAGTGGCACGTGCGAGGCTACCTTCGAGGGACAGGTCCGACGCGTCCTCGGGGGAGGCGCACCCGCTCGGGCCTCGGGGGGAGGCGTGATGACGGGGGAGACGCCGGATCACGGTGAGGGCAGGGTCGTAGGCGGCCGCTACCGCCTGCTGCGGACGCTCGGCGCGGGCGGCATGGGCCGGGTCTGGCTGGCGTACGACGACGAGCTGGCCTGCGAGGTCGCGCTCAAGGAGATCGCCCTCCCGGACGTGCCGATGGACGCGAGCGAACCCGCGCAGCGCATCGCGCGGGCCCGCAGCGAGGCCCGGCACGCGGCACGGCTGCGCGGGCACCCGCATGTGGCGACGGTGCATGACGTGGTGGTGCACGAGGGGCTGCCGTGGATCGTCATGGAGTACGTGCCGGACGCGGTCGACCTCCAGGCGGTCGTACGGAGTTCGGGCCCGCTGCCGCCCGTCCAGGCGGCCCGCGTCGGGCTCGCCGTGCTCGACGCGCTGACCGCCGGACACCGGATCGGCATCCTCCACAGGGATGTGAAACCGGCCAACATCCTGCTGGCGTCGGACGCTTCGGGCGACCCGTACGCGCGCGTGCTGCTCACCGACTACGGCATCGCACTCCAACCCGAGTCCCGTGAGCCCCGGCTCACCGCCACGGCCGGCATCCTCGGCACGCCCGGCTATCTCGCGCCGGAACGCGCGCGGGGGGAGCCGCCCACACCGGCCGCGGATCTGTTCTCGCTCGGCGCGACCCTGTACTCGGCCGTGGAGGGCCACGGTCCCTTCGACCGGCACGGCGAGTACGCGACCCTGACGGCCCTGCTCGGCGAGGAGCCGACCCCGCCGGTACGGGCGGGTGAACTGACCCCCGTGCTCCAGGGGTTGCTGGTCAAGGACCCGGTGCGCAGGTCGTCACCGGAGGCGGCGGCGCGGGGGCTTGAGCGGGTGGTGCGGGGGGCGACGCCGGGCTTCGGGCCAGCGCCTGAGGGGTTCGGTGCGGGGGGTGCGGCCGGGGCGTTCAGTGCCGGCGGTTCGACCGAGGGGCTCCGTGCGGGTGGTGCGGCTGAGGGGCGGGGCGCGCAGCCGGTCGGCTCAGGTGCGGTTCCGGGGGGTGGTGGGGTCGTGGACGGGCCGCCGCCCGGGTACGTCGCCAGCACCTCGCCGGGGTGGGGGAGTGGCGGTGCGGGGGCGGGCACGCCGCAGACTCCGGGTACGCCAGGCGCTTCTGGTACGCCGGGTGCGCCAGGTACGTCCGGTGCTCCAGGGGTGCCGGGTGCGCCGCAGACGCCTGGGACGCCGCAGACTCCGGGTACGCCGGGCGGGCCCTTCACCCCGGGTGCCGCGCAGACACCGCACACGCCGGGTGGGGCGCCTGGGGCGGCGTACGACCCATGGCGGCAGACCGGCGCCGCGCAGCAGTCGCCCGAACCCGGCAACCCCTACGCACACGGCCCCTACGCGAGCGGCGGCGCTCAGCCGCCCCCGGCGGGGAGCGGCGGTCCCACGCCCTACGGCCCCTATGCGGGCAGCGGCGGCCCGTCCCCGTACGGGAGCAGCCCGACGCCTCCCTACGCCGGCAGCCCGGCATCCCCTTACGCCGGCAGCTCCACGCCCCCCTACGCGGGCAGCTCCACGCCCCCTTACGCGGGTGGCGTCCCCACCTCCGGAGCCCCCACCCAGCCCTATCCGGGCGCCACTTCCGGTGCCGGCTGGGCCGGTGGCGGTCCGGGTGTACCCGGAGGAGGCATGCCCGGGCCGCCCGCTCCACCCTCCGGGGACAGGAAGCGCCTCGCCCTTGTCGCGCTCGTCGTGGCCGTCGTTCTGGTCGTCGCCGGTGGGACCTGGCTGGCCGTCTCGCTGACCGGCGGCGGGGACGGCGACGACAACACCACCGCGGCGAACAAACCGCCCACCTCCAGCGTGCCCAAGAGCTCGGCGCCGCCGACCGGGCCGGTGCTGCCGTACGGCGATGTCGTGGGCCTGGGCAAGCCGTTGGAGACCGGGGACTGCGTGCAGGCGGTCTGGACGGGGACGCCGTTCAAGTCGGCGCCGAACCTCGGGGTGGTGGACTGCGCCGACGACTGGCCGGACGGCCAGGTCGTGGCGGTCGACACGGCCACCGACTACGCCGACGCGCGCGCGTCGGGCGCCCAGCGCTGTGCGAACCAGACGCGTGCGGTCGTCGACGCCCTGCCCGACGCGGCGCTCTACGCCGTCGTACCGACCAAGGAGGGCTTCACCGCGGCCAACAGCGGTACGGCATGTCTCGTACTCGGCCGCCATGCGGCGATAGGCGGTGAGGTCGGCCGGTTCCGCGACGAGGGCGCCCGGCTGTGGGTCGGTCAGATGAGTACGGGTGACTGCTGGATCTACGAGGAGGAGGACGACGGCTACAACGCCCCGCTCACCGACTGCGGGAAACCCCACACCGACCAGGTCATCGGCGTTGTTCAGGCACCCGCGGAAATGACCTACGAGAAAGCCACCGACAACGCGACCAAGCTGTGCGGCAACAAATTCGAGTCGACCTGGGCACCGGGATCGGAGCGCACCGTCTACGGCTGGGTGGCCGACGAGGACGACTGGAACACGGGGTTCAAGAAGGCGGTGTGCACGGTGAGCCGGACCGACGGTGAGAAGACGACCGGAAAAATACCCGCGCCCGGATCGGTCTGAGCCGGGCCCGGCCAAGGTCGTGCGGGGAGTCCACAGCCGGGCTGGTCCCGCGTTCACCTCGGGTTCGCCTGGCCGCCGCCCGCGCGTGTCAGCCTCCATGCCCGAGGGCCTGCGCGGTCGGGAGAAAAGGGGCAGGGGGAGCCATGGAGAGCGGACCGGCGATCTTCGCGGGGACGGTGTTCGCGCTGTTCGGAGCCGGGCTGCTGACGTGGACCGCGGTCCGCCTGCGACACGGGGAACCGGTCGCGCACGGTGTGAGCCCGGTCGCATCGGCGGCGATCGCGAGCTGTGCCTCGGTGATCGCGCTCGTCGTCGGCACATGGTGCTTCACGCGGCTCTGATGACCATGGAAAGGCCGAGGTCCCGGTAATTGGGAGGGGGTCCTCCACTAAGGCTCGAAATGGCCGGTGGGTACTCCGGGCGGCAGGAATGGCGGTAGTCGGGTTACCGTTCGAGTGGCCGTTGCGGGCTTTTCCCGTTTGACACGGGGGCGGGATGTACCGTCACACTCCGCAGCGTCACCATGACCCGACCCCGGGGACCGCCTGGGGAGGCCCCAGCGTCGACCGGAGAGAAGAGCGAAGTTGTCCCCGACCAGCGAGACCGCACACGGCGGCCGCCGACTCGTCATCGTCGAGTCGCCAGCCAAGGCGAAGACGATCAAGGGCTATCTCGGCCCTGGTTACGTCGTCGAGGCGAGCGTCGGGCACATCCGCGACCTCCCCAACGGCGCCGCGGAGGTGCCGGAGAAGTACACCGGCGAGGTCCGCCGCCTCGGCGTGGACGTCGAGCATGACTTCGAGCCCATCTATGTCGTCAACGCCGACAAGAAGGCCCAGGTCAAGAAGCTCAAGGATCTGCTGAAGGACTCCGACGAGCTCTTCCTCGCCACCGATGAGGACCGCGAGGGCGAGGCCATCGCGTGGCACCTCCTGGAGGTCCTCAAGCCCAAGGTCCCGGTCAAGCGCATGGTGTTCCACGAGATCACCAAGGACGCGATCCGGGCCGCCGTCGCCAACCCGCGCGATCTCAACCAGCGCATGGTCGACGCCCAGGAGACCCGTCGCATCCTCGACCGCCTCTACGGCTACGAGGTCTCGCCGGTCCTGTGGAAGAAGGTCATGCCGCGGCTGTCGGCGGGCCGTGTCCAGTCCGTCGCCACGCGTCTCGTCGTCGAGCGGGAGCGCGAGCGCATCGCCTTCCGTTCCGCCGAGTACTGGGACCTGACCGGCACCTTCGGGACCGGTCGGGCCGGTGACCCGAGCGACCCGTCGACCCTGGTCGCGCGGCTCCAGACGGTCGACGGCAAGCGGGTCGCGCAGGGCCGTGACTTCGACTCCCTGGGCCAGATCAAGGGCGCCAACACCCTCCACCTCGACGAGGCCGATGCCCGTGCGCTGGCCGCCGCGCTGGAGAACACGGACTTCGCCGTCCGGTCGGTCGAGTCCAAGCCGTACCGCCGCTCGCCGTACGCCCCGTTCCGTACGACGACCCTCCAGCAGGAGGCCAGCCGCAAGCTCGGCTTCGGCGCGAAGGCGACCATGCAGGTCGCCCAGAAGCTGTACGAGAACGGCTACATCACGTACATGCGTACGGACTCCACGACGCTCAGCGACACCGCTGTCACCGCGGCCCGCGCGCAGGTCACCCAGCTGTACGGCGCCGACTACCTGCCGTCCGCGCCGCGGACGTACGCCGGGAAGGTCAAGAACGCGCAGGAGGCGCACGAGGCGATCCGCCCCTCGGGTGATCGTTTCCGCACGCCTGCCGAGACCGGACTGACCGGCGACCAGTTCAAGCTGTACGAGCTGATCTGGAAGCGGACCGTCGCCTCCCAGATGAAGGACGCGACCGGCAACTCCGTCACCGTCAAGATCGGTGGCACCGCCGCCGACGGCCGGGACGTCGAGTTCAGCGCCTCCGGCAAGACCATCACCTTCCACGGCTTCCTGAAGGCCTACGTCGAGGGCGCCGACGACCCGAACGCCGAGCTGGACGACCGCGAGCGCAGGCTGCCCCAGGTCAGCCAGGGCGACCGGCTCTCCGCCGAGGAGATCACGGTCGACGGGCACGCCACCAAGCCCCCGGCCCGCTACACCGAGGCCAGCCTGGTCAAGGAGCTCGAAGAGCGCGAGATCGGCCGCCCGTCGACGTACGCGTCGATCATCGGCACGATCCTCGACCGCGGCTATGTCTTCAAGAAGGGCACGGCACTCGTCCCGTCCTTCCTGTCCTTCGCCGTGGTCAACCTCCTGGAGAAGCACTTCGGGCGCCTCGTCGACTACGACTTCACCGCCAAGATGGAGGACGACCTCGACCGCATCGCCCGCGGTGAGGCCCAGTCCGTGCCGTGGCTGAAGCGGTTCTACTTCGGCGAGGGCACGGAGGGCGGCGCGGCCGACGCCGGCAATGGCGACGGGGACCACCTCGGTGGCCTCAAGGAGCTGGTGACCGACCTGGGCGCGATCGACGCGCGCGAGGTGTCGTCGTTCCCGGTGGGCAGCGGCATCGTGCTGCGCGTCGGGCGCTACGGCCCGTACATCGAGCGAGGCGAGAAGGACTCCGAGGGCCACCAGCGCGCGGACGTGCCGGAGGACCTCGCTCCGGACGAGCTGTCCGTCGAGCTCGCCGAGGAGCTGCTCGCCAAGCCGAGCGGTGACTTCGAGCTCGGCGCCGACCCGGTGAGCGGCAACCAGATCATCGCCCGCGACGGCCGCTACGGCCCCTACGTCACCGAGGTGCTCCCCGAGGGCACCCCGAAGACGGGCAAGAACGCCGTGAAGCCGCGGACGGCCTCGCTGTTCAAGTCGATGGCGCTGGACACGGTGACGCTGGAGGACGCCCTCAAGCTGATGTCGCTGCCGCGCGTCGTCGGCGCCGACGCCGAGGGCCAGGAGATCACCGCGCAGAACGGGCGCTACGGGCCGTACCTGAAGAAGGGCACGGACTCGCGCTCGCTCACCTCCGAGGACCAGCTCTTCACGATCACGCTCGACGAGGCGCTCGCGATCTACGCCCAGCCCAAGCAGCGGGGCCGGGCCGCCGCCAAGCCGCCGCTGAAGGAGCTCGGCACCGACCCGGTCAGCGAGAAGCCGGTCGTGGTCAAGGACGGCCGCTTCGGGCCGTACGTCACCGACGGGGAGACCAACGCGACCCTGCGCTCCGGCGACAGCGTCGAGGACATCACCCCCGAGCGCGGCTACGAACTCCTCGCCGAGAAGCGGGCGAAGGGCCCCGCCAAGAAGACGGCGAAGAAGGCTCCCGCCAAGAAGGCCACGGCGAAGAAGGCCGCCCCGGCCAAGAAGACGGCCGCCAAGAAGACCGCCGCGAAGAAGACGACGACGGCCGCGAAGAAGACGACGACGGCCGCGAAGAAGACGACCGCGACGAAGGCGGCGGCTTCGAAGACGGCGTCGGAGGACTGATACAAGCCGCGTCGCTCCACTGAGGCTTCGCAAAACGAACGCCCCGGCATCACTTTGGTGTCGGGGCGTGCGCACGTTCGGACGGGCGCCACGGGCTGTCGGTGCTGCCCGATAGGCTGAAAGCATGACGCGAGCCGAGCAGCCAACGGCCCACCACACGGCCCCCGACGACGCCCTTGCCGCGGACTCCCGCGAGCGCGCCGTCCGCGCCCTGCTGCGCCAACCACAGCTGAAGCGGCTGTGGAGCGCGCAGTTGGTGGGCGGAGTCGGCGACGCCCTGGCCCTTCTGGTGGTGGTGATCCTCGCCCTCCAGGCGGCGATCGTCGAGGGGTCCTTCGGGGGTGATTACCGAGGAGTGGCGTTCGCAGTGGCGACCGTCTTCGGGGTGCGCATCCTGGCCACGCTGCTCTTCGGCGCGGTCCTCCTCGGCCCGCTGACGTCCCTCACCTCGCAGGAGGGGCCGCTCGACCGCCGCTGGACCATGGTCGGCGCGGACGGGGTGCGGGCGGCGCTGCTGATCGTCGCGCCCCTGTGGATCGACTGGACGCCGGAGAACGCATTGGCGATGCTCCTGGTGACGGCCTTCGTCACCGGAATCGCCGAGCGCTTCTGGAGCGTGTGCCGCGAGAGCGCGGCGCCCGCCCTGCTCCCGGCCCCGCCGCCGGAGGGCGCGACGGTACGACCGCTGCCGGACCACCTGGACGCGCTGCGCCGCCTGTCGCTGCGTACGGGCTTCGTGGCGATCCCGCTGGCCGCCGCCGCGCTCGTCACCGCCGCGCTCGTCAACAACCTTCTGGGCGCCGGGATCGACTGGTTCGACCAGCACCAGGCGGCCCTCGCCTCGTACGTCGCGGCGGGTCTGTTCGCCGCGTCGCTGTCCGTGCTGACCTTCCTGGAGCTGCCCGACACGCGCACCCCGCGCGCGCGTTCGCCGCTGGAGGGCCTGCGCCGCCCCAAGACGGGCACCGGTGTCGACAAGGGCCGCACCGGTGTGCTGCCGCTGCTGGTCCTCGCCTCGGCCGCCGTCGCGGGCGCGGTCTCCGCGGCCGTCGCGGTCTCCGTGCTGCACGCCAAGGATTTGGGCGGCGGGCCGGTGACGTACGGCCTGCTGGTGCTGGCCCTGACCGGCGGGGTCGTCGTCGGTATCCGTACGGCGCCCAAGGTGCTGGTCTCCCTCTCGCGCCGCCGTCTGCTCGCGCTGGCGATCGCCTTCACCGGCGTCGCCCTGCTGGCCGCGGGTCTCGTCCCGGACGTCACCACCGTCGTGCTCATCGTCGCGCTGGCCGGCGTCGGCGCAGGCGTGGCCGCCAACACCGGGCACGCGCTGCTCGACCAGGAGACCGAGGACTACCGCCGCCCGCGCACCACCGAGCATCTGCACGCGGTCGTACGGGTCTTCGTGGCGCTCGGCGCGGTCATCGCCCCGCTGGTGGCCGCGCTGATCGGGCCGCATCGCCTGGAAAGCGGCAAGTTCGTGTTCGCGCACGGCGGGGCCGCCTTCACGATGATGCTGGTCGGCGCGCTGCTGCTGCCGGTGGCCGCGCTGGTGCTCGCCAAGGTCGACGACCGTTCCGGAGTGCCGCTGCGGCACGATCTGCGGGACGCGCTGCTCGGCGGCGACGACCCGGTGACCGCGCCGCTGGCGACCGGCTTCTTCATCGCCCTGGAGGGCGGCGACGGCGCCGGGAAGTCCACCCAGGCCGAGGCGCTCGCCGAGTGGATAAGGGCCAAGGGCCACGAGGTCGTGGTCACGCGCGAGCCGGGCGCGACGCCGGTCGGCAAGCGGCTGCGGTCGATCCTGCTGGACGTGTCGTCGGCCGGACTCTCGCACCGCGCGGAGGCGCTGCTGTACGCGGCGGACCGCGCGGAGCACGTGGACACGGTCGTCCGGCCCGCGCTGGAGCGCGGCGCGGTCGTCATCTCCGACCGGTACATCGACTCGTCGGTGGCCTACCAGGGGGCGGGCCGCGACCTGTCCCCGACCGAGATCGCCCGCATCAACCGCTGGGCCACGGACGGACTGGTTCCGCATCTGACGGTGCTCCTGGACGTCTCCCCGGAGATCGCCCGGGAGCGGTTCACCGAGGCGCCCGACCGGCTGGAGTCGGAGCCGGCGGAGTTCCACGCGCGCGTGCGCTCCGGGTTCCTGACGCTCGCCGCGGCCGACCCGGGCCGGTACCTGGTGGTGGACGCGGGCCAAGAGCCCGAGGCCGTCACCACCGTCGTACGGCACCGGCTCGACCAACTGCTGCCGCTCTCCGAGCAGGAGATCCGGGAGCAGGAGGAGGCCCGGCGCAAGGCCGAGGAGGAAGCGCGCCGCAAGGCCGAGGAAGAGGCCGCGCGCAAGGCCGAGGAAGAGCGTCTGGAGCGCGAGCGCCAGGAGCAGCTGGAGCGGCTGCGCGCCGAGGAGGAGGAGCGCAAGCGGCGCGAGCTGGAGGAGGCGCAGCGGCGCGAGGCCGAACGGCAGGCCGAGGAGGCCCGGCTGAGGGCCGAGGAAGCGCGGAAGCGGGCCGAGGAGGAGCGGGCGCGACTGCTCGCCGAGGAGAAGGCCCGCGCCGAGGAGGAAGCTCGCCGCAAGGCTGACGAGGAGCGGCGGCGCAAGCAGGCCGAGGAAGAAGCGCGGCTGCACGCCGAGGCCGAGGCGCGGCGCGTGGAGAAGCAGCGCAAGGCCGAGGAGGCGTTGCTGCGGGCCGAGGAGGCGCGCCGGCTCGCCGAGCAGGCGTCGGCCGCGGCTGAGGCGGGCCCGAAGAAGCCGACGCCGCCGGTGGTGGCGCCGGAGGCGGCGACCGTGCCCACGCCGGTGGTGACGCCGACGAACGCGTCGGGCGGGCCGGTGGAGGAGACGGCGGTACTGCGGAAGATCTCCGACGGGGCGGACGCCGGTGAGGGGCGCGGTTCCGAGGGCCGTGGCTCTGACGGGCGAGGCGCTGAGGGCCGTGGCGCTGGGGGGCGAGGCGCTGACAACGAGGTGACCGCCGAGCTGCCCAAGCCTCCGGCTTCGGCGGCCGACGAGACGGCGGTGCTGCCGCCGGTGGTGCCGGGCGCGGCGGACGAGACGGCGGTGCTGCCTCCCGTCGTGCCGGGGGCGGCTGATGAGACGGCGGTGCTGCCTCCCGTCGTGCCGGGGGCCGCCGACGAGACGGCCGTGTTGCCGCCGGTGCCGGGGGAGGCCCCGGCCGATCGGGTGCCGCCGGGGTTCTTCCGGGAGGAGCAGGCCCGGCCCGACGGGGCCGAGGACCGTACGCGGGAGATGCCTCAGCTCGACGAGACCGGCGCGCCCCGGAAGCGGGCCAGGTCGGACTGGGCCGAGGAGACACCGCTGGACGATCTGCCGTCGCTGGCGGACGAGTTGCTGGGCCCGCACGACCGGGACGGCGACGAGTTCGGTGACGGGCGGGGGCGGCGTGGCCGGGGGCGTCGCGGCTGACGCCGCGATGGTCGCGGGGCGGCGTTGTCAGTGCCGCCCCGCACAATGGAGGCCGTACCGCGGGCCGGCGTCTCCGGCTCGTACCCCCCACCGTGACGAAAGGGCGGCGTGACCCATGACCGTCTGGGACGACCTCGTCGGACAGGAGAAGGTGAGTGAGCAGCTGACCGCTGCCGCTCGGGATGCCGACGCGTTCGTCACCGCCGCCGCTTCCGACGCGCCGCCGCCCACCGCGTCGAAGATGACGCACGCGTGGCTGTTCACCGGCCCGCCGGGAGCCGGGCGGACGCAGACCGCGCGGGCCTTCGCGGCGGCATTGCAGTGCGTGAGCCCGGACCGGGCCCTCGGCGGGGTTCCCGGGTGCGGGTTCTGCGACGGGTGCCATACGGCCCTCGTCGGCACGCATGCCGACGTCACCACCGTCGCCGCCGTGGGCGCGCAGATCCTCGCCGACGACATGCGCGACACCGTCCGGAAGTCCTTCACGTCACCGGCCAACGGACGCTGGCAGGTGATCCTCGTCGAGGACGCCGAGCGGCTGAACGAGAAGTCGGCCAACGCCGTGCTGAAGGCGGTCGAGGAGCCCGCCCCCCGTACCGTCTGGCTCCTCTGCGCCCCCTCCATCGAGGACGTCCTGCCCACCATCCGCTCCCGCTGCCGGCACCTCAACCTGCGGACCCCCTCCGTGGACGCGGTCGCCGACCTTCTCGTACGGCGTGAGGGCATCGAGCCCGACGTGGCGGCGGCCGTCGCCCGGGCCACGCAGGGCCATGTCGACCGGGCCCGCCGACTCGCCACCGACCCGGCCGCTCGGGAGCGCAGGGCCGCCGTCCTGAAGCTGCCCCTGCGCGTGGACGACGTGGGCGGCTGCCTCAAGGCCGCGCAGGAACTCGTCGACGCCGCCGCGGAGGACGCCAAGCTGCTCGCCGAGGAGATGGACGGCAAGGAGACCGAGGAGCTGAAGGCGGCGCTGGGCGCGGTCCAGGGCGGGCGGCTGCCGCGGGGCACGGCGGGCGTGATGAAGGACCTGGAGGACAAGCAGAAGCGCCGCAGAACCCGCACGCAGCGCGACAGCCTGGACGTCGCGCTGACCGACCTCACCGGCTTCTACCGCGACGTCCTCGCCCTCCAGCTCGGTTCCCGGGTCGCCATCGCCAACGCGGACGCGGAGGACGCCCTGGAGCGGCTCGCCCGTGGCAGCTCCCCGGAGTCCACGCTCCGCCGTATCGAGGCGATCGCCGCCTGCCGCGACGCCCTCGACCGCAACGTGGCGCCGCTGCTCGCGGTGGAGGCGATGACGATGGCACTGCGAGCCGGCTGACCGACCGCGATACGGATCCGTCCCGCCCCCTCCTGCTCCCCCCCACGATCAACCGGAGGTTGACCAGGTAACTCGTACGAGCCCGATCGTGTACGCAGGGCATTCGCACCACTGCGCAGAGTTACGCTCGCGTGATGTACCTCAGGCGCAGTCCTCGCTCCGCAGCCCCGACCGCCCCGCCGCGCCCCCGGCGTTCCCGCACCGGCGGTGCCGTGCTCGCCCTCGCCGCGCTGCTCGTCTCCGCCTGCTCCTCGGGGAGTGCCACGGGCTCTCCGAGCTCGGCCGCGGAGGCGGCGCTGGCCGCGCTGCCGAAGGCCACGCCGGCCGCGCTCACGTCGTACTACGAACAGAAGCTGAGCTGGCGCAGCTGCGGTGTCCCCGGCTTCCAGTGCGCGACGATGAGGGCGCCGCTCGACTACGACAAGCCGGACGCCGGTGACGTCCGCCTCGCCGTCGCCCGCAAGAAGGCCACCGGCTCCGGCAAGGCGCTCGGCTCACTGCTGGTGAACCCGGGCGGGCCGGGCGGCTCCGCGGTCGGCTACCTCCAGGCGTACGCCGGGATCGGCTACCCCGCCGAGGTCCGTGCCCGGTACGACATGGTGGCGGTCGACCCGCGTGGCGTCGCCCGCAGCGAGCCCGTGGAGTGTCTCGACGGGCGGGACATGGACGCGTACACGCAGACCGACACGACACCCGACGACGCGGAGGAGACCGACGAACTCGTCGACGCGTACAAGAGGTTCGCGGAGGGGTGCGGGGCGCGGTCGCCGGAGCTGCTGCGCCATGTCTCCACCGCCGAGGCGGCCCGGGACATGGACATCCTGCGGGCCGCGCTGGGCGACGCGAAACTGACGTACGTCGGGGCGTCGTACGGGACGTTCCTCGGGGCGACCTACGCGGGCCTCTTCCCGGACCGGGTCGGCCGGCTGGTCCTGGACGGCGCGATGGACCCGTCCCTGCCCGCCCGGCGGATGAACCTGGACCAGACGGCGGGGTTCGAGACGGCGTTCCAGTCGTTCGCGCGGGACTGCGTGCAGCAGCCGGACTGCCCGCTGGGCAAGCAGGCGGACCAGGTCGGGACCCGGCTGAAGGCCTTCTTCCGCAAGCTTGACGCGCACCCGATCCCCACCGGCGACGCGGACGGCCGCAAGCTGGGCGAGGCGCTCGCCACGACCGGGGTGATCGCGGCGATGTACGACGAGGGCGCCTGGGCGCAGTTGCGCGAGGCGCTGACGTCGGCGATGAAGGAGAACGACGGCGCCGGACTGCTGTTCCTGTCGGACAGCTACTACGAGCGCGACGCCGACGCCCGCTACTCGAACCTGATGTTCGCCAACGCGGCCGTGAACTGCCTCGACCTGCCCGCTGCGTTCTCCACGCCGGACGAGGTGCGCGAGGCGCTGCCCGACTTCGAGAAGGCGTCCCCGGTCTTCGGCGAGGGCCTGGCCTGGGCCTCGCTGAACTGTGCGTACTGGCCGGTGCGGGCCACGGGTGAGCCGCACCGCATCACCGCGCGCGGCGCCGCCCCGATCGTCGTCGTCGGCACCACCCGCGACCCGGCGACCCCGTACCGCTGGGCCCGAGCCCTGGCCGCCCAACTGACCTCCTCCCGTCTCCTCACCTACGAGGGCGACGGCCACACCGCCTACGGCCGCGGCAGCACCTGCGTCGACTCCGCCATCGACACCTACCTGCTCCACGGGACGCCCCCGACGCAGGGCAAGCGCTGCTCCTAGCGCACCCCTCCCAGCCCCGGAACGACCCCCTCCGGGGCTGGTGCGGAGCACCCTTCGAAACTGTGTAGACTTACCGACGTTGCTGACCGCACCATGGTGCGGACGGCGCGCCGCCTTAGCTCAGATGGCCAGAGCAACGCACTCGTAATGCGTAGGTCTCGGGTTCGAATCCCGAAGGCGGCTCTTTTCAAGCCCAGCTCAGACAGTGTCTGAGCTGGGCTTTTGTGTTCATCGGACGCGACGTCGGCGACGTGCGCGGGCCGCGCGTCGGTCCTCGGTCTCAGTTGTGGTCTCAGTTGGGAGTTCCGGGCCCGGCATGAAGTGGTCTCCCATGCGGCGCATGGCGTCCTTGGAGAGGTGGGATCTGCCCTTCACGTAGCGGCGGGTCTGACTGATCTGGGTGTGGCGGAGGATCTCCATGATCGTGGGCATGTCTACGCCCAGTTCGTTGAGGATCGTGCCAGCGGTGTGGCGGCTGCCGTCGTACAGGCGGCGGTCGTCGATTCCGGCTTCCTCCAGCAGCTCCTTGAACTCGGCCCAGTCCGCGCGGGGATCGAGGGGGCGGCCGTCCGGTCGGGTGAACACGGCTTGGTGTTCCTGCCACTGGTCGCCTGCCGCTGCTCGCATCGCCTCTTGTTGCTCCTTGTGCTCCAGCAGGTATGGGATGAACGGCGGGGGGATGGGGACGGGGTTCGTGCTCTTCTTCGTCTTGGGCCGGGTGAAGACCAATCCGCCGTTCCTGCGCTCGGGACAGGCACTGGCGTGCCGGGCGCAGTCCTTCGGGCAAGGCTTGGGGCACCCGCGCTTGTAGTCCTTGTGGGTCTTGCAGTCGGGCGGGCAGGGCTCGAAGCGGTGAAGGCGGGCGCCGCACGCGTGCGGGTCCTTGCAGCCGTGGCGCCACGTGAGTCGCTGGAGCTGCCATTGCGGGTGGAACAGCTCGTTATCGAGGTCGACGTACGGCCACCGGAGACCGAGCGTCTCGCCTTGGCGGAAGCCCATGCCGACGCCGACGCACCACCGCATGAAGTTGGGCCGCCTTGCCGCGGCTTCCAGGAAGGCCTTGGCCTCCTCCTTGGAGAAGGGGTTCGCCTCGGTCTCGTCGACCGTGGGCGGGTCCACCAGGGTCGCCACGTTTTCGACGATGAGGCGGCGGCGGTGGGCGATTTTCAGGGCGCGGGACAGGATGCGGTGGACCTTGAGCACGTGGGATGGGGCGTGTCCCTCGTCGAGCATGACGCGGTACATCCGCTCAAGATGTTCCGGCTGGAGCTTGTCGATCCGGTGCTTACCAATGCCGGGAATGATGTCGTTGCGGGTCTTGGACCAGTAGTCGTCCAGGGAACGCGGCTTGAGCTTCAACGAAGCGATGTCGGTGAGGTAGGTGGTCATCCACTGTTCGACGGTGGGCTTGCGGCCGGCCTTGGGTGCGCGGCCCTTGTCGCGGAGGGCTTCCAACTCGCGGACCTTGCGCTTGACTTCCGCCTCGGTCCGGGCCCGGCGGTGCCGGCGGTCGGGGCTGCCGTCGTCCTTGACGCCCATGGTTACGCGGCCGTGCCACCAACCGTCGCTGCCCTCGTAGATGGACGATTCCATGTTTGCGTTGCGGGGGCTCATGTGGTCCTCCATGCGGGAGGCGGCCCCGGACTGGTGGTCCGGGGCCGCCTCGGGTGCGCGTGGGTCAGTTGGGCAGGGGTTCGAGGCTGTTCACGTAGGCCTCAAGGTCGCTGCGGCGGATGCGGCGGGCGCGACCGCGCTTGACGTACTTCAGGGACCCTTCGGCCATCAGCTCGTAGACGGTGGAGCGACCGAAGCGCAGGACCTTTGCGGCCTCGGTGGGGGTGTAGAGCAACTGGTCGGGTGCGAGGGCGGTGGTCATCAGGTGTCTCTCCTCGGAGGCTGCTCGGGGTGCTCTGAGAAGTTCGGGTGATGGCGCGTGCGGCTGCCCGCGTGCGTCCGAGGTGCGGATTTCTGCGTCACCGCGTCACCTGCGTCATTCAGGGCGTCTGACCTGGGGTTTCTTGGTGACGCAGCGGGGGCGGGCTGCGTCATCGGTGACGCAGGCTGTTCGTCATCGGTGACGCAGGTGACGCAGGATGACGCAGCCGAAGGGCTCTGCGTCACCCCTGTCCGCGCAGGTCACATGCCGTTTGCGGGGTGTTGGTGACGCAGGTGACGCAGCGTTCCCCTACTTAGGAAAAAAAGAGGGGGTGTCTGTAGTGGTGCGGTGCGGCTCAGGACGTGAAGAAGGAGCCGCTGCGCGGCACGTCCTACGGGCGGCGCCGCGGCGCCGAACAGCAAGAAGAGCACCCGTCGCGGGGGAGGCGTGCTCTTCTTGCTTGTCGCAGGTGCGGTCAGAACGTCTGCTGTTCGTGCTGGGGCGCGGTGGTGGCGCGGGTCATTTCGAGGTAGCGGCCCTCTTTGGTGCGCCCGGAGTCGATGAGCACCCCGCGGGCGGCAAGGGTGGGCTGGAGTCGCTTGAGGCGGTCGGAGAGGACTTTGCCCGTGGTCGGCCACCCCTTGGGCAGCGCGCGGCAGTCTTCGCCGCTGTAGAGGAGGTTGAGGCAGTGCAGCCACTCGGTGGACGTCCTGCGCTGCGCCTCGCCCGGTTCGATGGTGTCGGCGTGGCGGAGGACGGTCTGTGCAAGGAGGTCGCCTTCGATGACGTCGTCGTTGAGGTCGTCGAGACTGGCCCGGTAGGCGGCGAGCGACCCCCAGCCGGTGGCGCCGTCGAGTTGCGCGCACAGGTGGGCGAAGTCGGCCATGCGCAGGTCGGTGGGTGTGTCCGCGTCCACGGCGCGGACCTTGACCGTGAGGTCCAGGAGCGAGCCGAGGACGACGGGCAGCGCCTGTGCGTACTCCGTCCATAGTTCGGCTTCCGTGCGGCGCACCTTCGGGCGTTCCAGGCGTAGCGGTAGGAGCCGTTCGGCGAGGTCGGGGCGGATGACGCCGACGTCGATTCCGGTCAGGAGCAGGGGGCGGCGGTAGCCGAGGCGGTAGACGTCGCCGTCGGTGAACAGGGCGCGCTTGACGCTCTCGGCCCCGGTCACGATGCAGCACATGGCATCGGAGAGGTCCGGGGTCATGTAGGAGAGGTTGTCCAGCGCGGTCACCCATCCTGCCGCGACCGCCGCGATCAGGTTCTCCTCATCCTTCGGCGCGCGGCGCAGATCCCCCGTCATGCCCTCGATGATGCGGACGAGCATGCGGCCGCCGGTGGACTTGCCGGCGCCCTGGGGACCGGTGAGGAACGGCGCGGGCACGGGCACGGACGGCCCGAGACACCCGATGAGCCAGGCGAGAGCCAGGCACTCGGTCTCTGCCGTGGCGAAGTTGCACAGCCCGAGCAGCAGATCGATTCCCTTGCCGTTCGTGTCCTTGGCGGGCAGCGGCAGTTCCCCCGTGAGCTGGGTGCGCCGCCAGCACACCTCTCGCGGGTCGGGGACCTTGATGTCCCATCCGGTGGGGTGGATACGGACGGACTGTCCGTCGGCGCGGCCCAGGTCCAGCCACGTGGCCCCGTCGAAGCCGGGGGCGACGCGGATGTGCACGGGCTGTACGTCCTCGGACAGCGCGAGTGCTTCGATCAAGTCCAACGCCTCCTTGAGTGCCGTGCCGTTGAAGACGCCGACCCCGTCACGGAAGAGGCCGACCATGAGTTCTTGGCGGTGGCTTCCGGTGGTGCCCTGGGAGCGGATGGGGCGGGCGACGGGGTGGCCGTTCTTCTGTGCGTAGACGGTGCCTTCGGCGGTGCGGAAGTAGCGGAAGTGGGAGTGCGCGTAGTCGGCGATGACCTCGCGAGCGGGGTTCTTGTCGTCGTCGGACATGCTCAGAGTCCCAACCTGGTACGGGCGTTGGTCCACGCGTCGGTGCAGTGCCGGGCCGTTTCGCCCTTGGCCTGCGCGGCGGTGAACAGCCGGGCCACGTGCGTTTCGCTGAGGCAGCCGCAACGGCCATGGGTGGAGAGCACGGCGAGGAACGTGCGGTAGACCGTCGCGTGGATCTCGCTACGGGCTTCCGTGATGCGCTGCTCTGCCATGGCGAGGCCACGGGCGAGGTAGGCGGGAGTACGGTGCGGGCAGGCGCCCCGAATGCCCGGTACGGGCGCTGTGAGGCTCTGTGGCGCCCTGAGAGGCTTCGGTGCCTGCTTTACCACCAGGGAGCGCACAACGTCCGGCAGCGGGGCTGTCGCGCCCTCGCAGGGTGCGACCCAACGGGCGTATTGCATAAGGGACTTGACGTCCACGCCGGGCCGGACCGCATTCGAGGATGGCATGGTCCCCAGGTAGAACCAGTGCTCACCGCGCGTCGTCGGAACGGTCCGTGTGTCGGGCAGGGTGGCGCGGGCCCACGCGATGGCGTCCGTGGTGTCGAGGTCGACGATGGTGAGGCCGGCGCCGCCGGGGTGATAGGCAACTGCCGCCGCTTCCCGCCATGCTCGCGCCCACGCCGGGGAGTTGAGGACGTGGGGGTCGGTGGTGGCTGCGGCCCATCCGTGGCACGGGGCCGGGCAGGCGCAACGGCCGGGGGTCCGCATGTTGGGCCGGCCGCCGCACGCGTTGCGGGCGCAGGTGGGGCAGTTCCCGAACGGCAGTTTCCCCGCCCGTAGAGGGAGCACGGGCAGACCGCCGGCCGCGAGCTGGAGCGCCGTGCCCAGGTGATCGGCGGGCTGTAAGGGCCGGTTGCCCTCTCGCCGGATGTCGGTGGCTTGGGTCATGCTGGGAGACCTCCAACAGGTCTGTAGAGGGACGGTTGGACAAGGGCGGCCCCGGTTCTTGGCGGAATGAGGGGGCCGCCCGCTTGCTGCCGGCGCGAAAAATGCCGCGGCAGGTTGTCAGTGGGGGCGGTTAGGGTCGCGCCCATGACGACGACCGTTGATCTTGTGCCGGGTTTGGTGACGACGCGCGATGCCATCGCGGCTGCCTATGGCTGCGGCACGTTTCAGGGCATCGAGCCGGCCGATGCCGCGGGCAAGGTGTTCGTGTACTCCGACCCGTCCGCGGGCGAGGAGTACGGCTACACCTTCGATGGCCGGGCCGAAGACGATGAGTTCGGCCCGCTGTACCTGTACACGGGTGCCGGCGCGAACGGCGACCAGAAGCCGTCAGGGCGCAACAAGTCGTTGCTGAGCCATGTGAAGCAGCAGCGCGAACTGCATCTGTTCGTCGCCCACGGCAAGGCAAAGGACAGCGGGGCGAAGCTTCAGCGCTACATCGGTCAGATGGTGGTGGACCCCATCAAGCCGTACGAGGTGCGTCGCGGGCCCGGTAAAGACAAGGTGATGCGCAACGTGCTGGTCTTCCGGCTGCGGCCGGCGGAGGGAACGACGCCGGCGTGGACCGAGGCAGACAAGCTGCCGGCCGCCACGGAAACGGCCGTTGAGGTCATCGACCCCATGGCGGCGGTATCGGCGCCGGCGGTACTGCCTAAGCAGAGCGGCGCGAAGGCGAAGAAGACCGAGCAGCACGCCACCGCGGAGACGGTCGCGAACATCCCCGCCGGGCAGCGCAAGGTGCTGCGTCGCGAAGGCGAGTTGGTGAAGGCGTTCGCGGCGCATCTGGCCGCGGCCGGCCATGAGACGCACAGCTATCAGATCACGATCGCGGGCGAGGCAGGGGCTTTGACGCCCGACCTGTACGACGCGACCGATCACGTGCTGTACGAGGCAAAGGGGCAGACGACGCGCGCCAATGTCCGCATGGCGATCGGGCAGTTGGCCGACTACCGCCGGCACATCCCGGGGCGTAAGGACTTGTTGCGGGTCGCTGTCCTGCTGCCGAGTGAGCCCACTGCGGATGTGAAGGATCTTCTCGGTGAGGAGTATGTGGAGTTGGTCTATCAGACCGAAGAGGGCTTCGCAGGCTGGCCCCTCGCCTACGCCCAGCCCTAGCCGGCGATGCAGCGTCAGCCGTAGAACCTGTTCCGCTTGATCACTGCCTTGCGGATGTTGACGGTCGTTCCCCCGCCGTGGCTACGCGTGCCGAGCACCTGCACGGCGATCCATCCGCCGAAGATCACGGCGGCCAGGGTGATGAGCTGAGTGATCAGCGCCGTAAGGGCGGTGATGAACGTGGTGAGGAGCAGCAGCCCGCCACACACGGCGAGGAAGCCGACGCCTCCGAGGGCGACGTTGACGGCCGCGCGGGAGACGGGCGGTTTGGCGGCGATCGGTTCGGGCTGCATGTGGGTCATGGCGTAGCCGGTGACGACGCGGCCGTCGGGCAGGACGACGCTCGCCACGCTGGGGACGTGGCCGGGCTGCACCTGCACCATCGGGGTCGCCTGTTGGACGACGACGGGCTGAATCGGGGTCGGCTGATGGACTTCCACGGCCCGTTCAGCGGCCGTGTGGCGGGCAGGTTCGGGGTACATGCGGAATCCCTTCCGAACACGGGTCGGGGAGGCGAAGGCACCCCCTTCGGGGTGCCCTGTGGAGGGGGTCTCAGGGGTCTGGCCTGCGCGCCTCCCCGCCTCCCCGAAACGATGTTTTCGCTGATCAATGCGGGGGATGCGGTCCGGGGAGGCGGTTGGGGAGTTCTCCCCGCCTCCCCGGCACGGGAGGGTGCGCCTCCCCGCTACTCGGAGGCGGAAGCGGAACCGTCGGAGTCGCGGTGGGCGAGGGCGCGCAGGACGTGATCGCGGTGGACGACCATGCGGCCGTGGGACTTCTTCGGCTCCTCGCCCTCGGCTTCCAGCACGCGCTTGAGGTCGCCGTTCGTCCAGGTGCCGTAGGCGTCCTCGTTCAGCGTCGCGAGCCGCTTGAGGACGTCGGCCGTGAACAGCCGGGGCGCCTCGCCGATGGCGGCGGCGATGTCGGCGAGCGGGTCACGCTCCTCGCCCCGCTCGATCAGGGTGAGGGTGGCGATGCCGCTGCGCAGCGCCCTGGCGCGGGCGGCCACCGCTTCGGCGTCGTCGTCGCCGATGAAGTGCGTGCGCACCGTGATGGACGACTGGCCTTTGGGCATGGCGATGCCGTCGGAGGCGACGACCAGCGTTCCCTTGTCCAGACCCTGCCTGAGCAGGTGCGGGGCGGCTCCGTCGTCGACGGCCTTATCTCCGAGCGCCATGCGGGACTGTGATTCGGTGCCGACCACGAGGGAGGCCCGGGTGTGTGCGCCTTCGCGGACCAGCTTGGGCAGGTTCTGGTCGGTGGGGTCCTGGGTGCCCTGCCACAGCAGCACGTCGACCGCGCGGCCCTGGTTGTGGAGCTTGCGGGCGGCCATGAAGTACCGGGAGGTGGACGACGAACCGCCGTAGGGGCGCTTGTCCTCGTCCTTGACCGGGCACATGAACGCCACCTGCGCTTCGTCCACGATGACGATCAGCGGCGGGAAGACCGCGTTCGGGTCGGTGCGGCGCACCTCCATACGGCGGTTCATCTCGTCCACGGCCGCTTCCGCCATCTCGGTCACCTGGATGACGTGGTCGTCGGTCGGGCCCTGGATCAGGACCTCGGCGATGCCGTCGAACATCTTCCAGTCGCCGATGCCCTTCAGATCCCCCAGCCAGAACTGCACCGACCGGTCCAGGGCCAGCCACAGCGCCAGGGAGCGCAGCGAGGCGGTCTTGCCCTGATTGGAACGGCCGGTGATCAGCAGGTGCCGCTGAAACACACTCAGCTCTGCCGCATCGCCGCGCAGATCCTGGCCCCACGGGGCCTTGCCTGTCTTGTAGTTGGCGGTCATCGTCTCGTCCGTGACCAGCGGGGACGGGCCGATCGGCTCGTCCAGTGCGCCGGAGTCCGCGATCCACAGCCGGACCGTGCGGGCCGCCTCGGGAATCGTGATGAACACCTCGTGCTCGTGCCGGGTGAGGTTCTCCGCGAGCTTGCGGCGGCGGGCCTGGACCTCGTTCGTCGACACCCCGGACGGCAGGGTGACGTCGACCTCGACACCGCACCCGGCGATCGTGATCGGCCCCAGCATGGACGCGCCGACGTCCCCCATCTCCTTGATGGCGTTGCGCAGCGCCGGGATGCCCAGATCCCGCAGGGCCTTGACGACGATGGACGGGGTGATCGGCTCGCCCTCGCCGGAGCGGACGTTGGCGGGCAGCGCCCACTGGGGTGCGGCTTGCTGATGCCGGCCGACCGCCCACATGCCCAGCAGAGCGAACAGCGGGCCCAGCACAGTGGCGTACGGCCAGACCACCTGAACGATGTGGATCAGCGCGCCGATGAACTCGATGGTCGCCTTCAACGGCGTGATGACATCGCCGACTTCCTTCGTGTTCAGGGCCATCACGACCCCGAGAGCGACCAGGACACCGATGCCCATCCCGGTGCCCATGGCAACGCCCCTGGCCACCTGCTCGGGCGAGTGCAGGAGGTCCATGCGGCGGCGGTGGCGTGACTCGCGGAAGCGCTGGAGACGCTCCTCCCACTCCTCCGCGACCTCCAAGTTGCCCTGCGCTTCGGCGGCGCGGAGCATGCGCTCATAGCGTGCCCCGGTCCGTCCGTCCCACGTGCGACGGGCCATGATCCGGCCCCCGTTGAGGGTGTAGAGACTGTGCCGGGCCATCGCGCGGGCGGCGGTCGTGGTGCGCTCGTCGGTGGCGATGCGCCGTATGGCGCGACCCGAGCGCACCCACAACGGCACGAGCGGTGCCGGGGCGGGGTCGGGGACCACGGTCAACGTGGTCACGGTGGCCGTGTCGGCGGGCGGGTCGGTGTCCTTGTGCAGGTTGATGACGTTCTCGGTCATGCTGGGAGTGCTCCTGACTGCCCTCACGGGGCGGGAGTTGAGAGAAAGAGCCGGGGCGGTCGGGACCGTGGCAGGGACGGCCGCCCCGACGCTCAAAGCAGGAACGTGCAGGTCACACAACGTGCAAGGGGTGCGCGGCGGGGGTGCTCACCGCCAAATGGACTGCTTCTTGGGGACGCGGTTCGGGCAGCCGTTGTGCATGTGATCCACGCACGCCGGGCAGTCCTGGCGGGGCTTGAGCTTGCGGTGGATGCTCTTGTCGTAGGCGTGCTGCCAGCACTGCGGGCACTCACCCGGCGGGGTGGGCTTCACCAGAGCCACCCCCCGGCGGACTTCTTCGCGGCCTTGGCCTGAGCAGCTTCGTTGACGATGCGCTGCCGCTCGGTCTGCAACGCGGTCATCTCAGCGGTCAGCCGGGTCAGCACCGACTGCTTCAGCGCCTCCAACCGGCGTTCCGCGCGGTCGGTGCTCTTTCCCCGCACCACGCGGTAGGAACCGCGCGTGAGCGCGCCCATGATCTGGCGGCGCTCCGAGGCGGTCAGCGGCCACCATTGCTCGTTGTGGACCGCTTCGATCTTGTCCTGCGTCTTCTGGATTTCCTTGTCCAGGCGGCGGGTGTTGGGGTTGCCCATTACGCGCTCCTAGCAGTGGTGGACGGGTAGGCGCACAGCACGCAGCAGCCGAGGGAGGTCGGCAGGCAGTAGCTGTAGGTGACCCGGCAGATGGGGCAGGTGCGGCGGGCCAGCATCGCCAGGGCGAGGGCGCCCCACTTGCGCGGGGTCATCGGCCGCACGGGCTTGGCGAGGTCGACGCGGTATAGGTAGGCCACTCGCGGCGTTCCGGCCCGCCGGCGGAGGCGCATGACCTGCGCCTGCACCGGCTGACCACCCGGACGCAGGCCCATGGCCCGTAACTGCCGCAGGGTGGCCAGTCCGTCCGGGGCGAGCGTCCACGGGTAGGTGGGTATGCCGTGCAGGGCGCCGGTTGGGTCGAAGCACTTGCCGTACACGCCGGACATCACGGGGCCGCGACAGTCTTGGCGGCGCGTTCGGCGAGCAGGGCGTCACGGAGCTTGCGGGCGTTGGCCGGAGAGGTGTGGATCGTCCGGCGGATGCCCTCGGCGGTCACCTTCGCGTCCGGCCAACCGGCCGTCGCGGTGCGTGCCTCATCGAGCAACTCCGCGTAGGTGCGCTTGGGTCGGGGGGATCGAGCAGCGTCGGGAACGCGTCCGGTCACGCCGCGCGGCGGAGTCGATGCCGCCGCGACCGAACGCGGCGCCGGGGCGGCGGTCGCGGCGATCGAGGGCATCGGCTTGAGCGGGAGGATCGACTTGCCCAGGTCGACCGCGACCGGATCGGGCACGCTCAACCGGGACAGAGTGACGACCGGGGGCGGGGTCGATTCCCCCAGGTCAGCCATAGACCGTTTCCTGATGGTCTCGGTAGATTCATCCGCATTCGCGTTCTGGGGGAGCGCGGGGGCGGTGGGGGTGCCGAACATGGCGGCGAGGGCGGCATCGGCGCCCTCGGTGACCCGATCGCGCTGCACGTCGAGCAGCCTCGATCCGAGCGCGGTGTCACCGACCCCGATCCTGCGGGCCAGGCGCCAGGACTTGCGCTCCGACCACTTCCTGACCCAATCGGTCGGGTGCTGGGCGGCGCGGGCGCGGTGGTAGGCGAGCGCCTGTACGAGGTCGGCGGTGTGCCGCTCGTGCTCCGTGTCGCGGCCATCGGTGTGCACCACGATCCGCCGGGCGAGGAACGCCATGCCCTCGGCCGAGACGGACATGCCCAGCGGGGTCAGGGCGTAGATGACGGTGCGGGCCGGGTCGGGTGCGGCCATGGCCCCCATCACGGACGCTGCGGCCGGCAGGGCCCACAGTCCGAGGCGGACGATGCGCGGGGAGGACTGGCCCAGCATCGTCAGACCGAGCAGGACCAGGGCGAGCACCGCGGTGGCGCCCTCGCCCGCTCCGAGCGCGCCCAGGGCGGTGCCGGTGCCGTAGGCGTGCCCGATGTTGCTGTACGTGCCAATCCCGCCGACCACACCAGTGGCGAGCATCGGCACGAACGCGGCCGTCAGCACCCCGATCTGAACCTTCGTCAACTCAGTCCGGCTCATGAGGCACCCCCGACTGTCAGCAGGAGGGCGAGGACGAGGAGGGCCCCGCCAGTCAGGGTGAGGTCGACCGCGCGACGCAGGCACGTGAACTTGGCGACCGCGAGCCGGGACAGTCCGGCGACGTCGGCGGCGAGATCACCGCCGGTGACGTTCTGGGTGATCTCCTCGGCGGTGAGGGTGGCCCACAACGGGAAGCCATGCCGCCCTCGCAGGTTCGGGCGTACCGACCGCAGCAGCAGGCCGGCCGCCGCGACCAGCAGCGCCATCCCCGCGCCGCCCACCACGCAGGCGGGCACGTTCAGCGGCAGGTCGCGGGCGATGGTCCAGGCGCCGGCGAGGACCGCGCCGACGAACGCCAGCAACAGCGCGGTCTTGTTGTCGGTGCGGGCGATTTCCGCCTTCACCTCGGCGTGCGCGGCGGTCAGCTTCGGGTCGGTGCTGCTCATGCCGCACCCCCAGTCGCGCCGGAAACGCGGTTGGCGAGCACCAGCCGCTCGGCGAGCACGCGCCGGCGGGCGCGGCGGATACGCCGGGCGTCGACCTCGGTCGGCGTGCGGTCAAGGGTGATGATCTGCGCGTCGATCAGGTCGACGTCCGCCAGGATCAGCGGCATCTCCCGTTCAATCGCGTCCAGCTCCGCGTCCGTCGGCTCCATGAAGTCGGCGAACGCGGTAACAGCGTCCTGAACAGTCACGATGGTGCTCATGGGTCGTGGTCTCCCTAGCAGGTGGAAACGGCCCGAACAGCGCCCCCGGAGTAGCCGCTCCGGGGGCGCGCGCCGTTTGAAAGGAGTTGAGGCCGCGCCGTGGGCGCGGGGGTCAGCGGCTGAAGGTCTGGTGGATGCCGCCGTGGTTGTCGCCCTCGACGATCACGGCGGCGCCCTCGAAGACGACCGTGCGCGTCTCGGTGCCCGTGCTGGTCTCGCGGGTGGTCGTGACGACCGTGGCCTGCACGTTCTTCGCGTCGCTGGTGGTGTTCTTGGTGTGCTTGCTCATGGACGATCGCTCCCTGAGAAGGTGGACGGGCCGGCCGCTCTGGCCGACTCCCCTCACCGCCGGTGCTGGTCCGGCGGATCGGGCAGTCGTCAGTGCTGGACGACGTCCTTGTCCATGTCGCGGTGGCAGATCTCGACGCCGTATCCGGCGGCGCTCAGCCGCTCCGCCAGAGCGCGAGCGAAGGTCGGGGCGCGGTGGCGTCCGCCGGCGCAGCCATCGGCGACGGTCACGGTCCCGGCGCTGGGGCCGGAGGCGAACGCGGCGACCGCCGTTACGGTGGCGTCCACAAGGTCCGTGATGCCGGGGGTGTTCAGTACAGCGGTGCGGACCGGCTCATCGTCGGCGGTCATGTAGCGGAGCTCCGGTGAGACGTGCGGGTCACGGAAGTGGTGGCGCAGGTCGATGGTCAGGTGCGCGGCTGGCGGCGCACCGTGCAGGTAGCCGAACGACACGATCTCAACAGCAGTAGCCATGAGGACTCCTCAGAGGCAGTGATGGGGGTGTTCCGGCTCCCCTCAACCCCGCTCGTACGAGACGAGCGGGGGAGGCAACCGGCCGCAGCACTTGGCTGCGGCGGTCAAGGCAGTGCAGGTCTCCTTTGGGGCCCGCGCCCGTATCAGGTAGCGCGGTGTGACCCCGTTGTAGGCGTATGGAGACGTGACCTTTCGGTCACTAAGCCCTCCCGAATGACAAGGGTCGGGTGCGCCCTCGGCCCGCTCTGTCCCGGGCCCCTTGGCCTCAATGCGCCCTGAACTAGGGCGCATTGAGGTCCAGCACCCCCCGTTCAGTCGGACTGTCCGGCGGGCACATCCCTAAGGTTCCCTAGGGTTCCCTGTGGTGTCAAGCGGTAAGGTAGGGAACCTCAGGGAAGTGACGACAGGGAGCAGGCGAAATGGCAGGCCAGGCGGACAACCGGGCGCCGTACGCAAAGATTGCCGCCCACTACACAGAGCTGATTACGTCTGGCCAACTAGAGCCAGGAACGCTCTTGCCTAGCATCAAGAACCTTGCTGAAGAGTGGAAAGTGAGCACCGCAACAGCCGAAAAAGCCCTGCGCAAGCTGCGCAATGAGGGGCTGGTGCGCGGCATCCACGGGATCGGGACAGAGGTTCTCGATCAGCCTGCTCCGATGTCCTCGGGTTCCCAGCGTCAGGACCGTGGACGCCGTACCGGGTCTAGCTGGGGAGCGGGCGAAAGATCAGACTCCCACCAGGCTGCCGTGGTGCCGGCGCCCGCTGACGTAGCCCAAGCGTTGGACCTCCAGCCGGGCTCCGACGTGATTCGCCGGAGCCGTGTTTACCGAGACAGGCACGGCATCGTGGCCCACAGCACTTCGTGGATTCCTGCCCGATACGGGAAGCTGATCCCCCAACTGGCGGAGAGCGAGCGGCTGACAGGGGGAACATCGCTCCAGCTCATCGCGCTAGCGACCGGCCACCCGATCAGTCACCGCGTCGACACCGCATCCGCGCGCCTGCTCACCCCTGAGTACACACGGCTCCTAGAACTTGACCCGGAGAACCCACCGGCCGAACCGGTGGTCGTGATGACGGCGAAGTTCGTCGACAGCGAGGGGAACGTTGTGGAATTCGGCGTGGACCTCGGAGGGCCCGGCCGCACATGGCGCACGGAATCGGAGGTGTCGGCATGACGGTGGTAGACGACACGCTCGCGAGCGTGCTCGAAAACCGCCTAGGGTCACTCCTCGCGGCCCGTAGGGCTGGCACAATCACGCCCGAAGCCGAAGCGGAGATGGCAGCTATCTCCATGACAATGACGAGACCGATGTCGCCGCGCCCACCGTTCTGCGTTCTGATGGCCGGACTGCCTGGCTCCGGCAAGACCACACTTTCCCGCGCGCTGATCGCTCGCGGGTTCGTACGACTGTGCCCGGACGAAGAGATGTACCGCCGCCATGGCGTGTATGGGGTGGACTTTCCCCGTGGCATCTTCCCCACCCTTGAGCGACCGGTGCTTGAGGACATAGCTGTTGAGCTCAGCGATGAGCTCAAGGCGGGACACGACGTGGTCGTTGACCACGGCTTTTGGACACCCGAGGATCGGGCCCACTGGCGAGCCGTCGCCACCGACGCCGGCGCCACCCCGGTGCTCGTTTATCTCGCGGCCAGCCACGAGGAGCTTTGGGAGAGGGTCAGTAAGCGCAACGAGTTCCACGCGAACGACCCCAACTCGATCTATTTCTCAGAGAGCGATCTTCAGCGATACCGCGCCCGGTTCTTTCCCCCTCAGGCAGACGAACCACACGTTTCATACAGTGGCGACCCTGAGGCCGTGATCGCGGCCCTACGGGACTTCCGCCCCTGAGGCCAAGCTGCTGGCTTGGGGCAGAGCAAGGTGGGCCACGCCCAGAATCCATGCGCTTATAGGATCAACCCCACAGCTGTGAGGACTTTCGAGTCTAGCGCAATTGCATATTCAAATCCGCCGGCCATGGAAGCATTGGCTAGGTCCCGAGTCCGCACACCGGGCCCTCGAACGTGGAAGCCATTCGGATCGACGAACACGCGAACATCTCGATATTGCATATCGAGTCGACTTACGGTTATCTGGGAGGGGGGTTGAAACGTAACCTGAAACTGGAACTCTCTGGGAGAGTTTCTGAGTGTGAGTGTTTTTCCGACGAATTCAATATCCCACGAGTCAACCGCGTAGATCAGCTCATTTTCATCGATTACTAGAGTCGAATTTCCCTGCTGGTCCTGTATCTGGCAACTGACCAGTAGCTCACCGTCTCGAAAATCAAAGGTGAAGATCTCGAGGTTGTTGATGATGAAAGGAACCAGTCGAGCCGAGGTTGAATGAAACCAATTCCCGCCGATGTTTACTTCGCATCGGTTGCCGGAGAAGTGTAGGCCGTATGGCTCTGAGATTCCATTTTTCCTATTGATCGGGTTCTGATTCGCCTCTATGACGGTGGTCTTTGGGAGCAGGCCCTTAGTCTTTTCTGCGTGATGCCTGTCACAGAGAAGGGTGAGCTCGTCAAGGTCGTGAGATTTTGTTTGAGCGTACTCGTACATATGCTCATACTCGTAAAGAGGTAGCCCGCATATGACACACCCGAACCCGCACCGCTGTCGAACCTGGCGTTTAATGTCGGATGGAATAGCTTTGCGATTCTGTGCCATGGACCCTCCAAGCGATCCGGAATCGTCGAATTTAAAAGCGTAGTGGAATTTTCGGCCGCAAGTACTCTGCCGACGCGGGCGCCACGCCAATACTCGTCTAGGTGGCACCACAGCTAGCGATAGGAGAAGGTCAGCAAGGGTAACGCGTTCCACGCGTCTACTCTCGGAGAGCGACCTTCAGTGGTACCGCGACCGGGTTTTCCACCAAAGGCAGACGAACCGTACCTCTTTGTACGAGGGTGATCTTGCGACACTAATTGTGGCTCTGGTCGCTCCTTAAGTATGATCAAAGGCAGTACCCCACCCCCATCTGAACTGTGAGTTCAAATGCCCCACGTCAATTTCGGGGCAGCACGGGGGCGGGGTTTTCGGGTGGCGAGTCAATTGCGCCACTTATGTGCTGGCAGGTCCGGTTGCCACTATCGAAAAGCCTTGGGCGTTGTTTGGCTGCTTCAGAAGGCCTAGTGTGAAATTCACCAAACCGATCCGGCTTGCCAGGTCATGGATGTGCTGCCGGAGGTATGGGTAGGCGGTCATTACCGCCACGTTGGCACCAAATGCCTCGTACACTGGCTCGCCGGCTTCGTCACCCTCGAAGGTGAAGCTGGTGAGCAATACGACCGAGAGTTCAGCCACGAGTTCATTAGACGCCTCAAACGCCTGACAGGTCAGGGTGAAACGGTAGTCGACAGCGCCAGGCCTGAACGAGAAAGCCGTGCCCAAAGAGACCGCAGCTCGTTCCGGTGCGGCCCCAGAATGCCTGACGGCATGACATTCTTGAGCTACTATTCCACGCAGGTCGACGCGAGCTACGAAATCACTGAGCCGCGCAAAATCACCTTGCCGATCGGTCACGAAGTGGCCTCACTTCGGATCGGGTGAAATTCTTGGGCCGGTGAAATGCTGGGCAGCGCTACTTCCGCCGCGTAGCCTTGGAAGTCATAGAGGGCTTCGCCCGGATGTTCGGGGTCCATACGCATCTCCACCATTAGCGACGTCAGGTGATGCGAAATAAAGTGCATTTGAACGGGTTCGGTCGCCACGTGGAAAAAGGCGTGACCAGCAGCGTATTCCTCGCTAGTGGCCTCGCTGACGGGATCTCCTGATTTAATCTCGATCCAGTCCTGCTCAAATGCGGGAACCATTTCCCGCCCCTCCAGGACGGCCTTACGAGGCTCTCCGGCCCCGACCACCCGAATGTCAAGCTCGTAACCCATGGCATTCAGATAATGAGCCAGTGTATTAACTCGAAGATTTCCGTCGCCACGAAAAACCTGGCTAACCGCAGACTTCCTGACGCGGAGGCGATCGGCAAGTTGAGATTGAGTTAGCCCGCTAGCCTCCAGCGCACGGTGAAGGATACGTAGCACTTCCCTCCGCAACCTTGCGGCGGCCAACAGTTGGGCACCGTCTTCACTGCCAGCAAATCGATCGTAGAGAGACTTCATGATTTCGTGTCCTCCTCTCGCACCCAAAAAGCTCTGAGGATTTCCCCCCTAGGGGTCCGCAACGTTCCTTTAAAGAATCCGTGAGTAAGGCGCACCGCGTTCGCCGCACTCCCAGGAACGTTGAAGAAGGGGAGTCGAACATCCCCGGGCTTCAATTCCCGAATCCCATCTTCGAGATCATTGATTTCCCTCGGGAAAGTTAGTTGCCGGTGTGCAAAATCCTCTATCACTATCAAAATTTCTGCCAGACGTCGACGGTCCTTCTTATTTCTCGATGCCTCCAGCTTTCGGAGGAACTCATCGCATGGGTAACTGCCATCTGTCGTTCGGGCAGCTTCCACCATGTGTCGACGACCTTGCTCGTAATAGATCCGCCTACAGTCCGGGCACTCCTGACGATTCAGTTCAGTTATGACTGTACCCCCCACCCCAAGGGCCAACAAGACGGACGAGTGATCGTTACCTAACTACAGCCCGTTGGCCTAGGCTGATCAAAGTTAGGCGTACGTCACTCTCAGTCATTCCATACCCTCTCGCTAGTGCAGTCACACGAGACGGCTAGGCGGCTACCGTAGCCGCCAGCGCAGGCCGGGCAAGGGCAATGCGAGAACGTAACCCCTTGGGGGTGAACTCAAGGGATGAACCAGAACTTCCCCATCCCTTACGTGGCCAGATGGTCAAGTTCTCATCCCTGTGCCCTCGTACTAAGTCCGACTGTGTGTCACCGAATGCGTGTTTGCTTCTTGGGGCTGCTCGGAGCCGTCTGCGGGCCGTCCGGCAGTCGTCAACGTCGACAGGCGACGACAGGTGCCGGCCAGTACGGCCCTGCTCAGAGGCGGTGCGCCGGAGCTCGCCACAGGTCGCGCTCCCCGAAAAGTAAGTTGGGTGGATTCGCTGGTCTCCCACTGGGCAGGGGCTTCGGGTGCAACTGTGTGAGGCGCGGTCTCAGTTGCGGTCTCGATTGCCGGCTGTTCCGGAGGTGTCCGTGCACGTCCATCGAGGTTTGGCGGCTCTCGTGACCAGGTGCGAAGCCAGTTCCGCAGACACTCACAGACGCCCCCGGACCAAGATCGGACAACTCGTAATGCGTAGGTCTCGGGTTCGAATCCCGAAGGCGGCTCCATCGAAGCCCAGCTCAGATCGACTCTGAGCTGGGCTTTTTTTGGGTCTCTCGCCTGGTCGGTCGGATCAGATCCACGTGTCCAGCCACATCCGCGCATGCCAGTCCGCGTACGGGATCGTCTGGCCGGTGTAGATCGGGAAGAAGTAGATGAAGTTCCAGGCGATGAGGAGGACGAGGACGCCCGCGGTGATCGCGCCTCGGGTGCGGCGGCTCTCTGTGGCGCCCGGGGGGCCGAGGAGGGCGGCCAGCGTCATCGTCACGGCCAGGCAGAGGTAGGGGACCAGGACCACCGCGTAGAAGGCGAAGATCGTGCGGTCCTGGTAGAGGAACCAGGGGAGGTATCCGGCGGCCACCGCGCAGAGGATCGCGCCGGCCCGCCAGTCGCGGCGCAGGGCCCAGCGGTAGAGCAGGTAGAGGAGCGCGGCGCAGGCCGTCCACCACAGGAGTGGGGTGCCCAGGGCGAGGATCGCCTGGGAGCAGTCGGTCGTCGTGTGGCAGCCGTTGGTGCCGGGTTTCGGGGACTCGTAGTGGAAGAGGACCGGGCGGCCCAGGACCAGCCAACTCCAGGGATTCGACTCGTACTTGTGGAAGGACTCCAGGCCCACGTTGAACTGGTAGACGCCGTACTCGTAGTGCCACAGGCTGCGCAGCGGGGCCGGGATCCAGGACCAGGTGCCGCCGCGGCCGTCCGCCCAGTGCCGGTCGTAGCCGTCGGAGGAGCGGAACCAGCCGGTCCAGGTGGCCAGATAGGTCAGGGCGGCGACCGGGATCAGGGAGAGCAGCGACCAGCCGAGGTCCTTGCGCAGGACGGCCCGGTAGGGGTGGTGGGCCCCGGCCGTTCGACGGGCGGCCACGTCCCAGAGCAGGGTCAGGGCGACGAAGAAGGCCAGGAAGTACAGGCCGTTCCACTTGGCCGAGGACGCCAGGCCCAGGCAGACGCCCGCCGCCAGGCGCCAGGGGCGCGGTCCGGTGCCCGCGCGGGCGGCGGTGGGGGCGTGGGGGCGGGTGCGGCCGTCCGGCTCGGGAGGCGGCAGGGCCGCGGCGAGCCGGGCCCGTGCCCGGTCCCGGTCGATCAGCAGACAGCCGAACGCCGCCAGCGCGAAGAACATGACGACCAGGTCGAGCAGCGCGGTGCGGCTCATCACGTAGTGCAGGCCGTCCACGGCCATCAGCGCGCCGGCCAGACAGCCCAGGGCCGTCGAACGGAACAGACGGCGGCCTATGCGGCACAGCATCAGTACCGACAGCGTGCCGAGCACCGCCGTCATGAAGCGCCAGCCGAACGGGTCGAGGCCGAACAGCCACTCGCCGAGGGCGATCACCCACTTGCCCGCGGGCGGATGCGCGACGAACACCCCCGGGTCGGAGAGCGGGATCACCTGCGGGTCGGCCAGCACCTGCGGGTCGGCGATCTTGCGGTCCGGCCAGGTGCCCTCGTACCCGAGGCGCAGCAGCGACCAGGCGTCCTTGGCGTAGTACGTCTCGTCGAAGACCAGCGTGTGCGGGCTGCCCAGGCGCCAGAAACGCAGCACTCCGGCCAGGGCCGCCACCAGCAGCGGGCCGGCCCAGCCCGACCAGCGGGTGAGGGGCCGGGGGAAGGGGGCGACCAGACGGTCGCGCAGGGACGGCACGCGCGGGCGGGGGAGATGGCCGAAGCGGCGCAGGCGCTGTTCCCAAGCCGTTGACCGTGGGTGGCCCGGCCGCGGCGCCGACTGTGCCGCCACGGGTGCCGCCACGCTTGCTGACGTCGTGGTCTCGTCGATCACGTGGTGGGCTTCGCGGTCGTGACGAGGCCGTACGGCAGCGGCTCGCCCTCGGTGGTGGAGGCGGGGAGAGCCGTCGCCGTCGCCGGTGCCGGAAGCAGCGGGGCGGAGGTGGCGGGGCGCGGCCGGGGGGTGGTGGGGCTGTCCTGGGCGAAGGAGTTCGGCAGGGTCATCAGTACGGCGCCGAGTGCGGCGATCGTCAGCGCCGAACCGGTGGCCATCCAGGCCCGCCGGACCCGCTGCCGGGCGCGGACACCGGCGTACAGGCGACGACGGTGCCGTTCCCCGTACGGCGACCCGCCTCGGCCGTACGGCGACCCGCCTCGGCCGTGGTCACAGCCGAGGTCGTAGCTGTCACGCAGCATGCGCGCTAGCTCCTGCTCGAAGTGGTCCATGGCTCCTTCTCCACCCGTCCTTCGCCCGTCTCCGTCATCAGCCGCCGCAACCGTCCGACTCCCCGTGCCGTGAGCGAGCGTGCGGTGCCCACCGGGCAGCCCAGCACCTCCGCCACCTGCCCCTCGGGCAGGTCCTGGTAGTAGCGCAGCACCACCGCGGCCCGCTGGCGGGCCGGAAGCTGCGCCAACAGGGCCTCCAGCCGGGTCCGTTCGTCCACGGCGGCGGCCTCGTCCGCCGCTTCCGGCGGCTCGGGCAGCCGGTCGAGCCGGTCCATGGGCTGCTCGCCCCACCAGCGGCGCCGGGCCGAGCGGGCCGCGGCGCGGACCAGGATCTTGCGGACGTACGCCTCCGGCGCCTGGTCGGCCACCCTCGGCCACGCGAACCACAGCTTGACCAGCGCCTCCTGCAACAGATCCTCGGCCCGGTGCCGGTCCCCGGCGGTGAGCAGCCGGGCCAGGTGCAGCAGCGTCGGCCACCGGTCCGCCACGAACCGGTCGAACGCGTCGGACCGCGCCTGCCTCGTCAACGTCGCCCCTCCCTCACACCCTTTAACAAGGACGTCGGCCCGGCCCCGCTATGCACCCACGGGGTGTGGTGTGGGTCACATCGGAGGGGTCGGGTGGCCCGGCCGGGTGGGGGCAGAGGCCCCGGAAAACGGACGAGGACCCCGGTCGTTCACCTCCGACGACCGGGGTCCTGTCACATCCCCGGATCCGGCCGCGACGGCGACACTCCCCCGAGTAACGCGTGCGACGCGCGCACCCTCGGGCCAGATCCGATGAAGTGATCACATCAGGCGTCACCAACGGATCGCTAACATGTGGCCAACGGCGCGATTTCGCCAGGTACAGCGCATGGGAAGGCAGTGGGTCGGTGTGAAGCGGTGCGAGTTGCGCTTCGGACTCCTGGGTCCGCCGGTCCTGTACGCCGCCGACGGGGCCGACAGCCCCGTCGCCCACGTGGTGAGCAGCCCCAAAGTGCGCGTCCTGCTCGCCGCCCTGCTGCTGGAAGCCGGCCGTACCGTCTCCGTCGACGCGCTCAAGGACGCCCTGTGGGGCGGGGCGCCGCCCGCATCCGCACATGCCTCGCTGCACAACCACGTCACCCGGCTGCGCCGGCTGCTCGACGACCCCGACCGGCTGCGCGCCGTGCCCCCCGGCTATCTCCTGCGCGTCGAGCAGGGCGAACTGGACGTCCATGTCTTCGAGTCCCTGACCGTCGAGGCCCGGGCCGCTCACGCGGGCCGGGACTGGGAGCGCACGGCACGCGCCTGCACCGCGGCCCTCGCCCTGTGGCGCGGCACCCCGCTCGACGGGTTGCCCACCGAACTCGGTGGCTACGCCTTCGTGCAACGGCTGGGGGAGGCCCGGCTGCTGCTCCAGGAGTGGCGGTACGACGCCGAGCTCGCCGTCGGCGGGGCCCGACGGGAGGCCGTCGTACCGGAGTTGACCGCCCTCGCCGCCGAACATCCGCTGCGCGAGACCTTCCACCGCCAGCTGATGCTGGCCCTGCACCGCACCGGCCGCCAGGCCGAGGCCCTCGCCGTCCACCGCGACCTGCGCGTCCGCCTCATCGAGGAACTCGGCGTGGAGCCGGGTGCGGGGGTGCGGGAGGCGCACGCCGAGGTGCTTCGGGGGGCGCCGGGGGGTCCGGGGCCGTCGGCGGTCGTGGGCGCGGGCGCGGAGGCGGGCTCAGGCTCGGGGGCGTCGAGGGCGGCTGGTGCTGGTGCTGGTGCTGGTTCCGGTGCAGGTGCAGGTGCAGGTGCCGCGGGGGCACATGGAAGCGCTGCTGCGGGGGCGCGTGCGGATGCCGGGGGCCCGGCGAGCGGGACCGGCGCCCCGTCGGCCGTACCCACCGACCCGTCGGCCGTACCCACCGACCCGTCCGCCGAAGCCGTAGGCACGCCGCCGGACGAGGCGGGCCTCGCTCCGGCTCGCGCCCCGGCGATCCCCGCCGAGCCCACCCCCGCTCCCGCGCCGCCCCCCGCCCCACCACCCCGTCCCGCCCAACTCCCGCCACCCCCACCCCACTTCACCGGCCGCGACGCCCCCCTCCGCGACCTGCGCCACACCCTCTCCACCGCCTCCGCCGGCCGCCCCACCCCCGTCGCGGTCATCAGCGGTATGGCCGGTGTCGGCAAGAGTGCGCTCGCCCTCTATCTGGCGCACGACCTGCGGGACCGTTTCCCGGACGGGCAGTTGTACGTCAACCTGCACGGCGCGACCCCCGGCATGACCCCCCTCACCTCGGCCCAGGCCCTCACCGCGCTGCTCCGTGACCTCGGTGCTGACCCCCGGTCCATCCCCGAACACCCGGACGCGGCAGCCGCGTTGCTGCGCTCGATGCTCGCGCCGACCCGCACGCTGATGGTGCTGGACGACGCCGAGAGCGCCGCGCAGATACGGCAGTTGCTGCCGGCCGGCCCCGGTTGCGCGGTGATCGTCACCAGCCGCTCCCCGCTGGCCGCCCTCGACGGCGCCCGCCGCCTCCCGCTCGAACCGCTCTCGGCGGAGGAGAGCGCGGCCCTGCTGCGGGCCGCCTCGGGCCGCGCCCCCGACCCTCATGACGGGGACGACGGCGACCGCATCGACGCCACCCACCCCCTCGTCGAACTCACCGGCCGCCTCCCGCTCGCCCTGCGGATCGTCGCCGCCCGGCTGGCCGCCCGACGCGCCCTCACCCCGGACGTGCTCGCCGACCAACTGGCCGCCACGGAAAGCAGGTTGCAGCGGCTGGAGTACGACGACCTGTCGGTACGCCGTTCGCTGGCCGTCGCCCACGACGCGCTCGCCGCCTCGGGCCGCCGTTCCGACCGCGACGCCGCCCTCGCGCTGCGCCGCCTGGGCGCGCTGCATCTGCCCACCTACGGCGCCCCGCTCATCGCCCGGCTCCTCGGCACCGACACGGACCGCGCGGAGGAGGCGCTCGACCGGCTCGTCGACGTGGCCCTGCTGGAGGAGACGGCGTACGGCCGCTACGCCCCGCACGACCTGGTCCGCGACTTCGCCCGGGAACTCGCCGAGAGCGGCCGGGCCGTGGACGTCGCCCGCACCGGCGTGCGCTGGTACACGGCCGTCGCCGAACGCGTCCTCACCGCGACCGTCGTACCCGGCTTCGACCAGGGGGACCGCCGCCGCCCGACCCCGACGCAGCCGCCCGAGCACACCGCGCACGTGTCGTCCGTACCGCCCTTCGCCTCGGCCGAGGAGGCGTTCGCGTGGAGCACCGCGGAACTGGACAACATCGTCGCGCTCGCCGAGCGGTACGCCGACGCCTCCGACCAGCGCACCGCCGCCCATGTCTCCGCCCTGCTACGGCTGCTCTTCCCCTGCCTCCAACGCGGCGGTCGCGTCGCCGAGATGGAGGTGCTGGGGCAGGTGGCGCTCCAGCTGGCCCGGCGTCTGGGCGACGAGGTCGCCGAGGCGTACGCGCTGAGCGACCTGGCCGGCATGCACTTCCTGGCCGGCCGGCACGGCGACTCCCTCGACACCAACGACCAGGCCCTCAGGCTCTGGCAGCGGCTCGGCGTGGTCTCCCGGGTGCGGCGCTGCCTCGGCAACAAGGGCCTGCTGCTGGAGAGCCTCGGCCGCTACGCCGAGTCCGAGCAGGCGCTCCTCGCCTGCCTGGAGCTCTCGCCCCAGCTGGACGACCCCTGGGGCGACGCGGTGGCGTACGGCCATCTCGGCAACCTGTACGAGCACACCGACCCCCGGGCCGCCATCGAGCACCACCGGCGCTCCCTCGCGATCGCGAGCGACATCGGCAATGTCATCGTGGCCCACTCCGCGCACTGCAACATCGGCTACGCCTACCTCACCCTGGGCGAACCGGAGGCGGCCGTACCGCACTTCGAGGAGAGCCTCGGCATGCTCGGCGGTCACAGCGACTGGCACGGGGAGTCCCAGTCCCGGCTCGGGCTGCTGCGCGCCCTGCGGATGCTGGGCCGCGGTGGGCGCGCCGAGAGCGAGTGCGCCGAGCTGCTGCGTCGCGCGGACGCCCGGGCCGACGGTTACACGGGCGGGCTGGCCCGGCACCAGTACGGACTGCTGCTGCGGGAGCTGGGGCGGACCGAGGAGGCGCGCGAGCAGTGGCGCGTCGCGCTGGCCGCGCTGGACGGCACCGACAAGAAGGAAGTCCTGGCCGAGCTCAGGGAACTGCTCGCCGGCTGACCGCACCGGTCGGTCGGGACGGTCGGGCTACTTGGCGTCCGCGTAGCACTCCACCACCGACGTCGTGAACGGGAACCGCACCGGCGTCTGACCGAACGTCAGCCGGGCGGCCAGTGCCGCCGCGTCCCGGATGGCGGCGACGATCTGCTCGGCCTCCTCCTCCGGGCAGTGCACGATCACCTCGTCGTGCTGGAAGAAGACCAGCTCGGCCGCCAGGTCCGCGCAGGTCCGCCGCAGTGCCGCGAGCAGCAGCAGGGTCCAGTCGGCCGCGCTGCCCTGGACGACGAAGTTACGGGCGAACCGGCCGCGGGCTCGGGCGGTGCCGGACGCGTGGCCCACCCCCCAGCCCTGGTCCGCGAGTCCGTCCTGCGGGATGCCGGCCTCCTCGGCGGCGTCGTCGCCCGAGCCGGCCACGGGTGGGCAGGTGCGGCCGAGGTGGGTCCGTACGAGCCGCCCCTCCTCGCCCGCGCGGGCCGCCTCGTCGACGTACGCCACCGCCTTGGGGAAGCGGCGTCTGAGCGCGGCGAGGTTCTTGAGGCCGTCCCCGGAGGTCTGGCCGTAGACCGCGCCCAGCACGGCGAGTTTCGCCTGGTCGCGGTCGCCGGAGAAGGCACGGTCGGAGACGGACTGGTAGAGGTCGGTCTCGCGGCCCGCCACCTCCATCAGCCCGGGGTCGCGCGAGATGGCGGCCAGGACGCGCGGTTCCATCTGGTCGGCGTCGGCGACGACCAGCCGCCAGCCGGGGTCGGCGACGACGGCACGGCGTATCACCTTGGGGATCTGCAGGGCGCCGCCGCCGTTGGTGACCCAGCGGCCGGTGACGGTCCCGTGGCACAGGAACTCCGGCCGGAACCGCCCTTCGCGCACCCAGTCCTGGAGCCAGGACCAGCCGTGGGCGACCCAGATCCGGTACAGCTTCTTGTACTCGATCAAGGGCTTCACGGCCGGATGATCGACGGTCTCCAGCTCCCAGCGACGGGTCGAGGCGACCTTGATCCCGGCCTGCGCGAAGGCCTTGACCACATCGGCGGGCAGATCGGGCCGGACCCGGCGCCCGAAGGCGGCGGACACCTCGTCGGCCAGCTCGGCGAGCCGCCGCGGCTCACCGCCGCCCGCGTATCGCTCACCGAGCAGTTCGTGCAGCACCGCCCGGTGCACGTCGGCGCTCCACGGCAGCCCTGCGCGGTTCATCTCGGCGGCCACCAGCATTCCGGCCGACTCGGCGGTGATCAGCAGCCGCATCCGGTCCGGGTGCGCGGTGGCGTCCTGGCGGCGCAGCTGGTCGGCGTAGACCTCCAGGAGGTCGGTCAGGGGGAGGTGGACGGCCTGGGGCTCGAAGAGGGAGGACTGGGAGCCGGGTTCGGCCGAGCGCAGCGGGGGGTCGGGCGGTACGGGCCCGCCGCGCAGGCGGGCGAGCGCGGCGGCGGCCGATCGGGGTTCGCCGTATCTCCCGGCGTGGCCGAGGAGCAGCGTCTCCGCGTCCTCGATGTCGTAGCACCGCTCCACGCGCACCCCCGCGGCGAGCAGCCGCGGATACACCTCGGCGGTGGACCGCCACACCCACCGCGTGACCTCCGGCCGCCCGCGTACGGCCGCCGCGAGATCCGCCTCCCGCACCACCGGGCCGATGGGCAGCCCGTCCCCACCGAGGGCGGCGAGCTCCACGCCACCGCCCTCGGCCGGAGCGAGCGCCCAGCGATCGGTCATGCCGGCGAGTCTCGCAGGCGGGTCTGACAACGGCCCTGGCCGCGGCCCACGCGCGCGTGGCCGCCGTGTCGCCCCCACACCGTCGCCGGGCGGGCCTCGCGCGTCGTCGGGCCTCCGCCCGGCGGCGAGTCCGGCCGCCCCACGAGGCCGGCGGTCGCGAGCCCCGGCGACCGTCGGCCTGGGCTCGCGGCGGGAAGGTGGTCAAGGAGGTCCCGCCGATGACCTTCGGCGGGATGTGGCCACCGACTCCCCGCCAACGGCCCTGGGCAGACACTCCAAGGGCGACCCGGCAGCGGAGCCCCGGGTTCAGTCCCGGCCGCGCCACCCCGCCGCAAGCCTCCGGCCTCAGCCCTCAGCCCTCAGGCGTCCGGCGTCCGGCGTCAGCCCTCTCCCGTCAGCTGCGACAGCGCCGCCGCGATGTTCGCCTCCGTCGCCTGCTTGGTGATGCCGAGGGCGGACAGGAGGCCCTGGCCGTTCTCGAACTCCAGGAGGGCCAGCAGCATGTGCTCGGTGCCGACGTAGTTGTGGCCCAGGCGCAGGGCCTCGCGGAAGGTGAGTTCGAGGACCTTCTTGGCGTCGGAGCCGTAGGGCACCAGCTCCGGGGCGTCCTCGACGGCCGGCGGGAGCGCGGCGGTCGCGGCCTGGCGGACGGTGTCGAGCAGGACGTCCTGTGCGACGATCGCCTTCGCGGCCAGCCCCTCCGGTTCCGCCAGCAGGCCGAGGACCAGGTGTTCCGGCCGGCCCTCGGCGTTGCGGGCGGCGACGGCCTCGTTGTGGGAGGCCATCACCACGTTGCGGGCCCGTGGTGTGTAGCGGCTGAAGTCCTGGCTCCCTCCGAGGTCCCCGCCCTCCTTCGGCACGAACCGCTTCTGCGCCGCCTGCCGGGTCACCCCCATGCTCTTGCCGATGTCCGTCCAGGAGGCCCCCGAGCGGCGGGCCTGGTCCACGAAGTGGCCGATCAGATGGTCGGCCACGTCACCGAGGTGATCGGCGGCGATCACCGCGTCCTCAAGCTGTTCGAGGGGCTCCGCGTGGACCTTCTTGATGGCCGCGATGAGGTCGTCGAGGCGTACGGATGACGTGATGTTGGGGTTCGTCGTCATGTGTCAACCTTAGGTTGACAGCCCAAAGGTGTCAACCTGAAGTTGACACTACTTGGGTGCCGAGACGGCCAGCCGCACCGCGAGCCCCGTGAACACCGTCCCGCTGAAGATGTTGAGCCCCCGCGCCACCCGCCGGCTCCGCCGCAGCAGCGCCGACAGCTTCCCGGAGAGCAGCCCGATCGAACCGTCCACCGCGAAGCCCATCACCGTGATCGAGAGCCCGAGAACCAGGAACTGCTCCCACACGTGACCCTTCTCGGGCGCCACGAACTGGGGCAGGAACGCCACGTTGAAGAGGATCACCTTGGGGTTGAGGAGGTTGGTGACCGCGCCCTGCCAGAACGCCCGCCGCATCCCGGGGCCCGCCGCCGTCCCCTCACCCATCGGCGAACGGTCCCGGAACGCCTTCACCGCGAGGTACAGCAGGTAGGCCGCGCCCGCCCAGCGCAGCACGTGGTACAGCGTCGGCAGCGCCAGGAACAGCGCCGACAGGCCGAGCGCCGCGGCGACCGTGTGCACGAACATCGCGCAGGCCACCCCGAACGCCGCCATCACCCCCGCCGCGGGGCCGCCCCGGCCGCCCATCGCCACGATGAACATCATGTCGGGACCCGGGGTCACACAGAGCGCGAAAGCGGCCACGAGAAAGGCCGCGTAGAGAGACATGTCCACCATGCGGCCATGCTCGAATCCACCCCGGGCGGCGGCACCCGATTTTCGGAGAGTGAGACGATCGGCCCGTGACCAGCAGTAGTGCCCCAGACGCCGTCGACCGCGCCTTCGAGGCCGCCCTCTACTCGGACGCCGACTCCGCCCTCGACACGGCCGCCTCCCTCCTCGCCGCCGACGCGAAGGCCGACCCCGAACTCGAACGCCGGGGGCGGGAGTTCGTCGCGGCGGCCTGGCGCCGTGGCTGGCAGCCCGCCGACGTCGTACGGATGGTGCGGCGCGAGCTGGACGACGTACATGTACGTCTGGTGGCGGCGTTGATCCGCGCGCAGGCGCCCGACGACCGGTCGCGCGGCCCCCGGTGGGCGGCTCAGCTGGCCGAACTGCCCGCCGAACCCGCGCCCCGCACCGACCGCTTCTCGCACGCGACCGCGGTCCTGGAGCTGTACCGCCTGCTGCTGCGACTGCCCGCCCTCGAACCCGTGGACGAACCCGTCACCCGGCATTCCTCCGCCGAGCCCCGCATGCTCACCCGCATCCGCGCGCTGCTCGCCAAGGCGGAGGCGACGGGCTACCCGGACGAGGCCGAGGCGCTCACCGCCAAGGCGCAGGAGCTGATGGCCCGGCACAGCGTCGACGAGGCGGTGCTGGACGCGCAGGCGCCCACGCACGATGCCCCGGGCGCCTGCCGGATCGGGGTCGAGCCGCCGTACGAGCAGGCCAAGGCGGTGCTGCTGGACGCGGTGGCGACGGCGAACCACTGCCGGGCGGTCTGGAACGAGTCGTTCGCCTTCTCCACGGTGGTCGGCTTCGGCCCGGACCTCGACGCCGTGGAGCTGCTCTACACCTCGCTCCTGGTGCAGGCCACGACCGCGATGGCGAAGGCGGAGGCCGCCCAGCGGGCCGGCGGCCGCAAGCGCACCAAGACCTTCCGGCAGTCCTTCCTCGCGGCCTACGCCCACCGCGTCGGCGACCGGCTGCGCGCCGCCGCCGAGACCCAGGTCGGCGACGACCTGCTGCCGGTCCTCGCCACCCGCGAGGTCGCCGTCACCGACCGCCTGGACCGCATGTTCCCGAAGACCACCACCACCCGCCTGCGCGGCGTCAGCGACGAGGCGGGCTGGGTGCAGGGCGCCGAGGCGGCCGACCGGGCGCAGGTGAAGTCCCGCAAGCCCCTCAGCTGAGCCGGGTCACTCGCTGGACTCCTGGAACCCGGACACCGTGGCGTCCGGCGTCTGGCCGTCCTTCTTCAACGCGACATCGCCGTACGACCACTTGAAGGCGTACGTCTTGGTGGACCCCGGCAGGGTGAAGTCCGCGCTCGTCACGGCGAGGCTCCGGTCGCCGCCCTTCTCGCCCCGGACATAGGTGAGGGTGAAGGCGATCGCGGCGCCGTCGGCGAGGCTCGTCTTCCTGGCCGTCGCGGCGGGATCGGACTCCACGCTCACCGTGGTGCCGCCGGCGATGAGGTCCACCCCGGGCAGGCCGTCCAGCGTGCACTTGGCGCCGCTCTTGTTGGTGAGCGTCACGGGCACGTTGCCGGTGTCACCGGCGGCCGGGGCGGCGTTGGCGGGGCCGACCCGCACGCCCATCTCGCCGATCACGCAGGCGCCGCCGGCCTTGGCGGAGGCGCCGGTGTCGGTGGCCCCGCCGCTGTCGTCGTCGGAACAGGCGGTCAGCAGGAAGGCCGCGGCGAGGGCGCCGGCGGCGAAGGGGAGGGCGCGCATGGGGGTCCTTGGATGCTCCGGGCGGCGTGGCGCCGCTGAGGCTCGTGCATGGATCATCACGCACGAGCCCGGGGAACGGTTGCCCGCCCCCGCCGAACAGCCCCTACGTCAGCCCAGGCTCGCCGTGGGCAGGCCCGACGGCAGCGTGCCACCCTCGGCCTTGGTGTACGTCTCCGCGCCGAGGCCGCCCTCCCACGTCACCTTGAGGGTGGTCTTGCCGACGGAGTCGACCATCCCGGTCGCCCGGTCCTTGCTGCCGTCCGTGCACTTGAGATGGATCATCTGCATGCCGGACTCCTCGCCCGCGGTCCCGCTGCACACCGTCCCGCCGGTCGCGAACAGCCCCGCCTCGGTGCCGTTGACCATCAGGACGACGGCCTTGCCCTTGGCGGTGGTGAGCCAACTGCCCGCGAGGTCACCGGAGGCGGAGCCCGACGAGGAGGCCGAACCGCCGTCGGATGCGCCGGAGGAGGCGCTCGCGCTCGGCGTCGAGTCGTCGGAGTCCGAGCCGTCGTCCGAACTGCACGCGCCGAGCGCGAGGACACCCGCGAGGGCCATGGCCGCGGCAGTCGCGGTGCGCGAGAAGGTCACCGAAGCCGATGTCATGGAAGCTCCCTGGCGGATCAGCGGATTACGGGCGGACGCTACGACCGCAGCAAGCTACCAGGAGGACTTACGGACCCCCGGAAGGTACCCGGCGTGCGCCTGCTCGCGCAGACTCACCCGGGACAGGCCGAAGGCCCGGAAGTAACCGCGTGGCCGGCCGTCCACCTGGTCGCGGTTGCGCACCCGGGTGGCGCTGGCGTCGCGCGGCTGCCTGCCCAACTCCCGCCGGGCGTCCTGCCGTTCGGCTTCCGTGGACGACGGCCGTCGGATGATCTCCTTCAGCTCGGCGCGCCGCTTCGCATACCGGGCGACGATCTCCTGGCGCCGCTCGTTCTTCGCGATCTTGCTCTTCTTGGCCATCAGATCCTCACTCCCCGGGCCCGGATGCGGGCCACGGCCGCCTCGACGCCGATCGTGTCGACGGTCTTGATCCCCTTCGCGCTCAGCCGCAGCCGCACGTACCGGCTCTCGCTCGGCAGCCAGTAGCGCTTGGACTGGATGTTGGGGTCGAAGCGGCGTGAAGTGCGCCGGTGGGAGTGGGAGATGCGGTTGCCGAAGCCGGGGTGGGCGCCGGTCAGCATGCAGTGGGCGGACATGGGTGACGCACCTCTCTCGAAGCCGTTGTGTAAATGGAATTCATTTTCAGTAAGATACACGGCATGGCTCGCAACGAACTCCGCCCGGTCATCAGACTCCGGTCCACCGCCGGGACCGGCTTCACCTACGTCACCCGCAAGAACCGCCGCAACGACCCGGACCGTATGACCCTGCGCAAGTACGACCCGGTCGCCGGCTGCCACGTCGACTTCCGAGAGGAGCGCTGACCCCGCCATGCGCGACGGAATCCACCCGCCCTACGGACCGGTCGTCTTCCGTGACCGGGCCGCGAACCACGCCTTCCTCACCCGCTCGACGATGACGAGCGAGAAGACCATCGAGTGGGAGGACGGCCACACCTACCCGGTCGTCGACGTCGAGATCTCGAACGTCAGCCACCCCTTCTACACCGGCACCGCGCGCGTCCTGGACACCGCCGGCCGTGTGGAGCGCTTCGAGCGCCGGTACGGCCGGCCCCGGGAGCGGGGCTGATGCTCTCGGTCGTGATCGTCGGCGGGCTGCACGCCGACGCCCGTAAGGCGGCCGTCGCGCGGCTCCTCGCCGACGTGCCCGCCAGTGTGGTGCTCCACCACGACCTGGCGACGGCCGCGGCCGGCACGGTCGTCCGCACCGTGCGCGACGCCTCCGGTCTGCTCTCCGCCGCCGAGACGCCACTGGTCAACGACTGCGCGTGCTGTGCGCTGAGGGAAGACCTGGTGCCCGAGCTGCGGCGGATCGCGGACGACGGGGTGACCCGGCTCGCCGTGGTCGAACTGTGGGACTCCGTCGAGCCCAAGGCCATGGCGGAGGTGGTGACCGCCGGCGGCCTCACGGTCACCGGTGTCATCACCGCCGTGGACCCCGCACTGGTCCTGCCCTACCTAGGCAACGGCGACGACCTCGCCGAACGTGGCCTCGCCGCGGCCGCCACCGACCAACGCACCATCGCCGACACCTTCGCCCGCCAGCTGGAATACGCCCCGGTCCTCGCCGTGGCCGACTCGGAGGAGGCGGACGACGAGGACCACGAACTACTGGCCCAGCTTCACCCGACGGCCCGCCGGATCCTGATCGACACCGGTGGCCCGGCCGGCGCACGGCCGCTCGCGGGGCAGGCCGAGGGCCCGCAGCGCGGCACCCCCCTTCCGTCCCCGGGCCCCCTCGTCCGAGCCGCCCTCGCCGGCTTCGATGTCGAGGCCGCCGCCGCGGCCCAGCACCCCGCCTGCGCCCTGCTGCCCGCCGACGCCGATGCCCACGGCGTCTCCACGCTCGTATGGCACCGGGACCGGCCGTTCCACCCGGAGCGGTTGTACGAGGCACTGGAGGACATCACCTGTGCCGCCGCCCGCAGCCGGGGTCGGTTCTGGCTCGCGGACCGGCCGGACACCCTGCTGCACTGGGACGCGGCCGGGGGCGCGCTGTGCGTGGAGAGTGCCGGGCCCTGGCTCGCCTCCCTCCCCGACGCGGCCTGGGACATGGTCCCGCCGGTGCGTCGCGCCGCCGCCGCGCTGGACTGGCACCCCGAGCACGGCGACTGCTGCCAGCACCTGGTTTTCACGTCCCCCGCGCTCGACCGCGACGGACTCGAACGGCTGTTGGAGTCCTGCCTGTTGACCGACACCGAGTACGCCGCGGGCCGCACCGCCTGGAAGCAGTTGCCGCCCGCCTTCGACACCCTCCTGGAGGTCTGAGACCTGTGCCCCGCAAGACCGAACGCCAGCCTGCCAAGCACCGGCCCAATCCGCTGGACGCGGCCGGAGTGACGTACATCGACTACAAGGACACCGACCTGCTGCGGAAGTTCATCTCCGACCGCGGCAAGATCCGCAGCCGCCGCGTCACCCGCGTCACCGCCCAGCAGCAGCGACAGCTGGCCAGTGCCATCAAGAACGCGCGCGAGATGGCACTGCTGCCGTACTCCAGCGCCAGGTGAAGGGCTATGGGTAGGTGATTCCCTACATTTGACGCGTAGGGAATCGCCTACCTATTGTGTTCCGTATGACCATCACGCACGCCTCCTTCGTCACCCTCCCCGTCGCCGACCAGGACCGCGCCCTGCGCTTCTACACCGAGGTCCTCGGTATGGACGTCACCGCCGACCTCGATCTGCCCCAGGGGCGGTGGCTCCAGGTGGCGCCTGCCGGGGCGCAGACCGTGTTCACGCTCTCCGGTCCGGGGATGGGCGGTTTCGAGCCCGGCGAGGCACGGGGGATCATGTTGGTGACGACCGACGTCGACGCCGACTGCGCACGGCTCACCGACGCGGGCGTCCGCGTGCAGGGTCCCGACGAGCTCCCCTGGGGCCGGATGGCCTCGTTCGCGGATCCCGATGGCAACGGTCTGATGCTGCTGACGGAAGCGCATCACTAGGACGCGCACCAGGAGGAGGGCCGGCATGACCGCAGCGGGGGTCCGTGAAGAGGCCGAGGCGGACCGGGTGTTCGCCGCGCTCGCCAACGCCACCCGCCGCGAGGTGCTGCGCCTCCTGCGCGACGGCGGCCCCCAGCCCGTACAGGCCCTCGCCACCCACTTCGACATGGCTCGCCCGAGCCTCTCCGAGCACCTCAGGGTGCTCCGCGACGCCGGACTCGTCTCCGAGCAGCGCTCCGGCCGGCAGCGCATCTACCGCCTGGAGGCGGCCCCGCTCGCCGAGGTGCAGGACTGGCTCCACCCGTACGAGCGGTTCTGGCGCGGTCGGCTGAGGGAGCTCGGCGAGCTGCTGGACCGGATGCCCGACGATGGCGCCCCATGAGCACCGCACCCGAAGGCGACGACCTCACCGTCATCCGCGTCGACCAGTTCTTCCCGCACCCGCCCGCCAAGGTCTGGCGCGCCCTCACCGAGCCCGAACTGCTCGCGCAGTGGCAGATGCAAGGGGCCGAGGCGTTCCGTCTGGAGGTCGGTCACCGGTACACGATGACCTCGGTCCCGCGGCCCAACACCCGCTTCTCCGGCACCCTCGACGTGGAGGTTCTCGCCTACGAGCCCGAGCGGATGCTGAGCGTCCGCTGGACCGACACGGATCCCGCCAACTCCGCCGACTGGACCATCACGTGGAAGGTGGAACAGGAAGGGCGCGGAACGCGTCTCTTTCTAGTACACGAGGGATTCGACCCCGACGACCCCGCGCAGCTGATGGCCCGGACGATCATGGACGGGGGCTGGAGGTCGCATGTGATGCGGGCTCTGGGGGACGCGCTGGAACGGATGTAGCACCGCACACGTCACATCTGTAACCACGGGAACACCCCGCGTGCACGTGCATCTGCTCATGCATCTGCACGTGAACAGAGCTATGATCCGGACCAGTTGACCACTGCATCATTGGCCCCAAGGCCACCGCACCACCGGGGAGCGACCTGTGGACCACGACGTGTACAACGGCATGGACGTGTACAACGGCATGGCGGCCACGGATCTGAGCGGGGTGGCCTGGCAGAAGAGCCAGTACAGCAACTCGCAGGGTTCTTGCGTCGAGTTCGCGCGGCTGCCCGACGGCGGCGTGGCCATGCGCAACTCGCGCTTCCCGGACGGCCCGGCGCTCGTCTACACCCGGGCGGAGATCGAGGCGATGCTCCTCGGGGTCAAGGACGGCGAGTTCGACCACCTGATAGCCGGGTGAGCGAGCGCGGGACCCCGGTCAGCCCGGGGTGACCGGCTCCCTACAGGCGGTGACGCGCGTAGAACCGCGGCGCCGAAAAACACCGCGGGGGCTCACTCCGCGGATTCCCGCGGCTGGAGCAGGAACAGGGCCCAGACGACCTTGCCGTTGAGGGTGCCGGCGAGCGGATGCCAGCCCCAGCTGTCGGCGAAGGAGTCGACGAGGAACAGGCCGCGGCCGGATTCCGCCGAGAAGTCGTCCGAGTCGCGCGCCACCGGGCTGTCGTGGCTGGGATCGCGCACCGCGCACACCAGCCGGTCCGTCCAGCGCATCAGATGCAGCCGCACTGGCGGGATCTGATCGGGGGCGTGGCCGTTGCCGCCCGGCAGTCCGTGCCGCAGGGCGTTGGTGACCAGTTCGGAGACGACGAGACAGACGTCGTCGAAACGGTCGCCGATGTCCCACTGGTCGAGCGTTCTGCGGGTGAACTGCCGTGCCTCGCGCACCGCTTCGTAGCGGGCGGGCAGAGCACAGGAGGCGGCGTTGGACACGGCCGTGGGATCCAGCGGCGGAAGGCCCTGCCGTAACGGCTCGAGCATGGTCGATCCATTCATCCCCATGCGAGGCACTCCCGGGAACTCGCGGTCGTTGCGATGCAGCGGTTGCGCGGGACCATGGTTTCGGATGTGTGGTGCAGATGCAAGGTGCAGATGCACGTGCACGTGACCGAATTGGACGTTCCCGTACCGCTTGTTGGGCATTTTTTCCGCCAACTTCCTTCCCGCTCTTGCCTTCTCCTCGCTCCCTCCTGTGTGGAATCTTTGGCTTCTTTCCATCTCTGTAATCGGACGAGTACAGCTCGAAGTGTTTTAGTGGCAGACTTCGGCCCCTGAAGACGGTTGGGGAGGCTGGCGAACGTGAGCGCGGGAGAGCCGGGATCGGTGGTGCGGCGCATGCTGCTCGGATCACAACTCAGGCGACTGCGTGAGGCGCGGGGGATCACGCGCGAGGCCGCGGGCTATTCCATCCGGGCCTCCGAGTCGAAGATCAGCCGGATGGAGTTGGGCCGGGTGAGCTTCAAGACCAGGGACGTCGAGGACCTCCTGACGCTGTACGGCATCACGGACGAGGCCGAGCGCATGTCGCTGCTCTCCCTCGCCCGCGAGGCCAACGTGGCGGGCTGGTGGCACAGCTACTCCGACGTCCTGCCGAGCTGGTTCCCCACCTATGTGGGTCTGGAGGGGGCCGCCTCCCTCATCCGCGCGTACGAGGTGCAGTTCGTGCACGGCCTGCTCCAGACCGAGGCGTATGCACGTGCAGTCGTCCGCCGTGGCATGAAGGGCGCGAGCGAGGCCGACGTCGAGCGGCGGGTGGCGCTGCGCCTGGAGCGGCAGAAGTACCTCGTCGCCGAGAACGCCCCCGACTTCCACATCGTCCTCGACGAGGCGGCCCTGCGCCGCCCCTACGGCGACCGCGAGGTGATGCGGGGCCAGCTCCAGCACCTCATCGAGATCTCCGAGCACCCCAACGTCCGGTTGCAGATCATGCCGTTCAGCTTCGGCGGCCACTCGGGCGAGAGCGGCGCGTTCACGATCCTGAGCTTCTCGGAGTCCGACCTCACCGACGTCGTCTATCTGGAGCAGCTCACCAGCGCCCTCTATCTGGACAAGCGCGAGGACGTCGCCCAGTACGAGAGCGCCCTCAAGGAGCTCCAGCAGGACAGCCCGGGGCCGGACGAGAGCCGGGACCTGCTGCGGGGTCTTCTCCAGCTCTCCTGAAGCAGCCCAGGGCGCCCGAGGGTTCTCCCCATAACTTAGCTCTCTGTCCCCAACTCGCTTGTCGCGCAAGTACGATGACGTGTGATCAGACCGTGATGTTGGTCGCACGCCCACAAGCGACCGTGTCCGCTAGTGATTTGGGGATCACATGTCGTCGTACTTCACCGACCTGGCCCAGCAGTACATCGACGGTGAGTGGCGCCCGGGCACCGGCTCCTGGGACATCATCGACTTCAACCCGTACGACGGCGAGAAGCTGGCGTCGATCACGATAGCCACGGTCGACGAGGTCGACGAGGCGTACAGGTCGGCGGCCCGCGCCCAGAGGAAGTGGGCCGGCACCAACCCGTACGCCCGCCGCGCGGTCTTCGAGAAGGCCCTGCGCCTCATCGAGGAGCGCGAGCCCGAGATCACCGAGGTGATCATCGCCGAGCTCGGCGGCACATACCTCAAGGCCGGCTTCGAACTCCACCTCGCCAAGGAGTTCCTGCGCGAGGCGATCCACCTCTCCCTGCGCCCCGAGGGCCGGATCATCCCCTCGCCGATCGACGGCAAGGAGAACCGCGTCTACCGCGTACCGGTCGGCGTCGTCGGCGTGATCAGCCCCTTCAACTTCCCCTTCCTGCTCTCCCTCAAGTCGGTCGCCCCGGCGCTCGCGCTCGGCAACGGCGTGGTGCTCAAGCCGCACCAGAACACCCCGATCACCGGCGGCTCGCTGGTCGCGAAGATCTTCGAGGACGCGGGCCTGCCCAAGGGCCTGCTGAACGTCGTCATCACCGACATCGCGGAGATCGGCGACGCCTTCCTGGAGCACCCGATCCCGAAGGTCATCTCCTTCACCGGCTCCGACAAGGTCGGCCGCCATGTCGCGACGGTCTGCGCCTCGCAGTTCAAGCGCTCGGTCCTCGAACTCGGCGGCAACAGCGCCATCGTGGTCCTCGACGACGCCGACATCGACTACGCGGTCGACGCCGCCGTCTTCAGCCGGTACGTCCACCAGGGCCAGGTCTGCATGGCCGCCAACCGCGTCCTGGTCGACCGCTCGATAGCCGACGAGTTCACCGAGAAGTTCGTCGCCAAGGTCAAGTCCCTCAAGGTCGGCGACCCGAGCGACCCGCAGACCGTCATCGGCCCGGTCATCAACTCCTCCCAGGCGGACGCCGTCTCGGGCACCGTCGAGCAGGCGCTCGCCGAGGGCGCGACGGCCCTGCTGCGCGGCGAGACGAGGGACAACCTGGTCTCCCCGTCGGTCCTGACCGGCCTCCCGGCCGACTCGGCCCTCCTCCAGCAGGAGGTCTTCGGCCCGGTCGCCTTCCTCATCCCGGTCGACGGCGAGGAGGAGGCGGTCCGCGTCGTCAACGACACCCCGTACGGCCTCAGCGGCGCCGTCCACACCGCCGACATCGAGCGCGGCGTGAACTTCGCCAAGCAGATCGACACCGGCATGTTCCACGTCAACGACGGCACCGTCCACGACGAGCCGATCGTCCCCTTCGGCGGCGAGAAGAGCTCGGGCATCGGCCGCCTCAACGGCGACACGATGCTGGACGCGTTCACCACCCTGAAGTGGATCTCGGTCCAGCACGGCCGGAGCGGCTTCCCGTTCTAGACGGTTCTCGCGTGGCGGGCCCTTGCGGACAGAACCTGACCGCAAGGGCCCGTAGTTTCGTCGGTGTCGGAGGGAGAGCCCCGAAAAGCCCCCGACCTCCACCTCGACGAAAGGCGGCCGGTCATGGTCACCCATGTTCCCGCGGAAGCGCACGGCGACGAGCGCGGCGCGCTGCTCGGCTATCTGGCAGCGGAGCGCGGCGCCGTCCGGCGCGCACTGCTCGGACTGACCGACGAGCAGGCGGCCTCCCGCCCCAGCGCGAGCGAGCTGACCCTCGCCGGGCTGCTGAAGCATGTGGCCGAGGTCGAGCAGGGCTGGATCGCCCGGGCCAAGGGCGAGCCGCCGGCCGTACAGCGGACCGAGGCGAACTGGCACGAGTGCTTCGCCCTGGTCGACGGTGAGACGGTCGAGTCTCAGCTCGCGTACGGGGAGAAGGTCGCCGCCGAGACGGAGGCGTACGTCCGTTCGGTCCCCAGCCTCGACGACACCTTCCCGCTCCCGAACGACCCCTGGTTCCCGCCGGACAGCCGGGTCTCCGTCCGCTGGATGCTGCTCAACCTGATCCGCGAGCTGTCCCGGCACGCCGGCCACGCCGACATCATCCGGGAGTCCCTGGACGGCCGGTCGGCCTGGGACCTGGTGGCCCTCGCGGAGAGCGGGGAGCGGGCGTCCTAGTCTGGACCCCATGTCAGCGATCCGTCTCCTCGTGCTGGCCGCGGTGCGCCAGCACGGGCGGGCCCATGGCTACCAGGTGCGCAACGACCTGGAGTACTGGGGCGCGCACGAGTGGTCCCACGCCAAGCCCGGCTCGATCTACCACGCCCTGAAGCAGATGGCGAAGCAGGGACTGCTGCACGCGCACGAGATCGCCCCGTCCACGGCCGGCGGCCCGCCGCGCACCGAGTACGAGATGACGGACGCGGGCACCGAGGAGTACCTGCGGCTGGTGCGCGAGGCGCTGACCTCGTACGACCAGAAGATGGACGTCAAGTCGGCGGCCATCGGCTGCATGCTCGACCTGCCGCGTGCCGAGGTGGTGGCGCTGCTCAAGGAGCGGATCCGGCAGAGCGAGCAGTGGCGCGCGTCCGTCACCGAGCACTACGTCCCCGAGGACGGCCCCGAACAGCTCGGCCACATCGGCGAGATCATGAACCTCTGGATCCACACGGCCGACGCGGAGGCCGAGTGGACCCAGGGGCTCATCGCCCGGATCGAGGACGGGGCGTACACGTTCGCGGGGGAGGGGGCCCCGTTCGTCGGCGTTCTCGCCGAGGGCGAGGAGAACCCGTACGCGACGGGGGAGCGGCATCCGGAGGACGCCGGCTAATCAAGTTTGACCAATGAGCTTCGCGGAGTTACCTTCGTCCGGGTAGTCAACTTTGACTAGCAAGGGAGTGTCAGTGACCGAAGCGGCGATCACCGTCGAGGGAGCACGCAAGAAATACGGCGACAGACCGGCGCTCGACGGGCTCGACCTCACGGTCGCCCGGGGCGCGGTGCACGCGGTGCTGGGCCCCAACGGCGCCGGCAAGACCACCCTGGTCCGCATCCTCTCCACCCTGCTGCGCCCCGACAGCGGCCGCATGGAGGTGGCCGGACTCGACGTCGTACGGCAGGCCTACGCCGTACGCCTGCGCATCGGCCTGCTCGGCCAGCACGCGGCGCTCGACGAGGAGCTCGGCGGCCGGCAGAACCTGGAACTGTTCGGCCGCCTCTACCACCTGGGCGCCCGCCGGGCACGCGCGCGTGCCGGCGAACTCCTGGAGCGGTTCGGTCTGGCCGACACCGGCCGCAAGGCGGTACGGCACTACAGCGGAGGCATGCGCCGCCGCCTGGACCTCGCGGCTTCCCTGATCACCGAACCGGAGGTGCTCTTCCTGGACGAACCGACGACCGGCCTCGACCCGCGTGGCCGCGCCGAGGTGTGGGCGGCCGTCCGGTCGCTCGTCGGCGGCGGTACGACGGTCCTGCTCACCACGCAGTACCTGGAGGAGGCCGACCAACTCGCCGACCGTGTCTCGGTCGTGGACGCCGGCCGGACCGTCGCGGACGGCACACCGGACGAGTTGAAGAAGGCGACCGGCGGCGACCGCATCGACGTCGTGCTGCGGGACGCGGGGCAACTGGGGGCGGCGGTGGCGCTGTTGCCGGTCGACCGGGCCGGGGTCCGCGTCGACACCGACCGCAGGCTGCTCAGCGCCCCGGTCACCGACCGGATGGCGGCGCTCTTCGGGGTCGTACGGGCGCTGGAGGAGGCGGGAATCGAGGCGGAGGACGTGGCGCTGCGGCGGCCGACGCTCGACGAGGTGTTCCTGCACCTGACGGAGGGAGCCGCATGAGCATGTCGTACGCGCTGACCGACTCCTGGACCATGACCCGGCGCGAACTCGCCCACTGGGCGCGGCAGCCGGTGCGGGTCGTCGTCGGCCTGGTCTTCCCGGTGATGCTGCTGCTGATGTTCGGCTATCTCGTCGGCGGTGGCCGGGGCGTCGAGGGGGAGTACGTCGACTATCTGGTCCCCGGGATGCTCGCGCTCACCATGGCCTTCGGCCTGGAGGGCACGATGATCGCCCTCACCCAGGATCTCGACAAGGGCGTCATCGACCGCTTCCGCTCCCTGCCGATGGCCAACGGTGCCGTCCTCGTGGGGCGTTCGGTGGCGGACATGCTTCAGTCGGCGGTCGGGCTCGGGGCGCTCGTCGGCGTCGGTTTCGCACTCGGCTGGCGGCCGGGCGGTGGTCCGGTGGCGTTCACGGGCGCCCTCGGGCTGCTGCTGCTCTTCCGCTTCGCCATGCTCTGGATCGGCATCTTCCTGGCGCTGGTGGCCGGGAAGCCCGAGCTTGTGCAGGCCGTGCAGATCCTGGTCTGGCCGGTCGGCTTCCTGTCCAACGCGCTCGCCACGCCCGCCTCCATGCCGGACTGGCTCGGCACGGTGGTCGAGTGGAACCCGATGTCCCGCACGGCGACGGCCGTACGGGACCTGTTCGGCGGCCTCGGCACGGACCAGGTGTGGCCGGCCGTGGCCTGGCCGCTGGCCCTGCTCGCGGTCTTCTTCCCGCTGGCGGTACGGCGGTTCGCGGCGCTCAGCGCATAGCCCTCGGTCGGCCTCAGTGATGGAACCCGGTAGCCGCACCCTTGTCCTTGGTCAACGGGTGCGGCTGGCGGCGCAGTTCGGGCAGCAGTCGGCGCAGGTCGTCCACGAACAGCTCGGCGAGGTCGGTGGAGAAGCCGTTGCGGCAGACGACCCTCAGGACGCTCAGGTCCTCGCGGTTCGGCGGGAAGGTGTACGCAGGCACCAGCCAACCGCCCTCGCGCAGCCGCCGGGACACGTCGAAGACGTCGTACGCCGTCACGTCGTGCCCGGTGGTGAAGGCGAACACCGGCAACTGGTCGCCCCGGGTGAGGAGCCGGAAGTCACCGAGGGCCTCGACGCGTTCGGCGAGGCGCCCGGCGACGTCCCGGGTGGTCTGCTGCACGGCCCGGTAGCCCTCGCGGCCCAGCCGCAGGAACGTGTAGTACTGCGCGACGACCTGCGCGCCCGGCCGGGAGAAGTTGAGCGCGAAGGTCGGCATGTCGCCGCCCAGGTAGTTGACGCGGAAGACCAGCTCCTCGGGCAGGGCGTCGTGATCGCGCCACAGCGCCCAGCCGACGCCCGGGTAGACCAGGCCGTACTTGTGCCCCGAGGTGTTGATGGAGGCGACGCGCGGCAGCCGGAAGTCCCAGGCCAGGTCCTCGTCGAGGAACGGCGCGATCATCCCGCCGGACGCCCCGTCGACGTGCACCGGGATGTCGAGGCCGGTGCGTTCCTGCAACTCGTCCAGGGCGGCGCACAGGTCGGCGACGGGCTCGTAGGAGCCGTCGAAGGTGGAGCCGAGGATCGCGACGACCCCGATGGTGTTCTCGTCGCACAGGGCCGCGGCGGCCTGTGGATCGAGGTGGAAGCGGTCGCCCTCCATGGGGATGAGCCGGGGTTCCACCTCCCAGAAGTTGCAGAACTTGTCCCAGCAGACCTGGACGTTGATGCCCATGACCAGGTTCGGCCGGGCGCCCGGCTTCGGATTCCGCTTGCTCCAGCGCCGCTTCAGCGCCATCCCGGCGAGCATGCAGGCTTCACTCGATCCGGTGGTCGAACAGCCCACGGCGGCCGCCGGATCGGGTGCGTTCCACAGGTCGGCGAGCATCGCCACGCAGCGCCGCTCCAGCTCGGCGGTGCGCGGGTACTCGTCCTTGTCGATCATGTTCTTGTCCCGGCACTCGCCCATCAGGACGCCGGCCTGCGGCTCCATCCAGGTGGTGACGAAGGTGGCGAGGTTGAGCCGGGAGTTGCCGTCCAGCATCAGCTCGTCGTGCACCAGCTGGTACGCCGTCGAGGGTGGCAAGGGAGCGTCCGGGAGCCGGTGCGTGGGCGGCGCCTCGGTCATGCCGCCGACCGGATTGGCCTCCCCGTAGAAGGGGTTGACGGACATCGGGCGCTCGTCGTGTTGGTCGGGACCTTTGTGGAGCGGCATCGATCGACTCCTCGAAATGGGGGTTCAGCGGATCGGGGTTCCGTCGTCGCGCAGCTGCATCTGGGGACGTCCGGTCACCAGCAGCCAGGCGGGCAGCGAGGCGATGCAGAGCAGGGCCAGGATCGTCGGCGAGGCCACCAGCGCCGCGGCCGTGAACAGGCTCACCCAGCCCTGCCGGGTGATGGCGAGCAGCATGCCCAGCACACCCGTGGCGACGCCGACGGCAGGGTGGACGCCGGAGACGAGGGCGTGGGCGCACAGCCCGAGGGCGGCGCCGACGAACACGGCGGGAAAGATCCGTCCGCCGCGGAAGCCGCAGGACGCGGCGACCAGCAGCGCGGCCAGCTTCACCACGGTCATCGTGGCGAACTCCCCGGCCGACCAGCCGTCCGGGTGGGCGGCGATCTCCCCGACCTCCTCCAGCCCCTTGAACAGCGTGAGATGACCGCCCACGGCGGCCAGGAGCCCCAGCACCAGGCCGCCGACGGGCAGCGCGAGCATCGGGTGGCGCAGCCGGGCGAAGACGGCGTGGACGTACGGGAAGGCGCGGACGGCACACATGCCGAGCAGGGCCGCCGTGGACGAGATCACCAGCGCCGCCAGCAGATCGCCCCAGCCGGGCCGGCCGAACGCGGGCAGATCCAGATCGAAGGACGGATGGGCCACCAGGGTGGTCGTCAGGGCGCCCGCGGCGGCGGCGACCAGCGGCGCGAAGACGTTGTCCCACAGCGCCCCCTTCACCTGCCGCCCGGCCAGCGCCTCGGAGATGACCAGGGCCGCCGCCACCGGCGTACCGAACAGCGCGCCGATCGTCGCCGCCTCCGCCAGCGCCGGCCACAGCCCGCCCGGCAGCCGGGGAAGGAGCCGCCGGCCGAGCCAGAAGGCGATCCCGACGTTCACGGCGATGATCGGGTTCTCGGGGCCGAGACTCGGCCCGCCGGCCAGCATCAAGGCGGCGGCGAGAACCAGCCCCGGCAGCACGCCGGGCGGCAGCACCGGGGCGTCCAGGCTCATGGTGGCCGGGTCGGGGCCGGCATGCCCCGGCACCTTCCACACCACCAGGCCGACGGCCACCCCGGTCGCGGTGAGCATGATGAGCATCCACAGCACCGAATAGCGGCCCACGCCGAGCGCGTCCGGCAGGTTCTGCCACAGCACGTCCTGGAGCGCCTCGGCCGCCGCGCTCACCCCGACGAAGATCAGGCTCGCGCCCACGCCGACGGCGAGAGCGGGGAGGATCAGGGGCAGCAGCGCACGGGCCGGGGTCGCCGGGGCTGCGGGTGTCTGCCGCGCGGTGTCCTGGGCCACGGGCTCACGATAAACGGGCAAAACGGTCACCACATCCGGAGAGATCCCCGCGGGAACGGGCTTGCACCTCACGTGGCGTGAGGACGCACCGTGGACGGCGTACCGAGAAGGAAGGAGCGGACGAAGTGAGCTACTCCGTGGGACAGGTCGCCGGTTTCGCCGGAGTGACGGTGCGCACCCTGCACCACTACGACGACATCGGCCTGCTCGCGCCCGGCGAGCGCAGCCACGCGGGCCACCGGCGCTACAGCGACGCCGACCTCGACCGGCTGCAGCAGATCCTGTTCTACCGGGAGCTCGGCTTCCCGCTCGACGAGGTCGCCGCCCTCCTCGACGATCCGGCCACGGACCCGCGCACTCACCTGCGCCGCCAGCACGAACTGCTGTCCGCCCGGATCGAGCAGCTCCAGAAGATGGCGGCGGCCGTGGAGCAGGCCATGGAGGCACGCGAGATGGGCATCAACCTCACACCCGAGGAGCGGTTCGAGGTCTTCGGCGACAAGGACCCGGAGCAGTACGCCGAGGAGGCGGAGGCACGCTGGGGCGGCACCGAGGCGTACTCCGAGTCCCAGCGCCGCGCCGCGACGTACACCAAGGAGGACTGGAAGCGCATCCAGGCCGAGGTCGACGACTGGGGCGAGCGGTACGCGGCCCTGGTGACGGCCGGCGAGCAGCCGTCCGGCGAGGCCGCCATGGACCTCGCCGAGGAACACCGGCAGCACATCAGCAGGTACTACTTCGAAACTCCCTACGAGATGCACCTGTGCTTCGGCGACATGTACGTCTCCGACGAGCGCTTCAAGGCGTTCTACGACGCCATGGGCGACGGCCTGGCCGAGCACCTGAGGGACGCGATCAGGGCGAACGCGGCCCGTCACGCCTTCTGATCGGCCTGACCCGGGGGCTCACTCCCGGGTCAGGACCACGGCGGTCCCGTAGGCACACACCTCGGTGCCGACGTCGGCCGCCTCCGTCACGTCGAAGCGGAACATCAGCACGGCGTTCGCCCCCCGCGCGCGTGCCTGTTCCACGAGCCGCTCCATGGCCTGGTTGCGGGTCTGCACCAGCGTCTTGGTGAGCCCCTTGAGCTCACCGCCGATCATCGACTTCAACCCCGCGCCGATCTGGCTGCCCAGATGCCGGGAGCGCACGGTCAGCCCGAAGACCTCCCCCAGTACCTCCTGCACCCGGAAGCCGGGCACGTCGTTGGTGGTCACCACCAGCACATCGGGCTGTGGCCCCTGGCCGCCGCCGAAATCATCGATACTCATGGCTCACAGCTTTCTCCCGGAGAGCTCACAGCGCATCCCCTGCGGCCCCATGGAACCTGGGCTCCGACGCCTGCGTTGATACTTTTGGGCAGCAGCCCCGGCCCGTCCCCCCAGCACCAGGAGCCACAGACCCGTGACCACGCTCGCGCTAGGCCCCGAGTGGCTCAGCCCCGACTATCTGATCGAGACGTTCAGCCTCCCCGGCATCCTGCTGATCGTCTTCGCCGAGTCGGGACTCTTCGCCTTCCTGCCCGGCGACTCCCTGCTGTTCACGGCGGGTCTGTTCGTGGCGCAGGGCGAATTCATCAGCCAGCCGCTGTGGCTGGTCTGCCTCCTGATCGTGCTGGCCGCCGTCCTCGGCGACCAAGTGGGCTACATGATCGGCAAGTTCTTCGGCCCCAGGCTCTTCAGCCGTCCCAACTCCAAGCTCTTCAAACAGGAGAACCTGGAGAAGGCGCACGGGTTCATGGAGAAGTACGGCCCCAAGGCGATCGTCCTGGCCCGCTTCGTCCCGATCGTCCGCACCTTCGCCCCGATCGTGGCGGGCGCCGGCCGTATGAAGTACCGCACGTTCCTGACGTACAACGTGATCGGCGGCGTCGCCTGGGGCACGGGCGTCACCCTCGCGGGGTACTGGCTCGGTCAGATCGACGTCATCCACAAGAACGTCGAGGCGATCCTGGTCCTCATCGTCTTCGTCTCGGTCGTCCCGATCATCATCGAGTACCTCCGGGAGCGCGCGAAGAAGAAGAGGGCGGCGGAGACCCCGGCAACCCCGCAGCCCCAGGCCTACCAGCCCCCACCGATGGACGACGCGACGACGCAACTCCGCCGCATCCCGTCGGAGAACGAGCAGCAGTACTACGACAACGGCAACCAGGGCCAGCAGCAGTACGGCTACAACGACCAGTACGGCTACGACCAGCAGCAGTACGCCCAGCAGCAGGGTTACGACAACCAGCAAAACCAGCAGTACCCGTACAACCAGGGCTACTAGAAGCGCCCTGAAGGGGCGCGGGGAACTGCGCGGTCAAGCACAACCGACCCGCAGCCGCCGGACCTCAAGCCCCGAGCTGGTAGGCACCCGGCCTCAGAACCCCCGCGTCCGCTTCGCCGCCCTGCGCCCCGCCGCCGAAGCCCCACCCGGCAGCCTCAAGAACAACCGCGAGATCTCCGACCCCAGATTGACCCCGATGGCGATGGCCATGGCCAAGGACGCGGCCGTGGCCAACGACACCAACCCCTTGTCGACATCGTCCCGCGCGATCGACAACAGCCCGAAGTACGTGGCGGACCCCGGCAACAAGGGCCCGATCGCGGCGGTCGTGTAAGGCAGCGCGGAAGCGAACCGGTACCGCGACATCATCTGCCCGAACAGCCCCACCAGCCCCGCCGCCACCGCCGTGGAGGCAACCGGCGAGATCCCCCCGACGTAGTGCAGCGCGCCGTACACCGACCACGCGACGCCCCCGTTGAGCGTCACCACCAGGACTGTCGACCGCTCCTGCTGCAACAGCACCGCGAACGTCAGCGACAGCAGCATCGACGCCCCGATCTGCCACAGCGGCCGCTCCTCGATGATCAGCGCCACGTCGGGGTTGAGGTCGGCGCCGAGCTGGACCCCGAAGTACAGGACCACCAGTACGCCCACGACGATGCCGACGAACAGGTACATCACTTCCAGCAGCCGCGCCGACGCGGTGATGTAGAAGCCGGTCAGCCCGTCCTGCACCCCCGCCACCAGCGCCCGCCCCGGCAGCAGCGCGAACAGCCCACCGGTGATGACCGCCGACGCCTTCACGTCCACGTCCGCGACGGTCAGCGCGACCCCTATCGCGGCCGGCGGCATCGCGGCGACCGTGAACTGGTAGAACTCCGGCAGCCCGCGCCCCGCGCACAGCCACGCCAGCCGGTCGCCGAGCATCGCGCCCAGCGCGGCCGCCACGAACACGATCACGTCACCGCCGACCAGCACCGAGGCGGCGCCCGCGAGCAGTCCGCCGGCCCCGGTCAGCACCCAGCCGGGGTACGGATGCCGGTTACGGCGGATCTCGGCGAGCCGCCGATAAGACTCCTCCAGCGAGAACGCCGTCTCGGGGTCGCTGAGGTCGTCCACCAGCTGGTAGACGGCCGCGAGCCGGGTGTAGTCGGTGCCGCGCCGCCGCACGGTCCGGGAGGCCGTCACCGGGTCCTCGACGAGAGACGGCTGGTACGAGATCGACAGCAGCGTGAAGGTGACGTTCGGCTCGCAGCGGTCGAGGCCGTACGAGCGGCAGACGGCGAACATCGCCGCCTCCACGTCCTCCGCGTTCTCACCGCCCGCGAGCAGCAGCTCCCCGATACGCAGCGTCAGGTCCAGCACGCGCGGGACGGCGGGCCCGGTCTCGTCCTCCTTGTGCAGCGGCTCCGGCGCGGGCCGCTCGGCGACCGGCATCCGCAGCATCGTGCGCATCCGGTCCTGCCAGGGCACGTCCTTGGTCAGCGAGACCACGGGAACGCCGGTCGGCGGGGTGAACGCGGGCGGCGCGTGCCTGGCGCTGTAGGTGCGCGGCGTACTGAACGCCGACCCCTCCGGCTCCAGGGCCGACCCCTCGGGTGCGTGGAGACCCTCCGGCACGGCGAACTCCGAGGACGTCTCCGACTCCCCGCCCACCCCCTTCGGGACGGCGAGCCCGTCGGGAATCGCGAACTCGGACGTGATCTCCGGGTCGTAGACGCTCCTCGCCTCGTCCGACTGCGGCTTGCGGTCCTCCGCCGACGTCACTTGCGTATCGCTCCCTGTACGGCACCATCCGTCGCCTCAGTATGCGCACAGACACGTTCCCCACAGCCGCGCGGATACGCGAACGGGCCGCACGCGTGTGCGTGCGGCCCGTTCGCCACAGGAGTCGTCAGGAGGCTCAGTGGCCGCCGGACTCCTTGAAGCGCTTGTACGAACGCTCGATCTCGACCTCGGCGTCGACCCGGCCGACCCAGTTGGCGCCCTCGACGGACTTGCCGGGCTCCAGGTCCTTGTAGACCTCGAAGAAGTGCTGGATCTCCAGGCGGTCGAACTCCGACACGTGGTGGATGTCACGCAGGTGCTCCACGCGCGGGTCGGTCGCCGGGACGCACAGCAGCTTGTCGTCGCCGCCGGCCTCGTCCGTCATCCGGAACATGCCGATCGCACGGCACTTGATGAGGCAGCCCGGGAACGTCGGCTCGTCAAGAATGACCAGCGCGTCCAGCGGGTCGCCGTCCTCGCCGAGAGTGTTCTCGACGAAGCCGTAGTCGGTCGGGTAGGCGGTCGAGGTGAAGAGTCGACGGTCCAGGCGGATCCGACCGGTCTCGTGGTCCACCTCGTACTTGTTCCGCGAACCCTTCGGGATCTCGATCGTGACGTCGAACTCCACCGGTGGCTCCTCCATGATCAGCACATAGTTCTGGTGGTTAAGTGTCCCTCACGCAGGTGTGTGATCGCGAAAGGGGCTGGTGGTCGTGCCTGAACTGAGGCCTTGGCGGGCCGCGAGACCGCATGTGGCGCGGGTCGCGAACGCCGTCCGACCCCGTCTGGCAGCCGTACGCCCCCAGCTGGCACGAGCCGCGAACGCGGCGAAACCGCAGGTCACGCGCCTGACGACGGTCAAGACCTGGCAGTACACCGCGGGCGCGGCCACCGCCGGCCTGGCCCTGACGGCCGTCGTGGTGACCGCCGCGGGCCCCTGGGACTCCACCGGTCAGCGTACGGCCGAGCGGGACCACGCGGTCGCCCTGGAGCAGACGGGTGGCGCAGATCACGGCGGTGACTCCGGTACGACGGCGGCGGGCCCCGAGCCCGCCCCGAGCGCCGCCTCCGTCCTCACCGGCCTCGGCGGCGCCACGAACACCGTGAAGTCCGCGCCGAGCGACAGCGCCCTCACCGCCGTCCTCACCCCGCTCCTCAAGGACACGGCGCTCGGCACCCGCCGTACCGCCGCGGTCGTCGACGTGGCCACCGGCAAGCGCCTGTACGGCGCCGGTGCCGACGACGCCCTCACCCCCGCCTCCACCACCAAGATCGCCACCGCCGTGGCCGCCCTGTCGGCCATGGGCCCCGACCACCGCCTCACCACCCGCACCGCCCTGGAACCCGGCACCCACGAACTCGTCCTCGTCGGCGGCGGCGACCCCACCCTCACCGCCCGCAAGGACGCCGAGGGCTGGGCGAGCCTGCGCGAGCTGGCCGTGCGGACGGCCAAGGCCCTCAAGAAGGACGACGTACGGAAGGTGACGCTGTCGTACGACACCACCCTCTACGCCGGCTCCGGACTCCACCCCATCGGCGTCGACGCCAACCTCGCCCAGGTCAGCGCCCTGATGGCCGACGAGGCCCGCACGGACGACTCCACCAGCGGTACCGCCGTCCGGGCGCCGGACCCGGCCGACGACGCGGCCCGCAAGTTCGCCGCCTTCCTGGAGGCCGAGGGCATCAGGACCACGTCCCCCGGCCTGTCCAAGGCGACGGACCGCGCCGAGACGCTGGCCGAGGTCTCCTCACCGCCCCTGTCCACCCTGGTCGAGCGCATGCTGACCAACAGCGACAACGACATCGCCGAGGCCCTGGCCCGCCAGACCGCCGTGGCCACCAGGACACGCGCCGACTTCGACGGCGGCGGCAAGGCGATCCGCGCCCAGCTCAAGAAGCTGCAACTCCCCGTGACCGGCGTCTCCTTCAAGGACGGCAGCGGGCTGAACCGCGACGACAAGCTCACCGCCGACCTCCTGACCGCCCTCCTCGCGAAGGCCGGCGACCCCGCCCACCCCGAACTCCGCCCGGTCCTCACCGGCCTTCCCGTGGCCGGCTTCACGGGCACGCTGACCACCCGCTACACGCCCGACGGCGCGGCCGGCGTCGTACGCGCCAAAACCGGCACCCTCACCGGCGTGAACACGCTGGCGGGCACGGTCGTCGACCAGGACGGCCGCCTCCTGGCCTTCGCGTTCCTGGCGTCGAACACGACCAGCAAGGACGCGGCCCAGTCGGCCCTGGACAAGGCGGCGACGGCACTGGCGGCATGCGGCTGCGGCTGACGGACCGGCAGGGAGCCGACCTCGCCGCGGCCTGCCCCAAGCGGGAACGCTCACGTACGGTTGACGCATGACGAGCATCGGTGGTGCTGCCTCTTCTCAGATGGTCGACTGGAATCTCGCGGTGGCGACCGCGACCCGGCTCGTTCGGCCGGGCCCGGAAGTGAGCCGCGACGAGGCCCGCGCCGTCGTCGCCGAACTGCGCCGGCACGCCAAGGCCTCCGAGGAACACGTCCGCGGATTCACCCGGATGGGCACCGACGCGGCCCACGACACCCCGGTCCTCGTCGTCGACCGCCCCGGCTGGGTCAAGGCCAACGTCGCCGGATTCCGGGAGATCCTCAAGCCCCTCCTCGACAAGATGCAGGAACGCCGCGGCAACACACCCGGCGGCGCGGTCCTCGGCACCGTCGGCGGCAAGGTGACCGGCGTCGAACTCGGCATGCTGCTGTCGTTCCTGTCCTCCCGCGTCCTCGGCCAGTACGAGACCTTCGCCCCCGCCACCCGTGAGCTCCCGGCCGGGGAGCACGGAGGCGGCCGACTCCTCCTCGTCGCCCCGAACATCGTGCACGTGGAGCGCGAACTCGACGTACAACCCCACGACTTCCGCCTGTGGGTCTGCCTGCACGAGGAGACCCACCGCACGCAGTTCACCGCGGTGCCCTGGCTGCGGGACCACCTGGAGGGCGAAATCCAGTCGTTCTTGGGGGAGACCGACGTCGACCCCATGACCGTCCTGGAACGCATCCGCGAGGCCGCCCAGTCGCTGGCCGGCGGCCGCCCCGAGGCCGAGGAGGACGACGGCGGGCGCTCGCTCGTGGAGATCGTGCAGACCCCGGCCCAGCGCGAGATCCTCGGCCGCCTCACCGCCGTCATGTCCCTTCTGGAGGGCCACGCCGACTTCGTCATGGACGGCGTGGGCCCGGCCGTCGTGCCGAGCGTCCAGGAGATCCGCGAGAAGTTCCAGCAGCGGCGGGCCAAGGGCGCCTCGCGGCTCGACACGGCCCTGCGCAAACTGCTCGGGCTGGACGCCAAGCTCAGGCAGTACCGTGACGGCGAACGTTTCGTACGGGCCGTCGTCAACGAGGTCGGCATGGACGGCTTCAACCGGGTGTGGACCTCGCCCAACACCCTCCCCACGAAGACGGAGATCGCCAAACCGGCGGACTGGATCGCGCGGGTGCACCGCAAAGCCGAGTAGTCAAAGAAATCCGGCCGACGGCAGGCGAACGCCCCTCCAATCACCCGTCCGAGGGACCGTGAGCCCTGGGTAGGCGTGCAATGCTCGGGGAACGGCCCGGTTCTGTCACCATCTACACACTCTGAGTGACCGAACCTCGGGCTCACCCCCGAAAACTTCATGAAGGGAACCGGACATGGGTCCCCATCCTGCGGTCGCGGCGATACGCCTGGCGGTCCGCCGCGTCCTCCACGACATCCTCAACGACCACAGCAGTTCTTCCGGCGACACTTCCTCGTCCGATGACTCCCCGCACGAGCGCCCGCCGTCCCCGCTCGTGCTCGTCGCCTGCTCCGGCGGCGCCGACTCCATGGCCCTCGCCTCCGCCCTCGCCTTCGAGGCCCCCAAGCTCGGCATCCGCGCCGGCGGAGTCACCGTCGACCACGGCCTGCAGCCCGGCTCCGACCTGCGCGCCGAGGAAGTCGCCCTGCGCCTGCGCGGGCTCAGCCTCGACCCGGTCGAGTCCGTCGCCGTGACCGTCGGCCGCGAAGGCGGCCCCGAGGCCGCCGCCCGCGACGCCCGCTACGCCGCCCTGGACGCGGCGGCCGACCGCCACGGCGCCCTCGCCGTCCTGCTCGGCCACACCCGCGACGACCAGGCCGAAACCGTCCTTCTCGGCCTCGCCCGCGGCTCCGGCATCCGCTCCCTGTCCGGAATGGCCGCCGTTTCCGGCGGGCCGGGGGCCGCGCGCCGTTACCGCCGCCCCTTCCTCCAGCTCGACCGGCAGACCGCCCGCAAGGCCTGCATGGTCCAGGCGCTCCCCGTCTGGGACGACCCCCACAACGCGGACCCCGCCTACACCCGCTCCCGGCTGCGCCACGAAGGCCTGCCCGCCCTGGAGAAGGCCCTCGGCAAAGGAGTCGTCGAGGCACTCGCCCGTACGGCCCAGCTCTCCCGCGACGACGCGGACGCCCTCGACTCCTGGGCGAGCCAGGCCGCGGCCGCCGTACGCGACGCGGCCGGCCTGCTGGAGTGCGCCAAGCTCTACGCCCTGCCGCCCGCCGTACGCCGCCGTGTACTGCGCCGCGCCGCCATCGAGGCAGGCGCCCCGGCGGGCTCGCTGTTCGCCCGCCACATCGAAGAAGTCGACCGGCTGATCACCGGCTGGCGCGGCCAGGGGGCCATCAATCTCCCCGGCAAGGTCGTCGCCCAGCGTCAGGGTGGCAGACTGGTGATTCGGCAAGGCTGAATCCCATCCCTCCGCGAGGGGTGACGGACCGGCCGGTGGGACGACCGAAAGTGATGCGGGTGGACGCGAAAGACATGGGCACCGACCTCAAAGAGGTGCTCATCACCAAGGAAGAGATCGACGCCAAGCTGGCTGAGCTGGCCGCGAAGATCGACGCGGAGTACGCGGGCAAGGACTTGCTCATCGTCGGCGTCCTCAAGGGCGCGGTGATGGTCATGGCCGACCTCGCGCGGGCGCTGTCCACCCCCGTCACCATGGACTGGATGGCCGTGTCGTCGTACGGCGCGGGCACCCAGTCCTCCGGTGTCGTCCGGATCCTCAAGGACCTCGACACCGACATCAAGGGCAAGCACGTCCTGATCGTCGAGGACATCATCGACTCCGGCCTGACCCTGTCGTGGCTGCTGTCCAACCTCGGCTCCCGCGAGCCCGAGACGCTCAAGGTGTGCACGCTGCTGCGCAAGCCGGACGCCGCCAAGGTCGCCATCGACGTCGAGTGGGTCGGCTTCGACATCCCCAACGAGTTCGTCGTCGGCTACGGCCTCGACTACGCCGAGAAGTACCGCAACCTCCCGTTCGTCGGTACGCTCGCGCCCCACGTCTACGGCGGCTGACCCGGCCTTGGGGCCAAGCGAGCCGTCTTCCTGAGACGATCGGGAACCCCGGCGGGCTTCGCGCCGTTGGAGCATGCAGACGGGCTCGTTCAGCCGTCCCGTGCGGCTTTGGGCAACAAAGCTGGGGTACCGTCAGAAGAACTGTCTTATCAAACTCACTATGGCAGGAGGGACGGGGCGACACCGCTCCGTATGGATGGACGTGAAGCGATACTTCCGTGGGCCGGTCATGTGGATCGTGCTGGCCGTCCTTGCCGTGGTCGTGTTGATGCAGGTCGTCGGCTCGTCCGGTGGCTACAAGACGGTGGACACCGGCCAGGTCGTCCAGGCGATCAATGACAACAAGGTCCAGCAGGCCAAACTGACCACAGGCGACGAGCAGACCATCAAGGTCGAGCTCAAGGACGGCGAGAAGGTCGACGGCAGCTCGAAGATCCAGGCGAGCTACATCGGCGACCAGGGCCAGAACCTCGCCGCGACACTGCAGACCAAGTTCGAGCAGAAGCAGATCCCCGACGGCTACACCGTCTCGCCGACCAAGCAGAACGCGTTCGTCGGCATCCTGCTCTCCCTGCTTCCCTTCGTCCTCATCGTGGTCGTCTTCCTGTTCCTGATGAATCAGATGCAGGGTGGCGGCTCCCGGGTCATGAACTTCGGGAAGTCCAAGGCGAAGCTCATCACCAAGGACACCCCCAAGACGACCTTCGCGGACGTCGCCGGGTCCGACGAGGCCGTCGAGGAACTCCACGAGATCAAGGAGTTCCTCCAGGAGCCGGCCAAGTTCCAGGCCGTCGGCGCCAAGATCCCCAAGGGCGTCCTGCTCTACGGTCCTCCCGGCACCGGCAAGACCCTGCTCGCGCGTGCCGTCGCGGGCGAGGCCGGCGTTCCGTTCTACTCGATCTCCGGTTCCGACTTCGTCGAGATGTTCGTCGGTGTCGGTGCCTCCCGAGTCCGTGACCTCTTCGAGCAGGCCAAGGCGAACGCCCCGGCGATCGTCTTCGTCGACGAGATCGACGCGGTCGGCCGCCACCGCGGCGCCGGCCTCGGCGGTGGTCACGACGAGCGCGAGCAGACCCTCAACCAGCTGCTCGTCGAGATGGACGGCTTCGACGTGAAGGGCGGCGTCATCCTGATCGCCGCCACGAACCGCCCCGACATCCTCGACCCGGCCCTCCTGCGCCCCGGCCGCTTCGACCGCCAGATCGCGGTCGACCGCCCGGACATGCAGGGCCGTCTGGAGATCCTCAAGGTTCACCAGAAGGGCAAGCCGGTCGCCCCGGACGTCGACCTCTCGGCGGTCGCCCGTCGTACGCCGGGCTTCACGGGTGCCGATCTCTCCAACGTGCTGAACGAGGCCGCGCTGCTGACGGCCCGCTCGGACAAGAAGCTGATCGACAACCACATGCTGGACGAGGCGATCGACCGCGTCGTGGCGGGCCCGCAGAAGCGGACCCGGATCATGTCCGACAAGGAGAAGAAGATCACCGCGTACCACGAGGGCGGACACGCCCTGGTCGCGGCGGCCTCACCCAACTCCGACCCGGTCCACAAGATCACCATCCTGTCCCGCGGGCGCGCCCTCGGCTACACGATGGTCCTGCCGGACGAGGACAAGTACTCGACCACGCGCAACGAGATGCTCGACCAGCTCGCCTACATGCTGGGCGGTCGCGCGGCCGAGGAACTGGTCTTCCACGACCCGACCACGGGCGCCGCGAACGACATCGAGAAGGCCACGGCAACGGCCCGCGCGATGGTCACGCAGTACGGCATGACCGAGCGGCTCGGCGCCATCAAGTTCGGCGGCGACAACACCGAGCCCTTCCTCGGCCGTGAGATGGCCCACCAGCGCGACTACTCGGAAGAGGTCGCCGCCCTGGTGGACGAGGAAGTCAAGAAGCTGATCGAGAACGCGCACAACGAGGCCTGGGAGATCCTGGTCGAGAACCGCGACGTCCTCGACAACCTCGTGCTCCAGCTGCTGGAGAAGGAGACGCTGGGCAAGGAGGAGATCGCCGAGATCTTCTCCGCGATCGTCAAGCGCCCGGCCAGGCCCGCCTGGACCGGCTCCTCCCGCCGTACGCCGTCCACCCGTCCGCCGGTGCTCTCCCCGAAGGAGCTCGCCCTGACGAACGGCGCCAACGGCGCGACCCCGGCGATCTCGACCGCCAAGGCCACGGCGGCGGAGTCCGCCCCGGTGGCCGAGCCGGCCCCCGAGGAGCGTCCGGAGAGCTGACCGTTCCTCGGCCTCGGTGTCCTCACCAGGCCCGGAATGGATGCCGCGCCCCCCAGGTTCTAGCCTGGGGGGCGCGGCGTTTTTCAGCCGTGCAGGCAGGGACATCGAGGAACGAGGCACCAGATGACCGACCCCGTGACGCTGGACGGCGAAGGCTCCATCGGCGAGTTCGACGAGAAGCGCGCCGAGAACGCCGTACGCGAACTGCTGATCGCGGTCGGCGAGGACCCGGACCGCGAGGGACTCAGGGAGACGCCGGGGCGGGTGGCTCGGGCGTATCGGGAGCTCTTGGCGGGGCTTCGACAGACGCCCGAGGACGTGTTGACGACGACGTTCGATCTGGGCCACGACGAGATGGTCCTGGTGAAGGACATCGAAATCGTGAGCCTGTGCGAACACCACCTCCTGCCGTTTCATGGCGTTGCCCACGTTGGGTACATTCCGGCGGAGACGGGCAAGATCACGGGCCTGTCGAAGCTGGCCCGCCTGGTGGAGGTGTTCGCCCGGCGCCCGCAGGTGCAGGAACGACTCACCACGCAGATCGCCGACTCGCTCATGCGGATCCTTGAGGCGCGCGGTGCCATCGTCGTGATCGAGGCCGAGCACATGTGTATGTCGGTGCGGGGCATTCGCAAGCCCGGCGCAAAGACCACGACATCGGCGGTGCGTGGTCAGCTCCGGGATGCTACGACCCGGTCCGAGGCGATGAGTCTGATACTGGCGCGTTGACCTGATTGTCAGGGGGATCGCGGTGGTGTGGGGGCTGGCCAGCAAACAGACCGTGAATGGCGTCGACGGCCGTCTGCAAGCTCGTGATGTCCGGGTGGGGTGCCGCCTGTGGACACTGGACGGCGAGCGAACGGTCCAGACGACGGTCACGGACGTAGGGAGTGCCAAGGTCCGCGAAGTCGTGGACGTCGTCACCGATCATGTGACGTTCACGGTGGCGTCGGATCAACTGCTCGGCGGTGGCGATGCGCACCATCTGAGGCAGAGGTTTCCTCGTGTCGTCCTTCACGACCGGGAGACCTTCGAAGGCTTCCTGGACGGGTACACCGATATCGCATCTCGTCGTGGCTGATGGCTGGGCCGCTCGTGTGGCTTTCCCGCCCGAGCAGCATCCTTTGCAGCTTCGAGAATCAGCGTGGGTCGCAGTGCGAAGCGTCCGGCACCGCAGGGCAGAAGGACCGAAGCCCTTCACGCTGTACAGCTACCACCTCGACCCCCATCCCGGCTTCCTGGTGAACGGTCACCTCGCCCGCGAGCCCTGGTGACCGTCAGGCCGCCGAGGTGGCCCCCGTGTTGTTGTCGTCGTCCTCCGGGAGCTTGCAGACGCGCTCCAGGAAGATGGCGGCCGCTATCACCGCGATGCCCGCCAGGACCGAGAAGCCGGCGTAGATGGCCTGGTCGCGGCGGGCGGGGATGTCGAGGGACTCCAGGAGGTAGACGCCCGTGCCTCCGTACATGCCGGCGACCAGGGCGGCCACCAGGGCGCTGGCCTGGCCGAAGACGACGGCGCGGGCGGCCATCAGGGGGTCGACGCCCTTGGCCTCGGGGCGGCGCTCGCGCTGGGCCTTGAGGCGGGCGCGGATCGAGAGCGCCGTGGACAGCAGGACCACGGCGATCAGGGCGAGGACGATGGGGGCGGCCAGGGGGACGCTGGGGAGGGTCCCGATCGAGGCCCACAGGCGGGCGCCCGCCCAGGACAGGACTCCGGCGACGATGAACACGCCGGCCAGCAGCCTGATGCGCAGCTCTCTCACGGTGACCCTTCAGCTCCCCCGGATGGCAGGGACGGTGTGGTGGCCCTGATCCTTGTGCCCGACGCTCGTGCTGTTGACCTTAACGACTACTCGGGCAGCCGGAGTTCCAGGTCCTTGCGGGGTTCGACGCCGTCGCGCGTGACCTCGTCCAGGAGGCCGGAGACGGGGCCGAGGCCAGGGAGCTGTGCCTGCGGTTCCACGTCGTTCCACGGCGCCAGGACGAACGCGCGTTCGTGAGCGCGGGGGTGGGGGAGGGTGAGCGTCGGGTCGTCGGAGACGACGTCGGCGTACGCGACGATGTCGACGTCCAGGGTGCGGGCGCCCCAGCGCTCGTCGCGGACGCGGTGGAAGGCCTCCTCGACCGCGTGGGCCCGCTCCAGGAGGGAGGACGGGGGGAGTGTCGTCTTCACGACGACCACCGCGTTGAAGTACGAGGGCTGGCTGCCCGGCTCGACGCCCCACGGAGCGGTCTCGTACACCGGGGAGACCGCCTTCACGCGGACGCCGGGGGTGTCCTCCAGGGCGTCGATGGCGCCTTGGAGGGTCTCCAGGCGGTTGCCCAGGTTGGAGCCGAGGGAGATCACGGCGCGCTGGGGGTTGTGCAGGGTGGTGTCGGCGGCGTCCACCTGCTGGACGACGGAGGCGGGTACCGGCTGGACGGTCGGGTCGCTCGGACCCGTGGCGAAGGACGCGGTCATACTCGGCTCCGGGTGATGGTGATCGTCACGTCGTCGAAGGGGACGGTGATCGGTGCGTCCGGTTTGTGGACGCAGACCTCGACCTCCTGGACGCCCTCGTGCTTCAGACAGACCTGGGCGATGCGTTCGGCGAGCGTCTCGATGAGGTTGACGGGCTCGCCCTCGACGACGGCCACGACCTCCTCCGCCACGATGCCGTAGTGCGCGGTCTTCGACAGGTCGTCGTCGGCGGCGGCCGGCCGGGTGTCCAGGCCCAGGACGAGGTCCACGATGAAGGTCTGGCCCTCCTCGCGCTCCTTGGGGAACACGCCGTGGTGCCCGCGGGCCTTCAGGCCGCGCAGCGCGACACGATCCACGCGAATCACTCCTGCAATCGTCGGTAATGGCCGGTTCGTACCGGGTGCGGGCGGCACACCGGCCTCGAACGAATCTACCCGCGAGCACTGACAGCACCGGTCCACGGGGGCGTGGGGCCGGGCCGGGGCCAGGAGGTTTCACCGGGTGTTTCCCCTGGGGGACCCGGCGGCTCACGGGTTGGTAGCCGCCCCTACCCAGGGGTTCGTGATCTCAACCACTTCTTGGTCCGTCCGGTTCATGGTCCGTCCGGTTCATGGTCCGTCCGGTTCTTGGTCCGTCCGGTTCTTGGTCCGGGGCGCCCTCATGTGGCGCCTACCCACTCAGGACGATGTGTCGTCCCCTTCGGGCTCGTCGTTTTCGGCCAGAACGGGGGAGGCGTGGTGGGACCAGAGCTTCCAGCCGGACGGGGTGCGGTGGAACACGTTGGTGGCGACCACCAGCTGGCCGACGAGCGGGCCGAGTTCCTCGCCGCCCTCGGGGGCGGGGCCGCCGCTGAGGATGTTCTCGGTACAGGTCACCAGGGCGGTGTCGCCGGTGACGGAGACATGGACGTCGGTGAGGAAGAACTGGATGTAGTCGGTGTTCGCCATGATCAGCGCGTACGACCTGAGGACCTCGCCGCGGCCGGTGAGCACGGGCCAGCCGGGGTGCACGCAGGAGATCCCGCCGGCGTCGGCGGGGTCGTGGTACTCCTCGTCGACGCCCAGGTCGGCGGGGGTGAGCCAGAGCGAGGTGAGTTCTTCGAAGTCGCCGCGCTCCATCGCCTCGTAGTAGGCGGTGTTGGCGGCTTCCACCTGCTCGACGTCGGTGTGGGCGGTGCTCACCGGTCTCCCTCTGCGCTGTTGTCCGCTTCGCGCGCCCCTTCCACGGCGCGCGCGACCCGTACCGCGTCCGCCGTCGCGCGCACCTCGTGCACGCGCACCGCCCATGCGCCGGCGTGCGCCGCGAGTGCGGAGACGGCGGCCGTCGCGGCGTCGCGCTCGCGGGCGGGCGGCGGCGCTGCCTCCGGGGCGGAGGCGAGGACGCGGCCGAGGAAGCGTTTGCGGGAGGCGGCGACGAGCACAGGGTGGCCGAGGGCGAGCAGGCGGTCGAGGTGGGCGAGCAGGACGAGGTCGTGCTCGGCGTCCTTGGAGAAGCCCAGCCCGGGGTCGACGACGATGCGGTCGGGGGAGACACCGCCGGCGAGGACGGCCTCCACGCGTGCGTGCAGTTCGTCGATGACTTCGGTGACGACGTCGGCGTAGACGCCCCTGACGTTGCCGCCCTCCAGGAAGCCGCGCCAGTGCATGACGACGAAGGGGGCGCCCGCCTCGGCGACGACCGGGATCATCGCGGGGTCGGCGAGGCCGCCGCTGACGTCGTTGACGAGGGCGGCGCCGGCGGCGAGGGACTGGGCGGCGACGGAGGCGCGCATGGTGTCCACGGAGACGGTGACGCCCTCGGCGGCGAGGCCGCGGACGACCGGGATGACGCGCTTGAGCTCCTCGGCCTCGTCCACGCGGGTGGCGCCGGGGCGGGTCGACTCGCCGCCGACGTCGACCAGGTCGGCGCCCTCCGCGACGAGGGCGAGGCCGTGCTTGACGGCGGCGGTCGTGTCGAACCAGCGGCCGCCGTCGGAGAAGGAGTCGGGCGTGACGTTCACGACCCCCATGACCGCGCAGCGGTCCCATGCCGGTAGGCCGACGACGCGCCCGCGTCCGCTCTGCTTGCTCATACGTTCAGCCTAGGCCCCGCGCGGAGCCGTACCGGCGTGCGGCCCGAGCGGAAGCCCCCGGGCTGGAGAGGGGGTGGGGCTTCCGCCCGGGCCTGTCCTCAGGCGGCCCGGCTGTTTCGGGGTCATGCCGCGCGGATGTCTCTTTCCGCCACCGCGTGCGCGCACGCGCGTGCGGCGGTCCGGCGGCGGCGCAGGAACCGCGGCAGGGGCAGGGCGAGGTTCACGAAGCCCTCGGCCTGCATGGCGGCGAAGCCGATGCGGGGCAGGTCGCCCGAGGCGCGGTAGACGACGAAGCGGGGTTCCCAGCGGGGCTGGAACTTGGCGTTGAACTTGTACAGGGACTCGATCTGGAACCAGCGGGAGAGGAAGACCAGCAGTCCGCGCCAGGCGCGGAGCACCGGGCCCGCGCCGATCTTCTCGCCGCGCGCGAGGGCGGAGCGGAACATGGCGAAGTTGAGCGACACGCGCGTGATGCCGAACTTCGGGGCGGCCTGGAGCGCGGCCACGATGAGGAGTTCGTTCATGCCGGGGTCCGCCGAGCGGTCGCGGCGCATCAGGTCCAGGGAGGCGCCGTCGTGGCCCCAGGGCACGAAGTGCAGGATCGCCTTCAGATCGCCGTACTCACCGGGCTGTTCGTCGGTCTTGTGGGCCGTGGCGATCAGGCAGTCGCCGTCGGCGAGGTCGCCGATGCGGCCCAGCGCCATGGAGAAGCCGCGCTCGGTGTCGGTGCCGCGCCAGTCGTCGGCGGCGCGGCGGACGCGCTCCAGCTCGGCGTCGCCGAGGTCACGGACGCGCCGTACGCGGGTCTCGTACCCCGCGCGCTCGATGCGCTTGACCATCTGGCGCACGTTGCGCATCGCGCGCCCGGCGAGGGAGAAATCCGCGACGTCCACCACCGCCTCGTCGCCCAGTTCGAGGGCGTCCAGGCCGGTCTCGCGGGTCCAGACCTCGCCGCCCGTCTCCGAGCAGCCCATGACGGCGGGCGTCCAGGAGTGGGCCCTGGCCTCGTCCATGAAGCGCTCGATGGCGCCGGGCCAGGCCTCGACGTCGCCGATCGGGTCGCCGCTGGCGAGCATGACGCCGGAGACGACGCGGTAGGTCACCGCGGCCTTGCCGCTGGGGGAGAAGACGACGGCCTTGTCCCGGCGCAGGGCGAAGTGGCCGAGGGAGTCGCGGCCGCCGTGCTTGTCCAGCAGGGCCCGCAGACGGACCTCGTCGTCCTCTGTGAGGCGCGCGGCGGGGTGTTCGGGGCGGAAGGCCAGGTAGATCGTGGTGATGGCCGTGAGCAGGCCCAGGGCGCCGAGGGAGAAGGCGACCGTCCAGGAGGTGTTGCCCTGGTAGTCGACCGGGCCCTCGAAGCCGAAGAGGCCGTACAGGACGTGCGTAATGCGATCGGCCAGGCTCGGGTCGCCGACCAGCGTCCTGGGGTGGACGCTGACGATGACCAGTCCGAGGAAGAGGGAACCGGCGCCCATGAGGACGAAGTTGGCGAGCGCGCGCCAGCGGCTGCGCGGGTCGGGCAGCGCCTTGAACTGGTCGCGGTGGATCAGCAGCGGCGCGAGCAGGGCGAGCGAGATGAGCACGCCCACCGGGGAGTGGCGGTACGTGAACTGCGCGACCGCGCCGACCGGCAGCAGGACCACGGCGGCCCGCCAGGCCCGCCGCTTGTGGCGCCTGAGGCCGTGCGCGAGCAGGAGCAGCAGCACACCGGCGCTCAGCGAGAGCGCCGCGGCGAACGGCCCGAGCGCGCCGGGCAGCACCTCGGCCAGGGTGTGCATACGGCTGTGACGGAAGCGCGGGAACACCCCCGCGGCAATGTCCAGAAGCCCCACCACCGCGCAGGCTCTGGCGACCAGGACCGGGACGGCCTCAGGGCGCGGGCCGCGCAGTACGCGCCGCACACGCGGTGATCGGCTCGGAACCCCGCCCGACATTTCCTCATCTGTCCTGACAGACATCGCATCCCGTAGTTCTGCGAGAGACCTTGGATCCGGGCCCGATTCGGGCATCCGGCGACATTGCGCCCTCTAGGACGGTGTCTCGGGGAGAGAGGTTCACTCACTTCTCCAAAGCCGGTTCAAAGGCCGGGAAAAGGGCCGGACAAGCCCTCGCGAAGATCCGCGGGAGGCGCGTCGGTACGGGGAGAAAGCGCAGGCAGGAAGCAACCATGGGTCTCACGGGCAACAACGTGCTGGTGCTGGCGATCGCGTCGGCCGTGGCTCTGTTCGTCGGCACGGTATGGCTGTGGCCACGGCTGGCCCGGCGCAGCTGGCGGGCCGTCAGCGGGCGCGTGGGCCTGCTGTTCGCGACCCAGCTGGCGCTGTTCGCGGCGCTCGGGCTCGGTGCCAATCAGACTTTCGGGTTCTACGCGAGCTGGGCCGACCTGTTCGGACAGGAGGACGAGCAGGGCGTCGTCATGAACCACACGGCGAACGGCGGCTCCGGCGGCCCGCTCCAGGTGACGGACGTGGGACGGGTCAAGGAGACCGGCAGCGGACGGCCGCAGCGCGCCGGACAGATCCAGCAGGTCGACATAGTGGGCCGTACGACGCACATCGCGACGTCCGCCTACGTCTACCTGCCGCCGGAGTACTTCCAGCCGCAGTACCGCACGCGCACGTTCCCGGCGGCCGTGGTCCTCACCGGTTATCCGGGCACCGCGCGGGCGCTGGTCGACAAACTCCACTATCCGAGCACGGCGTTGGAGCTCGCCAAGGACGGCCGTATGCAGCCGATGATCCTGGTGATGCTGCGGCCGACGGTGGCGCCGCCCCGGGACACGGAGTGCGTCGACATTCCGAACGGACCGCAGACGGAGTCGTTCTTCGCCAAAGATCTGCCGGACGCCGTACTCGCGCACTACCGGGTGGGGAAGAAGCCGGGCAGCTGGGGCGTCATCGGTGACTCCACGGGCGGTTACTGCGCACTGAAGCTCGCCATGCACCACCCCGAGGTGTACGCCGCGGGGGCGGGCCTTTCGCCGTACTACAAGGCGCCCATCGACCCCACCACGGGTGATCTCTTCCAGGGGAACGAGGAACTCCGCAACCGCGCCGATCTGTGGTGGTACCTCAAGCACGAGCCGGCCCCCGACACTTCACTGCTCGTCAGCAGCAGCAAGGTGGGCGAGTCCAACTACAAGGACACCCTGAAGTTCATAGAGCGCGTCAAGGAGACCGACCGGACCCGTATCTCGTCGATCATCCTCGAAAGCGGCGGGCACAACTTCAACACCTGGCGGCGGGAGATTCCGGCGACTCTCCAGTGGATCAGCGGGCGGTTGAGCGACCGGTGAGACCGGAAATGATCTTGGCGGTGTCGAATTCGGTGGCCGGTCTGATTCCTGATGTCGTGTGAAGGCCTCGGGATGGCTGTGTTTTTACGGGCCGGGGCACCACGATTCGCCTACGCGCGGTAAGTTTCTGGCCATGCCACGTGGACGTCACCGCCATTCACCGCCTTTGCACAGGCTGCTTCCCCCGTCGGCGATCGCAGGCGTCTCGCTCGTCTGCGCCTTCGGACCCTGGGTGTTCTCGCAACAGGCCGTGCTGCGTGTCATCGCCGCGAGCGCCGCGGCGACGGCGGTGGTCGGTGCTGCCGTCATGCGCCGCTGGGACGCGCAGGCCGGCAAGCAGGTCGCCGACCTCACGCGCGCGCGTGCCGGCGACGAGTGGCGGTTCGAGGAGCGGGTCGCCGAACTGGAGACCGATCTCGAGGAGTCGCGCGAACTGCGCGTCAAGCTGGAGCAGCGGCTGCGGGCCAAGCGCTCCGAACTCGCGGGCCTGCGCAATGAGCACGCGGCGCTGCTGCGCCGGTACGCCACGGCGGAGACCGAGCGCGCGAGCGCCCTGGAGGGGCGCCGTCTCCTGGAGATAGAGGCCGCGCCGGCCCGCGCGCTGCCTCCGGTGCCGGTTCCCGCGGCCGGCGTCGAGGAGGACGAGGCTGTGGCTGCCTCGGTCGAGGACGACCAGGCGGAGGGCGCGGAGGCGGTGGCGGGTCCGGAGGTCGCGGAGGCCGCCGACGACGAGCCGGAGACGCCCGCGATCTTCTCGCCGGAGGGTTCGCAGCTGTTCCTGCGGGCCAAGGTGGCGCTGGCGAAGCTCGACGCGGAGGCTGCCGGCAAGGGTGATGGCGATGCCGATGCCGACGCCCCCGAGGAAGCCTCTGCGCACGCCTCCAAGGAGGCTTCCACGGACGCCTCCACGGACGCCTCCACGGATGCTCCCCAGGGCGAGGGCTCGCCCAAGGGCGACGGTTCCCCGAAGGGGGACGGCACGCCGGACGGCGACGGCGGCCCCAAGGGCGACAGCCCCACCAAGCACGTGCCGGCCCAGGCCGGCCCCGTCGCCGCCGAGGTCCACGCCTCCGGCGACTCCGCAGCGGAGGCCGCGCAGTCCGCGCAGGAGGACGAGGCGCAGGGGCAGCCCGTGGCGGCCGACGAGCACGAGCGCGCGGTCGCCATCACCCCCACCACGACGGCCAAGCCTGCCCAGCCCGTGCAGCAGCCCTCCGGACACTTCGTCGCGCCGACCGCCGTGGCCGTCGTCCCGGCGGCGCCCGTGCGGCGTTCGACGGTCGAGGGCGGTTTCGACTTCTTCGGCATGCAGAAGGCGTCCGCCGCCCTGGAGGCGGTGCAGAACGAGGACCTCGCCGACGTGGTCGGCCAGGAGGCGCTCGCGCTCCACAAGGCCGAGGCCGAGGCGGAGTTCAAGCCGGCCGACGCGGAGTCGCGCGGTGTCGGCCAGGTCATCGACCTGACGGCGCACGACGAGACGGAGCAGATCGACCTGCAGGGGCTGCGCAGCGCGGTGTCCTGAGCGAGTCGCCTGGCGGTGAGGCCGCGTGGTTCCCGGTCGGGGCCGCGCGGCCTCACCGTTTTCGTGAGCAGTCGTGCGTCCGGCTCCTGGCGCGGCGATGCCGCCGTCAGGCCATCCAGCGGTCCGGCAGCGCGTCGCGGCGTCCCGTCCGTGAGCGCTCGGCCTGCGCCCGCAGCAGCTCCGCCGCCTCCTCCGCGTCCCGCAGACGGGCCGTGACGGTCTTGCCGGCCCCCGTGTCCACATGGACGTCGGCGAGCCCCCACAGGCGCCGCCAGGGGCCTTGAACGAGCCGTACGCTCTGCACCTTGGCGTGCGGCACGAGGGCGACGCTGCGCCTCAGGAGTCCCTGCCGGGCCGCGAACACCGCGTCCGTGACGGCGAGTCCATGGCCGCGCCACCACACCGGCACGCACCGTCCGGCGCGTCGCGGCGGCCGGGACAGCGCGCTCGGCGGCGGCACCGTCACGCCGGGCAGCACGCGCGCGACGACGGCCTCGGCGACCTCGCGCGGGGCGACCGGCACCAGCACCGAGTTGGACGACCCGGCCACGTCCAGCTCCACCCGCACCCAGCCGCGCCGCCGCCACAGCAGCGGCTCCACGATCCGCACGGTCTGCACGCGCCCCGGCGGCACCGTCTCGTGCGTGCGGTCCAGGAGTCCGTGGTCGATCCGCAGTCCGTCGGGCGACTCGCCCACGGTCCAGTCGTACTCGCCGACGAACCGCCCCACGCTGCTCGCGCCCGCCGCGCCGAGCAGCGGCAGCCCGGTGGCGAGGACCGTCCACAGGCTGTGGGTGGCGAACCACAGGACGGGCGGTACGACGAGGGCGGCGACCAGGGCGCCCCAGGTGGCGCCCGTCAGGGCGAGGGCGATCGCGAGGTCGCGCGGGGGCGTGCGCAGCAGCTCGCGCGCCGGAGCCTCGCCGACTTCGTGCGCCGTCTCGGGTGCGAACCCGGCGGCGCGCGCGAGGAGTTCCGCGCGGAGCGTGCGCGCCTCGCGCTCCCCCAGGAACGCGAGCTCGTCCTTCTTGTCGGCGCCTATGACGTCGAGTTTCAGCTTGGCGACGCCCGCCACACGCGCGAGGAGCGGCTGGGTGACGTCGACGGCCTGGATGCGTTCCAGCCGGATGTGCACGGTGCGCCGGAACACCAGACCGGTACGGATGCGCAGTTCGGACTCGGTGACCGCGAAGTGCGTGTACCACCAGGTGAGGAAGCCGTACAGGGCGGCGGCCGGGACCAGGACGGCGACCGCGATCAGCAGGGTCGTGGTGGTGAGCCGGGTCAGCTGGCGCTGCGCCTGGTCGGGGTCGTGCACCGCCCACCCGATGAGCACCGCCACGGGCGCCCACGCCCGTCTGAGCGGGGTCACCGGGTGCAGCCGCCGCTCGGTCACCGGCGGCCTGGCCCGCAGCTCGGGCACGCCGTCGTCGAGACCCGGCGTCGTCACAGGCCCGCCGATCGGGCCTCGCCGAGCTCGGTGAGCCGGTCGCGCAGCCGTTCCGCCTCGGCCGGTTCGAGGCCGGGGATGGTGGCGTCGGTCGCCGCGGCGGCCGTGTGGAGCTGGACGCTGGCGAGCCCGAAGTGCCGCTCCACGGGGCCGGAGGTGACCTCGACGAGCTGCATCCGCCCGTACGGCACGACCGTCTCCTCGCGCCACAGCACGCCCCGGCTGATCAGCAGGTCGTCCGCGCGCTCGGCGTAGCGCCAGGAGGCCCAGTTGCGGCCGAGCATCACCCAGCCCCAGGCGATGACGGCGAGCGGCAGCAGCGCGAGGGCGGCCCAGACCGGGCCCGCGAACAGGCCGAGCAGCACACCCAGCGCGAGGGCGATCAGCCCCAGCCACACCATCAGCAACAGCCTTCGCATCCGCAGCAGCCCAGGGGGCAGCCCGATCCACACCGGCTCGCCCGCCACCGGTTCCGTGTCCTGCCCGCTCCCCGTCTCCATAGGGTCAGCGTACGTAGGAGAGACTGTGTCCATGACTCCCACGACGGAGACCACGGTCGGTATCGGCGGCGCCGCGGAGAGCACCGACATGGTGCTCAACATCGGGCCCCAGCACCCGTCGACGCACGGTGTGCTGCGCCTCAGGCTCGTCCTGGACGGCGAGCGGATCCAGCACGCGGAGCCGGTGATCGGCTATATGCACCGCGGCGCGGAGAAGCTCTTCGAGGCGCGCGACTACCGCCAGATCATCATGCTCGCCAACCGCCACGACTGGCTGTCGGCCTTCTCCAACGAGCTGGGCGTGGTCCTCGCCGTCGAACGCATGCTGGGCATGGAGGTCCCCACGCGCGCGGTGTGGACGCGCACGCTGCTCGCGGAGCTCAACCGGGTCCTCAACCACCTGATGTTCCTCGGGTCGTACCCCTTGGAGCTCGGTGGCATCACGCCGGTCTTCTACGCGTTCCGGGAGCGCGAGGTGCTCCAGAACGTCATGGAGGAGGTCTCCGGCGGGCGCATGCACTACATGTTCAACCGCGTCGGCGGCCTCAAGGAGGACCTCCCGGCCGGCTGGACGGGACGCGCGCGGGCCGCCGTCGCCGCTGTGCGCTCCCGCATGGACGTGTACGACGACCTGGTGCTCGGCAACGAGATCTTCCGGGGGCGAACGCGGGGCGTGGGCGCCCTCGCCCCGCAGGCCGTGCACGCCTACGGCGTGAGCGGGCCCATCGCGCGCGCCTCCGGCGTCGACTTCGACCTGCGCCGCGACGAGCCCTACCTCGCGTACGGGGAGCTCCAGGACACCCTGAAGGTGGTGACCCGGACGGAGGGCGACTGTCTCGCCCGCTTCGAGGTCCTCCTGGAGCAGACCCACAACGCCCTCGACCTCGCCGACGCCTGCCTGGACCGGCTCGCCGAGCTGGAGCCGGGGCCGATCAACCAGCGGCTCCCCAAGGTCCTGAAGGCGCCCGAGGGCCACACGTACGCGTGGACCGAGAACCCCCTCGGCATCAACGGCTACTACCTCGTCAGCAAGGGCGAGAAGACCCCGTACCGGCTCAAGCTCCGCTCGGCGTCGTACAACAACATCCAGGCCCTCGTGGAGCTGCTCCCGGGGACGCTGGTGGCGGACATGGTGGCGATCCTCGGGTCACTGTTCTTCGTGGTCGGGGACATCGACAAGTAGGCCGCCCAGGCGCGCGTGCTCGATGCCCACGGGCTGGAGCAGCCAGCCGAAGTCGCCGAGGCCCCCGGGTGCGGTGAGTTCGGCGGCCTCGCCTGCGCTCGCGAGGGCGCGGACGTAGGCCGCGGGTTGCGTGGTCGCGAGCGCGAGCGGCGGGCGTGCGCCCGTGATCGCCAAGGCACGCAGAACCGCGCGCTGCGTCAGTACGCGCCCTCCGGGGAGCGTGCACGCGTCCAGTGCGACGTGCGCCGTGATGTCGCACGACCCGTCCGGTACGGGCGCCGTCTCGCGCCCGGCGCGAAACCCGGTGAGCGTCCCGAACAGGGGGCGCGCGCCCATGGCGTGCGCGTAGTCGACCGCCACCGCGAGCCCCCGCCCCACGGACCCGACCGCGTCCGCCCACACCTCGTCCCGGGGCAGCCCGATCTCCGCCCGCAGCCCCTCCTCGGCGGGCAGTGGCCACCACCGCGCGAGCCACCGCGCCTCCGCGGCGGAGAGCGGCTCGCCGAGACGTTCGGTGCCGTCCCGCCGTACGAGCACCCGCCGCGCGACCCCCGCGGGGTCCACCTCGGCGACCTCGACCGGTACGTTGTCCAGCCACTCGTTGGCGAACAGCAGGCCGGTGATCCCGGGCGGGGGCTCGGGCAGCCACTCGATCCGGTGGTCGAGGCCGGGCGGGCGGTCGGCGATCTCCACGGCGTACGCGCGCGTGCGGGCCGCGACGTCCGCGGGCAGCGCCGCGAGCACCCCGGTGGCCAGCTCGCCCCGGCCGGCCGCCATGTCGACGAAGTCGAGCCCCGCGGGCCGCTCCAGGGCCTCGTCGACCCGGCACAGCAGCCGGGCCACCGCCTCGGCGAACAGCGGCGACGCGTGCACGGACGTACGGAAGTGGCCGGCCGGGCCCTCAGGGCGGCGGTAGAAGCCGTCGGGTCCGTACAGGGCGGCCTCCGTCGCCGCCCGCCAGCCGCGCCACTCGTCCGCCGTCCCGTCCGTCACGGCGCCAGACTATGCGTACAGGGGAGCGGAGCCTCCACCTTGGGGAGTATGCCGGGGGCGCATGGATCGGCCCTCCGGTTGACCCCTGCACACATCACGCTTCCCTACGCTGGGTTACGTGCAGCGCCTCTATGACTTCCTCCGCAGGCACCCGACATGGGTCGACGGCTTCTGGGCCGTCTTCCTGTTCGGGATCTCGGTCATGTTCGAAGTCGCCGAGCAGTCGGACGAGGGCACCGACGCGGAGGCCGCGATCATCCCGGTCATCCTCCTGCTGTGCCTGGTGATCGCGCTGCGCCGGCGCATGCCGGAGAAGATGCTGCTCCTGGCCGTCGCCATCGGCGTCGTCCAACTGCTGACGGACGTCTCGACGACGCCGGGCGACTTCGCGTTCCTCGTGATCGTCTACACCGTCGCCGCGACCGGCGCCCGCTGGGCGTCCCGGCTCGCGCTCGCCATGGGGCTGAGCGCGGCGTGCGTGGCGCATCTGCGGTGGTGGAACCACGACGCGAGCGCCCTGGCCAACGCGGCGCTCATCGTCTTCCAGACCGTGCCGTTCGCGCTGGCCTGGGTGCTCGGCGACTCGGTGCGCACCCGCCGCGCGTACTTCGCGCAGCTGGAGGAGCGCGCGAGCAGGCTCGAGAAGGAGCGCGAGGCACAGGCCAAGGTCGCGGTCGCCGCCGAACGCGCCCGGATCGCCCGCGAGCTGCACGACGTGGTCGCGCACAACGTGTCGGTGATGGTGGTGCAGGCCGACGGCGCCGCGTACGTCCTCGACGCCGCGCCCGACCAGGCGCGGAAGGCCCTGGAGACGATCTCCTCGACCGGCCGCCAGGCCCTCGCCGAGATGCGCCGCCTGCTGGGCGTGCTGCGCACCGGCGAGCACCAGGAGGTCGGGGAGTACGTCCCGCAGCCCGACGTCGAGCAGATCGACGACCTGGTCGAGCAGTGCCGCACCTCCGGCCTCCCCGTCGACTTCAAGGTGGAGGGCACCCCGCGCCCGCTGCCCAGCGGCGTCGAGCTCACGGCGTACCGCATCGTGCAGGAGGCGCTCACCAACACCCGCAAGCACGGCGGGCCCAACGCGGGCGCGAGCGTGCGCCTGGTCTACTTCGACGACGGACTCGGTCTGCTGGTCGAGGACGACGGCAAGGGCGCGCCGCACGAGCTGTACGAGGACGGCGGCGCCGACGGCCAGGGCCACGGCCTGATCGGGATGCGCGAGCGCGTCGGTATGGTCGGCGGCACGCTGGATGCGGGACCGCGTCCGGGCGGAGGATTCCGTATCAGCGCCCTGCTCCCGCTCAAACCGGCGCATTGACGCCTACGCACGCCCCCTGTTGACACCTGTCACGCCCCCGCCGAACGAACAAGAAGCCCTGTAGAGAGACGGAAGAGGCCCCGATGACGATCCGCGTGATGCTCGTCGACGACCAGGTGCTGCTGCGCACCGGGTTCCGGATGGTGCTCGCCGCCCAGCCGGACATGGAGGTCGTCGCGGAGGCGGGCGACGGCGTCGAGGCCCTCCAGGTGCTGCGCGCGACGGCCGTCGACGTGGTGCTGATGGACGTGCGCATGCCCAAGCTGGACGGAGTGGAGACCACCCGGCGCATCTGCCAGGAGGAGAACCCGCCGAAGGTGCTGATCCTGACCACCTTCGACCTCGACGAGTACGCCTTCTCCGGGCTGAAGGCGGGCGCGTCCGGCTTCATGCTCAAGGACGTGCCGCCCGGTGAGCTCCTCGCCGCGATCCGCGCGGTGCACAGCGGCGACGCGGTGGTGGCCCCCTCGACCACCCGCCGCCTCCTCGACCGGTTCGCGCCGATGCTGCCGAGCGCCGGCAAGGAGCCCCAGCACAAGGAGCTGGAGCGGCTCACCGACCGGGAGCGCGAGGTCATGATCCTGGTCGCCCAGGGGCTGTCCAACGGCGAGATCGCGGCCCGCCTGGTGCTGTCCGAGGCGACCGTGAAGACCCATGTGGGCCGCATCCTGACCAAGCTCGGGCTCAGGGACCGGGTCCAGGTGGTCGTCCTGGCGTACGAGACGGGGCTGGTGCGCGCCGGGGGGCACGGCTGAGTCGGGCGACCGTGACGCGCGCGTGACCGCCGCCCACTAGGGTCTGCGCATGCTCCTCTGGATCAACGGCCCCTTCGGGGGCGGCAAGACCCAGACCGCGTACGAGATCCAGCGCCGTCTGCCCGGCAGCGTCGTCTGCGACCCCGAGCACGCCGGCTTCGGGCTGCGCCGCATGCTGCCGCCGGAACTCCGCGGCGACTTCCAGGATCTGACGACCTGGCGGCAGGGCGTCGTCGAGGTCCTCGACCTCGCCCTGACCAAGCACGACGGCGTGGTCATCGCCCCCATGACGGTGACGAACTCCGGTTACTTCGCCGAGACCGTGGGCCGGCTGGGCGAACTCGGCCACGACGTACGCCACTTCACGCTCCTCGCCCAGCGCGAGACCGTCCTGAAGCGCCTCCGTGAGCGCGGCTTCGGGCACCTCCTTCAGTTCGTGGGCGGGAAGAACGCCGGCCTGGGGCGTGAGACCTGGGCGGTGCAACAGCTCGACCACTGTCTGGAGCGGCTGCGCGAGCCGGAGTTCGCCGAACATCTGTGGACGGACGACTCGACCGTGCCCAAGACGGCCGACCGGATCGCCGTCCTCGCGGGGCTGCGGCTGCGGCCGAACAACGAGGGTGCGCTGCGGACACGGCTCAGGCAGGCGCGGATCGGGCTGCGGCACATCCGGTTCGACTGAGCCGCGCGGGCGGCGCGGTCAGCGCAGGATGCCCTCCAGGAAGTCGCTGCCCAGCCGGGCCACGGCCGCTATGTCCAGCTGATGCTGGACATAGCGGCCACGGCGGCGCGTGGAGACCAGGCCCGCCTTCTTCAGCACACCAAGGTGCCGGGATATCTCCGGGGCGGTCATGCCGTGCACCTGCGCCAGCTCGCTCGTGGTGTAGGCGCTGCGGGCCAGGTTGCGGCAGATCCGCATCCGCACGGGGTGGGACAGCGCGGTCATCCGCAACGCGAGCTGCTCCACGGACGAGGGAGGCGTGAGCTCCGGCGAGCCGACCGGGTACTGCACCACCGGCTGCCAGTCCCGCCGGTACAGCACGGACAGGTGGGGCCGGCCGAGACTGGTGGGTACGAGGAGCAGGGCGCCGCTCTCGGTGGCCGTACGGCCCACGCTCAGCTTGTCGACCGTGATCTCCCCGGCCGCCTCGTCGAGCGTGACCGCCGGAGAGACGGCGGCCAGGGCCTCGGCCAGGCCCTTGCGGCGCAGCAGGTCGGTCTTGTGCCGGGCGTCGGCCGCGAGCTGATGACTCAGACGGGCCCAGGCCTGCGCGAAGAACGCCTCGTCGCAGTCCTGGAGGAACTGCCGCAGCCAGGCCCGGATCTTGGGCGGATCGGTCAGCAGCAGCTCGCTGAACCGCTGCTGCCGCGGCCCCCGCGCGGCGGCCAGCTCAAGGGCGCGGCGCCCCAGCTCGGTGTCGACGAGCGGACTGGGGCCGACGCCGTAGGGCATCGCGCAGCTGAACTCCAGGGCCGCGTCGACGAACTGCTCGTCACTCAGCTTGTCCAGCAGGTCCAGTTCCTCGGCGAGCGTGCCACCGGGGAGGGCGCCGCCGGGCACGCCCGCGTACGGCAGGAACAGGTCCGAGAACGTCGAGCGCCAAAGGAAGTCCGCGTCGCACATCCGGTCGGCCAGATGCGGGTCCAGGCCGGCCGTCACGCCCGTCACCCAGCCCTGCAGGCCCGGGTGGTGCCCCGGCTCGGCCAGCGCGTGCAGCGCCATCCCGAGCTCGGCCAGGGGCGAGGGCACGACGGCGACCCCTTCCGGCCGCAGCCCCGTGATGTCGATGCGCACGCTCATGCCTTCATGGTGCACCCGGCCACTGACAACGCCGTCCCCGATTGACGGCGGCCGTCAATCGGCGCGACTTCGCCGCCGTACCGGCGCAACCTGGGAGGACGGGGCAGCCGCGGCCCCCGCCCCATCGGAGCACGTCCCGAGAAGGCGATCAGCCATGAGCATCACGCAGCAGTACCTCCTCGACACCTACCGCGCCCAGCAGCACGGGGAGCCCGCACCGCCCGCGCCCGGCGCGCACGACCGGCAGGTCGTGCGCGAGTGGCGGGACTACCGCCTCTTCCGCGCGGTGCTCGCCGAACGGCCCGCGCGGGGTCGGCTACGGCACTTGCTGGGCGGCAGGCTCCGCCCCCGCCACTGAGCCCCGCGGCAGCCGGGCCACGAAGTCCGCCACCGCCGCCTTCACGTCGTCGGCCGTCCACTCCAGGCCGGCGGCGGCGACGGTGACCTCGGCGAGGGCCAGGCCCGGCCCGCCGCGGTCCCAGTACCCGGGGAACAGATATGTGCCGGTCTCCTCCGCCTGCCGCAGCGCCGCCTCGACCAGCACCTCGGGGTCGTAGGGCAGCCAGACCTGGAACTGGTGGGTGTGCGGTTCCTCGGGGTGTACGCGCGCCCATGCCACGCCCGCCTCGGCGAACCCCTCCCGCAGCGCGGCGGCCACCACGCGCGCGTGGCGGACGTACTCCGGCAGTCTGGGCAGCTCGCGCTCCAGGCCGACGAGCGCGGACAGCGCCGTGGGGAACTGCTGGAAGGCCATCCCGCCGTACCGGTGCCGCCAGGTCTTCGCCTCGTCCACCAGCGTCTTCGGGCCGGCGAGCGCCGCGCCGGCGAAGCCTTCGAGCGACTTGTAGAACGACACGTAGACGCTGTCGGCCAGGCCCGCGATCTCGTCCAGGGGGCGGTCGAAGTGGACCGTGGTCTCCCACAGGCGCGCGCCGTCGAAGTGCACCACCGCGTCGCGCTCCCGCGCCGCCTCCACGACCTCGGTGAGCTCCTCCCAGGTGGGCAGGACGAATCCGGCGTCCCGTAGAGGAAGTTCCAGCATCAGCGCGCCGAAGGGCTCGTCGAAGTCACGCACCTCGTCGGCGGTGGGCAGCCGGGGCTCACTCGTCAGGCGCACCGGGCGCAAGCCGCTGACCTGCGTGAAGGCATGGCGTTCGTGGACCTCGGGGTGGGCCAGTGGGTGCAGGGCGACCGTGGGGTTCCCGGTCCGGGCCGCCCAGCAGCGCAGCGCGACCTGCTGGGCCATCGTGCCCGTCGGGAAGAACGCGGCGGCCTCCTTGCCCAGCAGGGACGCGACCCGCTCCTCCAGGGCCGTCACGACCCCGTTGCCGTAGATGTCCCCGGGCTCGTCCACGTCGTGGACCTCGGGGGCGGCCTCCGCCAGCGCCGCGAGCCGCTCCCGCATCGTGCCGCTCACCCCGCCGCGCCACAGGACCCGATCCGCCGCCCGTACGGCGTTGCGGCGCCGCTCCCGCAGCAGCTCCTCCGCCGACTTCTCGTCCACCTGCTCCGCAGCATCGCTCATGCCCCGGATCATCCCTCGCGGCCCGTCCCGCGGGCATCCGCATTTCCGTCCGCCCGCGGCGTGGGGAAACCCACAGCCTGTGGACAACCGGACGCCCCTGGAACCAATCGCGTTAACATGACGAGAAATCGTCCGGTACCCAGATGCGGACTGGAACGGGAAGGCCTCCGTCGCGTGAGTACTAGCCAACAGCCAGACCCCAGGGACCGCCCCGCGCGCCTCACCGTCGGCGTCGTCGGCGCCGGACGCGTGGGGCCCGCGCTGGCCGCGTCCCTCCAGCTCGCCGGGCACCGCCCGGTGGCCGTCTCCGGAGTCTCCGACGCCTCCCGCAAGCGGGCCGCGGAACTGCTCCCGGGCGTGCCGCTCGTGCCGCCCGCCGAGGTCCTTCAGCGCGCCGACCTGGTCCTGCTGACCGTCCCGGACGACACCCTGCCCGGCCTCGTGGAGGGCCTCGCCGAGACCGGCGCCGTACGGCCGGGACAGCTGCTGGTGCACACCTCCGGGCGGTACGGCGCGAAGGTCCTCGACCCCGCCCTGCGCGCGGGCGCGCTGCCGCTGGCCCTGCACCCCGCGATGACCTTCACCGGCACCCCCGTCGACGTCCACCGGCTCGCCGGCTGCTCCTTCGGGGTCACCGCCCCCGAAGAGCTGCGGATGGCCGCCGAGGCCCTCGTCATCGAGATGGGCGGCGAGCCCGAGTGGATCGCCGAGGAACACCGGCCGCTCTACCACGCGGCGCTCGCGCTGGGCGCCAACCACCTGGTCACGCTGGTCGCCCAGTCCATGGAGCTGCTGCGCGAGGCGGGCGTCACGGCCCCCGACCGGATGCTCGGCCCGCTCCTCGGCGCCGCCCTCGACAACGCCCTGCGCTCCGGCGACGCGGCCCTGACCGGTCCCGTCGCGCGCGGGGACGCCGGCACCGTCGCGGCGCACGTCGCCGAACTGCGCAAGCACTCCCCGCAGACCGTCGCCGGATACCTCGCGATGGCCCGCGCGACCGCCGACCGGGCGCTCGCCCACGGACTGCTCAAGCCCGAGCTCGCCGAGGACCTCCTCGGGGTACTCGCCAACGGGACCAACGGAACCAACGGGACCAACGGAACCAGCGGGCCTCACGGCACCGACGGCACCGAGGGAGACGCCGGATGACCACCACCCTGCTGCGCACCGCCGACGAGCTCCACGCACGCGTACGCGACGGCCGCCGCGCCGTCGTGATGACCATGGGCGCCCTGCACGAGGGGCACGCCACCCTGATCCGCACCGCGCGCGAGATCGCGGGGCAGCACGGCGAGGTCGTCGTCACCGTCTTCGTGAACCCCCTCCAGTTCGGTCAGGGCGAGGACCTCGACCGCTACCCGCGCACCCTCGAAGCCGACATCAAGATCGCCGAACAGGCGGGCGCGGACGCCGTGTTCGCGCCCTCCGTGGACGAGGTCTACCCCGGCGGCGAGCCCCAGGTCCGCGTCAGCGCGGGCCCCATGGGGGAGCGCCTGGAGGGCTCCTCGCGCCCCGGCCACTTCGACGGCATGCTCACGGTCGTCGCCAAACTGCTGCACCTCACCCGTCCCGACGTCGCCCTGTACGGGCAGAAGGACGCCCAGCAGCTCGCCCTCATCCGGCGCATGGTGCGCGACCTGAACTTCGGCGTCGAGATCGTCGGCGTACCCACCGTGCGCGAGGACGACGGGCTGGCCCTGTCCAGCCGCAACCGCTATCTCTCGCCCCAGGAGCGCCGTACGGCGCTCGCGCTCTCCCAGGCCCTGTTCGCGGGCCGCGACCGGCACGCCGCGCAGGAGGCGCTACGGGCCCGCGCGCGTGAGGTGCCGGCCACGCACGCGCGTGCCGAGGCGCTGAGCGCCATAGGGGAGTCCCGCGCGGCCGCCGACGCGCACGCCGTCGCGAAGGCCATCCCCGGCGCCCCCTCGGCCGTGCGCTCCGCCGCCCGCCTCGTCCTCGACGACGCCGCGCGCCACACGCCGCCCCTGGAGCTGGACTATCTGGCGCTGGTCGACCCCTCCGACTTCAGCGAGATCAAGGACGACTTCACCGGCGAGGCCGTCCTCGCCGTCGCCGCCCGGGTGGGGACGACCCGGTTGATCGACAACCTTCCGCTCACTTTCGGAACCTTCGGAGCCGCCTCGTGACCAGGACAGGCATACGACTGCACGCGCCCGCACCGGGGTGGTCGATCGACGCGGACGTCGTGGTCGTGGGCTCCGGCGTCGCCGGTCTCACCGCGGCCCTGCGCTGCGAGGCCGCGGGCCTCAGGACGGTCGTCGTCACCAAGGCCCGCCTCGACGACGGCTCCACCCGCTGGGCACAGGGCGGCATCGCCGCGGCCCTGGGCGAGGGCGACACCCCCGAGCAGCACCTCGACGACACCCTGGTCGCGGGCGCGGGCCTGTGCGACGAGGAGGCCGTCCGCATCCTCGTCACCGAGGGCCCCGACGCGGTCCGCCGCCTCATCGAGACCGGCGCCCACTTCGACGAGTCCGAAGAGGGCGGTCTGGAGCTCACCCGCGAGGGCGGGCACCACCGGCGCCGCATCGCCCACGCGGGCGGTGACGCGACCGGCGCCGAGATCTCCCGCGCGCTGGTCGAGGCGGCCCGCGCGCGAGGCGTGCGCACCATCGAGAACGCGCTCGTCCTGGACCTGCTCACGGACGCCGACGGCCGCACGGCGGGCGTCTCACTGCACGTCATGGGCGAGGGCCAGCACGACGGCGTCGGCGCCGTGCACGCCCCCGCGGTCGTCCTCGCGACCGGCGGCATGGGCCAGGTCTTCTCCGCGACCACCAACCCGTCCGTGTCCACCGGCGACGGCGTGGCCCTCGCGCTCCGCGCGGGCGCCGAGGTCTCCGACCTGGAGTTCGTCCAGTTCCACCCCACCGTGCTCTTCCTCGGCCCCGACGCGGAGGGCCAGCAGCCCCTGGTCTCCGAGGCCGTACGCGGCGAGGGCGCCCACCTGGTCGACGCCGACGGTGTGCGCTTCATGGTCGGCCAGCACGAACTGGCCGAGCTCGCGCCCCGCGACATCGTCGCCAAGGGCATCCTGCGCCGCATGCTGGCCCAGGACGCCGAGCACATGTACCTCGACGCCCGGCACTTCGGCGCCGACATGTGGGAGCACCGCTTCCCGACGATCCTCGCCGCCTGCCGCGCCCACGGCATCGACCCGGTCACCGAGCCCATCCCGATCGCCCCGGCCGCCCACTACGCCTCCGGCGGCGTGCGCACCGACTCCCAGGGCCGTACCACCGTTCCCGGCCTGTACGCGTGCGGCGAGGTCGCCTGCACCGGCGTGCACGGCGCGAACCGGCTCGCGTCGAACTCCCTCCTGGAGGGCCTCGTCTACGCCGAGCGCATCGCCGCGGACATCACGACGGCCCACGCGGCGAACGGCCTCCACGCGCGCGTGCCCGAGCCGGTCGAGCACCCCGAGAAGCCCGCGCACCCCCTTCAGTCGCCCGAAGCCCGGTTCGCGATCCAGCGGATCATGACGAGCGGCGCGGGCGTCCTGCGCTCCGCCGCGTCCCTCGCCCAGGCCGCCGAACAGCTTCAGCGGCTGCACGCGGAGGCCCGTGACGCCCTCGACGAGAACGGCAAGACCGCCGAGCCCGGCGTCGACACCTGGGAGGCCACCAACCTCCTGTGCGTGGCCCGGGTCCTGGTCACCGCCGCCCAGCGGCGCGAGGAGACCCGCGGCTGCCACTGGCGCGAGGACCAGCCCGACCGCGACGACGCTGCATGGCGCCGTCACATCGTCGTACGGCTGAATCCGGACCGCACCCTCGCCGTGCACACCACGGATACCGCAGACTTCCCCCCGACCCGCCGGCCTCTTCAGGAGCAGTGACAGTAGTGAGCACCGACGACCTTCCCCTCGCCTCGTCCGGCGGTTGCGGCGACGGCTGTGCCTGTGGCGCGGACGGCGGCGAGGAGTACCTGGAGTGCGGGCTGGACCCCGCGCTCGCCCAGCTCCTGGCCGACGCGGGGCTCGACCCCGTGGAGGTCGAGGACATCGCCAACGTGGCCATCCAGGAGGACCTCGACCACGGGGTGGACGTGACGACCGTCGCGACCATCCCCGAGGACGCCGTCGCCACCGCCGACTTCGTCGCGCGCGAGGCGGGCGTCGTGGCCGGCCTGCGGGTCGCCGAGGCCGTCGTCTCGGTGGTCTGCGAGGCCGAGTTCGAGGTCGAGCGGCACGTCGAGGACGGCGACCGGGTCGAGGCCGGGCAGAAGCTGCTGTCGGTCACCACGCGCACGCGTGACCTGCTCACCGCCGAACGCAGCGCGCTGAACCTGCTGTGCCGGCTGTCGGGCATCGCGACCGCCACGCGCGCGTGGGCGGACGTGCTGGACGGCACGAAGGCACGCGTGCGTGACACGCGGAAGACGACGCCGGGCCTGCGGTCGCTGGAGAAGTTCGCGGTGCGCGCGGGCGGCGGCGTGAACCACCGGATGTCGCTGTCCGACGCCGCCCTGGTCAAGGACAACCACGTGGTCGCCGCCGGCGGCGTCGCCCAGGCCTTCAAGGCCGTACGGGAGACGTTCCCGGACGTGCCGATCGAGGTCGAGGTCGACACCCTGCACCAGCTGCGCGAGGTCGTGGACGCCGGCGCGGATCTGATCCTTCTGGACAACTTCACGCCGGGCGAGTGCGAGGAGGCGGTGGCGCTCGTGCACGGGCGGGCCGCCCTGGAGGCCTCGGGCCGGCTGACGCTGGACAACGCGCGCGCGTACGCCGACACGGGCGTCGACTACCTCGCCGTAGGAGCCCTGACGCACTCCTCGCCGATCCTGGACATCGGTCTCGACCTGCGTGAGGCGGAGTAGTCGCGATGCTCCTCACGATCGACGTAGGCAACACCCACACCGTCCTCGGCCTGTTCGACGGCGAGGAGATCGTCGAGCACTGGCGCATCTCCACGGACGCCCGCCGCACGGCCGACGAGCTCGCGGTGCTGCTCCAGGGCCTCATGGGCATGCACCCGCTGCTCGGCGACGAACTGGGCGACGGCATCGACGGCATCGCCATCTGCGCGACGGTCCCCTCGGTGCTGCACGAGCTGCGTGAGGTCACGCGGCGCTACTACGGCGACGTGCCGGCGGTCCTGGTCGAGCCCGGCGTGAAGACGGGCGTGCCGATCCTGACCGACAACCCCAAGGAGGTCGGCGCGGACCGCATCATCAACGCGGTCGCCGCGGTAGAGCTCTACGGCGGCCCCGCGATCGTCGTCGACTTCGGTACGGCGACGACGTTCGACGCGGTCTCCGCGCGCGGCGAGTACATCGGCGGGGTCATCGCGCCCGGCATCGAGATCTCGGTCGAGGCGCTCGGCGTGCGGGGCGCGCAGCTGCGGAAGATCGAGGTGGCCCGGCCGCGGAGCGTGATCGGCAAGAACACGGTCGAGGCGATGCAGTCGGGCATCATCTACGGCTTCGCCGGCCAGGTCGACGGCGTCGTCAACCGGATGGCCCGGGAGCTGGCGGAGGACCCGGACGACGTGACCGTGATCGCCACGGGCGGACTCGCGCCGATGGTCCTCGGGGAGTCCTCGGTGATCGACGAGCACGAGCCGTGGTTGACGCTGGTGGGGCTGCGGCTGGTGTACGAGCGGAACGTGTCGCGGATGTGATCCGGCGGGCGCGGGTGGCGGCTGTGCCCCCGATCGTCGGCGCCGGGTGCGCGGTGGTGTGAGGGCAACCGGGTGGCCCCTCACGCCACGCCCATCCGCTATGTCGAATTTGTCTGATTAGCGCGTATCGTCGCCGCATGCCCACGCCATACGGATCCCGCGGCGGCATGGCGTTCGGTGTGGAGGAGCTGCGTGTGCTCCGCCGCGCTCTCGCCCTCGCCCTTCACCCCCGAACCGCCTCGGCCGAGGACGTCCAGGACTGCCTCCGCCTCGCCGACTCCCTCGACGAGGCGATGTGTGAGGGCGCCCGGCTGCGTGCCTTCCTGGTGGCCGACCTCGCCCGGTACCGCGACGCCCTGCCCGGCACCGCCGCCGGCTACCTCACCCTCCTGGAGGAGGCACTGGGGGCCGGGTACCGCCCCGCCCCCGACGACCTCGCCGCGCTGCGCGCCCTGCGCGGCAACCCCATCGCGGCCGCCCTGCTGGACCGCTGCCAGAAACTCGCCGAGCAGGACGTCCGCGCTCGCCTGGCCCGCGGCACGGCCCGCCGGGCCGCTCCGGCCGTCCCGGCCTCCCGAACCCGCCTCCTGGCCCTCCCTGGGGGCCTCTCGGCCGCCTCGGGGGGCTCCGAGGGGGGCGCGGGCAAGGAATCGGGCAGGGGATCGGGCGGGGAACCCGATCGGAAACCGGGCGGGGGCTCACGCGAAAGCGGCTCTGAGAGGCGCCCCGAGCACGGCGAGACGTGGCACGAGTCCCGGCCCGGGGTGTCCCGCGTGGTGTCCGGTGAGTCCCGGCCCGAGGTGTTCGGCGTCAGGTCCGGCGAGGTCCGTGTCGGAGGCTTCGCCGAGGTCTCCGGTGGGGCCCGCGTCTCAGGCCTCACCGAGGTATCCGGTGGGGCCCGTGTCGCAGTGCGCGGCGAGGCCTCCGCCGAGCAGCCGGAGAAGCCGGCGGCCCCCGTGAAGAAGAAGCCCGCGGAGAAGCCGGGCCCGGCGCCCGCGGCCCCCAAGCCCGGACGCCCCATCCCCACCCCGGGCGAGGTCTTCCCGCGCCGGAAGCCCGCACCGCCCCCGCCCGCGAGCCCGCCGCAGCAACTCGCCGCGGGCTGACCCACCAGGCGTTCACCACGACATCGGCATTGGCATTGACATCGTCCGCGGGGCCGGGGTTCGTTCCTTCCCGGCCCCGCGGACGCGTGTGTCAGGGGCCTCCCTGGTCCGGTCGGTGACCACCCCGGGCCCGCGCGCGTGGGGCCCGTGGCTACCCTGGACGCATGGACTACGTCTCCGCGCTCGTGCCCCCCGTCGTCATGGCGGTGTTCTTCATCGGTGTGATCAGGGTGATCGTGAAGACCCAGGGCGGCGCCAACAAGGCCAAGGAGGACGCCGTCGTCGACGCCGCCCTCGCGCGCGTGGAGGGGTCCCGTCAGGCGTCCGCCTCCTCCGCCTCCGCGAAGACCGACGTCTGACAGGCGTCCGACCCCGCCCTCACCGGCGTACGACTCCCTGGTTTTCCGAGTCGTACGCCCTTTTTGTTCTTGTTTGCCGGTGAAAGTGCACGTCCGGCATGCCAATACCGAGATCTCCCACTATTGTGCTGAACTGTGCCTCGCCCATTGGGAGAACTCGAAGACGCGGTCATGACGCGGGTGTGGAAGTGGAACCGCCCGGTGACCGTTCGGGAAGTCCTGGAAGATCTGCAGCAGGAACGGTCCATCGCCTACACCACGGTGATGACCGTTCTGGACAATCTCCATCAGAAGGGCTGGGTGCGCCGGGAGGCCGAAGGGCGGGCCTATCGATATGAGGCCGTCTCCACTCGCGCCGCCTACGCCGCCGCGCTGATGAACGACGCCTGGTCCCAGAGCGACAACCCCGCCGCCGCTCTCGTCGCCTTCTTCGGCATGATGAGCGACGAACAGCGACGGGCGCTGCGGGACGCCGTACGGATCGTCCAAGGACCGGAAACCCCGGAACCGCCCGCGACGGATACCGCTGTGGATACCAGTCGTGAGAACCCCGGCTCGGCATCGGACGGCGGCGGGCGATAGCGTCCGCACATGTCAGCAGAGAGCGCGTCCGCCCGGAGCCCCGAAGTCAGTGCAAAAGCCATCACCGTCCGGCGGGCCCGCACCAGCGATGTCCAGGCGGTACGCGGCCTCCTTGACGAGTACGTCCAGCGACGCATCCTGCTCGACAAAGCCACGGTGACGCTTTACGAGGACATCCAGGAGTTCTGGGTCGCCGAACGGGACGACAACGGCGAGGTCGTCGGCTGCGGCGCACTGCACGTGATGTGGGAAGACCTCGCGGAAGTTCGTACTCTCGCGGTGAAGCAGGGCCTGAAGGGCGCCGGTGTCGGCCATCAGTTGCTGGAGAAGTTGCTGCACACCGCTCGCTGGCTCGGTGTTCGGCGTGTTTTCTGTCTGACCTTCGAAGTGGACTTCTTCGGGAAGCACGGCTTCGTCGAGATCGGCGAGACACCCGTGGACACCGATGTCCGCGCGGAGCTGTTGCGTTCCTATGACGAGGGTGTCGCGGAGTTCCTGGGTCTCGAACGAGTGAAACCGAACACCTTGGGCAACAGCCGGATGCTTCTGCATCTGTGATCGTCATGCCCTATTCCACGGGACGGCCCTGCCCAGGTTCCCTATGTCCGAAACGCGCATGTTTCCGGACCGAGGGTGGCCGGTCAGTCTCTCCCAGGGGTTTGTGTTTTTCCAGCAAAAGCGGTTTGCTTTCCGACGTACTGCAGTACTGCATATAACAGGGGGGCGGCGAAACGGCGGACGCCGCAGACCCGGGTCCTCAAAGTTATCGATGAAAGGAAATCCGGTGGCACAGAAGGTTCAGGTCCTTCTTGTCGACGACCTCGACGGCGGCGAGGCGGACGAGACCGTGACGTTCGCGCTGGACGGCAAGACGTACGAGATCGATCTCACGACTGCCAATGCGGACAAGCTCCGTGGCCTTCTCGACCCTTACGTGAAGGGTGGTCGTCGTACCGGAGGCCGTGCCGCGGGCGGTCGCGGAAAGGCACGCGCCGCTTCCGGTGGCAGCCAGGACACCGCGCTCATCCGTGCCTGGGCCAAGGAGAACGGTCACGAGGTCAACGACCGTGGTCGTGTTCCCGCGGCCATTCGCGAGGCTTACGAGAAGGCCAACGCCTGAGCGCGACGCCTATGAAAAGGCGGGCGGCTGAGCGCACGCGCGCAGTCGCAGGCGGTGGCACTGCGTGGCCACCGTGTCCAGCACGCGTACGAGATCGGGGGCGCCCCCACCGCCCCCCAGCGCCGACAGCGTCGGCAGCGAGGCCTCGGCCTCGCATCCCGCCTCGGGGGGCCGCAGCCACACGGCGGCCCCCTGGAGAGCGCCGGACGGACCCCAGGGGAGCGGTCGCGACCCGGCGGAGTCGAAGGCACCCGGCGGTGCCGGGCGGGGCACGAGCGGAAGCCGTACGGCTTCGGCGGCCCCCGGCGTGGAGGAGTGCTGCAGCGCTCCGGGCGACGACGGCGCATCCGGGCGGCGCAGGCCGGCACCGTGGAGCGGTCGTACCGCCGACGTGCGGGGGCCGGCTTCGGGGGGCAGCGGTGCGGTCGGCGGATCCGAGGTCGGTTCGGGAGGCAGTGGGGCGTCCATGACGCCGCCCTCTCCGATCGCGCTCAGATCCAGCGGCAGCGAACCCCATTCCAGCCAGTCCAGGATTCCCGGCACCTCGTCCGCGCTGCCCGCGGCCAGCAGGAGCCGCATCCGGCCGCCCTGTACGGCGACCGGGGAGCCCGGCGCCAGGTGGCGCAGCGCGGCGCGGCCCGCCTCGGCCGGGACGTCCAGGACGTCGAAGCGGGGGCCCACGCAAAGTCGTACCGGCATTCCCGGTGCGTCGGGCACCGTCGGCCACCCCAGTTCGTTCTCGTACCACCGGCGGACCTGATCGCTCGCGTCGAGCGACCGGCGGGGGAGCGGGACGGTGGTGGCCGACGGGGTCGCGGGGGCGACCGGGGCAGTGGCAGGGGGGAGAGTGCCAACCATGACAAGTGCAACCGTCCGAGAAGCGTGCGAGTTACGCTGGGTGTTCCATTGAATGCGCAGCGTGGCCGAAGAGGGGGCTTCCGGGGGTGCGGGGAAGCGCAACGTTGTTCGCCCATAGCGGAGGGGACGGGGCCGCGCCGCATGGAGTGTCAGTCCCAGCGGGTAAGACATCCCTAGTGGGAGGGGGCGACACGCAGGACAGGCCGTCTCACGTTCGCCATCGGCGTACTGAAGGTAGGGGTAACTGCCTGGCCTGCGGGAACATCGTCTCGCACCATCAGGTTGGAGCAGATGTCGGCGTTCGGGGTCAGGAGGCCATCGACGGTGTCGGCAGTTGGAATGAGCGGTCCCCGCTTGCGGGACTAAGCTGCGGAAGGACAGGGAGGGGAAGTTCCCCCCACTGCCTGACCGCTCTGAGGAGCGATTAACGATGTTCGAGAGGTTCACCGACCGCGCGCGGCGGGTTGTCGTCCTGGCTCAGGAAGAAGCCCGGATGCTCAACCACAACTACATCGGCACCGAGCACATCCTCCTGGGCCTGATCCACGAGGGTGAGGGTGTCGCCGCCAAGGCCCTTGAGAGCCTCGGGATTTCGCTCGAGGCGGTCCGCCAGCAGGTGGAGGAGATCATCGGCCAGGGCCAGCAGGCCCCGTCCGGGCACATCCCCTTCACCCCCCGTGCCAAGAAGGTCCTGGAGCTCTCGCTCCGCGAGGCCCTTCAGCTGGGCCACAACTACATCGGCACGGAGCACATCCTGCTCGGCCTGATCCGCGAGGGCGAGGGCGTCGCCGCCCAGGTCCTCGTCAAGCTGGGCGCTGATCTCAACCGGGTCAGGCAGCAGGTCATCCAGCTGCTCTCCGGTTACCAGGGCAAGGAGACCGCCACCGCCGGCGGGCCTGCCGAGGGCACCCCCTCGACGTCCCTGGTCCTCGACCAGTTCGGCCGGAACCTCACCCAGGCCGCTCGTGAGTCCAAGCTCGACCCGGTCATCGGGCGCGAGAAGGAGATCGAGCGGGTCATGCAGGTGCTGTCCCGCCGTACCAAGAACAACCCGGTCCTGATCGGTGAGCCCGGCGTCGGCAAGACCGCCGTCGTCGAGGGCCTCGCCCAGGCCATCGTCAAGGGCGAGGTGCCCGAGACCCTCAAGGACAAGCACCTCTACACCCTCGACCTCGGCGCGCTGGTCGCCGGCTCCCGCTACCGCGGTGACTTCGAGGAGCGCCTGAAGAAGGTGCTCAAGGAGATCCGCACCCGCGGCGACATCATCCTGTTCATCGACGAGCTGCACACGCTGGTCGGTGCGGGTGCCGCCGAGGGCGCCATCGACGCGGCTTCCATCCTGAAGCCGATGCTGGCCCGCGGTGAGCTCCAGACCATCGGCGCCACCACGCTGGACGAGTACCGCAAGCACCTGGAGAAGGACGCGGCCCTGGAGCGCCGCTTCCAGCCCATTCAGGTCGCCGAGCCCTCGCTCCCGCACACCATCGAGATCCTCAAGGGTCTGCGCGACCGCTACGAGGCCCACCACCGTGTGTCCATCACGGACGAGGCCCTCGTCCAGGCCGCGACCCTGGCCGACCGGTACATCTCGGACCGCTTCCTCCCCGACAAGGCGATCGACCTGATCGACGAGGCGGGCTCCCGGATGCGCATCCGCCGGATGACCGCGCCGCCGGACCTCCGCGAGTTCGACGAGAAGATCGCCGGTGTCCGCCGGGACAAGGAGTCCGCGATCGACTCGCAGGACTTCGAGAAGGCGGCCTCACTGCGCGACAAGGAGAAGCAGCTCCTCGCCGCGAAGGCCAAGCGCGAGAAGGAGTGGAAGGCCGGCGACATGGACGTCGTCGCCGAGGTCGACGGCGAGCTGATCGCCGAGGTCCTCGCGACCGCCACCGGCATCCCGGTCTTCAAGCTGACCGAGGAGGAGTCCTCGCGTCTGCTGCGCATGGAGGACGAGCTCCACAAGCGGGTCATCGGCCAGAAGGACGCCGTCAAGGCGCTCTCGAAGGCGATCCGTCGTACGCGTGCGGGCCTCAAGGACCCGAAGCGTCCGGGTGGTTCGTTCATCTTCGCCGGTCCGTCCGGTGTCGGTAAGACCGAGCTGTCCAAGGCGCTCGCCGAGTTCCTCTTCGGTGACGAGGACGCGCTGATCTCCCTCGACATGTCGGAGTTCAGCGAGAAGCACACGGTCTCGCGGCTCTTCGGTTCGCCCCCCGGATACGTGGGCTACGAAGAGGGCGGCCAGCTGACCGAGAAGGTCCGCCGCAAGCCGTTCTCCGTCGTCCTCTTCGACGAGGTCGAGAAGGCCCACCCGGACATCTTCAACTCGCTGCTGCAGATCCTGGAGGACGGTCGGCTGACCGACTCCCAGGGCCGGGTCGTGGACTTCAAGAACACGGTCATCATCATGACGACCAACCTCGGCACCCGGGACATCTCCAAGGGCTTCAACCTGGGCTTCGCGGCCACGGGTGACACGAAGTCCAACTACGAGCGCATGAAGAACAAGGTCTCGGACGAGCTCAAGCAGCACTTCCGCCCCGAGTTCCTCAACCGCGTCGACGACGTGGTCGTCTTCCCGCAGCTGACCCAGGACGACATCCTCGCGATCGTCGACCTCATGGTCGGCAAGGTGGACGAGCGCCTCAAGGACCGGGACATGGGCATCGAGCTCTCCCAGTCCGCCAAGGAGCTGCTGTCCAAGAAGGGTTACGACCCGGTGCTGGGCGCGCGTCCGCTGCGGCGCACGATCCAGCGGGAGATCGAGGACACGCTGTCGGAGAAGATCCTCTTCGGTGAGCTGCGTCCCGGTCACATCGTGGTCGTCGACACGGAGGGCGAGGGCGAGACCCAGACCTTCACCTTCCGCGGCGAGGAGAAGTCGGCGCTGCCGGACGTTCCGCCGATCGAGCAGGCGGCCGGCGGGGCCGGGCCGAATCTGAGCAAGGACGCGTAAGCCGTAGGGCGATGCGTGGAAGGGGCCGGTGCCTTTGGGTGCCGGCCCTTTCGCCTGTCGTCGTTGTGCTCAGCGCTGGTCGAGGGTGATCTCGATGTCCGGGAAGAGACCGGCGTAGGCGGCGGCCGAGAAGGGCCGGTCGGGGTTGTTCTGGAGGATGACCGAGCGCACCCCCGGCAGACGCGGGACCAGCGGTGCCAGGTCCTCGGCGCCGTACATGTTGGGGATCCGCAGCACGGTGACGCCGGGGAGTTCGGGCATGAGCTCGATGGAGTGGGGGAAGTCCCGGATGATTCTGGCGTTCAGATAGAGGTGGGTGAGTTCGGGAAGCTCCGCGACCTCTTGCCAGTCGGCGACGGACAGTTCGGTGGTCAGCGGGCCGAGGCTGAGGGTGTCCAGGCCGGGCCAGTGCCGCAGCCCCCGCAGGCCCGTGGTGTCGATGCTGCCCCTGCCCAGGAAGAGGAACCCCAGGGGAGCGTCGACCGGCAGGGCGTCGGTGAGCGCGGTGCCCGGAAGTTCCTGGGAGAGGGAGAGGCTGTGCAGGGACGTCAGTGAGGAAAGCGCGGTCACATCGCCGACGTTGCTGAAGCCGAGGCTCATGAGCGCGGGCAGACGGTCGACACCGTGCAGGGTCGCGCAGTCCTCCAGGAACAACCCGCTGAGGGTGCTGAACGGGGACAGCTCCGCCAGGTCGCTGAGGAGGGGATTGGCGTAGAGGTCGAGCGCCGCCACGGCCGTCGGCTCGGGTACGGCCGCGAGGATCTCCGGCGCGGAGTGGGCGCCCTCGAAGGCCAGACGGTGCCAGGGCCGCATCCTGGCGAGGGCGGCACGCTGTTCGTCCGACGTGCAGGTGATGAAGAGGTTCCGGCGTTCCAGGTGGTCCAGGACCACGGCCGCGTACTCCTGGGCGTCGAACCGGTGCCAGGTTCCGGCGAGTTGCCGGCGTACGTCGAAGTCCGGATGCTCACGGAACCGGCGCAGCACCGCCAGAGCGCCCTCCGGCTCCTCCGAGGCGAGGATCGACGCGGTGACCGTGACCCCCAGGGCCTGTTCGTCGGTCAGCCCCTCCGCTCCCGGCAGCAGCTCCAGGACCAGTGGCCCGGCTTCCGCCAGCGTCTTCGCCTCCTCCTTCGTGCGCGGCGGTATCAGTGCGCCGGCCTGCGCCTCCACCGCCGTCCGCACCGTGAGGTCCAAGGCCGTCGCGTGTTCCAGGCAGGCCAGCGCCAGCAGAGTCAGCCGGGGGTCCTTCCGGTCCAGCAACTGCTGGAGCAGAACGGCCCGTTCGCGGGGGCGGGCGTGGGCGACCGCCAGTCGGATCACGTCCTCCCACTGGCTGTCGTCGGCGTGGCTGAGCAGGACGTCCAGGTGGCCCTCCGCCACCGCGTAGCGGGCGCCCAGGTAGTCCTGGAACGTGCGATGGACGAAGTCGACGACACCGTCGGCCGGTTGGCGCAGAACACCGCTGCGCAGAAGGAGAGCCCGGAGGGTCGTCGCCGCGTCGCCCAGCAAGGCGATCGAGGGGAGGCACCGCTCCACTATGCCTTCGGCCGTGCCGATGTCCATTTCCGTTCGACCGCTCAACACCAGTGAGTAGGCGAGGCGTTGGAGGAGCTCCAGCTGCGCTTCCTCCGCGAGGTGGGGTTCCATGCCCCGCTCCCGGTCCCGGCGGGCGAGGAGCATCGTGAGGGCGGCGTCGTACAGCTCCTTGCGGCCCGTGGGGAGATAGCCCCGGCGCTCGCGGTGCAGGGCGCAGATCAGGCCGCACATCAGGGGGTTGGTGGCGAGGCGGGCCAGGTCGCGTTTGGTGCGCAGGGAGTCGAGGAGGGGGCCCTCGTACTCCGGGGCCTGGGCCGCCGTGTGCCAGCGGTGGACGAAGGTGGCGACCTCGGCGCGGCGCATCGGGGACAGGAGGAGTTCGTGGAAGCCCTCGCTCGCCAGCCAGTCGGGGCGTACCGCGGTGGGGCGGGAGGTGAGGAGCCAGCGGTTGCCCGGGAAGGCGTGGATGAGGGAGAGAAGCCAGTCGCGGGTGCGGTTGCGGTCGGCGGCGGGGATCTCGTCCAGCCCGTCGACGAGGACCAGGCCGCGGCCGGCCGCGAGGACGCGCTCGGTCCAGCCGTCCGGCGGGGTGTACGGACAGCTCACGGCCTTCAGGAAGCCGTGCGGCGAGGGGAGTTCACCCGCGCGGATCAGGGTGCGCAGCGGCAGGACGTACGGGATGTGGAGGCCCTCGCGGGCCGCCGTCACCGCCAGCCACTGCACCAGGGTGGTCTTGCCGGAGCCGGCGTCGCCGCGCAGAAGGACCCGCTCATGGGCGAAGAGGGCTTCCTCGGCCGGGAGTTGGACGGTGACCGGCCCGCCGGACGCGTGGTCCTCCGCCCGCACCCGGTCCTCCGACGCGGTGGCCTCCAGGCTCAGATAGGCCACCTCCAGCGGCCAGCGGTCCGGGGAGTCGCGCAGGTCGATGCCGTAGATGGTGATGTGGTTGTGGCGCTCGGCGACATGGCTCAGATAGCGGCGTTCGAAGGTGCGGTCCTCGGCGCCGGGGCGGAGAGTGCGGGCCAGCAGCTCGTCGGTCTTCGCGATCAGCACGGCCTGTCTGCGGGACTGTTCGACGAGGGTGCGGGTGACAAAGGTGGACCTGCGGGTGAAGAACTCCAGGATCTGGAGGCAGGCCCACTCGGTCGCCGAGTCGAGGAAGTAGCCGGCGTCGGTGGACAGGCCGGCGGGGGAGGGCGCCGCGCGGGCGAGGGCGCGCGCCAGTTCCCAGTGGCCGAGGTCGACCGCCTGTACGTCGTCCATCTCCAGGTCGCCCAGGGCCAGCAGCCGGGCGGTGAGGGCCTCGACGACGGCCGCTTCCTCGTCGGCGGGGAAGGGCGGCTCACCGGGCGAGTCGGTGGCCGCGCGGACCATGTGACGGGACAGCGCGCGGACTTCCTTCTCGCCGAGAGCGCGTTTCTCGCCGCGGAAGGAGACGAGGGAGGACAGGCGTATGGGCTTGTCGGTCAGGCCCGCTCCCGGGGCGTCCGGTGCGAAGAGTTTCCTCACCAGGGACGCCATCAGGCTGGATGCCAACTTGCTGCCGAGGACCGCCGGGTCCATCCGCCTCACCCCCGTGATCGCGTGAACGGGGGTGAGGATATCGGCAGTTGAGCAGGCGGGTCAGGAGGGTGGGTCAGGAGAGCTGGCCGTCGTAGTCCGGCAGCTTGTACGTCTTCTCGGCGTGGCCGCCCGAGAGGTCGGTGGCGCTGTTGCCGATGTTTGCGATGATCGTGTAGCCCTTGTTCTCGATGTCGACGCGCTTGGCCGTCTTGTAGGCGGCGACGTCCTTGAAGAGGTCGATGAAGTTGCGGACGTAGAGGCCGCTGACCTGGTAGCCGACCTTCTTGAGGTTGTAGTCGGTCGCCGAGGCGATGATGTCGGGGCGGGCGGTCACGAAGAACAGGGAAACGCCGTGCTCCTGGGCGTACTTGGCGACGCTCAGGACGGGCTTGTTGGCCGGCGACGGGTAGCTGAAGCCGAAGTCCGTCTCCAGGGTGGTGTTGTCGATGTCGAAGACGATCGCCTGCTTCTCACCGGGCTTCGTCGCGGCGATCCGCTGCTTGAGGTACGGCAGTGCCTGGTCCGCCACGGTCTGGCAGTCCTGCTGCCAGGTGGCGTAATCGACGTCCTCGGCGGCGATGGCGTCGGTCGGCGCGGCGAGTGCGACGAGGGCCGCCGTGGAGACGGCGGTGACGGTCATTCGGCGCACCAAGGGGCCTCGGTTCGTCATGGTGGGGGGTCCTCTCACGTCCGGTGCTGCTGCCGTTGACGGGGGCATGGTGGTTGGCGTGGGTGGCGCGAGGGGAACCGTAAGGTTACTGGGGGGTAAGTGGGAAGAGGCGTGCACTACTTGATGTGGACGCGGGGCGGGAGCTGATCGCGGCCTCGGACGCGGACGTCGTTGTGCGGCAGGGCGATCTGCTGGAGCGCGGGCAGGTCCTTGAGCGGGGTGAGATCCCAGTGCGGCCGGGTGGCGAAGGGGGTGACGAGGACGAGGTGGGTCAGGGCGGGGAAGAGGGCGGGGAGCCAAGCGAGGTTCGGCGGCTCGTTCGCGTTCACGTCGAGGGTCAGACGGGTGACCCTGGGAAATGTGGTGGTTGATGGGCACAGCGGCAGGGAGGCCGCGGACAGCCGGAGCGTCATCAGCTCGCGGAGCTTCCACAGCTCCGACCACTCGGCGGCGGATGAGGGTCCGGCGGCCGGGCTCAGCGTCAGGTTCCTGAGCCCTTGGAAACGGCTCAGGCCGATCAGCCCGACCTCGGATGCGGGCGTTCTCAGGCCGAGCCCGAGTCTGTGCAGTGGTGCGCGGGCCGGAAGCATCGCCATGGACCAGGTGCCCACCTCCGGCAGGGAGAGTTCGAGCAGCTGGAGTCGGTCGAGGGTGGCCAGGGGGCGCAGATCGAGGTCCGGGCTGAGGTGCTGGATGGTGAGCCACCGGAGATTGGGTCCCGGGAGATCGCCGATGTCAGCGAGGCGCGGGCAGTTGCCGAGCGACAGATCGACCAGCCGTGCGGCTTCTGCCAGCGGGGAGAGGTCGGTCAGGGCCGGGTTCCTGCCGATGCTGACCACGGTCGGCTGGGTCTCGGCCACGTACTTCGCCATTTCGCGCTCCGGCAGCGATCCCCGGAAGGAGACCCTGGGGCGACCGCCCAGGGAACGCAGTGCCCGTAGCTGCTCGGAGGTGGTGACCGGGAAGACGACCCTGTCCGGCGGGACGTGAGCGAGGACTTCCTTTGCGTACTGCTCGGCGTCGAACGACTCCCAGCACTCGGCGAGCCGGCTCCGCACCTGCCAGGACCGGTGCTGCGCGAACTGCGCCAGATACGGGATCGCCGTCTCGGACGCCACGCGCGCGGCGGTCGTCACCACGGCGAGGGCAGTCGCGTCATCGAGACCCTCCGGCCCCGGCAGCAGTTCCAGAACCAGCGGACCAACCGTCGCGAGTGCTTCGGCGCCCCGCATCGTGGTCGGCGGGATCAGCGTCGCCGCACGCTCCTCCACCGCCCTCCGCACCCCCGGATCCAACTCCGTCGCATGCTCCAGACAAGCGGCCGCCAGCAGGAACACCCGGCTCCGTTCCCGCCCCTCCTCGTACGCGTCCCCCTTTGCCAGCAGCCCCTGGAGGATCTCCGCCCGTTCCCGTGGCCGTGCGTGGGCCACGGCCATGCGGATCACGTCCTCCCACTGGTCGTCGACCGCGTGCTCGACGAGCAGGCCGATGTCCCAGATCTCCACGGCCGCACGCGCGCCCAGATAGTCCTGGAAGGTGCGGTGGATGAAGTCGACGGCGTCGGGGGCGGGTTCGCGGAGCAGGCCGGTGCGGTCGAGGAGGTGCCGGAAGACGGCCTTGGCGTCGCCGAGGGCCGCGGCGGACGGTACGGCGGGCAGGATGTCGGCGACGATCTGCTCGGCGCGCTCGCGGTCCATCTCCGTACGGCCGTTGCGGATCAGCCAGTAGGCGAGGCGCTGGAGGAGCTGGGTCTGGGGTTCCTGCTGGAGTTCCACGCCGCCCGTCGTGAGGACGGCGCGTTCGCGGTCCCGGCGGGTCAGCAGCATCGCCAGCGCCGCCTCGTACAACTCCTTGCGGCCCTGCGGGAGATAGCCGCGCCGGTCGCGGTGCAGGGCGCAGATCAGGCCGCACATCAGGGGGTTGGTGGCGAGTCGGCCGAGATCGTTCTTGCTGCGGATGGCGGTGAGCAATTGCTGTTCGTAGGCGTGGAGTTGGCTGTCCTCGTCGGTGTTTCCGGTCGCCGCCGCCTTGTGCCAGTGCGCGATGAAGGTGGCGACGGCCGCGGGGCTCATCGCACAGAGGGTGAGTTCCGTGAAGCCGTCGGCGGCGAGCCAGTCGTCCTGGACGGCGCTCGGGCGGGACGTCACCAGCCAGCGGTTGCCGGGGTGGGCGGCGATCAGTTCGCGCAGCCATGTCCGGGCGCGGTCGCGTTCCGCCTCCGGGATCTCGTCGATGCCGTCGATCAGGACGAGGCCGCGGCCCTGGGCCAGCACCCGGTCGGTCCAGCCCTCCGGCTGCCCCTCGGCGAGCGGGCAGCCCGAGGCCCTGAGGAAGCCGTCGGGGGCGGGGAGCGGTTCGCCGTGCCGGGTGAGGGTGCGCAGGGGCATGACCAGGGGGACGCGGCCGTGGAGGTGGGACATCGCGCCGTCCTCGGCGGCCCGGGTGGCGGCGACGGCCAGCCACTGCACGAGGGTGGTCTTGCCGGAGCCCGCGACGCCGCGCAGGAGGACGCGGTCGTGGTGGGCGAGGACCTGGTCGGCGGGGAGGGGGGAGAGGGCGTCGCGAACGAGTTTCTTCTCGTGTTCCGCGAGGGGCCGGAACTCGTCGACGTCCACGGCCGACTCGTGCGTCGCGTGGCGCCAGTAGGTCTTCGGGGTCGAGACCTCAAGGCTCAGATAGGCCACCTCCAGCGGCCACTTGGAGGGGGAGTTCACCAGGTCCACGCCGTAGATGGTCAATTGGCTGTGGCGTGCGGCGACGTAGGCCAGGTAGGCGCGGTGGAATCTGGTGTCGTGGAGGTCCGGGAGGCCGCTTCCCTGGGTCAGTTCATCCAGTTTGGCGATGAGTTCGGCCAGGAGCTGCGACCAGTCGCGCGGCGCGAGGGCGGAGGGTTGGGAGAGAAGGGCGGTGAACTGGAGGCAGAGCCAGTCGGTGACGAGGTCCACGAAGGACGCGGCCTCGGCGGAGAGGCTCGGATCGTGTGTCGCTTCACGGCGTAGTTGCCGGGCGACTTCGCGATAGCCCGGGCGCAATGCCGTCAGGGCATTCATGTCGACGTCTGCCAGGTGGACCAGTCGCACCAGAAGGGCCGTGGTGACCGGCGCTCGCTCCTCGGGCGGAAACGGCGGACCGCCAGGTGACTTCAACGTCTCATGGACCAGGCGGCCGACAGAGGCGGCGGTCCGCTTAGCAAGTTCCTCCGTCGCGACGGCCTTGAGTTCCACCCGTCCTCCCCCGAGTCGAGACCCCGCAGCGTAGCCCCCGTCACATCCCCGCGTCCCTGGATCTCCGCACCCGGTGACATGCCGCACAGGCGATTTGTCCGTTACTAAGCCGCATAGCAGTAAGCCCGATGTGGGCAAAAAGGACATTTGCTCTGGAACCTCTGAGTGCATTGCGCACTCCTGGGTGGATTCGTCCCTAGTGCGTGCTCTGTCAAGGATGCGGAAGTTTTCGGATGAAGTACTAGCTTCCGTCGTAGATCAGCGGTTTGGGCGTTCCGCGAGGTCGGGGTTACCAAGGGATGCCCCATCCGGCGGATGCCTGTGCGCCGGGTGGTTTTTCTGTCCCCGTCCCCATGAGGTTCCGATGTTCTCGCGCAACTCTTCCCGTTCTTCCCGTACGTCCGCGCTCCGCACCCGCGTGGCCGTGGTGGCCGCCGGTCTGGGTGCCTCGGCCGTGCTGGGGACCGGGGTCGCGTCCGCGGCGGGGAGCTCGGCTTCCTGGATCGACCCGGTGAAGAAGTACACGCTGAGCGCCAGCTTCGCGCAGGCCGGCAGCATGTGGCAGTCCACCCACAGCGGCCAGGACTTCGCGGTGTCCAGCGGCACCAAGGTCTTCGCCGCGCACGGCGGCACCGTCGTCAAGGCCGGCGGCAACGGCGCCGGTGACGGCTCCGCGTACGGCAACGCCATCGTCATCAAGCACGGCAACCGGCTCTACTCGCAGTACGCCCATCTCTCGCGCATCGACGTCAAGGTCGGCCAGGTCGTCAAGACCGGCCAGCGCATCGCCCTGTCCGGCAACACCGGCAACTCCAGCGGGCCGCACCTGCACTTCGAGATCCGTACGACCGCCAACTACGGCTCGGCCGTCGACCCGGTCGCCTTCCTGCGCTCCAAGGGCGTGACCGTCTGACGGCGGGCTAACCCTGTTCGGAGCCGTGGTGGGCCTGGGTCACCAGTTCCGACGCCACCTGAAGGACCGCCTTGCGCTTGGCCTCCTGGTCGCCGTCGATGTCCTGGAGGAAGAACATCCCGGCGTGCAGGGTGAAGATCGCGCTGACGTAGCGGACCTGGTCGACCAGGTCCGCCCTCGGGTCGATCATGATGTCCCGCAGGCCCTGCATGCGCCCCTTGAAGTCCTCGCCGACCCGCAGTTCCCGTACCGTCCCCTGGTTCTCCTGCATGAAGCGGAACAGGGGGGCGGCGTCGGCGAGGATGTCGCTGTAACGCCGCACGATCTCCTGCTTGGTCTCCAGGGTGTGCGGCTGCGCCTTGCCCCACTCGATCAGGTCGAGGATCGGCTGGGTCAGATCGTCGAAGATGCTGGCCAGGATCTCTTCCTTGGTCTTGAAGTGGTAGTACAGCGCCGCCTTCGTGACCTCCAGGCGCTCCGCGATCTCGCGCAGTGACGTCTTCTCGTAGCCCTGCTCGGCGAAGAGTTCGAGGGCCACGTCCTGGATGCGCTGGCGGGTGTTCCCGCGGCGCCGCTGCCTGGTGCCGTCCATGGTGCCGCCCATTCTTCGTGAAGCCCTTGGCTTTGACCAAAACTTACTTGACGCCCGGCTAGTTGGGGGTCTACTTTCCCCAGTGTAGTCAACTTGCCGGGCGGCAAGTAAGTAGCTGGGGGAGTGGAAAGCATGGCGGACACGGCGGACGCGACGGACACGCAAGAAGAAGTAGAAGACAAGCAACCCCGGAGCGTGCGGGTCGTCCTGCTCGCCCTGATGATCACGATGATGCTCGCGATGCTCGACAACATGATCGTGGGCACCGCGATGCCGACGATCGTCGGCGATCTGGGCGGACTCGAACATCTGGCCTGGGTCGTGACGGCGTACACGCTGGCGACCGCGGCCTCCACACCCGTGTGGGGCAAGCTCGGTGACATGTACGGGCGCAAGGGCGCCTTCATGTCGTCGATCGTGATCTTCCTGATCGGCTCCGCGCTCAGCGGCATGGCACAGGACATGCCGCAGCTCATCGGGTTCCGGGCCGTTCAGGGCCTCGGCGCCGGTGGTCTGATGGTCGGTGTCATGGCGATCATCGGTGACCTCATTCCGCCGCGCGAGCGCGGCAAGTACCAGGGCATGATGGCCGGCGTCATGGCGCTCGCGATGATCGGCGGACCGCTGGTCGGCGGCACCATCACCGACAACTGGGGCTGGCGCTGGTCCTTCTACATCAACCTGCCGCTCGGTGTCGTCGCGCTGGCCGCGATCAGCGTCGTACTGCACCTGCCGAAGAAGCGGGCCAAGGCGCGCATCGACTACCTCGGTGTCGTGCTGCTGACCGTCGGCATCACCTCGATCGTGCTGGTCACCACGTGGGGCGGGACCGAGTACGCCTGGACGTCCGCGCGGATCATGGAGCTCATCGGCATCGGCGTGGCCTCGCTGATCGGGTTCGTGTTCTGGCAGACCAAGGCCGCCGAGCCGGTCGTGCCGCTGCACATCTTCCGCAGCCGCAACTTCACGCTGATGTCGCTCATCGGCTTCGTCACCGGCTTCGTGATGTTCGGCGCGACGCTCTATCTGCCGCTGTACCAGCAGTCCGTCCAGGGCGCCTCCGCGACCAACTCCGGTCTGCTGCTGCTGCCGATGCTCGGCGCCATGCTGGTGACCTCGATGGTGGCGGGGCGTGTGACCACCAACAGCGGGCGGTACTACGTCTTCCCCGTCCTCGGCAGTGTGCTGATGGTGGTCGGCCTGTACCTGCTGTCGCTGATGGACACCGGCACCTCACGCGTCACGTCCGGTGTGTTCATGGCCGTCGTCGGGCTCGGCATGGGCTGTCTGATGCAGATCACCATGCTGGTCGCGCAGAACAGCGTCGAGATGAAGGACATGGGCGTCGCCTCGTCGTCCACCACGCTCTTCCGGACGCTCGGGTCGTCGTTCGGCGTCGCCATCATGGGCGCCCTGTTCAACAACCGGGTCCAGGACGTCATGGCCGAACGCGGCGGGGCGGCCGGGTCCAAGATGACCGAGCAGTCCGCACAGCTGGACGCGGCGAGCCTGGCCAAGCTGCCGGACGCGCTGCGCGAGGCGTACCAGCACGCGGTCTCCTCCGGCACGCACTCGGCGTTCCTGCTCGGGTCCGTCGTCGCGGTGGTCGCGCTGGTGGCGGCCGTGTTCGTCAAGGAGGTGCCGCTGAAGGGAGCGGGACCGAAGACGGACGCGGAGGCCCCTGCGGCTCCGACGCAGATGGTCGAGGCCGTCTGACCCGTCGGTGCGCGACTGAGCAGTAGGGCAGTCGAGCAGTAGAGACGTAGGCAGTGACGCAGGCGCGCGGAAGCGCGGATGAGCTGAAGGCCCCCGGCGGTGTCCGCCCCGGGGGCCTTCAGCATGCCGTACGGCATCGAGGCGAACCTCCGTGCCGGCGACGGCACCCGGCAGTGACGCGTGCCGGCGACGGCACCCGGCAGTGACGCGCGGAACGTCACGGCATCATCGGGTAGCTCCCCGTGTTCGTCGGCGCATGCTCCGGCAGCCACAGCACCGCCACCGCACCCTCCGCCCGCACCCCCGCCGGCGCCCCCGCCGGTCTGATGTTGCGGAAGGTGAGCCGGGCGCCCAGCACCCGGGCCTGGCCTGCGGCGATGGTCAGACCGAGGCCGTGGCCGTGCCCCGCGCGGTCAGCGCTGCCCGTGCGGAAACGGCTCGGGCCCTCGGCGAGGAGGTCCTCGGGGAAGCCGGGGCCATGGTCGCGGACGCGTATGACGCGGCCCTCGACCGTGACCTCGATCGGCGGCTTGCCGTGCCGCGCGGCGTTGGCGAGGAGGTTGAACAGGACGCGCTCCAGGCGCCGCGGGTCGGTCGTGACCATCGACTCGTGCACCACGCGGACCTCGATCTCCGGGTCCTTTGCCGTCACCCGCCGGCTGACGAACTCGCCCAGCAGGATGTCCTGCAGCTCCGCCCGCTCGGACGCGCTGTCCAGGCGGGCCACCTCCAGCACGTCCTCGACGAGGGTGCGCATCGCCTTCGCCCGGTCAAGGACCAGCTCCGTGGGCCGGCCGGGCGGCAGCAACTCGGCCGCCGTCAGCAGGCCGGTGACCGGGGTGCGCAGTTCGTGCGCGATGTCGGCGGTGACCCGGCGCTCGGCCTCGATGCGCTGCTGGAGCGCGTCCGTCATCGCGTCGACCGCGCTCGCCAGGTCGTCGGTCTCGTCCCGTACGACACCGCCGATGGCGTCCCGCACCCGGACGTCCGTCTCGCCGCTCGCGACCTGCCCCGCGGCGGTCGCCGCCTTGCGCAGCCGGCTCGACAGGCGACCCCCGATGAGCACACCGAGGGCGCTGCCGCCGAGGACGACCGCGATGGAGCCGATGACCAGGGCCTGGTCGAGGTCCTTGAGGATGTCCGTGCTGCGGTCGGTGAACGTGGTGTGCAGGGAGAGCACGTTCCCGTCGGCGGCCGGTACGGCGGCCCAGATGTCCGGCTCCCCGCCCGGCCGGTCGGTGACATACGTGGCCCGGCGCCCGTGCTCGACCTTCTCCCGCAGTTGCGCCGGCAGCGCGGAGTCGTTGATCTTGACGTTGGGGAACGGGTTCGGTCGTTTGTACTGGTCGTAGTTGCGCTGGGCGATCTGGATGCGCTCGTCCGCGAGATCGCGGGCGTTGTCCAGCATCGAGACCCGGGCCGCGTTGTGCACCACCAGGCTCAGCGCGATCGCGACGAGTGCGCCGACGAACGCGATGGCGGCGCTGAGTTTCCACCGCAGTCCCGTACGAATGCCCGTACGCTCCAGCCGCGCCGGAACCAGGCGCTGAAATGTCCCCCGCATGTCCGCCCCGCTCAGGCCTTCAACTTGTAGCCGAAGCCACGGACCGTCTCGATGCGGTCCTGGCCGATCTTCGTCCGCAGTCGCTGCACATGGACGTCCACCACGCGCGTGTCACCGCCCCACCCGTAGTCCCACACGCGCTCCAGGAGCTTGTCACGGGACAGGACCGTGCCCGGCGCGGAGGAGAACTCCAGCAGCAGGCGCATCTCGGTCGGAGTGAGCGCCACCGGCTCGCCGGACCGGCGCACCTCCATGCCCTCGGTGTCGATCTCCAGCTCGCCGAAGGTCAGCACTCCGCCGTCCGCCGCCGACGCGGACTCCTCACCCCGGTCACCACCGCCCGCGTGTCCGAAGCGGCGCAGTACCGCGCGGATCCGGGCGACCAGCACGGCGCCGTCGAACGGCTTGGTCACATAGTCGTCGGCGCCCGCCTCCAGGCCCAGCACGACGTCGATGGAGTCCGCGCGCGCCGACAGCATGATCACCGGCACGGTCGACTCGTCCCGGATGCGCCGGCACAGGCTGACGCCGTCCAGGCCCGGGACCATGACGTCCAGCAGGGCGATGTCCGGCCGGTTCGCCCGGAACGCCTCCAGGCCCGACAGGCCGTCGGGCATCGCGGTGACCGCGAAGCCGTCCCGCTCCAGGGCGAGCTGGGTGGCCTCGCGGATGACGTCGTCGTCCTCGACGAACAGAACGTGAGTCTGGTCTGCCATCCCGCTGCTCTCTGTCCTTGGTCGTCTGGTTCGGTCTTGGTCGTCCGGGTCGTCTGCTTCGGTCTTGCAAGGTGATCGTTCCGGAGGGCCCGATCGGTTCACGGGATCCGGGGCGATTTCGAGATTCAGGTCGTCGGCACCGGACTCGGCGTGTCCTCGGAGGGTCCGTCGGACGTCTCGCCGTACTCGCTGTACTGGTCCCAGCGCTTGACGAACCGGCCCGCCGTCCAGTGGTAGATGAACACGTACTCGCCGGAGGGTGCCGCCACCGCGTCGCCCTTCTCGTACACCTGCTTGTCCACCACCAGGTCACCCCGGTCGATCTGCGCGTAGACCGGAGGCTCCTCGGCCTTGAACACATTCTCGTACGCGCCGTCCTGGAGGCGATACACGTACGCCCCTATGCCGATGATGTCGCCGCAGGTCAGCACGTTGACCACGACGTCGCGCGCGGTGCCGCCGGTCAGGTCCCCGGAGGTCACGTCGACGGGCGGGTCGTCGCCGGTGCAGGGCTGGAGGTCGTTCTTGACCTCGGCCGAGACCGCGGGGTCGTCCTTGAGCAGCTGGGCGGCCTCGGTCTTGGTCAGATTGCCGGAGTACGAGGCCGTCGCCGAGGGTGCGGCGCCTGCCGCCATCTCCGAGCCGGCCGAGGTCTCGACATGGGCCGGGCCCTCGTCGCGCGTGCCGGTGCCGCCGGTGGCGCAGGCGGAGACGAAAAGGGCGAGGGCGGCGAGTACGGCCACCGCCGTCATCGCCGCCTGGAAAGCGCCCCGCCCCGGTACGGGGTCGGGGTCGGCGCCGAATGTCCCGTCGGCGCCGCGAGCCCTGTCGGTCAGGCCGCCGTGCAACGCTCCCGCTCCTCACGCTCCAGCGCGCGTGCGTCCAGATCGCGGCTCTCCAGCTCCTCACGGAGCCGGGCGAGGGCCCGGTGCAGCGTGCTCTTGACCGTTCCGGCCGACATGCCGAGGGCGGCGGCCGTCTCCTCCGTGGACATCTGCTCCCAGTGTCGCAGGACGACCACGGAACGCTGCTTGGGGGCGAGCACCTTCATGATGTCCATCAGCAGGGCGCGGTCCGCGTGCTGCTCGGTGGCGTCGTCGACCGAGGCGTCCGGGAGCTGCTCGGTCGGCACCTCCTCCAGCTTGCGGGCCCGCCACCACTCGGTCCGGGTGTTGATCATGACCCGGCGCAGATAGGCGTCCGCGAGCCGCTTGTCCTCGATGGTCTCCCAGCGGCCGTACGTCCGGGCCAGCGCCGTCTGCAGCAGGTCCTGCGCGTCGATCGGGTCCGGGACCAGGCGACGGGCGCTGCGCAGCAACGCGTCCTGCCGGGTGCGGACGTACTCCTCGAACTCGAGCACCTCTCCCTGCGCCATGATCGACCGCCTCCATCCCCGTTTCCGACTTGCCTGCCGCCGGTTCCTCATTGCCTGTGTGCCGCCGTCCTGCGGTACGCCAATGAAGCTACGGAGCGGTTGTCACGGGGCTGTGCGGAGCAGCGCGCGGCTAGCCCTCGGCTGTCCGTCGGTTGTGTAACGGAAGCAGGAAAGGGGTAAACCGGCGCAGCGAATAGCGCCGGTTCGGGGGGATTTGGGGCGGTGTCTGTGCGGCGTTACGTCAACGGCAGCCGATACAAACCGCCCGACAGGGGCTCCACGAGCCCGTCCGCGACGAGCCCGTCCAGGGCCCGGGCGCGCTGCACCGGCTCGTGCCAGACCCGGTCGAGCGCGGCCTGCGGCACGGGCGCGTGTGCCTCGCGCAGGACGGCCAGCAGCTTGCCGCGCACCTGGCGGTCGGTGCCGGCGTACGTCTGTCCGCGCCGCGGCGGACCGTCGTGCTCGGGCTTGCCCGCCAGCCGCCAGGCGCACTGCGCGGCGATCGGGCAGCGGTGGCAGGACTCGTTCTTGGCGGTGCACACCAGCGCGCCGAGCTCCATGGACGCGGCGGCCCAGCGGGACGCGGTGGGCTCGTCCGCCGGCAACAGGGCGCGGGCCAGCTTGCGTTCGGCCGCGGTGGTGGCGTTCGGCGGGTACTGCACTCCGGTGACGGCCCGCGCGAAGACCCGCCGGACGTTGGTGTCGAGGACCGCGTGCCGCTGCCCGTAGGCGAAGGAGGCGACGGCCGCCGCCGTGTACTCGCCGATGCCGGGCAGCGCGAGCAGCTGGGCGTGGTCGGTGGGTACGTCACCGCCGTGCCGTTCCGTTATCGCGACGGCGGCGCCGTGCAGACGCAGCGCCCGCCGCGGATACCCGAGCCGGCCCCAGGCGCGCACGGCCTCGCCGGGCGCCTCCTGGGCGAGGTCGGCGGGGCGCGGCCAGCGGGCCACCCACTGCTCGTAGACCGGCAGGACGCGGCTGACCGGCGTCTGCTGAAGCATGAACTCGCTGACCATCACCCCCCACGGCCCGGCCTCGGGGCGCCGCCAGGGCAGATCACGGGCGTGCTCGTCGAACCAGTCGATGACGGGGGCGTGCAGATGCTCTCCGGCAGGGGCGTCGGCGGGGGCGTCGGCTCGGGCCGCATGCCCGGCTGCTGCTTCGGCTTCGGCGGCGGCTTCGGCTTCGGAGGGGGCGGGGGGCTGGGTGATGGGCGCAGTCATGGCCTTCCGATCCTGCCATGCGGGGGAGGGGGCGCGGGGGCACCGCCACCCCTGAGGCTCAGCCGCACCCGGGGAAAGGCGGGGGTGGAACACCCGCGTCCGGAACGATGATCCGGAAAAGTTGTGATCTCCCGCGGCGGGTAGGGGCAGCGCAGGCGCCGATCTCTCGTACAGTTTGCGCCGTGGGATCTCTGCGCAATCCGGTCGGGCCGCTTCCCTCCACCATCTACTGGCGTCGGAGGGCCGTACTGCTGTCTGTGTTGGCCCTGTTGGCGCTGCTGATCGCGTGGGTGGTGACCTCGGGCGGCGGTGGTGGCAAGAACGGCGCCGACGGGACCAACGGCAAGAATCCCGCGACCTCCATCACCCCTGGGCCGACGAGTTCCGGGCCGGCGATCAGCCAAGCCCCGGGCGGGCGCGACGAGTCGAGCGGTGGCGGGGACTCCGGTGGATCGGGGTCCGACGACGCGTCCGGTGACGGCTCCGGGTCAACGGAGGGTTCCGGCGCGTCCGGCGGCTCCGGTTCAGGCGACACGGGCGGGGCGGCCGGCAGCGGTGCGGGCAGCGGTGTCGGTCAGAACGACACGGTGCCTGCGGGCTCCACCCTGCCCAACTGCACGCCGGGCGCGGTGAAGTTGACCGTACGCAGCCTCCACAACGGGTACGAGCCCGGTGAGACGCCCACCCTGCTGGTGACCGCGGAGAACACCTCGGGCGGCGACTGCAAGGTCGATCTCGGGCCGAAGAGCGCGGTGTTGACGATCACTCAGGCCGCGGAGGACGACGACTACTGGTCGTCCGCCGACTGCCCGAAGACCGCGGGGAGCCTGGTGTTCCGGGCGCCGGCCGGCAGCAGCATCACGTACACCGTGAAGTGGGACCGCAAGCCGAGCGCGCCGCAGTGCGCGACGCCGCCGGCCGGGGTGGCGGGGGCAGGGACGTATCTGGTGGAGCTGGCCGCGCCCGGGTTCGCGAAGGTGCAGACGTCGTTCGTGCTGGAGAGCGACTGAGGGGCGGGCGCGGTCGGCTGTTACACGTACCGCTCCAGGATGGAGCTCTCCGCCAACCTCGACAGGCCCTCGCGGACGCTTCTCGCCCTCGCCTCGCCGACCCCGTCGACCGTCTGCAAGTCGTCCACGCTCGCGGCGAGGAGCTTCTGCAGGCCGCCGAAGTGTTCCACCAGGCGGTCGATGATCGCGCCGGGGAGCCTCGGGACCTTCGCCAGCAGGCGGAAGCCCCGCGGGGACACCGCCGAGTCCAACGCCTCCGGTGAACCCGTGTAGCCCAACGCCCTTGCCACCGTCTGGAGTTCGAGCAGCTCCGCGTGGGTGAGGGCGTCGAGTTCGTACAGGGCCTCTTCCACCGTGCGGGAGCGCTTGGCGGTGGGCTCGGGGACGTAGTCCCGGACGACCAGCTCACGTTCCGGCTCGACGCCCGCGATCAGCTCGTCGAGCTGGAGGGCCAGGAGGCGGCCGTCGGTGCCGAGTTCGACGACGTACTCGGCGATCTCCGTGGCGATCCGGCGGACCATCTCCAGGCGCTGGGCCACCGCCGAGACGTCCCTGACCGTGACCAGGTCCTCGATCTCCAGCGCCGACAGCGTGCCCGCGACCTCGTCCAGGCGGAGCTTGTAGCGCTCCAGGGTCGCCAGGGCCTGGTTCGCGCGGGACAGGATCGCCGCGGAGTCCTCCAGGACGCGGCGCTGGCCGTCCACGTAGAGGGCGATCAGACGCATCGACTGGGAGACCGAGACGACCGGGAAGCCGACCTGCTTGGAGACACGGTCCGCGGTGCGGTGGCGGGTGCCCGTCTCCTCCGTCGGGATCGTCGGGTCCGGGACCAGCTGGACGCCGGCCCGCAGGATCTTCGAGCCGTCCGTGGAGAGCACGATGCCGCCGTCCAGCTTGCACAGCTCACGCAGGCGCGTGGCCGTGAACTCGACGTCCAGGACGAAACCGCCCGTGCACATCGGCTCCACCGTCTTGTCGAATCCGAGCACGATGAGCCCGCCCGTGTTGCCGCGGAGAATCCGCTCCAGGCCGTCGCGCAGGGCCGTGCCGGGTGCCACGGCGCTCAGTGAGGCGCGCATCAGGCCATCGGCACCGGAGCTCCCGCCGGACTTTCCGGGAGCTGCTGCCCGGTCGTTGGCTGCCACTGCACTCCTCCGGTCGCAGGTTCTTCTGGTGCCCCCGCTTCGCACATTCGGTTCGTACGGACGGGCGAGACCAGGGCAAAGTCTACCGGCGCTCCTCCGCGTCCTGTGGGGCCTCTCGCCGACGCGAGCGCGGAAGGACTCTCAGGGCGTCTCCTATGTCGGCGACTTCCAGGACCTTCATGCCGGGAGGGATCTTGCCGGGGTCGCCCGGCACGAGTGCGTGGGTGAAGCCCAGACGGTGCGCCTCGGCCAGGCGGCGCTGGACGCCCGTCACCCGTCTGACCTCGCCCGCGAGGCCCACTTCGCCGATCGCGACGAGGTTCTTGGGCAGCGGGGTGTCGCTCGCCGCGGAGGCCAGCGCGAGGGCGATGGCCAGGTCCGCGGCGGGCTCCGAGAGCTTCACCCCGCCGACCGTCGCGGAGTAGATGTCCCGCTTGCCGAGGGCGCTGATCCGGCCCCGCTGCTCGAGGACGGCCAGCATCATCGAGACGCGGGAGGTCTCCAGGCCGGAGGTGGTGCGCCTGGGGGAGGGGATCTGCGAGTCGACCGTCAGCGCCTGGACCTCGGCCACCAGGGGGCGGCGGCCTTCCAGGGTGACCGTCAGACAGGTGCCGGGGACCGGTTCGTCACGACGGGTCAGGAAAAGTCCGCTTGGGTCGGCAAGGCCGGTAATGCCCTCGTCGTGCAGTTCGAAGCAGCCGACCTCGTCCGTCGCGCCGTACCGGTTCTTGACGCCCCGGACCAGGCGCAGGCGCGCGTGCCGGTCGCCCTCGAAGGAGAGCACCACGTCCACCAGGTGCTCCAGCAGACGCGGGCCCGCGATCGCGCCGTCCTTCGTGACATGGCCCACCAGGAGGGTGGACATGCCGCGGTCCTTGGAGGCCCGGATGAGCGCGCCCGCCACCTCGCGCACCTGGGCCATGCCGCCGGGGGCGCCGTCGATCTCCGGTGAGGCCACCGTCTGTACGGAGTCCAGGATGAGCAGGGAGGGCTTCACCGCGTCCAAGTGGCCGAGGACGGCGGCCAGGTCGGTCTCGGCGGCGAGATACAGATGGTCGTCGATGGCCTTGATGCGGTCGGCGCGCAGCCGGACCTGGCTGGCCGACTCCTCGCCGGTGACGTACAAGGTGCGGTGCTCGGCGCTCGCCGACTTGGCGGCCACGTCGAGGAGGAGCGTGGACTTGCCGACTCCGGGCTCGCCCGCCAGCAGCACGACCGCGCCCGGGACGAGTCCGCCGCCCAGGACACGGTCCAGCTCGGGTACACCGGTGGAGCGGGCGGTGGCCTGACGGCCGTCGACCTGGCCGATGGGCACGGCGGAGGTGGTGACGCGGCCGGGTGCCGTCGTACGCACCGCGGGCGCGCCGTACTCCTCGACCGTGCCCCATGCCTGGCATTCGGGGCAGCGGCCGAGCCACTTCGCCGTCTGCCAGCCGCACTCCGTGCAGCGGAAGGCGGGGCGGTCCTTGGCGGTCTTCGTACGGGCAGCCATGACGAAACCGTAGCCGCCCGCACTGACAACGTCCGCCAGGGCTCAGTCTCCGCGCCCCCTCACCCTCGTGAAGAGGCGCCTCACCTCCGCACCTGTGTGCAGTCGACCTCCACGTCGGCGCCGTACGGCTCGATCGTGGTCTTCGTGCCGGTGGTGGTGCCGGACAGGCACAGCGAGCCGCCCATCACCCGCAGGTCGAGCGTGAACTCGACGCCATCACGCGCGCGTTGCGGGCCGTCGATGCGCTCGTCGAGGTAACCGAGCCCGCGCAGGACCGCGGCGACGCCGCCCGGTGCCGGGTCGGCGGGGCCGGCGGCGAGGGCCTTCGAGATGCGACGGACGTGCTGGTCGGCGTCGCACTTCTCGACGGAGCTCAGCTCGATCTCCTGGAAGGCCTCCTCGGGGTCGCGCGGCTCACTCGTGGGCGGCGGCTCGTCGGGCAGGGGCAGTTCGTCGGGGAGGGGCGCATCGGAAGGGATCTCTTCCATGGCTTCCGACTCCTCCGGGGGCACCGCGGTCGGAAGCTCCGGCAGGCACGGCTCGGCGACCGTGTTGAGGAGCATCATGAACGCGAGGAACTCGGAGTCGCCGGACTCGTCGTCGGCCGGGTCGGGCCGGGTGGTGGGCGAGGCGGAGGAGGCGGAGGAACCCGCCCGGACATGGTCCACGTCGGCCTTCGCGCGCGGGTCGCCCACCCGTTCGGTTCCGCATCCCGCGAGCGTGAGCCCGCACAGCACGGTCAGTGCCGCCAGCGGCATCAGGGAAATTCGTCTCATGCCCGAAGTCTGTGAGCGCGCGGTGAACCGGACATGAGTACGGCTACTCAGGAAATGGCGTACGTCACACTCAGATCGCCGGAACAGAGGGCTCCTGTCCCCTTATGAGGGATCGTTTCACCCGTACGGAGTAAAAGTGCTCAAGGTGCGGGAAGGGGCCAACTGCCGCGTCCTACGGTCCACGGGTGATGAGCAGCAGTCCGCAGACCTCGACCCGCACCACCGGCGCACATCGGGCGCAACGGGAGGCGCGCGACCGCGGTGCCGCGCGCACGCTCGCGCAGCGCACGCCCGCGCGCTACGAGCCTTACCTGGACGGCCTGTTCACCTACTGCCTGTCCGTGCTGTGCGACCACGACGCCGCCACCGCCGCCCTGGGCGACGTCCTGGCCCTCGCTGAGAAGCGCCGCGGCCCGGACGCGGCCGGCGACCGCCGGGCCTGGCTGTACGCGCTGGCCCGCTGGGCCTGTCTGCGCAAGCTGGCCGAGGCCAAGCAGAAACGTCAGGCCACCCACGCGGCGGGCCGTCACACCCCGCACCGGGCCCCGGCCGGCCCACCCGTCTCCGAGCAGGTCCAGGAGGAGCGCCGGCGTGAACTCGCCCTGCTCGCCTGGCCGGAGGCGGCCGGCACCACCCCGGAGCAGCGCGAGGCCCTCGAACTCGCCGTGCGCCACCACCTCGCCGCCCACGAGGTGGCCGCCGTCCTCGGCATGGACCTGAGCGCCGCCCGTGAACTGCTCGCCGCAGCCGCCTGCGAGGTCGAGCGCACCCGCGCGGCCCTCGCCGTCGTGGAGACCGGCACCTGCCCGGGCGTCGCCCGCCTCACCGGCGACCACCAGCTGGTGCTCAGCACGGCCGTGCGCCGCGAACTCGTCCGGCACGTCGACGACTGCCCGCGCTGCCGCCGTACCGCCGAGCGCGCGGTCAGCGGCCGCTGGCCCGGCGCGAGCGTCACCCCCTCGGAGCTGCCCGTCCTGGAGGCGCCCCGCGCGACCCTGCACGTCGCCATGGCGCACCTCCCGCGCGCGCGGGGCGCCGCCGCGCCGCGCTTCGACCGGCGTGGCTTTCCGATGGACCCGAAGGACCGCGCGGCCCGCCGCGACCGCCTCCGCGCGCGTGCCGTGACCACGACCGTCGTCGCCACCGTCGTCGCCGCCCCGGTGCTGGCGCTGTGGGCCGCCTACCGGGGCACGCCCACCGCCGAGGGCACCGAGGGCCGCTCGGCCTCCGCCAGTGAGGCGAGCGGCCCGGGCGGCCTGGACGGCGAGGCGGTCGGCGACGGCTACGAGAACGCGGCCAACGCCAGCATCCGGCCCGGCGACCGCTTCACCAAGGGCACCAAGCACGATGTGTCCGTGGAGGTCATCAGCGTCACCGGCGCGGGCAGGAAGGGCGCCGGTCATCTGGAAGTGGCGGCCGGCAACAGCGGCGACACCACGCTGATCACCCTCACCGCCACCGGCGACACCCCGGTCCGCTGGTCCGCGACCACCGGCGCCTCCTGGCTCTACCTCAGTCAGTCCTCGGGAACCCTCGCTCCCGGCGAAGCGTTGACGATCAAGGTGTACGTGGACCATCTGCGCGAGCCGTCGGGCTACTGGAGCGCGCGGGTGGCCGTGTCACCGGCCGGAGCCGTCGTCTCCATCGAGGGCTACGGCACCGCGCCCACCCCGACCGACCCCGGCACCCCCGCCGACCCGCCGCCCTCGTCCTCCGACCCCGACCCGACGCCCACGACCTCGGCACCCACGGACCCGAGCCCGAGCGACCCGCCGCCCTCGTCGTCCGACCCGGACCCGACCCCTACGGACCCGGCACCCTCGGACCCGGCGAGCTCGACCCCGCCGCCCAGCGACAGCGGCGACCCGAGCCCGTCGACGTCGTAGACCGGTCGCTGAATGGAGCGGTCAGCCCACGGGGCGATTCGGAGACGCCCGCAGTCCCGCGCGAGAGGCCCCTCAGCCCGCCGGATCCGCGGGATGCGGCGCCAGCAGGGGCAGCTGCGAGGCCAGCCGCTCCTCGCACAGCTCGACCAGGCGGTCGTAGCCGGCCTTGCCCATCATCTCGGTCAGCTCCGGGCCGTAGGACACGTACACCGGGTCGCCCGCGCCGTGCGCCGAGGTCGCCGACGTGCACCACCAGTGCAGGTCATGGCCGCCCGGACCCCAGCCGCGCCGGTCGTACTCACCGATCGACACCTGGAGCACCCGGGTGTCGTCGGGCCGGTCGATCCACTCGTACGTCCGCCGCACCGGAAGCTGCCAGCAGACGTCCGGCTTGGTCTCCAGCGGCTCGCGGCCCTCCTTTATGGCCAGGATGTGCAGCGAGCAGCCCGCGCCGCCGGCGAAGCCGGGACGGTTCTGGAAGATGCACGAACCCTGGTAGGGGCGGGTCTGCCGGTCGCCGTCCTCGTCCTCCGAGATCCAGCCGTGCTCGGTGCCCTCGTCGTGGAACTGCCAGATCTCCGGCGTGAGCCTGGCCACATGACCGGCCACCCGCCTCTCGTCGTCCTCGTCGGAGAAGTGCGCCCCGAGCGTGCAGCACCCGTCGTCCGCGCGGCCCGCCTGGATGCCCTGGCAGCCGCTGCCGAAGATGCAGTTCCAGCGAGAGGTCAGCCATGTCAGATCGCACCGGAAGACCTGCTCGTCGTCTGCCGGATCAGGGAATTCCACCCACGCGCGCGCGAAGTCGAGCCCCTTCTCGTCCGCGGCCCGGGCCTTCTTCGACATCTTCGGCGACTTCACCTCGGTCATCAGCTGCGTCTTCTGGGAGTCCGCCGATGACTGCACCGACGCCTGCCCGGACGCCTGTCCCGACGACTTCACCTGCGACTTCGCCCGCGAAGAAGTCTCGGAGGCCGTGGCGGCCTGCTCATTCTTCGCCTTTTTGGTCTTTGGCACGCGTCCAGGGTAAGTCGCCCAGGACGGCTCCGGGGACGGCGCCCGGCCCGGCTGGCAGTAGCGTTCCGTACATGAGACTCGGTGTCCTCGACGTGGGATCGAACACGGTGCATCTGCTGGTGGTGGATGCACACCCTGGCGCGCGCCCGCTGCCCGCGCACTCGCACAAGGTGGAGCTGCGCCTGGCCCAACTCCTCGACGAGGCCGGGGCCGTGAGCCCCGAAGGGGTCGACCGGCTGATCGCGGTCGTCAAGGAGGCCCTCCAGGCCGCCGAGGACAAGGGCGTCGAGGATCTCCTGCCGTTCGCCACCTCCGCCGTGCGCGAGGCCAGCAACGCCGACGACGTCCTCGCGCGCGTGCAGGCCGAGACCGGCGTCGAGCTCCAGGTCCTCACCGGCGCCGAGGAAGCCCGTCTCACCTTCCTCGCCGCCCGCCGCTGGTTCGGCTGGTCGGCCGGGAAGCTGCTCGTCCTCGACATCGGCGGCGGCAGCCTGGAGATCGCGTACGGCATCGACGAGGAGCCCGACGCGGCGGTCTCGCTGCCGCTCGGCGCCGGCCGCCTCACCGCGGGCTGGCTGCCGGGCGACCCGCCGGACCCGGAGGCGATAAGGGCCCTGCGGCGTCATGTCCGCGCCCAGATCGCCCGCACGGTCGGCGAGTTCAGCCGCTTCGGCGCCCCCGACCACGTCGTCGCCACCTCCAAGACCTTCAAGCAGCTGGCCCGCCTCGCCGGCGCCGCCCGCTCCGCCGAGGGCCTCTACGTCCAGCGCGAGCTGAAGCGTGAGTCCCTGGAGGCGTGGGTACCCCAGCTGGCAGGCATGACGGAGGCGCAGCGCAGCGAACTCCCGGGAGTCTCGGAGGGCCGAGCCGGACAGCTCCTCGCGGGCGCCCTGGTGGCGGAGGGCGCGATGGACCTGTTCGGGGTGGAGAAGCTGGAGATCTGCCCGTGGGCGCTCAGGGAAGGCGTCATCCTGCGCCGACTTGATCACATGGGTTCGGTGTAGCGACCCGAGGAGCGCGGGGCTGTGACATGTGCGGCTCCGCCGCGGGGCGCGAGCAACCGCACTGCACCCGCACCCGCCTATGGCAATGACCACAACGGCGAACAGGCACCCCGCACCCCACCCCCCGAAACCTTTAGGCTGACCCCCGTGGCAGAACCAGTCGTACGGATCCCGGATGCGAAGGTGGCGCTCTCCACGGCCTCCGTCTACCCGGAGTCCACGGCGACGGCCTTCGAGATCGCCGCACGCCTCGGCTACGACGGCGTAGAGGTCATGGTGTGGACCGACCCCGTCAGCCAGGACATGGAAGCCCTGCGCAGACTGAGCGACTACCACCGGATCCCGATCCTCGCCGTGCACGCCCCCTGCCTGCTCATCACCCAGCGCGTCTGGTCCACCGACCCCTGGGTCAAGCTCCAGCGCGCCCAGGCCGCCGCCGAGAAGCTGGGCGCGAGCACGGTCGTCGTCCACCCCCCGTTCCGCTGGCAGCGCCAGTACGCCCGCGACTTCGTCGAGGGGATCTGGCGGATGGCGAACGAGACGGACGTACGGTTCGCCGTCGAGAACATGTACCCCTGGCGCTACCGCGACCGCGAGATGCTCGCGTACGCCCCCGACTGGGACGTCACCAAAGAGGACTACCGGCACTTCACGATCGACCTCAGCCATTCCGCGACGGCCCGGTCCGACGCGATGGAGATGGTCGACCGCATGGGCGACCGCCTCGGCCACGTCCATCTCGCCGACGGGCGCGGCTCGGCCAAGGACGAGCACCTCGTCCCCGGGCGCGGCACCCAGCCCTGCGCCGAGCTGCTGGAACGTCTCGCCCTGACCGGCTTCGACGGCCATGTCGTCATCGAGGTCAACACCCGGCGCGCGATGTCCAGCGCCGAACGTGAGGCCGATCTGGCGGAGGCACTGGCGTTCACCCGGCTCCATCTGGCGTCGGCCGTGAAGGTGCCCCGGCCGTGACCGACGGCGCGACCGCGCGACGCCGGGGCCGACCTCCTCGTACGGAATCCGCCGGGACCCGCGACCGCATCCTGGCCGCCGCCCGCGAGGAGTTCTCCGAGCGCGGGTACGAGAAGACGTCGGTGCGCGGCATCGCCAAGGCCGCCGGGGTGGACTCGGCCCTGGTCCACCACTACTTCGGCACCAAGGAGCAGGTCTTCGAGGCGGCCGTGGAGGTGGCCTTCGCGCCGGCGCTGATCGTGCGGGACACCGTGCTCGACGGGCCGATCGACGACGTCGGTGAGCGGATGACCCGGCTGCTCTTCGGGCTCTGGGAGAACCCGGTGACCCGTAAGCCGCTGCTCGCGATCGTCCGGTCGGCGGTCAACAACGAGGCCGCCGCCACCGTCTTCCGCCGCCTCGTCTCCGCGCAGCTGCTGCGCCGCATCGCCGGTGAGCTCGACGCCCCGGACGCGGAACTGCGCGCCGAACTGGCGGCCGCACAGCTGGTCGGGATCGCGATGCTCCGGTACGTGATCAAGGTGGAGCCGCTGGCCTCGGCGGACGCGGAGCAGATCATCGCGCGGGTGGCGCCGGTGGTGCAGGGGCACCTGACGGGGCCCTGAACACGAGATGTGCGTCCCGTATCCCGGACACCTCGTCCCGCTCCCTGGATGACGGGCGTACGCTCGATAGCAGCCACAACTGTCTGAAGGAGCGAGCGACGATGCCCGAGCTGAGGTCCCGCACAGTCACCCACGGCCGCAACATGGCGGGCGCACGCGCCCTTATGCGCGCCTCCGGTGTACCCGGTGCGGACATCGGCCGCAAGCCGATCATCGCCGTCGCGAACTCCTTCACCGAGTTCGTTCCGGGCCACACCCACCTACAGCCGGTCGGCCGGATCGTCTCCGAGGCGATCGTCGAGGCCGGCGGCATCGCGCGCGAGTTCAACACGATCGCGGTGGACGACGGCATCGCGATGGGGCACGGCGGCATGCTGTACTCCCTCCCCTCCCGCGACCTGATCGCGGACTCGGTCGAGTACATGGTCGAGGCCCACTGCGCCGACGCCCTGATCTGCATCTCCAACTGCGACAAGATCACGCCGGGCATGCTCAACGCGGCCCTGCGCCTGAACATCCCGACCGTCTTCGTCTCCGGCGGCCCGATGGAGTCCGGCCGCGCCACCCTGGTGGACGGCACGGTCCGCACGCTCGACCTGGTCGACGCGATCTCCGACGCCGTGAACGACAAGATCTCGGACGAGGACATCCTCCGCATCGAGGAGAACGCCTGTCCGACCTGCGGTTCCTGTTCCGGCATGTTCACCGCCAACTCGATGAACTGTCTGACGGAGGCCATCGGCCTCTCGCTCCCCGGCAACGGCTCGGTCCTGGCCACGCACACGGCCCGCCGCCGGCTGTACGAGGACGCGGCCCGCACGGTCATGGACATCACCCGGCGCTACTACGAGCAGGACGACGAGACGGTCCTGCCGCGTTCGATCGCCACCTTCGCGGCCTTCGAGAACGCGATGGCCCTGGACATCGCCATGGGCGGCTCGACCAACACGATCCTGCACCTGCTGGCGGCGGCCCAGGAGGCGGAGGTCCCCTTCGGCCTCGACGAGATCAACGCGGTCTCGCGCCGCGTGCCCTGCCTGGCGAAGGTCGCGCCGAACGTCGCGAAGAACCGCACGTACTACATGGAGGACGTGCACCGCGCGGGCGGCATCCCGGCCCTGCTCGGCGAACTGCACCGCGCCGGCCTCCTCAACGAGGACGTCCACTCGGTCCACAGCCCGTCCCTGGCGGACTGGCTGAAGACGTGGGACGTCCGCGGCGGCTCCCCTTCCGCCGATGCGGTGGAACTGTGGCACGCGGCCCCGGGCTGCGTCCGCTCCGCCGAGGCCTTCTCCCAGTCGGAGCGCTGGGACACGCTGGACGAGGACGCGGCGGGCGGCTGCATCCGCTCCGCCGAACACGCCTACTCCAAGGACGGCGGCCTCGCGGTCCTCAAGGGCAACCTCGCGGTCGACGGCTGTGTCGTGAAGACGGCCGGCGTCGACGAGTCCATCTGGACCTTCGAGGGCCCGGCGGTGGTCTGCGAGTCGCAGGAAGAGGCCGTCCAGAAGATCCTCCTGAAGGAGATCAAGGAGGGCGACGTGGTGGTCATCCGCTACGAGGGCCCCAAGGGCGGACCGGGCATGCAGGAGATGCTCTACCCGACCTCGTACCTGAAGGGCCGCGGCCTCGGCAAGGCCTGCGCCCTCGTCACCGACGGCCGCTTCTCCGGCGGCACCTCGGGCCTGTCGATCGGCCACGCGTCCCCGGAGGCCGCCGCCGGCGGCACGATCGCCCTCGTCGAGGACGGCGACCGCATCCGCATCGACATCCCGAACCGCACGATCGACCTCCTCGTCGACGACGCCGAGCTCGCCCGCCGCGAGCAGGCGCTGGGCGGGGCGTACGTCCCCAAGAACCGTGAGCGCAAGGTCTCGGCCGCGCTGCGTGCCTACGCGGCGATGGCCACGAGCGCGGACAAGGGCGCGGTGCGGGACGTGTCGAAGCTGGGCTGAACGCTCTGAGCCACGGGGCCGCCTCCGCTTTCGGGGCGGCCCTTTCAGCTGCTACCAGGCCGACGGGTTCTGCGCGTCTACGGCGAAGACGGTGCCGTCGGGGGCGGTGGCGTAGGCGTGGCCGTCCGTGAGGACGGGTACCGGCAGTGAAGACGTCACCCGGTCCGCGTGCGGGCCCAGCCGCGGCGGGGTCTGCCCGAGCAGCCGGCCGTCGGCGGCGGAGACGGCGAGCAGCCGGCCGTCGGGGGCGGTGACGTACACCCGGTGGCCGTCGCCGACCGGTGCCGAACCCTGGCTCACGGCCGTCTCGAGCGACCACAACCGCTTCTTCGCGCTCATGTCGACGGCGACCAGCGAGCCGCCCGTGCCCAGCAGCCAGACGCGGTCGCCCCGCACGGTGGCCTGCGCCTGGTCCACGGGTACGCCCAGTGACACGCGCCGCACCGCCCCGGACTCCAGGTCGTAACGGACCACAGCGCTCGTCTCGCCGTAACTGCCGCCGTCGGCAAGGAAGAAGACGCCGCCGTCCGAGGTGCCGACGGGGCGCAGCGCCCCCGCCAGCCGGTCGTCCCGCTCGACGTCGCCCGAGGCCGGGTCCACTCGCGTCACACGCGTACTGGTTCCGTCAGCGGATCTGGTCGTGCGGTACGCCCAGACGCTGTCCGGGAACGGCGCGAAGCTCGCGTCGGCCGAACCGGGCAGCCGCTTGCGCCACTTGACCTCGCCCGTCGCGCTGTCGACGCCGGTGGCCCTGCCGTCGGCGCCGGTCAGCAGCAGCGTCCCGCGGGCGTAGGCGAAGCCCCGGTACGTGGACAGGTCGAGCTTCCAGCGGGTGGTGCCCGTCGCCGGATCGAGCGCGAGCAGCCGTCGGCCCGTGTGGGTCACCACGTGCGCCAGGCCGCCGGAGAAGACCGGCGGCTCGCTGGGGGAGTCGCCGTCGCCGAGCGAGTGGCGCCACAGCACCTGGCCATCGGCCGGATCGAGACCGGTGACCAGCCCGCTCTGCACGCACAGCAGCCGCCCGCCGCCGTACGAGCACCGGGGCAGACCGCCCTCCGCGCCTTTCGGCCGGGTGGCCCACGGGCTGAACCCGGCGGACGTGGCCGGTGCCGCGCTGCTCCGCGGACTCGCGCCCCCGTCGCCGACGAACTGGACGGAGGCCAGCACCGCCAGCGCGACGAGGCCCAGAGCCCCGGCCCCGATCAGCGCCCGCTTGCCCGGCCGCCGGCCACCCCGTCTCTCCTTGGACTTCACGGGGGGCGGTTCCGGCTGCCCGGGCGTCTCGCCGGTGCGCTGGGTGGGGATGAACACCTGGGTGTCGTACGAGGCCGCGACCGACCGCAACTCCCGCATCAACTCGTCGGGCGTGGGCCGGTCCTCGGGTTCCTTGGCCAGACAGCGCTCGACCAGCGACGCGAGATTCTCCGGTACGTCGGTCAGGTCGGGCTCGTCGTGGACGACCTGGTAGGCGACGACATACGGGCTGTCGGAGTCGAACGGCCCCCGACCTGTGGCCGCGTGCACCATCACGGATCCCAGCGCGAAGATGTCGGCGGCGGGGCCGACGGCCCGCGGTCGCCGGAACTGCTCGGGCGCCATGAAAGGCGGGGTGCCGATCAACTTCCCCGTCTCGGTGCGTAGTTCGCTGTCCTTTGGCCGAGAAATGCCGAAGTCGATGACCTTGGGCCCGTCCTCGGCGAGCAGCACGTTGCTCGGCTTGAGATCCCGGTGGACGACCCCGACCCGGTGGATGTCGCGCAGCGCCTCGGCCAGTCCCGCCATCAGCCGGCGCAACTGGGCCGCGGGCATGGGGCCGTTCCGCTTGACCTCGTCGGCGAGGGTCGGCCCGGGGATGAACAGGGTGGCCATCCAGGGCCGTTCCGCCTCCGGATCGGCGTCGACGACGGGCGCGGTGAACGCCCCGCTGACCCTGCGCGCCGCGGAGATCTCCTGCCGGAAACGTCCCCTGAACTCGGGATCCCTGGCGAATTCGGCGTGTACGACCTTCACCGCGAGCGTCATCCCCGAGGCGCTGCGCGCACGGTGCACGACACCCATGCCACCGGACCCGAGACGTGCTTCCAGGCGGTAGTGACCGGCGTATTCGGGAAGTTCCGCTTCCGCGCCCGCTCCGGTGTTCTGCTGTGGCGCCATGGGACCACCCCCGTGCTGTTCGTCCGCGTGCGCGACGCACGGAGCCTAGTCGATGACTCGTACGAGACAGAGGCGGCTTGCTAGCGTTTGTGTTCGAGTCGCGCACGTCTGTTTCGGGACGCGCCGCGGGGGAATCAATGGGGCCCACGACAAGCGTGGGGCTCCACGGGGGAGGATTTTCATGTCAGTTGACCGTGTCGAAGAGGTCGAGGACGCCGAGCAGGGGATCGCCGTGACGGCGACGGCCTCGGCAACGACCGTGCGCTACTACTCCGTCGCGCCCGGGGTGCGGCTCAACGTGCGCAGTGGACCGGGCACCACCTACTCCATCGTCGACGTGCTGTCCGAGGGCGCGAAGGTCGCGATCCTGTGCCAGACGCCCGGCACGACCATCACGGGCCCGTACGGTACGAGCAACATCTGGGACTCCATCGCCAACGGCAAGTACGTCTCGGACGCCTATGTGAACACGGGCAGCGACGGCTACATCCGTCCGCGCTGCTCGGTCTGAACCCACCACCACTGACCGACTAGACCGGCAGTGACGGCTACCTGGCCGGCCGCTGTTGAGCCCTCGCGGAGCCCGCGCCCGCCTCGGAGCCATAATCGACGCGTGAGCGACGACAACGGCACCCAGGAAACCCCGGCGGGCTCCGCACCCGGTCCCCGCCCGGAGCCGATCCGGTTCTTCGGCACGACCTGGGTCGACCATGACCACGGCTACACGGCCCGCCGTACGGGCGCCGCCATCGGATCCCTCGCCGCCGCCGTCGCCTCCTGCCTCGTCCTCCGCTTCGCCTACGAGGGCCTCGCGATCGCCGACATCGGCAGCTTCGTCACCCTCCTCATGGTCGTGATGTTCGCGATCTGCAGCGCCCTGGCCTTCCGCCACACCTGGGACGGCTTCACCAAGCGCCCCGACCCCGACCGCCAGGCATCCCTGCGCGGCCTGCTGGCCATCGGCTTCGTCGGCTCCCTCCTCGCCTACTTCTTCCGCTCCCTCACCGAGGCCCCGGGCGAGAAGCTCCACCGCGAGGAGTACGAGACGGCCCTCAAGCAGTACGAGAAGCGCAGCACCCGCCGCACCGGCAACCCGTCGAAGAAGCGCCGCCGCTCCTGAGCGCACACGGCCCCCGCACCCCCTCTCACCAAGAACTCACCGCACCCCGCACCCACCTCCGCCACCATGGCGGTATGACGACGGCCTCCTCGCACACCGCCCGTGCCCACTCCTTCAACGCCGCCGCAGCCCAGTACGCGGCGAACCGCCCCTCCTACCCGCCCGCCCTCTTCGACGCCGTGGAGGACCTCGCGGGCCGGTCCCTCACCGGCGCCCGCGTCGCGGACATCGGCGCCGGCACCGGTATCGCCACCGCCCTGCTGCACGCCCGTGGCGCCGACGTGCTCGCCGTCGAACCCGGTGACGGCATGGCCGCCCAGTTCCGCCACAGCCACCCCGACATACCGATCGTCCGCGGCAACGGCAACACCCTTCCCCTGGCCGACGCCTCCCTCGACCTCGTCACCTACGCCCAGGCCTGGCACTGGACCGACCCGGACCTCGCCGGCGCCGAGGCCTTCCGCGTGCTGCGCCCGGGCGGCGCGCTCGCACTGTGGTGGAACACCGACGCCCACGACGTGCCGTGGATCGCCGACGCCTCGCGGCGGATCCAGCGCCATTTCGCCGTGGACGTCTCCGCCGAGCAGCGGAACGTCGGCGCCCGGGTCGTGGACCCCACCGGCCGCCTCGGCCTGACCCAGCGCACGGTCCGCTGGAGCCGCCGCATCCCTGTCGACGCCCACCTGGCCAACCTCGGCAGCCACTCGATCTTCCTGGTCGCCGACGAGGAACACACCTCGGCCTTCCTCACCGAGGAGCGCCGGCATCTGCTCCAGGTGTTCCCGGACGGAATCGTCGAGGAGACCTACGACGTGAAGCTGTTCGTCGCCCTCAACGCCTGACCCCGCCCGGCGGCCCATCCCTCCAGGGCCGCCGCGCAGGCGTGGTCCAGATGCCGCAGCCCGCCCAGCTCAAGCCGCACCTCCCGGTCGCGGGGCAACGCCTCCAACGCGTCGAGCAGCTTCGGCAGCCGCAGGAACGTGGCATGCCCCAGCACCCGGACGACCAGCCCCGCCTCGCCCCGGTCCTCGGTCTCCACATGCACGTGGCTGGTGTCCCACGCGATCTTCGCCACCGCCAGCGCCAACCCCACCAACACCCCCTCGAAAAGATTGCCGACGACGATCGCCGTCGCGGTCACCACCAGCACGACCACCTCCCCCCGATGCCCGCGCCACAGCACCCGCACCTCCCGCACCGGCACGAGCCTGCACCCGGCGTGCACCAGCAGCGCGGCCGGCGCCGCCACCGGAATCACCCCGAGCACCCCGGGCACGACGACCGTGAAGAGCAGCAGCCACACCCCGTGCAGCACCCGCGACGCCTTGGCCCGGGCCCCCGCCTGCACTCCCCCGGAGGGGGCACCCCCAGTCGCGCTCCGCACGATCACCGCGGTCATCGGCAACGCCCCGAGCACCCCGCACACCGCGTTGCCCGCGCCCTGCGCGATCAGCTCACGGTCGTAGTCCGTACGCCGCCCGTCATGCAGCCGGTCCACCGCCGCAGCGCTGAACAGGGACTCCGCCGACGCGATCAGCGCGAACGCCACGACCGTCCCCAACACGCCCACTTCCGTCAGCCGGCCGACATCCGCGGCCTCCGGGAGCCGTACGGCAGCCAGCAGCCCCCGCACCTCGACCCGCCGCACGTCCAGGCCGAACACCCCGGTCACCGCCGCCGCGACGCCGACCGCGACCAGCGGCGCGGGCACCAGACGCGCCCCGCGCTCCCAACGCGGCCACAGCAGCAGTACGGCAACTGTGGCACCCCCCACTGACAACGCCACCGGATCCAGCAGCGCAGGCAGCGACACCAGCCCGGAGAGCTTGGCGAGCCCGCCGCCGGGCGCGGTCGCGTCGCCCAGCGCATAGACCTGACCGGCGACCAGGACCAGTCCGATCCCGGCGAACATCCCCTGCACGACCGCCACGGACACCGCCCTGAACCACCGTCCGAGCCGCAGCACCCCGAGCCCGAGCTGCACCAGCCCGGCCCCGAGCACCAGCACGCCGAGCGCCCCGACCCCGTACCGGTGCACGGCCTCGTACACCAGCACGGTCAACCCCGCCGCCGGCCCGCTCACCCGGAGGCTGCTGCCAGGCAGCAGCCCGGCGACCAGCCCGCCGACGATCCCGGTCACCAGCCCCAGCTCGGCGGGCACGCCCGATGCCATGGCGACCCCTACGCACAGCGGCAGCGCCACGAGAGACACGACGAGGGAAGCGAACAGATCGGCCTTGCACAGACCATCGCGCAGGACACGCATATCAGGAGCACCTCCGGTTGCGAAGCCATCGGGAGATGCGTGGGTGTGCCGCGTCGGGGGAGTACCCGGCACTGAATCCCATGGTCAGGAAGGGGAGTTGATCGCGCAGCCCGTTCCACCGAGCCACAGGGGGCTCTTGAGGCACACCGGCCGGACCGCCTGCCTCCGATCACGCCGGCACGCGCCTGCGCTGCCGCGCCCGCCGCACGCACGCCGCTTGACGAGTTCGGGGTCCGAGAGCATTATTCATCACATGATGAATTATGTGTCCGGTCCGCCCGACACCCCCGCCGTCCACGCCGAAGGCCTCACCGTCGTCCGCGGCCCCCGCACCGTCCTGCGCGGCCTCGACTTCACCGTTCCCCGCGGCCAGATCACCGGCCTCCTCGGCCCCTCCGGCTGCGGAAAATCCACTCTCATGCGCTCCGTCGTCGGCACCCAGGCCAAGGTCACCGGCACCCTCGACGTCCTCGGCCACCCCGCGGGACACCCCACCCTGCGCACCCGCATCGGCTACGTCACCCAAGCCCCCTCCGTCTACGACGACCTGACCGTCCGCCAGAACCTCGACTACTTCGCCGCGATCCTCACCCCCGGCCACGCCGCCGCCGACCGCCGCCGCACCGACGTCACCCGGGTCATCCACGACGTCGACCTCACCAGCCACGCCGACTCCCTCGCCGGCAACCTCTCCGGCGGCCAACGCAGCCGCGTCTCCCTGGCCGTGGCCCTCCTCGGCACCCCCGAGCTCCTCGTCCTCGACGAACCGACCGTCGGCCTGGACCCCGTCCTGCGCCGCGACCTCTGGAACCTCTTCCACGACATCGCCACCCAGCGCGGCGCCACCCTCCTCATCTCGTCCCACGTCATGGACGAGGCCGAGCGCTGCCACCGCCTCCTCCTGATGCGCGAAGGCGAGATCCTCGCCGACGACACCCCGGACGCCCTGCGCACCCGCACCGGCTCCGACACCGTCGAAGACGCCTTCCTGCACCTCGTGGACGAGGCGGTCGCAGCCGGACGCAAGGAGAACAAGACGGAGAACAAGAGGGAGAACACGAAGGAGAACGACAAGGAGACGACCCGATGAGCACCACGACCGCCACCACCACGCCCGTGACCCCCGCCCCGACCAGCGCCCTCAACGCCTCCCGCACCCTCGCCACCGCAGCCCGCGTCCTGCGCCAGCTCCGCCATGACCCACGCTCGATCGCGCTGATGATCCTGGTGCCCTGCGTGATGCTGTTCCTGCTGCGCTACGTCTTCGACGGCAGCCCGCAGACCTTCGACAACATCGGCGCCTCCCTCCTCGGGATCTTCCCGCTGATCACGATGTTCCTCGTCACCTCCATCGCCACCCTCCGCGAACGCACCTCCGGCACCCTCGAACGCCTCCTCGCCATGCCCCTCGGCAAAGGCGACCTCATCGCCGGCTACGCCCTCGCCTTCGGCACCCTCGCGATCATCCAGTCCGCCCTCGCCACCGGCCTCGCCCTCTGGGGCCTCGGCCTCGACGTCACCGGCAGCCCCTGGCTCCTCCTCCTGGTCGCCCTGCTCGACGCCCTCCTCGGCACCGCCCTCGGCCTCTTCGTCTCGGCTTTCGCCTCCTCCGAGTTCCAGGCCGTCCAGTTCATGCCGGCCGTGATCTTCCCCCAGCTCCTCCTCTGCGGCCTGTTCACGCCCCGGGACAACATGCACCCGGTCCTTGAGGCGATCTCCGACGTCCTCCCCATGTCCTATGCCGTCGACGGCATGAACGAGGTCCTCAGGCACACCGACATGACCGCCGCCTTCGTCCGCGACGCCCTGATCGTGGCCGGCTGCGCCCTGCTGGTCCTGGGCCTCGGCGCCGCGACCCTCAGGCGCAGGACCCAGTAGCCGCACGGGTGCCCACACCCCGCCCGGCCGTCCACCAGGACGTCCCGCCCACCGGACAGCCGAGCCACACCCCGACGCCCGGTGCGAGGATGAACCCCGGACGACGCAACCCCCGGAGGGCACCCGCAGCCATGACCCAGAAAGTCGCAGTCCTCGGCACCGGCAAGATCGGCGAAGCCCTGCTCAGCGGAATGATCCGAGGCGGCTGGGCCCCGGCCGACCTCCTCGTCACCGCCCGCCGACAGGAGCGAGCCGAAGAACTCCGCACGCGCCACGGAGTCACCCCGGTCACCAACGCCGAGGCCGCCAAGACCGCCGACACCCTGATCCTCACGGTCAAGCCGCAGGACATGGGCACCCTCCTGGACGAACTCGCCCCGCACGTCCCCGCCGACCGTCTGATCATCAGCGGTGCGGCAGGTATCCCCACCTCCTTCTTCGAGGAGCGCCTCGCCGCGGGCACGCCGGTCGTCCGCGTCATGACGAACACCCCCGCCCTCGTCGACGAGGCCATGTCCGTCATCTCCGCCGGCAGCCACGCCACCGCCGACCACCTCGCCCACGCCGAGGAGATCTTCGGCGCCGTCGGCAAGACGCTCCGCGTCCCCGAGTCCCAGCAGGACGCCTGCACCGCCCTCTCCGGCTCCGGCCCGGCGTACTTCTTCTACCTGGTCGAAGCCATGACGGACGCCGGCATCCTGCTCGGTCTGCCCCGCGACAAGGCCCACGACCTCATCGTCCAGTCCGCGATCGGCGCGGCCACGATGCTCCGCGACAGCGGCGAACACCCCGTCAAGCTCCGCGAGAACGTCACGTCCCCCGCGGGTACGACGATCAACGCCATCCGTGAACTCGAGAACCACGGCGTACGAGCGGCCCTCATCGCCGCCCTGGAAGCCGCCCGCGACCGCAGCCGCGAACTGGCCTCCGGCAACAACTGACCGCACCGGCCGCCCCACCTCAGGGAGGGGCGGCCCCGCGCCCGCCCTAAAGGCTCACGCCGATATCCGCAGCCGCCGGCAGCAAGCCGATCGCCCGATACGCGGCATCCACGGTCGGCCGAGCCATCGCCCGGGCCTTCTCCGCACCATCCCGCAGCACCCCCTCCACATAGCCAGGATCCGCGCACAACTCCTTGTGCCTCTCCTGCACGGGCCTCAGCACCTCCACCACGGCGTCCGCGGTGTCCTTCTTCAAGGCGCCGTACGACTCATATACACCGCTCAGTTCCTCGGGGTTCCCACCCGAGCAGGCCGCGAGGATCTCCAGCAGGTTCGCCACCCCGGGCCGAGCCTCCCGGTCGTACACGACCTCGGCCCCACTGTCGGTCACCGCCCGCATGACCTTCTTCCGCACCACGTCCGGCTCGTCCAGCAGATAGACGATCCCGGGCCCGACGTCGTCGCTCTTCCCCATCTTCGACGCCGGATCCTGAAGATTCATGACCCGAGCCGCCACCCCGGGACGCGTGACCCGAGGCACCACGAACGTATGGCCGTACCGCTGGTTGAACCGCACCGCGATGTCCCGCGCCAGCTCCACATGCTGCGTCTGGTCGTCCCCGACCGGCACCTCGTCCGTCCGGTACGCCAGGATGTCCGCCGCCATCAGCACGGGATACGTCAGCAACGACAGCCGCACACTTCCGCCACGCTCCCGCTCCCGCGCGGCCTTCTCCTTGTACTGGATCATCCGCCGCATCTCACCGTCGGTGGCCACGCACTCCAGCACATACGACAGCCGCGCATGCTCGTCCACATGACTCTGTACGAAGACGGTGCACAGCTCCGGATCCAGCCCCGTGGCTAGCAACAGGGTCGCCGCCTGCCGACTGAGCCGCCGCACCCGCGCCGGATCGTGGTCCACGGTCAGCGCGTGCAGGTCTACGACGCAGAAGAGCGCGTCGGCCCGGTGCTGGTCCACGGCAGCCCACCGCTGCATGGCCCCCAGGTAGTTCCCCAGCGTCAGATGCCCGGTCGGCTTGACCCCACTGAAGACCCGCGTCATCTCTACTCCACCTCCTGGTCGGGACCGCCGCCTGCGCGGGCCGTCCCCCTGGAGCTCCGGAGGAGATACGAGAACGGCCGCCGAAGCGGCGGCCGTTGAGTGCATACGTAGATCCGGCCGCCGTCAGGCGGCCCACCACAGCTGGGTGTACGTACGCGTCGTCATGCGCCCCACAGTACGCCTGGAGGGTCCCCTCCGGAGTGGAGTTGACACAGCCGGACCTGGTCCGTAGTGTTCTCCGAGTTGTCCGACGTGAGAGCCGACTCCGGTCGGTCCCCGGACAGCCATTCCGCAGGTACCAGCAAACAATCGACGATCCGTCGTCGTGCGTATTGTCGTGCGTATTCGCGAAATGAGGAATCCACGTTCGAAAGGACGCGGACCCCCGATTAGCTCGGGGGCCGGGAATCCGCTAAAGTCTCACTCGTCGGAACGGCCCAACAGCCGGGAAGACAAGCCCCGCTGACTGGGAGTCAGGCCCGAAAGGATCTGATAGAGTCGGAACCGCCGGAAAGGGAAACGCGAAAGCGAGAACCTGGAAAGCACCGAGGAAATCGGAACCAGAAACGGTCTGATAGAGTCGGAAACGCAAGACCGAAGGGAAAAGCCCGGAGGAAAGCCTGAGAGAGTCTCTCGGGTGAGTACAAAGGAAGCGTCCGTTCCTTGAGAACTCAACAGCGTGCCAAAAATCAACGCCAG